>JAGLOO010000030.1 GCA_023138875.1 Bacteroidales bacterium
TTACAGGTTCTTAAACAATGATAAGGACATTTTACCGGACGTTTCTCCCCTCTGCTTACCTTTTCAATAAATTCATTTCTAATAGCGCGTCCCGGCATTCCAACCGGACTGTCAATGATTTCCATATCTTCTTCTTTGGAATCAATATATGTCTGCTTGAATTTCATTGAAGCATCACACTCTTCGGTTGTAACGAAACGCGTTCCTATCTGAACACCGGATGCTCCTAAATCCATGATCTCTTTGATATCTGCACCTGTATAAATTCCACCTGCGGCTATCACTGGGATTGTAGTATTGTATTTATCTTCAAATTGTTTCACTTCCTCTAATACGTCTGGCAATAGTTTTTCTAATGCAAATTCGGGATCTTCAAGCTGGATCCTTTTAAATCCTAAGTGTCCGCCAGCTTTTGGCCCTTCAAGAACAATTGCATCAGGGAGATAATCATATTGTTCTTTCCATTTTGTACACAATATTTTTGTAGCCCTTCCGGATGAAACTATCGGAACAAGTTTTGTTTTTGATCCTTTGGTTAAATATTGAGGCAAATTCAAAGGAAGTCCCGCACCCGCAATAATAATATCAATACCTTCTGAAATTGAAGTTTTTACCAATTCGGTAAAATTTGTAAGTGCAACCATGATATTTACACCTAGAACACCATTGGTCAATTCTCTTGCCTTTTGTATTTCTTTCCTTAATCCCCTATTATTTGCTTCAATGAAATTTTTTGCATAATCAGGCTCAAACATACCAAGTCCGGCTACGGCTATAACTCCAACCCCACCCTCGTTTGCCACTGCTGCTGCTAATCCAGACATTGAAACACCAATGCCCATTCCCCCTTGTATGATTGGAACTTCAATTGTTAGATTTCCTATTTGTAATTCTTTCATTTCTTATACTTTTTATGCAAATCTACTCTATTATTGGGAATTAATTTGAAGTTGATGGTATTTGAATTCTTTTGCCCATAGCGAGATTTCCAAACAATACGGATTCGATAAATGGGTACCGTTAATCTTCATTGTATTTGACTCATATGCAACAACGGAGTAACTTGCATGTAACCAATCTCCAATCCTAAATGCCTGATAGCCCCAACAAACTGGCCCAATTCTGGCAAGAGCTAAAGCGTAGAAAGGTAGTTCGCTGGTTAATAGATACAGATGATATCTTAGAATTTTGTACAATTTCGACCCGATTGATATAAAGGAGGAAATCAAATGACAGAAAACAGTAATTCTGGATCTCTAAAAATTGTCTTAATAAGCTTTGATAGTAATTATACAGGAACAATTGTCATTTTGATAAATAGTCCAGATTCATTCTTATTATTCACTAATTAAATTATTAGGAGGAATATTATGAAATTTAAAACCATTATGATCATTAAGGCTATCGTATGCCTGGGATTTTTTCCAATTATGCTGTTTATTCCCGAACAATTCCTAACCTTCATGGGAAGTCCTTTTGGTGCAGGAGCCGCCTTTTTAGCAAGAATTTACGGAGCTACTCTTGTTGGTAATATGTTACTATGTTGGTTTGGTCGCAATGCTGAAAAGGGTCCAGTACGACAGGCCATTGTATTGGATGTATTCTTCTATGACTTGATCGGTTTTATCGCAACTTTGATCTTCTATTTGAATGGTACACTAAACTGGGTTGCTTTTGGCGCCATGTTTATTTATCTGTTCCTGACAGTCGGATTTGGTTATTTTCTTTTCTCAAAGAAATAATTTACTGAATAGTCTACTCATATTTTCTAAAATACACTAATACGAGAAATAAGTAGATTCTTCAATCCCTATTCAACCAAAAGAAAAGAGCCCTCAGATAAAATCTCTGAAGGCCTTGATTTTCAGTGTGGGAACTTCTGGGTTACCTCCTTCTCTTCGTTCAGTCGGTGATCCAAAGGGGGGAACCCTTACACTGAAAAGACAAACCCATTCCTCGCTATCTGGAAAAACCAGTGCCCTTGACCACCTATAGCCAGAGTAAATTGACCGTCCCAGATCAGAGTTAAGTGATTGTTATTAAACTAAGTATGCCAATTGTAATCTAACCGGCTAAATGTGGTCACAACGTCCCGCTTTTGCAATACCGTCCTAACTATTGAAAAGATTCTAACCGTCACTGAGAATAAGCAGCTTTGTCTAAACGTGTATTCCCCGACTTTCAGGGAAGGCTTCTAAGAGGATTCGACTAATCAGACACTTCCAATAGTTTTGATCCGCTTGATTATTACAAAAACCCTAATATCATCTGATAGGAAGGAATAAGCCCCCCTGGCATTCAAAATATTCGCAGCTATGGCAGTCATGTCCCATGCATCCTGTTCGGTAGCTTCCCATTTTGGGCTTTTAAGTTTTTCAATATCATTTTTATCACCAAATTCCTTCACTTCCCAAATATCCTGGATAGTGTTATCAAGAAGGTAGGGGTTATCCCAGGCCCACAACCAGGTATTGGATTTCCTTGAAAGAGATCCCACGATCTGGTAATCAGCTACAACCCTAGGGATAACACCGACATCGGAGAAGATCATCTTGCCAGTTTCCTGTTCATAGTCCACGCGGCGGAATTGATTTATCCTGTATTCCCGATCACATTCTGCCTGTTTTGTATCAAGATAAATCCTTGATTCTTCCAATATTTCCAAGTATTGAAGTTGATTCATACCGGTCTGCTTTCTTCCCGTGGGGATATTTATTCCTTTATGCAAATTACTACCTTGAGGTATATGAGTCAATTGAACACCCGGAAGAGGAATTATCAAGTTGCGTGGAATAGATAAAGAAATTGGAGCTCCCAGTGTAATATTGGGAGTTTTTTATACACTGTTATTTCCCTTCCCACCACATTAACCAATAAAACCATGTACGAAAAAGAAGTTGAGGAGCTATTATTGTGTAATCTGCTTGGGACTGGCGGGAGGGCTATTAAGCCGTTAAAAGTCAACAAAATACTTGACTTATAGGTCTGGATTATCGTAACTTGAAAGTTATTAACCCTAAAATCTAACAATCATGAGAAAGTATTTATTTGCATTAATTGCATTTAGTTTATTGGCAAGTGCATCCTGTCAGCAAAAAATTGACAACGAGAAAGAAAGGATTGTCCATGCTGATCAATATGTTGAAGCTTGGAATGAGGGTAATCTATCCCTGCTTGACGAGGTTCTCTCCCCTGAGTGTGTACGTCACTATGTTGATATCTCTGAAGACATCATAGGGATTGAAGCAATTAAGGAATACATCACTTCTTTACGGACAGGTTTTCCAGACTTCAATGTTACTCTTGATGAATTAATTATCGCAGAGGATCACACTATTGGAAGATGGACAATTACAGGGACAAATACTGGTCCTATGGGTGACTCGCCCCCTACAGGAAAAAAAGTCAAATATTCCGGAGTAGAAGTTTCTCGCGTTGTTGATGGGAAGACCATCGAATCATGGGTATTTTTCAACCAGGCAGTGTTATTGACTCAACTTGGCTATACAATTACTCCACCCGAGGAATAGAACGAACAAATATTGTAGAAAACTATCAAGCCCCCGGTTCAAGCTGGGGGCTTTCTTATGCGCTGATATATCCCGGCTCATCACATAAACCAGTATGAACTATTCAAAAGAAGTTGAGGAGTTTATTCTATGGTTTGCTTTGTTTGACTGGAAAAATTGGATACGATGACCACTCCGGGCCGATTTCAATTGACCATCCAAATGCCTTAGTGCTCTGGGTTTTACATTAGTTGCTGTATACCGGCACAAGGTGGTCACTGCTTCCGTTTTTTCCAATCAAATTACCCGGCTCTACCGATTCAAGGAAGAAGGCTACTCAATACGTTGTGTTAAGGATTAGCGTGAACTGAGTGTGTTCAGGACAATGAGTCCAGCCAACTTAAGACCATTCGGTAATTTGTTTAACAAGGCCTTCTCAAAGGAGATATTTAATGTCCCCAAAAATGTGATTTTTTCACCGCAATTCTTAACGTTTTCTGTAATCCGATATATTTATTATCGTACACGACGGAAAACAAAACATCGTTTTACAATGTGTTCAGTTAAATAGAAAAACCCATTATTAATAATGGCAGCTTTATTATAAGTGTGTTAACGCGTATAAATTCGCATACATGGTTAGACTACCCGCCTAAAGTTCAGAGATTATACCTTTGACACACCTGTCTATAATAAACAATGTATCCAGATAATTTATCATACTCTAATGGGTATTATTACAATTTATGGGGCCGAAACACGTAAATATCCCCCCAAACAATTACTGCTTCTGGAAAGGGCCAAATTTCCGCATTAACCTCCCCCGTTTTAGAATATCAAACAAACGGACGTTTTTCAAGAGTACTTATAGAATAATAATCCATCCCCAAATTTAACGAAGAACCAGTCTACTCCGTGAATAAAATTTCGTAATTTAATTGTAGTTATAAGGAAACTAAACCTATTACATCCCATGTATTTTAGTTGCTTCGCAATAAAATATGTTGTATTTTACTTACTATGCCGCTATTGGCAGTAGAATAATATGTTAGATAGCCAACGAGATTATGCCATTAAGTATTAAAAAACTAAAACAGCGTGCAAGGGAGTACGTAGAAATGGAGGCAGACACCAAGGTGCTAAGTGTTAAATTCATTGAATCGTTTACTTTATTTGGCCGAGAAGATGTTGTCCTTTCCGTTAAGACGACTGATTTTGAAGATCCAGAGTGGTGGGTGGTAGCTGGTTCATCGCCCATGAATCTATATAGTAAAAGAGCAATTAAAAGTGATGATGAAGCATTTTCCATGCACACTGGTTTGATGTTGCGAATGATTGCACTGCAAAATCCTAAAGGACCTGAAAGCGTAGGATACGATGCCTTCATTAGTCATGCAAGTGAGGATAAAGATGAATTGGTTCGCCCTCTTGCTGAAAAACTTGCTGAAATGGGTTTTAATATCTGGTACGACGAATTTGAACTACGTGTTGGCGATAGCCTACGCCAAAAAATCGATAAGGGTCTCTCTGTTTCGTCCTATGGAATTGTAGTTCTCTCAGAAGCATTTTTTGCTAAAAATTGGCCGCAATATGAACTCAATGGTTTAGTCGCACGAGAAATCGATGGTGAGAAAGTCATCCTTCCCGTGTGGCACAACGTAACTAAATCAGATGTACTGAAATATAGTCCGTCGCTTGCAGATAAAATTGCGTTAAGCTCATCAGGCAAGACAATCGAAGATATAGCAAATGGGTTAGCTGAGGTTTTGAAAGAATAAAAATGGCAATCTAACAAATCACTATAGCAGACCGCAAAGCAGCGGCTTAGTTCCCCCGTTATATTAATAACCAAAAGCAAACTCAAGTATGTTATTTCACAACACCTTTGGAATACTTTTTCAAATCATTGTATATGTGATTGTTTTTATTCTAAATACAAGGAAGTATAAAAAATCCAATCCTTTCATCTACACTTGCATATTAATAATCTCGTATATTACACTTTGCACATCGTTGTTTATTTCTACTTGGTATCTCGAAGGGATCATTTTTCCTTCTGAGAAATTCCTTTTTACCAAAAACGGATATCAATACTCCTTGATTTTTCTATCAGTTGGCCTTATAATTCAATCCGCAACAGTCTTTTTTACAAAAGACATACTTAATAGATTGTTTTTGCTTTCATTCATAAAACTAGTGTTTGATTTTTCCATATTCATTTTCATGAAATTCAGTATAATATCCAGTGTTTGGTTCGTAGTTTTTACTGGGGCAATGATAGGTTTAATCTTTGTAACACTCATAAACAACACTATCAAGTCCGTACTTAAAAAAGTAGAAATTCTTGATTCCGATGAAGAAAAAAAGGAGATTCTTGAATCTATAAAAGAAGACCAAAATAGATTTCTTCGGTTTGGAATGCAAGGAATCCTAGCCCTAGCTGCTTCCATTGGTATTAGTATGTCGATACTTTTCCAAGGAGGAGCAGGAAAATGGGAAGATCAAACAGTAATTATATGTTCAATGAACATGGTACTTGCATTTTCATTGATCCTGTTTGGGTTTCTAGCTTGGATAGTCAAACCCTATTTAAGAAGTTTTATGATGGTAAGATATTATTACCGGAGGTATCCCGATAATATAACGTAAAACCTATGGGGATCAATATTTGAATATCATAGAGGAACAACATATTATCAACATACTTTTCCGCTACTCATAAACTCCCCTAATATTATTACTCAGAAAAATATAAAAATACACTAAACCGGACGCCGGGATCGCATACAGGTAATAGCATCTGTGGTGCGGGCGCCGCTTAGTTCCACTGTTGTGCTCCCAAAAATAGGACACAATCCATGTTGAACTGTATCCTTTTCTGTAACCTTTGTTTTTTCAATCCTTCTGTAAGCCTTGTGGGAACTACTGGATTCGAACCAGTGACCCCCTGCTTGTAAGGCAGGTGCTCTGAACCAGCTGAGCTAAGCTCCCAATTGCGGCTGCAAATATAGATGATCTCGGCGAAATCACAAAAAAAGATTTGCTTTTTTTGTATATTTCAAATTCCTATCAATAAACCCAGCGACCATGCATAGAGTCGGATTGACTTTCAGGGGGATACAGCTTTTTACAGGGGCCATTCTAATGGCTTTCCTTCTCTTTTCATGTAAAAGCAAAAAAGAGGAAACTGAGGTGGAACCGCATGTGAAAGTGGTAATCGATTCCACCTACCATGCAATGAATCCCATGGACCTGGTATTTGACACCCTGGAACTGGCCATGATCGATTCCGGGATGGCCGATCTGGTTGATGCATATCAAAGCATCAGGGCATACGATCTGCCAAACACCACCCCCCCGGCCATACAGTTCAATCCCCTGCCCCATGGTTTCCGGATTCCGGAGCCCACTCCAAAAGTAAATTGGGATATACCCTCAGGGATTACCAGACCTGCCTGGGAAGCCGACCTGGCTTTTATGTCCATCCCCGGGTTGGCATCCCTGCTGCGATCAGGAGAGATTTCCTGCCTGGCACTCACAGAATTCTACCTGAACCGATTAAAGAAATATGATCCCCAGCTCCATTGCGTGGTAACACTCACCGAGGAATATGCCATCAAGCAGGCTAAGAAGATGGATGCTGAACTTGCTGCCGGGAAGGACCGGGGAATCCTCCATGGCATCCCTTATGGAGCCAAGGACCTTTTCTCATTCCCCGGCTACCCGACCACCTGGGGAGCGGGAGCTTATAAGGACCAGATGATCGATGAGACTGCCGGGATCATTTCAAAACTGGAAGAAGCCGGGGCGGTCCTGGTGGCTAAGACCACACTGGGTGCCCTTGCCATGGGTGATGTCTGGTTTGCCGACACCACACGGAATCCCTGGAACCCGGAAGAGGGTTCCAGTGGTTCATCGGCTGGTTCAGCTTCTGCCACAGCGGCCGGGCTGGTCCCCTTTGCCATCGGTACCGAAACATGGGGATCCATAGTCTCCCCTGCCACACGATGCGGCACCACGGGACTGCGGCCCACCTATGGCAGGGTCACCCGCTCAGGGGCCATGGCCCTCAGCTGGAGCATGGACAAGGTGGGACCCATATGCAGAAGCGCTGCAGACTGTGCCATCGTCTTTGATGCCATCAGGGGACTGGATCCTGCTGATAAAACACTCATTGATGCAGGGTATACCTATGCCGAGGTTGACCTCTCACAATTGAAAATCGGCTATTTTAAAAGTGCATTTGATGCTGAGTATGATGTATCCAGGTTTGATAAGCAAACGCTTCGCGTGCTCAGGAAACTGGGCGCCGAGCTGATACCGGTGGAGCTGGACAATGATGATATTCCTTTATATGCACTCTCCATCATCCTGCAAGCGGAAGCCGCCGCCGCATTTGATGATTTGACCCGTTCAAACCGGGATACACTGCTGGTGAGACAGCACCGCTATGCCTGGCCCAATGTTTTCAGAACAGCCAGGTACATTACTGCTGTGGAGTATATCCAGGCCAACCGCATCAGGCACGACCTGATTGAGGAGTATCACAAGAAAATGCAAGATTTTGATGTGGTGGTTACCCCCTCATTCCAGGGTGGCAATCAACTTCTGGCAACAAACCTGACCGGACATCCGGTGGTGGTGGTCCCCAATGGTTTTAAAGAAAACGGTTCCCCTGTCAGCATCAGTTTCCTTGGAAACCTGTTCGATGAAGAAACCATTCTTGCTGTGGCCGCTGCCTACCAGGAAGCAACCGGATTTCATAAGAAGAGGCCGGAACTGACCTCTGATTAGTTTGTTTTTTTAGCGAACCCGAGGATCAATTTCTTTTCAATCAGATCCCCGATAAATGCGGAGAGAGCATCATCAAGGTATTTTTCGCTTTCAATACCTGCCACATGTGCAATGTCTCCTTTCAGGTCATTCAACGCAATACGCTCATCCACCAGGCGGGTGAGGATGTAGGTATTCAATCCTGAAAGGTTCAGGAATTGCACATTTCCGGTTTCGGGGGAACGGAATACCAGCACGAAATAGTCACCTTTTAACTCAGAAGTATTCTCAGCGGAATGCATGTGTACCGGGTACTCCAGCCTGACAATCTCATATTCAGGATTGAATGCCAGCCTGTCCTTAAAAATATTTCCTGTCTGACTAAAATCGGGGAATGGCCTGTCGGGCATGGTATGGATCTCTATTTCGATCCACTCGAAATATAGCAAATCGTCCAGGTAGGGTTTCTCTATCCGTGTACCGGTTTCCTGGTTGGCATGATACTGGTAAAACTCAAACGGAAGTTTCCAGATCTGAGGAGTTTGAGGTTGTTCACCGGAGAAAAAATCCTGAACCAGCATATCCCAGCGTTCCTCACCCAGGGCCGCCAGTGTAATAGGGAATGCGGTATCCATGGTATCCCTGACCACATTGTATACAAGTCGCCTGTAATGATGCACCCTGCCAGGAGTTATACCTGGAATATCCTGCTCAACACCGGTCCTGCAATAATCTCCCAGGAGGTTCTGAATCTTTTCTGTATCCTTATGCAGTTTCATGTGATATCCTTATTTTCAGTGGCCATATGAACCCCAGAGGGCTCAGCGGAGCTAGTCTTCCCTTCGGGAGATTCATAGGTAACCTTCCAGTGAGTTTTTATAATGCTTTTCAAATGGTCCAACTCCGACTGCAACTGTTCAATTTCGTTGAAATTATAATCCCGCTCCAGCAATACGGGTACCGGGTCCATTTTTTGAATGGTCCATTCAAACAGTTCATAAACAGGATCGATGATGGGTTGACCATGGGTATCGATGATCAGGTCAGGGGCAACCTGTTCATGGCCTGCCATGTGAATGTAAGCCACCCTGTCAAGAGGCAGCTTTCCGATAAATTCCCTGGCATCATACTTATGGTTGAACGCATTGACATAAACGTTGTTCACATCCAGTAGAAGCTTGCATCCGGCCTTCTCAACGATCTCATTTACAAAGTCAATTTCCGTCATTTCGGCAGCTACCGGAGTATAATAGGACACATTTTCAATGGCAAGCGGCCTTTCCAGGAAATCCTGGACACGCTTGATGCGATCGACAACATGATCCACCGCATCCTTGCGGAATGGTATGGGCAGCAGGTCATAAAGGTGGGCATTGCGGCTTTTGGTATAACTCAGGTGTTCTGAGAAAATGCTGCTCTGGTTTTCATCAAGGAATACTTTTAGCTCCCTGATAAAATCCCAGTCAAGTTCTTCGGGACTCCCCAGGGATAGTGAAAGTCCGTGGCATGTAACCGGGTACTTTTCAACCGCCTCTTTCCTGATGCGGTTCCAGTATCCACCCATCCCCATCCAGTTCTCCGGCGCAAATTCGAGGAAATTCGGTTTCAGGACAGTACTTTCAAGTATCTCCTTTGAAATATCCCTTCTTAGTCCTATGCCAACTTTACCGTTCATGATACATCTTTTCATTTTATACTTTACTATATCATTCGTATTTGTTGCATAAGCAACCTGGAGTTTTCACCCAGACAACCGAACTTGCGAGCTCAGCGAAGCTAAATAACCACGTTGCGTTGCGACAGATGCGAATGGGATTGAAGAAGAGCCCCGGAATAATCCAGGGCTCGTATCCAGATCAAATTAACCACATTTACCTTCACCACACTTGGCTTCCTTAGACTTACTCTCTGATTTGGATGCTTCTTTTTTTGCCTCTGCGCTCTTAGATTCTCCTTTTTTTGCTTCTGCCTTCTCACCCTTTTTAGCATCGGCTTTTTTACCATCTTCGCCGCATTTACCCTCTCCACATTTGCCTTCACCGCACTTCAGTTCACCTAACTTATATGCATTAGCTTCAGCAGTGTTCACCTGGTTTGAGTTCATATCGATCAGGTGACTGCGAACCTGGGCACCTGACCCAAGGTCATTGTAAGCCAGAATGTCTGGTCCCATGGATGGGGCAGCCATCAGTGAAGTGGTCAACAAAGCACCAGCAATGGCTGTTGCGGATTTTAAGATCTTTTTGTCTGTTTTCATGATAATAATTTATTTGATTTATAAAATTTCTGCTGGTTTAGACGGCTGTGAAATCACAACCTTACAGAAAATACCAAATTTTAATAATTATTTGGCATTTAGCTCCTTGCTCAATGCATGCCGTATCTTTACACTGGCCTCTTCGGGAAGATGATGCTGACAGGTGTCATGGCTGCAGCTTTCGCTATAGTGTTTAACTGCATTGTTCAACTGATCAATTTGCCTGGCATATTTCCTGCAGAGATGACAGGTAAGCAGGTGCATCTGCAACTGCCACCATCTTTTAAAACCAAGCCGGTTCTCATGCCTGTATGAAATAAGGAAGCTTGCCTCATCACAGGCAATCATTCGCCTGCTCATGAAAACCATTATTTTATGTCTCATCTTCCTTATCATCTCATTTTAGCCATTTACTTTCAATACATTGCCGCATTTTAAGTCTAGCCCGGTGGAGCATAACCCAAAGGTTAGACGGCGTGATTCCCAGTTCCTTACAAACTTCTTCGGATTCTGCCTCATCGATCATTTTCATGACAAAGACTGAAGCCAGGTTAGGCGGTAAATGGGAAATACACAATTGGATAATCTTCATCAACTCCACCTGCTCTAATTCTCCTTCCGGCATCAGTGAATGAGAATGGGGCCCCTTCCCTTCCATCCAGTGACCTTTGAAAGGACCCTCACTGCGATAAAAGTCTCCATCAGAGATCTCCTGTTCAAATTCTCCCATGGAGGATTCTTTTGAAGCGTACTGTTTCCTGTAGGTATCGATGACCTTTCGCTTCAGGATCGAGATGAGCCAGGTACGTTCCGTACTTTTTCCCTGGAAATTATCCTTTGCCTTCAGGCCGGCCAGAAAAGTTTCCTGAACCAGGTCTTCCGCTTTCTCCTGGTCATTCACCCTGACGATGGCATAGTTGAAAAGGTAGTCGCCATAGAGTTCCACCCAGCGTTGTGGTTCCAGGATATGTTTCTCTTCCTCTGACATGGATCAAATAATGAGCAAGATAAAAAAAACTGGCTATGTTCATCCAGAATTACGTACTTTTGAACCCATTATAATCACATATTTTTTTATTGGTAAATGATGAAACGAACAGATGAAAACAGTTGATACACAGGGATTGAAATGTCCACAACCTCTTATTATGTTAAAAGAAGCCCTGCAGGGGATAAGCATTGGGGAGAAAGTAAGCATAATCACCGATAGTGATACCTCTTTGAAGAATCTGACCACATTCCTGAGAGACCAGGGGGCAGAAGCGGAAATTACAACTGCAGGGAGTGTTCATACCATTGTAACCACCCGGAACGACAGCAATATGACAAATGCAGAACCGCAGTTGTACTGTGAAATCGATCGTTCAGGTAACGATTACGTGGTATGTATTAAAAGCGATCTGATGGGTGAAGGTGATCCCGACCTTGGAAAGGTACTCATGGAAAGCTTCGTGAATAACCTTAAACTGCAGGAGCATCTTCCTACGCAAGTGATGCTTTACAATGCTGGAGTAAAACTGGCTATGAAGCAGTCTCCTGTTTGCAGTTCGTTAACGGAGCTCGAAGAGCTGGGTACCAGAATCGTGCTGTGTGGTACCTGTATTGACCACTACGGGCTTCAGTATGACATCGGTGTGGGGATGATCTCAAATATGGTGGTCATCACTGAAACCCTCGCAGCTACAGGTCACGTTATTTATCCCTGATCCACGGAAAAATCATTGCATGGACGAAAGATTCGACCTTCTGACTACCATCGAATACGGAGGTTGCTCCTCCAAGCTGCCGGCCGGACTCCTTTCCGAAGTGTTGAAGGACCTGCCTCTCTCCGTGGATCCAAACCTGCTGGTGGATGTGAATACCCATGATGATGCTGGTGTATACAGGATCAACCGGGAGACGGCCCTGATATTTACAACCGATTTCTTTCCCCCCATCTGTTCCGATCCTTTTGAATTTGGGGAGATTGCTGCCTCCAATGCACTTTCGGATGTGTACGCCATGGGGGGCATACCCCTGATGGCATTAAACCTGATGATGTTCTCCCATAACAGGATCCCCATGGAGGTTTTTGGAGAGATCCTCCGGGGAGGGAATTCCAAGGTCAGGGAAGCAGGAGCCATCATTGTGGGCGGGCATACCATCGATGACCATCCTCCTAAATATGGACTGGCAGTGATCGGTACCGTTCATCCGGATAAACTGATCACCAATGCAGGTGCCGCTCCGGGTGACCGGCTTATACTTACCAAATCCATTGGTACCGGGGCCATGGTTTCGGGACAAAAAAACGGACTGGCCAACAATGAGGATTACAGGAGGGCCCTGGACCAGATGAAGATGCTGAACAGGACCGGGGCAGAGACAGCTGTTAAATTCGGGATCTCTGCCATGACCGACATCACCGGATTCGGACTGGCCGGACATGCCCTGAAAATGGCAGAAGCCAGTCATGTAAGTTTCAGGATCCGGACCGAAAGCATTCCCCTGCTCCCGGGTGCATACCAGGTATTTGAAAAGGGCAGTATTCCCGGCGCCACATTTAAGAACCAGGAATTTACGGGCGACCGGGCACATTTTACCAGGGGAGTGGACTACAACCTGAAAATGCTGGTACACGATGCACAAACCTCCGGGGGATTGTTCATGTCGGTTCATCCGGATCTTGCAGACCAGTTGGTCCGGGAACTGAAAGCTGACGATCCTCAGAACAGAGCAACCATTATCGGGGAGGTACTCAGTGAAAGTCCTCGCAGGCTATACTTTGAATAATCCATATCGAATTTTGCTACATTTGTAATATGATCCGACGCCGGTCTTACAGCATCATTTACAAGGTTCAGCGCATCATCCTGCTGGTTTTTTATATAACCACCGCCATCTCCCTGTCTATTCCACTGGTCAGGCTGGTTGTGAGGTTGTCGCCCGATCATCTTTTCCCCCTGGTGGCTTTCCTGCTCATTTACACGGTCCTTGTGGTTGTTTTCGGGACCATGATCTACCTGATCAGTTACATTCCGTTTAACCTGGCCTCCGCTTTTGATCCCATCAAGAACGAAATTGCTTCGGGAGCAATCAGGAATATGGATCAACTGGGCAAAAGGATCACCGAATTCACCACACAATTCTTTGATTTTTCCTTCCTGGACATTGCCCATGCTTTCATACAAACCAAACAATCCGAAATCATCTCTCATGAAGAGATATCCGGTGTACAACACGCATTGACTAACTATGATATGCTCGATAAAAGTAAACAGCTGGAAGAGATCATCCGGGCCGGAAAAATCGATCTGAACAATAAGGAATACCACCTTTACATCCTACCCATCTGGTTCGGCGAGCGCTGGCTCGGTTACATGGGATTGCTTTCTGAACATCGCATCAGCTGTTTTTTTCAGAAATTCCTCATGGAATATGAAAACAACTTCCTGGATGACCAGATCATGCATGTGATACAACTATCTAATAAAGAGTAAGAAAGAATGCTGATTTCACTGCTATTCATCACCATCAGTTGTATTATCATTTGGCGTTCATCCCATGGTTTTGAAATTGCATCGGATTACCTGGGCAGGAAATTCCCGCCGGGTATCAAAGGGGCCACACTGAATGCCATTGCCAGTTCCATGCCCGAATTCCTGACCACCATGTTCTTCCTTTTCTACCTGAGAAGTGCTGAAGGATTTTCAGGAGGCCTGGGGGTAACCTCCGGCAGCGCGCTGTTTAACCTGCTGATCATTCCTGCCTTTGCAGTACTCATGCTCTATTCCATGGGAAAAGGAAAAAAGATCATCCTTAACAAGAAGGTTCTGCTGCGTGAAGGAATTGTGCTGCTTATTGCCCAGGTGGTATTTGTAAGCTTTCTTTTCAAGGGTGACCTTCTTGCCTCACATGGATTGATTCTGGTCCTTTTCTACATGCTTTACCTGGGACTTCTTTTTGTGATCACAAAAAGAAACCGGACCAGCGATCCGGGTTTTGAATCACCTGAGGATAAAACGGGGCGTTCCATGTTTATCCGCATCATTACCCTGGATATTACACATACCATCCTGAAAAGAAAAAAAATCGATCCGGGCAGTGCCTGGTTGCTGCTGCTGGTCAGCACCCTGGCAATGACCTTCGGGACATGGCTGCTGGTCATTGGCACCGATCTCTTTGGCCATGAAACGGGAATTCCCCTGATCTTTGTGGCCGTTGTTCTCTCTGCAGCCGCCACTTCTGTCCCGGATACCATTATTTCCATCAAAGATGCCCGAAAAGGGAACTATGACGATGCATTGAGCAATGCCCTTGGGAGCAACATATTCGATATCGCATTTGCACTGGGTTTTCCCGTACTGCTGTACAATTTGATCTATGGGGATGCCATTTCACTTCCAGATGATGTACTGGCCTTTACAAAGGAGGTGTGGGTATTCCTCCTGCTGTCGACCTTTATTGCCCTGGCCATCATGTTTACAGGAAAATATTTCAATCGCCTGAAAGCTTTCCTGCTGTTGGGTATATACGCGTTATTTCTCCTTTTTGTCGGAACCCAGGTGGAAGAAGGGCTGCAGGGAATCGGGCATACGATTGGAGGTTTTCTGGAGAATATGGCGGATTTGATCGGTGGATTTTTTAACTAAACCCGCCTGTCAGCTTTGATTTCAATGCATTTACCACCTCCACATCCGCATCCAGCCAGTCCATCTCCTCCAGTTCAATGATAGGTACCCACCTGTAAGAATTGTGCTCTGAAAGGGTAATTTCACCCTTCATCTTTTTGCATATAAAGGGTATCAGCTTGATGGAATGGGTATCATAGGCATGCCTTACTGAAGGTAACAGCTGATCTACCTCTATCTCAATTCCCAGTTCTTCACGGATCTCGCGCCTGATGCAAGACTCTGGCGTTTCGCCTTTCTTTACTTTTCCACCGGGAAATTCCCATTTCAGGGCATGGGGCATCTGCTCACTGCGCTGGGTAACCAGGACCCGCTCCTTTTGAATGATAATGGCACAGGTAACCTCGGTCATTTCTTCGGCTTTCGCCCCAGTTCCTTTGGTTGTCTTTTCGGATAGTCCATAAAGGTTTGCCTCACATGGGGACGGCCTATTCCTTTCCACCCATCGCTTTCAAGGGTTACAACAACCACACCCGCCGTGGGCAGGTTATCCAGGGGCTCATCCAGAAAATGATTGGCATACAGTGTAAAGGAAGGATTGTGACCAAATATGGCCAGGTTCATGACACCATTGGGAGCAGCAGAAACCACCTGCTCAATCTCAGAAACATAAGCCATATACAGGGCATCATGGATCTGCAGGAATGCAGGATCAATCCCCCATATCCCGGACATGATCGATGCAGTGCTGAGCGCCCTGTTGGCTGGGCTTGAATAGATCAGTTCAGGAATACATCCCGACTCACTCAGCCTGCGGGCCATTGTATCCGCATTCCTGGTACCTCTTTCAGCAAGGGGCCTGTCGATATCATCAAGTCCTTCTTCCTCCCAGCTGGACTTGCCATGACGTATGATGAATAATCTCCTCTCCATGATATAAATAATTAGAGCAAATCGCTGGCCAGGTCAGCCAGATAACTCCGTTCACCTTTTACCAGGTGCACATGGGCAAAAATATCCTGACCCTTCAAGCGGTCGGCCAGGTAAGTGAGCCCATTGGACTTGGTATCCAGGTAGGGAGAGTCAATCTGCTGAATATCGCCTGTGAAAACCATCTTGGTACCCTCACCGGCCCTTGTGATAATGGTTTTCACCTCGTGGGGGGTCAGGTTCTGGGCCTCATCCACAATGAAGAACACCCTTGAAAGGCTCCTTCCGCGGATGTAAGCCAGGGGGGTGATCAGCAGTTTCTCGCTTTGTTGCATCTCTTCAATGCGGGAAAACTCCTTGCTCTGATGCTTGAACTTCTGCTTGATCACAGACAGGTTATCAAAGAGGGGCTGCATATAGGGCCCGATCTTTTCATCCACATCTCCAGGAAGATATCCTATATCCCTGTTGCCCAGGGGTATGATGGGGCGCGCCAGGAAGATCTGGGTATACATCTTCCGCTGATGAATGGCTGCAGCCAGTGCCAGCAGGGTTTTACCGGTACCAGCCTTTCCTGTGAGTGCCACAAGCTGAATCTCGGGACGCGAAAGGGCATCCAGGGCAAATGTTTGCTCAGCATTTCGCGGGTCAATGCCATAGGTGCGTGTCTTCTCCACCCGGTTGATCACTTTATTGAAGGGATCATAGTGTCCCAGTCCGCTTCTGGATTCATTCCTGAATATATAATACTGGTGCGCCACCGGGGGCTTTTTCAAACCAAAGCGCCTGACAGGCACGCCTTCCATGGAATCGTACATATCAGAAATGACCGTATGATCATCCACGTCATTCGACTTCACACTCTCATAAATATCCTCGATATTCTGCACCATGTCGTTGTGGTAATCCTGCGCCATGATCCCCAGGGACTTGGCCTTCATCCTCAGGTTTATATCCTTGGTAATCAGGATTACAGGATATTTTGCTCTATTTTTCAGGTGCAGGTACTCTGCGATGGCCAGGATGCGATGATCAGGAGTATTTTCAGGAAATGAGGTAGAAAATTTTTCAGAGGGAAGCCTGCCGGTTTCAATGCTCAGTTTGCCTTTGCCCCTTCCCAGGGACAATCCCCCGTTAAACAACTTATCACCACTCAGTTTATCCAGTTCCCTTGTAAATTCCCTGGCATGGTAATTAATAATGTCGTTCCCCTTCTTAAAGCGGTCCAGCTCCTCCAGTACTGTGATTGGCACAATGACATCATGCTCATCGAAATTATGCATGCACTTATAATCGTGTAACAATACATTTGTGTCCAGTACAAAGATCTTGCGACTTTTTTTCACAGCAGTTGCCATAAATCCCCTTCCATTGCGCTAACTTTACAGCATGTAAGTATCCTGCAAAGCATCGCATCCGTTTATGGTTTCAAAATTAAGATTTTTTAGTACCAACGCATTAGAGAATTATTCACATTGGATGAAGTTTTACACACATTTATAAACCACTAAGAGAATGGAAAAACTCAGCTATATCCTCGATCGGCGGAGTATCCGTATTTTTAAGGATCAAAAGATTGACAGTGAGACCATAAAGAAACTCCTCACTGCTGCCATGTATGCCCCGTCGGCGGTGGACAGACAACCCTGGCATTTTGTGGTGATCGACCAACCACAACTGATGGAGAAGATCATGAAGATACACCCCCATGCCAGGATGCTTCAAACGGCTTCTCATGCCATCGTTGTCTGCGGTGATGAACAGCTTCAACACGACGACGGCTACTGGGTGGTCGATTGTGGTGCTGCCACGCAAAATCTGTTGCTGGCGACCCACACCCTTGGTCTCGGTGCATGCTGGGTGGGACTTCACCCACGGGAGGAGAGAAAATCCTCCTTCTCCCGGCTGTTGGTTCTTCCTTCCCATGTGAAACCATTTGCCCTGGTGGCTCTCGGATATCCTGATGAATCCAAATCAAGGCCGGAAAGGTTCCATGCCGAAAAAGTGAGGTACAACGGTTGGGAGAGTCCCTTTTTTAGTACATGATCCACTCCTTTATCAGATGACCTACCAGGACGCCATCGACTTTCTTTTCAGCAGCCTGCCCATGTACCAGCGACAGGGCAAAGCTGCCTATAAGGCCAACCTTGATAATTCCCTTCGTATGGATGCTTACTTCGGGAACCCGCACCATTCATTTCCCACCATCCATGTGGCAGGGACCAATGGTAAAGGATCGGTCAGTCACATGCTGGCTTCAGTATTTCAACAATCAGGATATAAAACGGGTCTCTATACCTCACCGCATCTTCTGGATTTTCGTGAGCGCATTCGGATCAATGGTCAACCCATACCTGAGCAGAATGTGACTGAATTCGTCACAGATCACCAGCCGATCATCGTGGAGGTCAGTCCCTCCTTTTTTGAAATGACCGTCGCCATGGCCTTTGATTATTTTGCCTTGCAAAAGGTAGATGTGGCCATCATCGAGACGGGATTGGGAGGAAGGTTGGATTCCACCAACATCATCACACCTCAACTCTCAATCATTACCAACATTTCATTGGACCACACTGAGTTCCTTGGGAATGATCTCGCATCCATTGCCCGGGAGAAGGGGGGGATCATTAAACAGGGAATTCCGCTTATCATTGGCCATGCAGATAGAGATACCGAGCAATTGTTTCTGTCCATGGCCGGTGAAAAACAGTCCCCGGTTACCCTGGCTTACCACTCCTTCGAACCTGCTTTCCAAACGTTCAACCAGGAGGGCAATTCACTGATGAGAATCCGGAATTTGGGAACCGGTTCCATGGAGACCCTGACCTGTGACCTCACTGGCAGTTATCAGCAGGAAAATGTAATCACCGCCCTGACTGCCATCGGCCTGCTGCAAAAACTTGGATGGAACCTGCCACGGAATGCAATGGAATCGGGATTGGTTTCAGTGGTGAAAAATACAGGGATCATGGGAAGGTGGCAAACGGTGGGCCATCATCCAAGAAGTATCTGTGATACGGCCCATAACCAAGCCGGGATCGAGGCTGTGATGAAACAGGTAATGAGCATCCCCTGGAAAGAATTGCATGTAGTCTGGGGGATGGTAAATGACAAAGACATTGGCTCCATTCTGCCACTGCTCCCCAAGAAAGCCACTTACTACTTCACCCGGTCAAGTGTACCCCGGTCACTGGATGCCAATCAGCTTCACATGGAAGCATTAGCATGTGGATTGAAGGGAGAAGCATATCCCACGGTGGAGGAAGCATACCGGGCGGCACAACAGAAGTCCGGGACCAGTGACATGATCTTTACCGGAGGCAGCACCTTCGTTGTGGCCGACCTGTTGAAAGCTTCAGGGCACCAGGTGCCCTAAAGGGTATTGATATTTTGATTTACTTTACAGCTTTAATTACCCGATAAATGCAATACCAGAAGATTTGTTTCGATGCCATGGAGGTGGTGAAAGAGGCAGCCAGGTACATTCGCAACCGGCATATAAACAGGGAGAATTTGAACATCGAGGCAAAGGGCCGGCAGAATTTTGTAACCGAAGTTGATAAAAAAGCAGAACAAATCCTGGTCAGTGGCCTTACAAAAGTACTCCCTGAGGCCGGATTTATAGCCGAGGAAGGAACCAGCAACAGGAAAGGAGAAACCTACAACTGGATTATCGACCCGGTGGATGGCACAACCAACTTCATTCATGGAGTTTACCCTTTTGCAATCAGTGTCGGACTTACTGAAAATGAAGAGGTTATTGCAGGGATTATTTATGAATTCGGACAGGACGAGTACTTCTATTCCTGGAAAGGGGGAGGTGCCTGGCTCAACGGGGAACCAATCCATGTGAGCTCGGTATCGGGTGTTGAGCATGCCCTCATTGCAACCGGATTTCCATACACCAACTTCAGGTATTTGACAGAGTTCATGAAGAGTATGGATTATTTTATGAAAAAATCGCATGGACTCCGGCGACTTGGATCTGCAGCGACCGACATCGCATATGTGGCCTGCGGCCGGTATGATGGATTTTACGAATACGGCCTCCACCCCTGGGACATTGCTGCCGGAATACTGCTGGTAAGGGAAGCAGGCGGGGAAGCATCTGATTTTAAAGGTGATAAAAATCCGCTCTTCAAGGAGGATATCATCTGTTCAAACAGCAGCAGTTATGCAGAATTTCAGGAGACCATCCAGAAAATTATGTTGTCACAATGAACATCGTGTCCATAGTGATCCTGAACTGGAACGGGAAGGAGTACCTGCGGAAATTCCTACCTGAACTGGTCCTCCATAGTGAATTACCGGGGACCGAGATTGTTATTGCGGACAACGCTTCAACTGATGGTTCCATCCAGTTCATAGAAGATGAGTACCCGGAGATCCGGATCATCAAACTGGACAATAATTATGGTTTCAGTGGAGGATACAACCGGGCATTTGAAGCCCTTGATTCAAAATATTTCCTTCTGCTTAATTCCGATATTGAGGTAACCCCCGGCTGGCTGACCCCACTGCTGGACCGCCTGGAAGGGCAGGAAGAGATAGCAGCCTGTACCCCCAAAATAAAAGACTTCAACAACCGGTCCTTTTTTGAATATGCAGGTGCTGCCGGTGGTTTTATCGACAGGTATGGATATCCCTTCTGCAGGGGCCGGATCTTTGATCACCTGGAAGAGGACCAGGGACAATACGACGATGCCACAGAGGTTTTCTGGGGCTCGGGAGCATGCCTGCTGGTGCGATCCGATCTTTACCGGCAGGCAGGAGGTCTGGATGAACGGTTCTTCGCACATATGGAAGAGATCGATCTCTGCTGGAGGTTGAAACGGATGGGATACGAAATACACTACGTCCCCCAATCCACCGTATATCATGTGGGTGGGGGAACCCTGCCGAAGGGCAATCCCATGAAAACCTTCCTCAATTTTCGGAATAACCTGCTTCTGCTCTATAAAAATCTGCCCCCCTGGCAAGGGCGAAGAATCATATTTATAAGAATGCTTCTTGATGGAATTTCTGCCTTCAGGTTCCTTCTGCAGTGGTCACCTAGAGACTTCATGGCTGTGATCCGGGCCCATGTTGCTTATTTTGGGATGAAAAGCTACTACAGAGGGATGTATAGAAAAAAAAGTCGTGAAAACAGCGTTATATTTGCAGAAATATATCTGAGAAGCATCGTTGTCGATTTTTTTCTTAGGGGGAAAAAGAGATTTGAGCAGCTGGACCAATTATGCTTTCGCAGGGCAACTTTAAGAAAAAACTAAAATGAATACCACTGGATCAAATAATTTGGAAGGGGTAACAAATCTTCCCCTTATATTAAAGAACAGCGGTCAGCATTACCCTTCAAACACTGCATTAGATAGTGTGGACGGGACTTCATACAACTATGAAGAGCTGGATCTGGCAGCGAGGTACATTGCCACCATGTTACAAAGCTCTGGAATGGGAAAAGGAGACCGGATTGCCATCCTGAGCGAGAACAGTCCGCACTGGGGCATTGCCTATTTCGGGATCCTCACAGCAGGCGCCATCACTATACCCATTCTACCTGATTTCCAGGGTTCCGAGGTGATATCAATCCTTGAACATGCAGAAGCAAAATCCATCATTGTTTCAGGCAAACTCATATCAAAGCTCGATGCCCGTTTGCCCGACTCGGTGGAATTGGTCATTAATCTGGATAATTTCCAGGTGCTGGATTTGGAAGCCGGAAAAATTTCCCAGCCCACCGGCACACCCGGGCAACTGCATAAACTGAAAGTAAATCCGGAGATGCTGACAGATCAGGAATCCCTGTATAAAGCAGAACCCGATGAGCTGGCAGCCATCATTTACACATCGGGAACAACCGGCAGATCCAAAGGTGTAATGTTGACCCACAACAACATGCTGAGCAACGCCAGAGATGTGAGAACCATTCACGAAGTGGTTCAGGAAGACCGGTTCATCTCCATACTTCCCCTGGCACACACCTATGAGTTTACCCTCGGTTTTATTGTTCCTTTGCTGAACGGTGCCACCATACATTATATCGACCGGGCTCCAACAGCCTCATACCTCGGCCCCTTGTTACAGAAGCTGGCTCCAACTACCATGCTGACTGTACCCATGATCATTGAAAAGATTTACCGGGCAAAGATCAGCCCTGCCCTCAGTAAATCGCCCCTCATACGGTTCCTGATGAAAATCGGGATCACCCGCAGGTTGTTGTCAAAGGCCGCTACCCGCAAACTGTTAAAGTTTTTTGGAGGAAACCTGCGTTTCTTTGGAGTAGGAGGTGCACCCCTGGCTCCTGATGTGGAAAGATTCCTCATCGACGGTGGTTTCCCCTATGCCATCGGGTATGGCCTGACAGAAACCTCACCCATGCTGGCAGGATTTGGCCCATCCCATGCCGTCTACAGGTCAGTCGGGACGGTAATGGAAGGGATTACCCTGAAGATTGACAATCCCGATCCCTCCACAAAAGAGGGTGAAATTGTTGTGAAGGGTTCCTATGTGATGAAAGGGTACTATAAGGATGAAGAGAAGACAAAAGAAGTCTTCACCAGGGACGGTTTCTTCCGGACGGGCGACCTTGGATACATCGACAGGAAAGGAATCCTGTTTATCCGGGGCAGGTTGAAAAATATGATCCTCGGACCCAATGGAGAAAACATTTATCCCGAAGAAATCGAGGCACTTATCAACAGCAAAGAGATTGTCAGTGAATCGCTGGTCATGCAATACAAAGGAAAACTGGTAGCACGGGTACACCTTAAAGTTGAAGTGCTGGAAGATCGTTTTCAGCACCTGAAAGAGAACGCCACCGATTTTCAGCAACAGTTACAGGCAAAAGCGGACGAGGTACTGGATGAATTGCTAATTCAGATAAATCAGCATGTGGCTCTGAACTCCAGGCTCCAGGTGATGATCCTGCAGGTCCAGCCTTTTGAAAAAACTCCCACACATAAGATCAAGCGGTTCCTGTATAAGTAGACGTTCGGAAGCAGGTAATTATTCAACCAGGTACGGAGTAAGCTTCTCCAGACCCATGATACGGCTTCCCTTTACAAGAATGTGGTATCCCTCCGGCTGCTCTGAACCCAGATATGATTCAAGCTCCACTGTGTCCCTGAAAACATCCATCCGGGAAGTTGGTTCACTAACATTATAGAATATGGGCCCAACCAGTAATACACGGTCAATGGAAGTGGTTCCGATCCAACGGACCAGCTCACTGTGTTCCTTCATGGAAAATTCACCCATTTCGGCCATATCACCCAGGATGAGCATGGTAGGCGGTGAAGCATATTCAAGCAGTCCCCCAATCGCCACACGCATGCTGGTGGGATTGGCATTGTATGAATCCAGTATAACCCTGTTCCGTTTCCCATCCACAAATTGTGAACGCTGATTTTCAGGTGTATAAGATCTGATGGCCTCTGCGATGAAATCAGTCATGATTCCAAATTGATACCCCACAGCTGCAGCATAAAGGATATTCTGCAGATTGTAGGCCCCCACCAGCCTTGTGGAAAGGTGATGGATGGCTCCATCCACCTTCAGCTCAACCTCAAGGAAAGGAGATTGCTTCAGAATACGGACACTGACCGGTATGGCACTGTTCTCACCAATCACAAGAGGTTCAACCCCCGTTTCTGAGGCCTTTTTCACAAGTACTGAATCGCTCCCGTCGATGATCGCTTTTCGGTCATTGGCCAACAGGTACTCGTATAGCTCACCTTTTGCACCCAGAACCCCTTCAATGGAACCGAATCCTTCAAGATGCGCTTTCCCTACATTGGTGATCAAGCCAAGGTCAGGTGCAGCTATTTCAGCCAGCAGTTTGATTTCACCTGGATGATTTGCACCCATTTCAATCACAGCTACTTCTTCATTCTTCAGAGAAAGGAGTGTAAGGGGCACACCGATATGGTTGTTCAGGTTTCCGCAGGTGGCAAGCACACTGAATTTCCCGGAGAGAATGGCAGCCACCATTTCCTTGGTTGTGGTTTTACCATTGCTTCCTGTAAGGGCAAGCAGTTCAGGAGATACCTGCATGCGGTGATGGTGTGCCAGTTGCTGCAACAACTCAAGGGCAGAAGGTACGTACACAACCCCTGATTTCCCATCAAGATCTTTTCTTTCGGTAATGGCCAATCGACACCCCAACTGCAATGCTTCGGGGACAAACCTGTTGCCATCAAAGTTTTCTCCCCTGAGTGCAAAAAAGAGCGACCCTTTGATATCCCTTCGGGTATCGGTGCAGATGCCTTCAGATTGCAGAAATTCCTTATAAAAGGTTTCGATGGTCATGTCTTAAACAAAGAAGGCTGTCCCGAACAGAAACAGCCTCCCAATATGGTATGGATAAATCTTTAAAATCCTGTTGGAGTTCCAACGCGGGTCATGGCGCAACGGAAGCCAAGGTCCTCCCTTGATTCTGTTTCAATCAGGAACCTGCGTTCACCAGGACTCAGCCAGTAGGCCCTGTCTTTCCAGGAACCACCTTTATAGACCCTTACCTGGTCATTCATCAATGAAATTCTCTCCAGATCATTATTAATATACATGGATCCTGAACCATCATATGACTGATTGTCCTGTTCTCCTTTTTCAAATACAGACTCCTTGTCACCATCCCGGTAATTCCTATAGTCCGATTTACGGTAATTGAAACGTCCTTCGGCATCTGTTTCAGTGATAGCCTCACGGCGTAGCTGTCCAAGACTGTCTATCACCGGACTGCCATTGGCATCAATGGTCAGCTTGTCAAACTGGTTTCCCCGGAAGGGGCGAAAATCAGACACATCCTCATATGACATGGGACGGTATACATCCTGAACCCACTCATTTACGTTTCCTGCCATGCAATAGAGTCCGTAGTCATTTGGCCAGTATTGCTTTACGGGGACAGTAATGGATCCGGCATCATTCAGGCTACCGGCCACACCCATCATGTCTCCTTTACCCCTTACAAAGTTGGCCATCATTACTCCCATGTTCCTTGGGTCATCATTCCTCACATTGTGTCCGTTCCAGGGATAGGTTCTCCGTTCCCAAACCAGCTCATCCACCGAGTTTCCAATAAGTCCAAGGGCTGCAAACTCCCATTCAGCTTCAGTCGGGAGCCTGTATTTTGGCAGCAAAATTCCATCTTCAACGGTTACGAGCCTCGACTCAACATTTGGATTCAGACTCTCAATGGGATTGATAATATTAGGTGTATAAATACCGTAAATGTATGATTCGGTATTGAAGTTGCGTTCATCCTGTTGATCTGTAGATAATTCGATGTGACCCATATCCACCAGGACCATTTCATTCACCCTGTCGGTCCTCCAGGTACAGTAGGCATTGGCCTGTAACCAGTTCACACCTACAACCGGGTATTCATTAAAAGAAGGGTGACGGTAGTAATATTCAACAAATGGCTCGTTATAGGCCATGGGATCACGCCAGACCAGGGTATCGGGCAGGGCGGCATTCACCACCTGCGGGTTGTTGAGTCCGAATACACGGGACAGCCAGTTGAGGTATTCCCGATAGTCCACATTGCGGACCTCGGTGATGTCTATGTAAAAGGAGCTGACAGTCACCCTGCGGGGAACATTGTTCCATTCATAAAGAACATCGTCCTGTACCCTACCCATGGTGAATGTACCACCTTCAACCAAAACAAGACCCGGACCTGTTTCCTGTTCAACCGCTGTCTTCACTTCAAAACCTCCGTTTTCAGGGTTATTATAGGCCCATCCGGTGGTTGTCGAGACTTTGCCTGAGGAGGTGACATCCTGTCCACCACATCCCCAGAGCATCAGTGCACCAAGCAAAATCGGGATCAGTCTCATTATCATTTTCATGGCTAAATTGTTTTAATCTGTTTTTAACAAGGGCTAATATAGAAACTTCTACCAAATGTAACTAAATTTTAGGACATTTTATTGCCCTGCGTTTCGTTGATTTATAAAGGTTTTCAAATATTATCACCAGTGAAATTTCGTGCGCTCCCATACTCGGAATATGCAAATCAGGCGGGGACAGTTTAGCATCATAACTGTACCTGAACCTGAATTGTTCATTGCCATAGCCTGCCGAGAATATTACTGTTCCATATGAAAACACCAAATCCTGCCGAAACCATATCCCACCGATAATGCATCTGTACAATACTTCAAGGCCATAGTTCAGCTGTTGATAAATATCCTGTTGCTGGAATACAATGTTGGGTGAGAGCTGCAACACTTCCCTGCCCAGCCTCTTTTCATAGATAGGGATCATTGCTCCCAGGTGGGCCGTATATTTCCTTGATAGTTTTGTATTGGGATCGGCCGATGGAGAGGTATATGGCTGCAGCAGGTGGTGAACAGCAAATCCACCATAAAAATTCTTGTAAAAACCTCCCAAACCAACTGCAAAATCAGGAAAAATCTTAGAATAGCCCTGGAGGGTAACCAATGGTACTCCTGCCAGTTCATCGGGCAGGACCAATCCGTTCGGATTCAGATTCCGTTGTCCGACAGATGCCTGGAATCCTCCGGTTACCGTGAGCCGGGATGTTACCTGCAGGTGATAGGAATAAATGGCATCCAGTGACAGGGTGTTAAAAATACCTCCGCCAAGCCTGTCATTGATGATGTGAATACCGACTCCGCCCTGAAGTGGATCTAAGTACTGTTCATATGAAGCATGATAGGTTGAATAGGGATCTGTGGCTCCAGGCCACTGGTTGCGGTATCCCAGGTATACCTTGGCCGGTCCTTCTACCCCTGCCATGGCCGGATTCATATACAGAGGATTGGCATAGAACTGCGAAAATGAAGCATCCTGTCCCCTGCCTTCAAAAGCGGCAGCCAGTATCAGTCCCAGCAGCAATCCAGCTCTAATATGTCCCTTTCCAACTTTCAACTTTTCAGTATGGTTTTTCCAGCTCAAATCATTGCTTTTATGGCCGAACGGCCCTGTTGCAACAATAATTTGAAAGGATCGTTATAGTATCAACGACTAAACGAACAATAAAATATATAGTTTTAGTGCCTGTTTCATTTTCTTATATGAAAAAGCTGGTTTTTTTTGTTTTTCTGCACCTGTCCATTGCCCTTGCCGCACAGGTTGAATTCGTTGTTATTCAATGGGATATAAGCCATGACCAGCCCTTCTTTCCTCATGCTTTATACGCAGACGGGGAGAATACGTTACCATATATAACAAGAAAATTACCCTGGAGTTCAGACGGTAAGCTGCCTGTTGTACACCTCAAGGTAAATGAAACAGCTCCTCTGGGGGAAGATTCAGGCCTGCAGACATACACCCATCATGTGAAGGAAGCCCCCCTTCTTGAGTATTCCCTGGTACGGGAAGCAAAACAATCTTTCATCATGGTAAAGGTTCTGCCTTTCCTCAGGAATGTATCGGGGGGACTGGAAAGGGTAAAATCTTTTGAGCTCCATATAAGCCGCGAAACACCTCTTGCCGCCCTGAAAAGCAGTATCACGGGTGATTGGGCCACCGGGTCGGTGCTGGCTTCGGGAGACTGGTTCAGGATTTCGGTCTTGCAGACCGGTATGCATAAACTCACCTATGAAAAGCTGCAGGAGATCGGGTTGCAGAATCCGGCCAGTGTGCGTGTATACGGATCAGGAGCCAGGCTCCTGCCTGAGAATTTCTCCGCAGGCCATGTAGATGACCTCCGGTCTATCCCGGTCCACATGCACAGGGGAAGCGATGGAATGTTCGGTCCTGGCGATCACATTCTCTTTTATGCACAGGGACCTGCCAGCTGGAATTACGTGGAAGAAGACGATATGTTCATCCACCGGCTGCATCCTTATTCCTGGAAGGGATATTACTTTCTGACCGACAGCAAGGGGTCGGTCCACACCCCGGAAGAAGCGGAACTGAGCACAGAAGCACCTGCCCATACCGTATCGGAGTACGATTTCAGGTGGTATTTTGAGGAGGAGACCTACAACCTGATCAAATCAGGCAGGAAGTGGTATGGCGACAACTTCAATATAAACCTGGAGGGGAACTACCCGCTGGCGATCCCGGAAAGGATCGATGGCGAAGATGCAAAAATCAGGGTCGTTGCCGCAGCACGGTCCAATGTCACCTCTTCTTTTGTCATCAAAGCCAACAACCAGCAACTGGGATCGATGGAGATAAACAGGACCGACCTGAGTACATACACTGCCACCTATGCCTATGAGCAATCTGAGGTATTCAAATATGCCCCCACCCAGGACAACCTCACGGTGACCGTGGAATACCAGCGGCCCAATTCAAATTCGGAGGGGTGGCTGAATTCCATCACCGTCAACGGACGGAGCAGCCTGGATATGGCAGGTGATGCAATGGACTTCCGGGATACGAGAAGTGCCGGACCGGGCAATGTGAGCGAATTCAGGCTGGAGAAAGCCAACAGCAATACAGTGATCTGGGAGATCTCAGATCCAGGTGAACCCCGGAAAATCCCCCATACCCTTTCCGGATCCACGGCAATCTTCCGGCTTGAAACCAACGAGATCCGGGAATTCATCGCATTCGATACAGATGGCGATTATTACACTCCCAACTATACGGATGAAGGATTGGGAGCAATGGAGAACCAGGACCTCCATGGTCTGCAGCACCCCGATATGATCATCATCACCCCGGAGATCTTCAGGGAATCCGCACAGGACCTGGCCGATCACAGGGAGGCGAACGACGGCCTGGATGTGGCAGTGGTCCTTCAACAACAGGTATTTAACGAGTTTTCATCAGGGACTCCCGATGTGACTGCCATCCGGAATTTCTTGAAGATGTTCTATGACCGGTCCGGGGGTTCTGAGGATTATTGCCGTTACCTGCTCCTGTTTGGTGATGGTTCTTACGACAACCGCAACAAAACGATTTTCAATCCCAACCTGCTCCTTACTTATCAGTCAGAAAACTCCCTTTCCCCTACACGATCTTATGTTTCTGACGATTTCTTCGGACTGCTTGATACGGATGAGTCCATGTACAACGGGCTGCTGGATATAGGCATCGGCAGGTTTCCGGTCTCCACCACTGAAGAGGCCAGTGACCTGGTGGATAAGATCATTTCATACAGCGACCCGGCCTGCCAGGGCGAATGGCGGAACCAGCTATGTTTTATCGGGGATGACGAAGATTCAAACATACACATGCGTCAGGCCGACCAACTGGCTTCCTACGTTAATACAAATTATCCCGGTTATAACATCAACAAGGTCTACCTGGATGCATACCAGCAGGAGAAAGTGGCCACCGGTTTCCGCTATCCTGAGGTAACCAGGGCCATCAATGACCAGATGAACCGCGGAGCACTTATTCTCAATTACACGGGCCACGGCGGATCCCAGGGACTGGCCCATGAAAGGATTGTAACCATCAATGAGATCAACTCCTGGACCAATCGTGAAATGCTGCCGTTGTTTATGACTGCCACCTGTGAATTCAGCAGGTATGATGAGTATGACCATAAGCTTGACCAGGAGATTACTTCGGCCGGGGAAGAGGTCCTCCTCAACACCGAAGGAGGTGGAATCGGGCTTTTTACTACCACAAGACTGGTATATTCGGGACCGAACCATGTCCTGAACGAACGGTTTTATGAAGTGGTCTTTGAAAAGGATGAGAATCAGCAAAATTACAGGCTGGGAGATATCATTGCTTACAGTAAGAACAATACCGGATCGGGCATCAACAAACGCAATTTTACACTGCTGGGCGATCCCTCCATGCGACTGGCTTACCCGAAGCACAGTGTGGTAACCGATTCCATCAACGGAGTGGAAGTTACGCTCCAGCCGGATACCCTTTCGGCCTTCGACTGGGTGACTGTATCCGGACACCTGGAAACAGAATCGGGTTCCTTCATGGATGGTTTTAACGGCATTGTATATCCGGTTGTATTCGATAAAGAAAAGAAAGTGGAAACCCTATCCAACGATGACGACCCGGTATGGAGTTTTAAAGCCAGGAACAGTATCCTTTACAGCGGAAAAGCCACTGTAACGGATGGGCGGTTCACTTTCGGCTTTTATGTACCCAAGGATATCAATTATGCAATCGGACCCGGGAAGATCAGTTATTACAGCAATGACTCCCAGCTGGATGCCCACGGTTCCTTTGAAGATTTTCTGGTGGGTGGTATCGGATCTGAAAATGTATCCGATACGCAGCCACCCCGGATGGATCTCTTTATGAACGATTCATTCTTTGTATCGGGAGGGTTAACCGACCCCGATCCCGCCCTGCTGGTGTATGTGACTGACAACTTCGGGGTCAACACCACCGGCAACGGTATCGGGCACGACCTGACCGCCACCCTGGATAATGACCGGATCAACGCCATCATCCTCAACGAGTTCTACCAGGCTAATACCAACAGCTACAATTCCGGCGTCATCCGCTATCCCTACAGCAACCTGGAAAACGGACGGCACGAAATTACCGTAAAGATCTGGGACATCCATAACAACTCAGCAGAGTCGAGCCTGGAATTTATTGTGGCCGATTCGGAGGAAATGCTCCTTGAGCAGCTGTACAATTACCCCAATCCGTTTTTTGACCAAACATGGTTCAATATTGAACATAACCGGCCTGACCGGGAACTCAGGCTTGTGCTGACCATCCATAGCCTGTCTGGTCAAATGGTGAGGATCATTGATACCCGGATCTTTTCAGGCGGCTACCGCCTGGATCCTGTCATGTGGGATGGAACCTCTTCCGGGGGAAACCGGCTGGGCGGGGGAGTATACATTTATCGTGCCACCCTCTCCACGGATGACGGGGAAATGGCATCAGAGAGTGGAAAACTGATCATCGCACGATAATATGTGAGTAAATAAATTGTAAACACATGAAATAACATACCAACTACATACTAAAACAGACCACCTTACGTACTTAAAATGTGCTGAAGATGACGGCTTTTTGCCGAACTTATGTTATATTTGAGAACCAAAACTGAACAAATGTCAAAAGGATTCAAATCTGGACTTATCGCATTGATTACCGGATCATTACTTGTAACTGCAATTAATCTGTCAGGCCAGATCAGTTCAGGTGAGCTGGCTGGGGGTAAACTAAATACCATACAGACTTCTGTGCCATTCCTGACCATTGCACCAGATTCCAGGTCAGGTGCCATGGGTGATGTTGGGGCCGCCACCACACCCGATGTAAATTCCCTGCACTGGAATATTGGGAAATACGCCTTTATTGACAGCAAAGGCGGATTCGCCATCTCATACACACCCTGGCTCAGAAATCTGATCCCGGATATTAACCTGGCCTATCTGACCGGTTTTTACAGGGTTGACAACCAGCAGGTAGTCAGTGGATCGCTGCGTTATTTCTCACTGGGGAATATCATATTTACAGACATTACCGGTACAGTCACCGGTCAGTATAATCCCAACGAATTTGCAGTGGACGCGGGTTATTCCCGGCTGTTTACCGACAATTTTTCCGGAGGAATCGCTTTCCGGTTCATTCGTTCCGACCTTACTTCCGGTCAGATGACTTCCGACGGACAGGCAACCAAACCGGGCATTTCGTTTGCGACTGACCTGGGATTTTACTACCAGAATGATATTGACGTTGGAACAAGCGACGGGCAATGGGCTGCCGGTGTAAGCATAACCAATATGGGTACTCCTGTGTCTTATACCGTGGATGCAGAAAAGACGCCCATCCCGACCAACCTCAGGCTGGGAGGCAGGTTCACTTATAACATCGATGATTATAACACTGTTTCATTTCATGCGGATCTGAATAAATTGCTGGTACCTACTCCACCGGTAAAAGAAGAAGACACAATCTCCGGTGACCTTGTGGTAATTCGCGGGAAGGAGACTCCCGGTTCGGTTGTAGCGGGGATGTTCCAGTCATTCTATGATGCCCCTGGTGTGTTGAAAGGTGACGGATCCTACAGTTCATTCCAGGAGGAGATGCATGAGATCGCCTATAGCGTGGGTGCCGAATACTGGTACAGAAACCAGTTTGCCATCAGGGCTGGTTATTTTCACGAACACTCCACCAAGGGTAACAGGAAGTATTTTACTGTGGGTGTGGGTCTGCAACTAAACGTTTTTTCACTGGACTTCTCTTACCTGGTACCCACCAACGGGCAGAACAGCCCGCTGGCCAATACGCTCCGGTTCACACTGGGATTTGATTTTGCAAATCTGGACCTGTAATCCCTATCCATGAATTTCCGGATTGGTTTCGGATATGATGTGCACCGGCTTGAAGCCGGGTTACCCCTCTGGCTTGGAGGTGTTGAAATTCTCCACGAAAAAGGGGCTGTAGGCCATTCAGATGCAGACGTCCTGCTCCATGCCATATGTGATGCATTGCTGGGAGCCGCAGCACTGGGAGACATCGGTGAACATTTCCCCGATACAGATCCCTCCTACAAAGGCATAGCCAGCACCATCCTGCTGCAACGTACCATCGAACTGGTCAGGGAGAAGGGATATGAGATCAATAACATTGATTCCACCATATGCCTGCAAATCCCTAAGATAAAGCCATTTATCCTAAATATACGTCAGCAGATTGCCTCACAACTGGGCCTTGATAAAGATGTTGTATCCGTAAAGGCCACCACCGAAGAAAAACTGGGTTTTACCGGACGCGAGGAGGGTGTTTCTGCCTATGCAGTGGTAATGCTTCAACGCCCCCGTTTAGACTGACTACAGATAGTTTCCTGCCAACCTCCAACCTCATTGCGCTGTTAGAGATTATCTCTATATTTGTTGTTAACTGAATAACAGTAAGGTTTTGGTAAACGGAAAAACAATCGTCCTGGGTGCAAGCCCAAATCCTATCAGGTTTTCACACAAAGCCGTAAAAAGCCTGTTGCGCTATGAAAAGGAGGTGGTCGCTATAGGCTTCAGGAAGGGACAGATCGTGGAGGAAGATATCCTTGTGGGCCAGCCCCACATTGAGAATGTGCAAACCGTTTCCATCTATATTGGCTCATCCAGGCAGTCTGAATACTACGATTACATCATTTCGCTGAAACCGAAGCGGGTCATTTTCAATCCCGGTACCGTGAATCCGGATTTCATGGCCCGCTTAAAGAACGAGGGGATTGAGCCGGTGAATGCCTGCATGCTCGTCATGCTGAACGAGGGTGAATTCTAAATATTTAACAGATTGTCCAGCAGGTGGTCATCCACCACATTGGGCAGGGTTACTTTCAACAACGGAGTTCGTTCCATCTCTCTCTGAATGGCACTCATGGCACCTTCATTCCTGGCCCAGCTTCTGCGGGCAATCCCATTGTTCACATCCCAGTGCAACATCATCTCCAACCGCCTTTCGGCATCATCCGATCCGTCCAGCACCAAGCCAAATCCACCGTTGATTACCTCTCCCCATCCAACGCCGCCTCCATTGTGCAGGGATACCCAGGTAGCTCCCCGAAAGGCATCTCCGATCATATTCTGGACCGCCATATCAGCGGTAAAACTGGAACCGTCATATATGTTGGAGGTCTCACGGTAAGGCGAATCTGTTCCTGACACATCATGATGATCGCGACCCACCACAATGGGTGCGCTGATGGTTCCTTCCCTGATAGCCCGGTTAAATGCCTTCGCGATGGCAATCCTTCCTTCACTGTCTGCATAGAGAATCCGGGCCTGCGAACCCACCACCATTTTGTAATGTCCAGCCTCCCTGATCCAGTGAATATTGTCTTCAAGCTGACTTTTGATCTCCTCCGGGGCATGGATCGCAAGTTTCTCCAGCTCCTCCAAAGCAATCCGGTCACTCTTTGACAGGTCACCCGGATCGGAGGAAGTGCATACCCACCTGAACGGACCGAATCCGAAATCAAAAAAGAGCGGACCCATAATGGCTTGGACATAAGACTGATACCTGTATTTATCGCCAGCTCCAAAAACATCCGCCCCGGCCCTTCCCGACTCCAGAAGAAATGCATTTCCATAATCCCAGAAATACATGCCTTTATCAGTAAGCCCGTTAATGGCATTCACCTGCCTTCGCAACGATTCATACACTGCACCTTTGAACCTGCCGGGTTCTTCTGCCATCATCCGGTTGGCTTCATCAAATCCATAACCCGCCGGATAGTATCCCCCTCCAAATGGGTTGTGCAGGGAGGTCTGGTCCGATCCCAGGTCCACATGGATTCCCCGATCAAGCAGGTATTCCCAGAGGTCCACCACATTCCCTTCATAGGCCAGGGATACTGCCTGCTTCTCCCTTCGTGCCTTTTCAATCCTTTCTGCCAGTTGCTCCAGGTCCCTGTAAACCTCATCCACCCAACCCTGGGAATGGCGGGTGGTTACGGCTTTCGGATTGACTTCGGCCACCACACAGATTCCGCCGGCAATCACGGTGGCCTTGGGCTGTGCCCCCGACATTCCACCCAGTCCCGAAGTCACAAAGACCTTACCTGCCAGTCCGTTCTTACCTTCATCCAGCTTCAAACGTCCGGCATTCATCACCGTAATGGTCGTTCCATGAACGATTCCCTGCGGACCGATATACATAAAGGATCCGGCCGTCATCTGGCCATACTGCGTTACGCCCAGGGCATTCATCCGCTCATAATCATCCTGGCCCGAATAGTTGGGGATCACCATGCCGTTGGTCACCACCACCCTGGGTGCATCGCCATGGGAAGGGAACAATCCGAGCGGATGGCCCGAATAGAGCACAAGGGTCTGCTGATCGGTCATCTCCGCCAGGTACTTCATGGTGAGCCTGTACTGGGCCCAGTTCTGAAAAACAGCACCGTTCCCCCCGTAGGTGATCAACTCATCGGGGTGCTGTGCCACCGCATGATCAAGGTTGTTGGAGAGCATCAGCATTATGGCAGCAGCCTGTGTCGACCGGTGTGGAAACGCATCGAGTGACCGGGCCGAGATCGCATAATCAGGCCTGTATCTGTACATGTAAATCCTTCCGAACTTCTCCAACTCGGCAGCGAATTCTCCGGCCAGGGTGTCATGGTGTTTCCGGGGAATGTACCTGAGTGCATTCCTGATGGCCAGTCTCTTTTCCGGTTGGGTAAGGATATCCTTTCTCTTAGGAGCATGATTCAGCGCTGGATCATATGGCTTTTCTGCTGGCAGGTATCCGGGGATCCCTTCCAGGATCGCAGCCTTGAAGTCTTTTGGATTCATGGATATGAAAGATTAATTTATTTCTTTGGGGTCAGAGGATTCCAGCCCAAAATTACAACTTTTAGTCAGCCTCTGTGATGGCTGACACCGGTTTTATAACACATCGCTTTTATCGAAATTCCACCGATAATTTACCGTTCGTTGCTGGGATGGTGTGACTTTTGTTAAATTTGACCCAAATTCAAAAATAAAAGATCAAAATTAAATATTAAAGAATAAACGAATGAGCAAAAAGAACAGAACCTGGATAATCATAGCCATAGTTGTTTTGCTGGCCATCCTCTGGGGAGTCGGAAAATACAATGGATTTGTTACCCTTGAGGAAGGAGTTACCGGACAGTGGGCCAATGTGGAGAATGTCTACCAGCGCAGAGCAGACCTGATCCCCAACCTGGTGAATACGGTGAAGGGATATGCCGATTTCGAGCAGGAAACCCTCATCGGGGTCATCGAAGCCAGAGCCAAAGCCACCAGTGTGACCATCGATCCTACCAACCTCAATCCCCAATCCCTGGCAGCTTTCCAGGAGGCACAGGACGGTCTTAGTTCTGCACTTTCCCGTCTGCTGGTGACCATCGAGCGTTATCCCGATCTGAAAGCGAACCAGAACTTCCTGGATCTTCAGCATCAGCTGGAGGGCACAGAGAACCGCATTGCTGTGGAACGGCGCAAATTCAATGAAATTGTCCGGGGATACAATACCACCATCAGGAAGGTCCCTGCCAGCATTGTTGCCGGGATCACCGGATTTGACCAGAAGGGCTATTTTGAAGCTGTTGAAGGCAGTGAAACCGCCCCGGTTGTAGAATTTTAGCATAAAAAATATGAACGCAATTAACTTCTTTTCGAAAGAGGAAAAGGAACTGATCAAATCTGCTGTGAAACAGGCAGAAACCTGCACCTCAGGAGAGATCAGGGTACATCTCGACAACCATTGCCGGGGTGATGTAATGGACCGTGCTGCATGGTGGTTTGCCAGGCTTGAAATGCACAAAACAGAACAACGCAACGGGGTTCTCTTTTACCTGGCAGTGAAAGATCACAGGTTTGCCATCCTTGGCGACGCCGGGATTAATGCGGTTACTCCGGATGATTTCTGGGACGGGATTAAAGAGAAGATGCTGGCCAGTTTCAGTGAAGGAAACTTTGCAGCAGGCATGCAGGAGGGTATTGTACTGGCCGGTGCAAAACTGAAGGAACATTTTCCTTACCAGGATGATGATGTGAATGAATTGTCGGATGATATATCATTTGGAGGAGCGCAATGATGAGAAAACAGATCACCCTTTTAATCTGCCTGCTGGTATTTATTCCGGGATGGAGCAATGCGCAGGATAAGTTGCCGGTTCCGGCAGCCCCTGAATCCTGGGTGAACGACTATGCGAAGGTCTTCAGTCAGGCCGAGAAATCTCAGCTTGAACAGAAGCTGAATGCTTTTGAATACCGAAGCTCCACACAGATATTCGTGGTAACCATCGATGAGAATGACGGTTACCCGGCATCCATGCTGGCACCCATGATCGGTGAAGCGTGGGGCGTGGGCCAGGGTGGAAAAGACAACGGTTTGCTGATCCTCCTGGACATGGCCGACCGGGATGTTTTTATTGCCACGGGATACGGCAATGAAGAGTACGTGACCGATGCCCTGGCAGGGCGTATAGTAGAGCATGAGATCATCCCCAATTTTAAAAACGGGGAGTATTTTGCAGGAATTGATGCAGCTACCAACGTATTGATCTCATTGCTTGAAGGAAAGTTTACAGCCAATGAGTACCGGAAACAAACCTCTTCCCGTGGAGGATCGTCTATTGGAGCAGTTATCTTCATGATCATCATTCTCTCACTGCTTTTCGGTGGCAGGAGAAGAAGCACAGGCGTGGGAAGGAGCAGCCTGCCTTTGTGGCTCGCGCTGGGGATGATGTCAGGAAGCCGTTCGTCGGGCAGCTGGGGTAGTTTCTCGTCGGGTAGCGGAGGTGGATTCGGCGGATTTTCGGGAGGAGGTGGTGGTTCCTTCGGCGGCGGTGGCGCTGGCGGAAGCTGGTAAAATTGTTATATTTAACCATTTAGCTACCGGTATGATTCGCACCTGGTTTTTTTCCATACTATTTTCCCTTTCCCTTACAGCTACCGCACAAAATTATTTTCAATCTGCGCCTGAGGAATCCAGGTTAAAACTGGTCTTTACCGGTGATATTATGGGTCATGATACCCAGATCGCCTCTGCCCTGGCCACCGGGGATCAGGGATATGATTACCATCCGTGCTTCCAGTACCTGAAGCCCTATTTCGATGATTCGGACCTGGTGATCGGAAACCTGGAGGTCACCTTCGCCGGCCCCCCGTACAAAGGCTATCCACAATTTTCCAGTCCCGATGAACTTGCCGATGCACTGAAGCATGCAGGATTTGATATCCTGGTTACAGCCAACAACCATGCGCTGGACCGAAGACAGGGCGGACTGGAGAGGACCATTGAGCAACTCGACCGAAGGGAGATCCTCCATACAGGGACTTTCACCGATCCAATCCCACGAATGCTATCTTATCCGCTGGTGGTAGAGAAAAACGGGATCCGCGTTGCCCTGCTCAATTACACTTATGGAACCAATGGGTTAAAGGTGCAACTGCCAGCCATCGTCAACAGGATAGACACAGCACTCATCCGGCAGGACCTTGAAAAAGCTTTCCTGGCCGAGCCCGACTTTATCCTTGTCACCATGCACTGGGGTGATGAGTATCAACGGATTGAAAGCCGGGCGCAGCGGGAGCTTGCTGAATTTCTATTTGAACATGGTGCCGATGCCATCATAGGATCCCACCCCCATGTGGTACAACCCATCAGGGGAAACCGCAAAGGTGACCTGGTGGCTTATTCCATGGGCAATTTCATCTCCAACCAACGCAACAGGTACAGGGATGGCGGTATTGCTTTTGAACTTGAACTTGTGAAAGGTCCGGAAGGTACAGAAGTTGCAGGTCATGCTTACCTGCCATTCTGGGTATATAAGCCGGAAACAAAAAAAGGCACCCTGTTTACACTGGTGCCTGCTGCAATAGATCCTGATTCCATACCGACCCTTCAGATGACAGCCGGTGATGTAAACAGGATGAAACAATTTCTCCAGGATACACGTACGAAACTGGAGGGAAACAGGGAGGTCAATCCTTACTGGATGGATTAATTATACCGCTTCGCTGATCTTGGAGTCCACCAGGATCCGCCCACAATATTCGCAAACGATGATCTTCTTCCTGGATGCAATGTCAAGCTGGCGCTGCGGAGGGATCTTGTTGAAACATCCTCCACAGGCATCGCGCTCAACCGGTACAACAGCCAGTCCGTTGCGGGCATTTCCTCTGATTTTTTTATAGGCGGTAGTGAGCCTGGATTCGATAATCCCTTCAAGGGTGGCGGATTTTTTCTCCATCACTTCCTCTTCTTTCTTGGTATCATCAATAATATCATCCAGCTCCTTATTTTTATTTTCCAGGTCCAGCTTTCTCTCTTCAAGTACACCTCTGGATTCACCGATCACCACTTTCTTTTCCTCGATCTGGGCTGTGAATTCCCGGATGCGCTTCTCACACAATTCGATCTCCAGGGTCTGGAATTCGATCTCCTTGGAAAGGGAATCATACTCCCGGTTGTTCCTCACATTGTTCTGCTGCTCTTCATATTTCTTAATGAGCTCCAATGCATTCTGGATCTCCTGCTTTTTCCCATTGATGGATTTGTTCAGGTTTTCGATGTCATCATCATACTTTGAAACCCTTGTTTGCAATCCTTCTATCTCATCTTCAAGATCCTGAACCTCAAGGGGTAATTCCCCACGCAGGATTCGTATTTTATCAATGGCAGTATCCACCAGCTGCAGGTCGTACAATGCTTTTAACTTTTCAGCAATTGACATATCTGCAACTTCTGCACTCTTGTTTGCTTTGGCCATGAACTAAAAATATTTAATTGGATTTGTGTCTATTTCTGATATTCGGACTGCAAATTTAGGGAATTTTTTCATAAGTAGATCATAAAAAAGTTCCCGGGTAAATTGCTCACTTTCAAAATGGCCCATATCCATCACAACGATCTCTCCATCCGCATCAAAAAACTGGTGGTATTTAAAATCCCCGGTCACAAATACATCGGCTCCCGACAACCTGGCCTTCCCCAGCAGGAAGCTGCCAGCACCTCCGCAAATAGCCACCTTTTTCACAGGCTTGCCAAGCAACACAGAATGCCTGATGACACTAGTCCCGAACCGATCCTTCACAAAACTCATGAAGATCTCCTCATCTATGGAATCCTTCAGTTCTCCAACCATCCCCATACCGGCACCTTCAAACACATTCTCCAGTGGATAGATATCATAGGCCACCTCCTCGTAGGGATGTGCACTGATCATTGCCTTCACTACCCTGCCGGTGATGTGAGCAGGCAGAATGGTCTCCACCCTGGTCTCCGGTTCCTGGTGCATTTTTCCCTTTTCACCCACAAAAGGATGGGTCTCCTCCAATCCCCTGAAGGTCCCTTTCCCCTCAAGGTTAAAACTGCACCTGTCATAGGCCCCGATATGTCCCGCACCAGCTTCAAAGATGGCTGAACGCACCTCATCCAGGTGCCCGTCAGGTACGAAAACCACCAGCTTTTTAAGCTGCCCGGTCATTGGATCAAGGATTTTCTGGTTGGTTAGGCCCAGGCGATTGGCCATGGCGCTGTTAACCCCTCCCATCATGGCATCAAAATTGGTATGCCCGCTGTATATGGCTATTTCATTTTTAATGGCCTTCATGACCACACGTTCGGTGGCGGACTTCCCGGTAACGGACTTGAGTCCCCCGAAGATGACCGGGTGATGCGAAACGATCAGGTTAAATCCCAGTTCTGCCGCCTCTTCCAGTACCTGTTCAGTCACATCCAGCGTAATCAGGATTCCGTTGACCTTCATGTCCCGATCGCCTACCTGGAGCCCGGAATTATCATAGGACTCCTGTAACGACACCGGTGCCAGACTTTCCAGGTAACTGGTAATCTCCTTTAATTGTATCATGGAACAAGATCAATAAGCATCTCCTTGATGCTCTCAAGGGATTTAATGATCTCAAAATTATGTTCAGTATCCTCTTTGTTCTCCTTCATCTTCTTTTTTGCTCCCTTGAGGGTCATCCCATTCTCCTTCACAAGGTGATAGATAATGTGGAAATTATCAATGTCCTTCTGAGTAAAAAGCCGGTTCCCCTTTTTGTTCTTCTTGGGCTTAATGATGTCAAACTCTTTTTCCCAGAACCTGATTAGTGAAGTGTTTACATTGAACATTTCTGACACCTCTCCAATGGCGTAATACAACTTCTCAACTTTTGCTTCCTTGTAAGGCATACCCGACAGAATTTCAAATAATAAACATCCAATTTAAACAATTCCAGTGTAGAAATCAACCTTGTGACCGCACTCTTACTCTTTATAGATCGTGCCATCCCGACTGATGGTCAGGTCCTGGCCGGGAAAATCGGCCTCTGTCAGTTCAATGAGTTTATGGATCGCCCGTTTCCCGGGATCCACCCTCGGTCCCCCTCTGCCTGGCTGATGCACCGGGACCACCTCTCCTGACAAAAAATTCCCTTCCCGGTCCATATTCACCTTGATCACCGGGGCAATGCCATTGGGGCCCCTCAGGTTAAAACGCCTGTAAGTACAAAAATTCCCGAGACTGTAACAGATCAATCTTTCTTTGTACAATTCAACGGCCCTTGTGACGTGAGGACCATGTCCGAAAACCACATCGGCACCGGCATCCACAACAGTATGGGCAAAACGGTATACACTTCCGCGGTTGTACCCCAGGTACTCTTCGTCCCCATGAATCACATGCTGGTGATCCTTTCCTTCCGCACCCCCGTGGAACGAGATAATAACGATATCAGCCACAGAGTCCAGCATCCGGGTAATGCGGGCGGCTTTCCCGTAATTTTTAAGATCCATGGTACCCCTATTCGGTGCAAATGCTGCAAAACCATAAGTAATCCCGCCTTTTTCAAATGTGGTCCAGGGATGGGTAATAAATCCGGCATACGCAATTTCCAGTGAATCCAGCATTTGAGCAGTGGACCTCCTGCCTTCATATCCAAAATCATTCGTGTGGTTGTTGGCCACACTCAATACATCGTAACCCGCTTCCACCAGGCAGGCAGCGAAATGGTCCGGCATCCGGAAAACATAACACATGGTCGTATCCTTACACCTTTTCGGGGTTCCTCCCTCAGAACAGAACACCCCTTCCAGGTTCCCGAAAAGCACATCACCCGACTGCAATACATGGTGAACTGGCCGGAGTAAAGGCGAACAATCATCACCGGGAGGAAGGTAAGTTCTGGATGGATAATTGGTTCCAAGCATGATATCCCCCGTACCGATAATGCAAAGGGTGTCCGTGTTGAGGGTGTCCGTGCTGAGAGTGTCCGTGCTGAGGGTGTCCGTGCTGAGGGTGTCCTGCGCAGAAAGGGATGATAGAAAAAGAGAAAACAGTAAACCAACAACCACCAGCCTCATATCATGCCCTTTGGATCAATTAATATCAAACGACGGGTCAGCGTAAGAGAGCAAATCGATCATCTTATCATACTCTTCGGCTGACAGGTCATTGGCGTAATAGTTGATGGGATCCACAGGTCTGCCATTCACGTGGACTTCATAATGCAGATGTGGAGATTTGGAGAGCCCGGTACTTCCTACCCTGCCAATCACCTCGCCGCGTTTTACCTTCTGTCCATGCTCCACCAGGATTTCCTCGCAATGGCCATACAAAGTACGATAACCAAAACCATGATCCACCAGTATCTTTTTCCCAAAACCGCCAGTTCTGTACCCTGCCTGGACGATTGTCCCATCCGCTGTGGCATAAATGTTGGTACCCCTCGGCGCTGTCAGGTCGATCCCGTTGTGGGGCCTGACCACCTGCAGGATGGGATGGAACCGCATCCCGAAAGAGGAACCAAACCGGGTCAGGTCTTTCAGGCTCACAGGCTGTATGGCGGGACGGGCCGCAATGCGTTCCTCCTTGGTACCCGCCATTTCAATGATCTCATCAAAGGAGATAGACTGAACCACCAGTCTCCTTTCCAACTGGTCTATGTTGCGATTGGTCCGGATGAGCAGGTTGGCATGCTTATGCTGCCTGAAATAGGCGTATTTGTTAGATCCCCCAACACCGGCATTCCGCAGGGTAGCAGGCCACGGATCCACTTCAAAGTAAACACGGTAGATGTGGTCATCGTTAAAAGCCACATTCCGGAGTACCTTCTCATAGTGTAAAACGTCCCTGTTCAGGAGATCCAGTTCATAAGTAATCTGCTGTTGTTCAACGGTGAGCCTGTCGGTACGAGGAGAGAGCATGTGTCTGTCCCTCAGGACAAGCCCCCCCAGGGCAAAGGAGAATGTCAAACCCGTAAATGCAAGAAACCGGAACAACTTTTGCTTCCCGGTAGTCTGAACTTTCTGGTATGACAGGGTTTCAGGGTTAAAACGGAATCTCTCCATACGTCCCGCAATATACAAAAAAGTGTTGTTAATCAAAAGATTGGCCCGACATAATGGAGGTCCGGATAAGCCTGTCATACTCCTCCGGAGTAAGTTCCAGGAAGAAATAGTTGATGGGATTGACAGGTTCTCCATTGAGATGCACTTCATAATGCAGGTGGGGTGCCACACTCAATCCGGTGTCTCCAACTGTCCCGATCACATCACCCCTCTTTACCCTCTGGCCGCTCCGGACATTCAGTTCGTCCATATATGCATAAAGGGTTTTATATCCGTAACCGTGATCGATCTGAATCCTGTTCCCCAATCCGCGTCCCGACCGGACTGCTGTCTCCACCACCCCGTCAGCCGTAGCATATACCGGAGTTCCCACAGGCGCGGAAAAATCAATACCCGTATGCATTTTCCTGATCTTATAAATGGGATGAATGCGGTGACCGAATCCGGAGGCAATGAGGGTCAGGTCCCTGTTTTCAATGGGCTGGATCGCCGGAATAGCGGGCAACATATCCAGCCTGGCCTCTCCCTTGATCATCAACACATCATACATGGATGCGGTGCTTTTGTCGTGACTGATCATCGAATCCAGCTTATGGGCTGTAAACGTTACAATCTCCTCATTGGAAGCGTGAAGCAGGCTTTGATAGTTCACGTCGTTCCCCGGATTCATTTCACCTTCCACCGGTTCAGTCTCAAAGATCACCCTGTAAATATCCTTATCAATACGCTGTATTTCATGCATCACTGTATCCACCATTCCTTTTCTCTCATTCAGTGCCTCATACTGCTCCACGAGCAATTCATTCTCCCGCCTGATCTGTCGCTCACGGGGAGTGTCGAAAAAAAGTGAGTAGAAAACATTCAACAGGATGGCCATGACCAGTATGGCAGCCACATAGATGACAACCCGCCAGATACGTGCACCAAGACTATCGTCGAGTTTATTGTAATTAAGGTCTTCAGGATTGAACTTGAACTGCGACCGGGCCATTATTTCTGGCTCATTGCATTTGGTTTGTAAACTCCTTCCGGCAGAGTGGCACGTGTGGCAAGCAAGCTGTATTCCCTGGCAGACAGGTTTTCAAAGAAGAAGTACATGGGATTAACTGTGTGGCCATTTTTTCGCACTTCATAATGCAGGTGCGGGCCCGTAGAGCGTCCTGTGCTTCCCAGTGTTCCCAATACTTCACCACGGTTCAGTTTTTGTCCGGGCTTGACCAGTATCTCCTTGAGATGGGCATACCTGGATGTGTATCCGTATCCATGATCAATCAGAACTTCTTTGCCATATCCATACTTGCTGAAACCGGTACTGATCACGGTTCCTTCACCCGTGGCATGTATTTTCAGGCCATAAGGTCCGGCAAGATCAATACCATAATGAGGGGTCCGCCGGTGGGTGAAAGGATCGTTCCTGTATCCGTATGAAGAGGTCATCCAGAACTGATCGGCCGATGAAATTGGGTTAATGGAAGGCTTACAGGCCACAAAATGCTGGTTCATCACCGCTTCCTTGTAAACGTCCTCAAGACTGCTGGACTGTATTTGAACCCGGTTTGAAATTTTATCAATTCTCTGGAAAACATCAAGGACCATACCCGGTTCCCGCAGGTTCCGAAATTGACCATAAGGTTCCGAACCACCGGTACCTGCTTCCCGGATGGATGCAGGAACGGGCTTCAGGCTAAGAATCGACCTGTAAAACCGATCGTCCCTGTTCCTTAATTCTGAAAGCTGTGATTCAACTCCCAGGAGCTGGGTATTCAGGGTTGCATAGTCCGATCGAAGCGTTGTATTGTTTCTTTCGTAAATGAGCTGCCGGGGCGTTGGATAATACCTTTCAAAGCCGAATCGCAAGACTACTGCCAGTACAATCAATCCCAGGCTAAACAACAAGGAATAGCGCAAACGCTGTCTCAGCGACAACTTAACTCGCTCAAAACGAAGTGTTTCGGGGTTCAGAAAGTATTTTCGACTAAAAATATTCACCATTTCTAAAAGCTAAAAATAAAAAACCACTCTCAATATCCCAACTATTAGTCATAAAAAATTATTTTTGCACCTCTAATGCTTTTTTTACGTAACTTTCAGTTCCGGGTTACATTTTTTAAATTTTAATGACATATACATCAATGACTTCACAGGAAATCCGGCAATCATTTTTAGATTTTTTTAAGAAGAAAAATCACCAGGTTTTTCCCTCCGCTCCTATGGTATTAAAGAATGATCCCACCCTCATGTTTACCAATGCGGGCATGAACCAGTTCAAAGACTATTTCCTCGGGAACAGAAAGCCTTCCGGCAGGCGGGTAACCAACACACAAAAATGCCTGCGGGTAACCGGTAAACACAATGACCTGGAGGAGGTGGGACATGATACCTACCACCACACCATGTTCGAAATGCTGGGCAACTGGTCATTCGGGGATTACTTCAAGAAAGAAGCCATTGGCTGGGCATGGGAATTCCTTACCGGTTGCGTGAAACTGGACAGGGACCGCATCTATGTGACCATTTTTGAAGGTGACCGGAAAGATGGTATTGAAAGAGACCTGGAGGCATTTGGTTACTGGAATGAATATCTGGAAAAAGAGCGCATCCTTGATGGATCGAAAAAAGACAATTTCTGGGAGATGGGAGATACAGGCCCTTGCGGACCCTGCTCTGAGATTCACATCGACCTCAGGGAAGATGCAGACCGGGAAAAGACCCCCGGTGCCGAACTGGTGAACAAGGACCACCCGCTGGTGGTTGAGGTATGGAACCTGGTATTCATCCAGTTCAACCGGAAAGCGAGCGGGGAGCTGAAGAGCCTGCCCGAAAAACACGTTGATACAGGCATGGGATTTGAACGCCTCTGCATGGCCATTCAAAATAAAAAATCAAACTACGATACGGATGTTTTCCAACCCATTATCCAGGAAATAGCATCCATCTCTACCATTAAATATGGATCCGGAGAAACCACCGATGTGGCCATGCGTGTGGTTGCCGACCACCTGCGGGCCATCGCTTTTTCCATTGCCGACGGACAACTTCCTTCCAATAACAAAGCCGGCTACGTGATCAGAAGGATCCTGCGCCGTGCTGTCCGCTACGGCTTTACCTACCTTGATCAGAAAGAGCCATTTATACACAGGCTTGTACCCACACTGGCGGGCCTGATGGGTGAGACATTTCCTGAATTGAAGGCCCAGCAGGAGCTCATCCGGCGGGTGATCAGGGAAGAGGAACAATCCTTCCTTTCCACACTGGATACGGGAATGCGGTTGCTTGACCAGCTGGTGGACAACTCAAAAAAGGAAAACAGCCGGATCCTTCCGGGGAAAGAGGCTTTCGTACTTTACGATACATTCGGATTCCCCCTTGATCTGACCGAACTGATCCTTGCTGAACAGGATATGGAGGTCGACCGCCGGCAGTTTGAAAAGGAGATGAGTGCCCAGAAGAGCAGATCCAAACAGGCTGCAGAAACCGAATCTGGCGACTGGACAGAATTAATATCCGACGATGTGGAGGAGTTTGTGGGATATGACTGGCTCACCATCGAGGTGAAGATCACACGGTACAGGAAGATCAAAACCAAAAACAGGGAACTGTATCACCTGGTGTTCAACCTGACCCCTTTCTATGCCGAAAGCGGTGGACAGACAGGGGACCGGGGCATCATTGAAAATGAACAGGAACGGGTGGAGATCATCGACACCAAAAAGGAAAATGACCTGATCATCCATGTGGCCAAAAAACTTCCCTCCGATCCCTCGGCCACATTCACAGCAAAGGTGAATGAAGAACGCCGGCTCCGGACTGCCAACAACCATACAGCCACACACCTCATGCACCATGCCCTGAGGAAGGTGCTGGGAGACCACGTGGAACAGAAAGGTTCCCTGGTGGACTCCGATTACCTGCGGTTCGATTTCAGTCATTTCCAGCGGGTGACAGATGAAGAGCTCAGGAAGGTAGAATACCAGGTGAACCAAATGATCCGGTTGAACAGCACAATGGAGGAACACCGCTCTGTTCCCATAAAAAAAGCTGTGGGCATGGGAGCCCTTGCACTGTTTGGCGAGAAATACGGTGATACGGTCAGGGTGATAAAATTCGGCGATTCGGTGGAACTCTGCGGAGGAACCCACGTGGAAGCCACCGGTCAGATCGGATCCTTCAGGATATTCCGGGAGACTTCCATTGCTGCCGGGGTTAGGCGAATCGAAGCTATAACAGGAGAAGTGGCTGAGAATTACATTGATGGCCACATCGATATGATCAGACAAATATCGGGCTCTTTCGAGAAGCAGAAAGACCTGGTGAAGGCCGTTAAAGGCATGCTGGATGAGAATAGCAAGCTTTCCAGGCAGGTGGACCGGTTCCAACAAAATGTACTGGGAATCATTGTGAAAACCCTGGAACAAAAAATGGAACACATTGGGGATATGTATTTCATCGCTTCAAAGGTGGATCTGAGCGAGGCATCGCATCTTAAGGATCTGGCTTTCCGGTTCAGGGAACGGTACAAGAAAGTGTGCCTGGTGCTCGGGGCCGAGATTGACGGAAAAGCCCACCTGGCCGTCATGATTAATGATGAAGTGCGGCAAAACTACTCCCTGGATGCCCCCACCATGATCCGCGAAATCTCCACCGGGATCCAGGGCGGCGGTGGCGGACAACCCTTCCTTGCCACAGCAGGCGGAAAAAATCCTGCCGGCATTGATGCAGCCCTTAAAAAGGCGAGGGAAATTGTAGTGGATGCTGTTGGCTGATGTTGTCAGGGGCCGTGATAATGTTTGTTTTTAAGCCAGGAACGTAAGGAATATGTCCTTTCCATTAGATCGCTGAGACTCGATCTGCCTGTCAAAATGCTTGATCTGCTGATCATACAGAAACTTCCTCATGGGTTGCGAACTCTCTGTCTCCCTTGACTCTTTCAGCGAATCAATGTACTCCTGTCGGTCCTCTTTGTGAATTATGGCCGGAGTTTCTTTATGGTACATCAATATAAAATTCATGATCAGCCTGGAAACCCTGCCGTTGCCGTCTGCAAAAGGATGAATGGATACCAGGTCATAATGAAAATCAAATGCCATGTCGTAAATCTCTGGTGCCGTATTTACCTTATCTATTTTCTTTTCAAGATCTTCGCACAATGCCTTTACCATGCCTTCTACCTTCTGGAAATTCGGGTAAGACGTTTGCCCGGTGAAAACACCAATCTTCCTGTAGTCCCCCTTCGCTGAATCAAAATCCCCCCCTGCGACATGGTATTCCTGCCCCGTACCGTGCATAACCCTCGCAGCTATAGTCCGGATGAATTCCGGGGTTACAATGCGTTTTGCCTCCACCTCCCTGGCCACAAACATCAGGGCGTTATAGTGGTCGCTTTCCATCTGCGAATGTTCAAAGGGCTTCCCCTTTGGAGTTAATCCTTCATCAAGAAGCAATTGAGATTCAGTTGTTGTCAGGCTCGATCCTTCAATGGCCGTGGAATGATGACTAATGAACATTAAGTAATATTTTTCCCAGTCAATGGCCTCATGAAGCTTTAAAGACAGAAACTCGCTTCTTTTTTTTGCAAATAGATTGATCGTATTTTCCACTTTATACAGTATATCTGTTCTGGACAAAGTAAAGCAATTATAAAGTTCAATATGGAAAAGTGCGCAGTGGAACTGCACTGGTACAGAAAATCGCATCTGATATCTATCTCTAAATTCCCTTCTCCGTTTTTCAAGATCAGGATGTCACATAATTGTAACATTTCAACCTGGGAAGCAAGATATATACAATCCTCTAACACTTTAGATATCAATTGTATACAATATGTACGGCAGCAAGGCTTCCAAAATGAATGTAACAACCGTGTTACATCTGTATCTTCTGAAATGAGGACTCCTTTTTCCTGCTACAATCCTCCCAATTGAAACTGTTGGCCGAGGTTCGCTGATATTGCGTCTGCGAAAACATTAACCTGCAGAGATTAATGTTAACTTTGTAGAACACCAGGTAACCTGTAAAGGATCATGACCGAGAAAGAGCGCAAAGAATTGCTCAAATACATGGAAAACCGCAAAAGAAATTTGCAGTGGATAAAGAAGCGGCGCGGGAATTCCTGGTCAGTGCAGGTATTTACACCAAGAAAGGAAACCTGAGAAAACCATACAGGCATCTCTATTTTCCACCTGAACAATAGTCATTTCCCTTTCTATTTATTCCTGAAAATGGTCCTCCGCTTTTATGAACCTGAATTTCTGATTCCCGAATCCGGTTTCAATATCCAGAACATACATACCCAAACTTAACTGGCTGATCTCTAAAGGAGTGGAGGCGGCCTCCTTTTTCAGCACCAGTTTACCAGTCATATCATAAATACGTACAACAAATCCGGATCCACTGGATGGTGGCGCAAAATCAAAATTTAAGATGTCACCGCAAGGATTCGGATACAACTTAATGTGTGTGTCTGGAAATACAGATTTTTCAATTCCCACAAAAAACCTGTCAGGATAGCATGACCCGAAGCGGGGATTCACATATTCAACATTCTGATCCTTAAAACAAACATGCTCCCAGTAAAAAGAACCATCAAGACAGGTAGGGATCATGGTGATATGGCCCAGCAGTCCGTTCAGGATGCTTCCTATCCCTTCAACGATGAAATCTGGATTGTGATAGTACTAGTTGTGATCAACCAGATATCGCCTGCGATAATCCACCCCTATCTGCATTGAATCAATCTCTTCAATAACCGAGAAGAATGTGGGATGATCATCCTGCAGATGCCTGACTGTATCCCCGACCCGGGCATTAAAATCATATAGTAAAACTTCATCATTATGAGGGGCACCTCCAAAATCACGCCCAATGAAATAGATCTTCTTCTCCTCTTCACGCAATCCCCCCACAGGTTCAATGACCGGATTCACCGTATCCCCTTTCTCCAGACACAACCTCATATAGTCAACCTCCTGAATGGTTGTGTCGCCATGAATAGCATACCTTGCCAGGGTCGTATCCGGCGGATGGCTGTCATCACAAGTGGCTACAACCAACACATTCCAATGTACCTGCTCAGTCGGAAATGGTACATACTCCTGCGCTGCACTAACAACTACAAGTGTGATGCATATAACCAAAAGGAGAGCTTTTCTCTGCATTATTGAGGGTATTTGTTAGTCAAAAAGCAAGTTAATGAAAACTGGGGATTTTTGCGTTTCAATAATCAACCTTCCTTTCTGTAAAGTTCTCTGTTTCATCTTCCTTACCCCAAAATGAAAATAATTATTAACTTTAATGTAATATCTGATAAGTTCCAGATATGGTTAAGTGGTGGGTACACTACACAACTTTATTACCAGCGCACCGAAACGTAACACATACTGCCAAAATCAAACATCATGAAACATAAGGTCCCCTTAACGATCGCTTTTTTACTATTCTCAATTTTTGTAGTAAATGCACAAAATAATAATATCCTTTGGACCGAAGATTTTGAAGGGGATTGGTCAGATAATTGGTATGTAGATATTGGAACCTGGGAAGTGGGCACACCCACAAGTGGCCCCCAGAGTGCTTTTGTTGGGAATAATTGTGCTGCGACAGTTTTAAATGGGAACTATACTGAGCCTGTTGATTCAAGGTTAATCAGGTACACATCTTTTGTCGTACCGGCTGCATCAGAGAATCCTACCATTCGTTTTTGGCATTGGTGGCATTTCGCATTAGGTGATTGGGGAGAAGTCCAATTAAAGACTAGCAATGGAGAGTGGGTGCCCATTTCAATAAGATATGATGAGTTTGGGAGTGATGCCTGGTATCGTGGATTAATTGATCTATCGGAATATGCAGATTCTACAGTTCAACTTGCTTTTTACTTCCATTCGAAGGGTATTTATTATCCTTCTGATGTAAATGCCGGTTGGTATATTGATGATGTATCATTGGTTACGGGCCCTTATTTATTTAATAATCCGGAGGATTTCGAATCAGGATTGGGTGACTGGTCGGTTGAGAAGGGCACATGGGATCTCGGAGTCCCAACATACGGACCGAGTAATGCTCGCGGTGGTCAAAATTGTTTTGGCACGAAATTAAATGGTCAATATCATGAGCCTGTAGATAGCAGACTGATAAGCCCTCCAATTGAAGTACCGACCGCATCAGAAAATCCACGACTTCAATTCTGGCATTGGTGGAAAATCGCATTAGGTGATTATGGAGAAGTTCAAATAAAGACGAATAACGAAGCTTGGAACCCCATTTCAATTAGGTATAATAATTATGGGGGCGATGCCTGGTATCGTGGATTAATTGATCTATCGGAATATGCAGATTCTACAGTTCAACTTGCTTTTTATTTCCATTCGAAGGGTATTTATTATCCTTCTGATGTAAATGCCGGTTGGTATATTGATGATGTATCATTGGTTACGGGCCCTTATTTATTTAATAATCCGGAGGATTTCGAATCAGGATTGGGTGACTGGTCGGTTGAGAAGGGCACATGGGAAGTTGGAGAACCAACCTCTGGGCCGAGCAAATCGAATGGAGGACTATACTGTGCTGGTACTATTCTAGATGGTAATTATCATGAACCTGTTGATAGCCGGCTCATAAGCCGACCATTTGTTGTACCCGCAGCATCAGAGATTCCTGCGGTTCGTTTTTGGCATTGGTTCAGTTTCGCACTCGGTGATTGGGGTGAGATTCAATTAACTACCGATGAGGGTAAAACCTGGAAAACAATCTCAACTCAGTCCATAAATACAAGTAGTGGATCATGGACACCATATTACATTCCTTTAACGTCATATGCTGATTCTACAGTTCAACTTGCTTTTTATTTCCATTCGGAGGGTATTTATTATCCTTCTGACCTAAGTACCGGTTGGTATATAGATGATGTGAGAATTCATGACAATTCAGATCTGGCTGTTTACGCCGGCCCGGATGTAACCAGAGAATCTGGCTCCTCAGTGACATTAAATGCCTCAGTAAGTGGAGGGACCGAACCTTATGTATATGAATGGATCCCATCAGATGGGCTTAGTGATCCAACCACATTAAACCCGGTTGCCACCCCCTCAGATACTACTACATATACCCTTAAAGTAACTGACAAGAATGGGTGCTTCAGAACTGATAAAATTATTGTATCTGCGAACAGTGGAACCAGTGGCATCAATGATGCAACCGATATCCTGTCTTACAGCTTTAGTAAGCCTCCTCAAACCGGAGATGAGGTCATCAATGCGGGTTCCCATACTGTTAACATAGAAGTGGAACATGAAACAGATTTGACGAATCTTGTTGCCACATTTACATTATCGGATGGTGCGACAGCAACTGTCGGTGGAGCAGCTCAGGAGAGCGGAATAACTGCCAATGATTTTACAAATCCGGTAAATTATTTGATTACAGCGGAAAATGGGGTCACAGCTCAGGGATGGATTGTTTCTGTTAATACACCAGTAGCTGAAGATGAGACTGATATCCTGTCCTACAGTTTTGGCATACCGCCCCAGACAGGAGATGCATTGGTAGACCCAGTTTCCCATACAGTTGACACTAAAGTTGAATATGGGACAGATTTGACCAGCCTTATTGCCACATTTACGCTCTCTGATGGTGCAACATTATCTGTGGGGGGGATTGCTCAACAGAGCGGAACCACTGCCAATGATTTTACAAATCCGGTGACCTGTGTGATCACCGCTTTAGACGGAGTCACAGTACAGGAGTGGGTGGTTACTGTTGTTGCAGCAGCACTGAACGATACCGATATCCTCTCCTACAATTTCGGTAAACCTCCCCAAATAGGAGATGCAATCGTAAATCCGGTTTCCCATACAGTTGACATTGAAGTTGAAAATGGCACAGACTTGACCAGCCTTATTGCCACATTTAGTTTATCTGAAGGAGCAACAGCATCTGTGGAGGGAGCAGATCAACAGAGCGGAACTACTGCCAATGATTTTACAAATCCGGTAACCTATACCATCACCGCTTCTGATGGAGAAACAAAGCAGGATTGGACTATAACCGTCAATGTTGAAGTTGTCATTGGAGTGGATGAGCATACCAGCCATGCAATGAGGATCTATCCCAATCCCTTTTCAAACAATGCGATCATTGAAATTTGCAATCCCGATCATTCAACCCTCACATTATCGGTTTTCAGTGTGTTAGGAAACAAAGTTTTTCAAATGGACGTGACCACATCAGATAAAGTAACATTGAAAAAAGGAAACCTCTCTGCAGGGGTTTACATGATTGTATTGAAGGGAGAAAAAGTACTTGAAAATAGAATGATTGTAATAAAATAACGGATACGTGTATATTGCGGTGCCACACTACTGCGAATTGTACATTAACATTATGCATTTCTTTGCAAATAATCTGGATTGAAAGATAATTGTGGCACTGAAATATAAACGATGTTAGGTGCTGAGCTTAAAGATCAAGTGTAAGTGTGAGATGTCCCCCAAGTCCATCACTTATTATGCGCATAAGAGTTGATAGCCTGATATCACTGGCATCATTTTCAATCCTGGAGATGTAGTTCTTTGTTGTGCCAACTCTCAGCGCAAGATCTTCCTGGGTCAACTTCCTCCTTTTCCTAGCCTCTTGAATTAAAACACCAATTTTAAACGCTTCAAATTCCTGCTCAAATTTTTCTCGTGTAGGCGTGCCTTTCTTGCCATATTGCTGATCAAGATGATCATCAAAAGACGTAAGATTCTTATTCCTTTTGCTCATAATATTCTTGTCTTATTTTTCCGCTTTAATAATCTCATTTTTAGGAGTTTTTCGGGTCTTCTTTTGAAATCCGTGTAATAGAATTATTAATTTTCCTTCATCGAAGAAACAGAAAATCCTGTAGATGTTTCTATGGACCATTATTCTGATCTCATATATCCCATCTGAGCCTCTAATGTGCTTGAAGAACTTGGATGGGATGACTTCCAGGTCACGGACTAAGCCAATAACCCAATCTACTTTCTTCTTTACTGTAGGTTCCAGACTTTTATAAAACTCCTGAAAATGATTTCCATAATTGAAAATCTGTCTTCGAGATTTCACATCGCAAAGTTACCTAATCGGGCAACCAATTCAAAGCATTTCAAGAAATATCTACTATTGGAGAAGCTTTGCACCTAACCCCCGGCAAACGATCATTGGATAAATGGCCATCGGGTCAATCATCCCTGACACAGCGGACAGAGAACCCATTGCTCTTGGTGTAGTTGCCTCGGTACACTTCCGCGATATTGTAACTCAGGCTGCGGGCCCAGGCCGCCGAACCACTATATTCTGAAGTTGTCCAGAAAAGTGCACTGCTGCCAACGTTGAAGAAGGTGCCATAGTCGTAACGGTTGCCGCCCGGAAGGGCTGTAAATCCACTTGTATTGGTCGCGCCTATATTCGGACTATTCCAATAGGTTGTGCCGGTTTCTTTTAGTTTCCCACCCTCATTTGTTCCTCGCCAGCCTTCCTTGTCCGCTTCTGTCTGGATCATACCCAGATGCATTTCCAGCTGTTTCCACTCGTCATCACTGGGTAGGTGCCAGCCGGATGGGCATACGCCCTGAACACCACTCGGATTAGCAACACTGCTTCCGGTTCCGTTCATTGCCGTGGCCCAGGTATACAATGCCCCATAGGTGTTTCCGGTGGATGCGTTATTATCATTCCAGCAGTACGCTTTGTCACTATCCGACAGGCCATCCCACATTGCATTGCTTTCAACCAGAGGAATGGCAGCTCCGTTGGCATAATGGATTGATTTCAGGTTCTCCGCCATCCAGGTTTGGTCTCCAATCACAACGGTTTGATAATAATTGCCGTCATAATCAGAAATTAGTTCACTGCTTGTTAAGAAATTTAGTTCATTTCCGTAACTCGTTCCTAAACTATTGGTTGCATAAGCCCTAACATAATAAGTGGTTAATGGATTCAACCCCGAAATATCACTGGTAAAGCTTCCTGTTCCAGTTCCATCAGTTGTGAGGTTATCAGAGGTAGTCGGACCTGGAGAAGTGCTCCAGCAAACTCCTCTTGCAGTTACTGTTTCTCCTCCATCACTGGTGACATCACCTCCACCCTGGGCTGAAGTTTCTGTAATATTGCTCAAAGATATGGTTGAAACTGTTGGAACGGTCGAGGGACATTGACCTGTGATGAAACTTTCCTGAGTTCCATAAGCTGTGCCTGCCGAATTGGTTGCATAAGCTCTAACATAATATGTTGTTCCACAGGAAAGTCCGGTAATTGCACTTGTGTAGGGTCCGGTGCCTGTTCCATCAGAAGAATTATTATCAGATATGGTCGGACTTGGTGACGTGCTCCAGCAGACTCCCTTAGCGGTCACAGTGCGTCCGCCATCATCTGTTACATCACCTCCTCCCTGAGCTGAAGTTTGAGTAATACTGCTCACAACTGTGGTGGTAACCACCGGAATTCCCCCCGGACAGGCACCTGTTGTGAAGCTAACCTCTTCTCCATAGGCTGTACCAACAGAATTTGTGACATAGGCCCTCACATAATATTTGATTTCACAGGATAAGCCGGTTATTGCGCTGGTAAAACTACCCGTACCGCTTCCGTTGGTAGTGTGGCTGTCAGAAATAGTCGGATTTTGAGAAGTACTCCAGCAAACCCCTTTTGCAGTCACTGATGCTCCTCCATCACTGGTAACATTACCCCCACCCTGAGCTGAAGTTTCCGTAATAGTGTTTACAGGTGAGGTGGTCACAGTGGGCAGGTTCACTGAACATTGACTCGTAGTAAAACTGACCTGAGTTCCATAAGTTGTGCCTGAAGTATTGGTCGCATACGCTTTTAAATAATATGCTGTTCCACAGGCCAGTCCGGTTATTGAACTTGTGTAACTTCCAGTGCCTGTTCCATCCGTTGTGTAACTATCATTAATGGTTGGATTCTGAGAAGTGCTCCAACATACCCCTTTTGCGGTAACTGAGGCACCTCCGTCATCAGTTACATCTCCACCACCCAGCGCTGAATTTTCTGTTATACTGGTTACAGATGAGGTGGATAAAGTGGGTAGATCCGCTGTGCATGAATTTGTGGTAAAACTCAACTGCTGACCATATCCGACACCTTCTGAATTTGTTGCATAAGCCCTTACAAAATAGACCGTGTTGCAGTTCAACCCATTTAAAGAACTGGTGAAACTTGCTGAACCAGTACCATCTGTAGTTCGAAAATTCGATAAAGTGGGATTCTGCGATGTTCCCCAACATACTCCTTTCTGGGTGATCGAAGCTCCGCCATTATTTGTTATCTCCCCACCTGAAGATGCCGTATTTTCAGTAATGGTTGTTATTTCTGCCGTAGTTATTGATGGCACTGTGAGCACAGTAACCTCACTGGTAGTAAATTCCAGTTCATCACCATAAATTGTTCCACCATTGTCAGTGGCAAACGCCTTAACGTAATAAAGCATACTCGCCTCGAGTCCTGTTAAGGCATCCGAAAAAACCTCCTCCTTACTATTTGAACCCAATAGCAAAGTGGCATCATTAATGGTGGGATCTTTTAATTGTGAAAAACAGAAGCCGTGTTGGGTAACGCTATCTCTGCGAAAATCAATAATCTCACCTGCAACTGAACATGAATTATGTGTGATGTCAGAAACCGAACGGGTTTTTACAATTAGTTTCTTTACAGGATCCAAACGCTCACATCCACCGGAAATCACAAATAATGAGATTGAACCAACCAATAATGGAATAATGCTGTTATAAGTTATGTTTCTGAATGATCTCATTCGATTACTGATTCATTATTCCCTTTTCAGGAAAATGAAGTCTCCTCCCTGGTCTCCTACATACCCAATATTTCCATATTGAGGAATCGCCTTGCTATTCTTAATCACCGTTAATCGGAAACTATTAAACAGAGTAGCTGAGGATAGGTATGTGTCCTTGTTTTCGTTTAATTGGTTGATCAGGTATCTGGTGAATGCACTTCTGTCAGGCACTTCCGTCTTATTGCCACTGGTCATTGCTTTCCTGCTTGGATGCTCATAAAGCTGCTCATAGGCTAACTCATCGTCTGCAAATCCCGCTCTGGTTTCAAAAATTGAACCACCAAAACAAGCATCAGTAATGAGCAACGTGTGTTTTGAATCTATTTCAGTTAAATAATCGATGACGGCACTGTTACGCACCCAATTGGTTTTCTTTTCGCGTTCTGCGTCTGAGGGTAACCAGTACCCATTGTTTGATTTTTCATCCCACATACCATGTCCTGCGTAGAAGATCAGAAGATTATCTTCTGGAGTAACCTTTTGAGTTAGATCATCCAGGCTTCCGATCAATTCTTCCCTGGTTGCATTCCTTAAGAAGGTGATATTCTCCTCTTCAAATGTGTAATTCTTAGTAAGCGACTCAATAAACTTTACACAATCCTTTACTGGATTTTCTAAATCTCTAAGCCTATAGTCTTCGTATTCATCGATTCCGATGACAAGTGCATAGTAGACAGACTTGTCTCTAATCTTATCAGCCAGTGTGGGTTCCGGTGGGGTATAGTCAATGAACAGTGTTTTCTCTTTCAGGTTATCGTTTTTATCCATTGCCACTATCCTTAGCCTGTTCTGGCCTGGTTCAAGTTCAATGGTTGAAACGAATCCGCCTTCGTCGTTAAATTCAATCCATTTTGATCCTATTGACAAAACACTGATCCCGCTTGCAGCCGATATTTTTCCAATCAATACTACCTCCGGTTCAGCACTTTTATAATACACTCCGTTCTCCAGTTCTGGAGAGATTATGGTAATGGCTGGCTCCTTGGCATCGGGAACCTCGACCACCTCCACTTCTGGTGCATTGTTCAATTGAAATGAAACCTTTTCACCTTTTAGTACCTGGGAATGAAGGGACAATGTTCCAACCAGGAGCTGTAAAACCAAAATGTATCTAACCAGTTTCATTGTTGTTTAAAAGGTATATTTCAATGAAAACAGTGGAGTATTTGAAATAACATCATAATCGGTCCCTACTGAGACACCTTTCTGATCACTATAGAGCTTTTCTTTCCTCAGGTCCGAAGTACCAATGAAGGTCCAGGTGAGGTCGGTAACCCAGATTGCTATCGCGCTAAAGGCCAGGCCTTTTGAAATATTATTTTGTCTTATTGTAGTGGATAATAAAGAATTTGCATCTTCCGCTGATTCAGCAATACCATAATCTTCATAGGAAGCAACAGCCATTTTATTTAGGACTATTGCTCCGCCAATACAACCATATCCAACCACACCCTTTATCCAATGTGGTTTTCCAGTTACTCTTGACAACCCCAGTCCCGGGAAGGCAACGGATTGAAGAATGATCCCAACTCTGTTGAATTCTTTGGATGAGGCGGGAAGGGGTAAAATCATGTTCGCAAATACCTGGATATCAATCGGTGCATTCAGGAAGATACTATCAGCTTCAGGATCCCAGATAATAACCTTGTTATTACCCGCTACAATGTCCTCTCCAATATCACCCTTTAATGCATTCACTTCCAGGTTATTTCCATCTGCTTCAGTTATTTCAACCCAAACCTCAAAACGGGCAGCCTTATTGATATTTAGAATATCATATGTGATGTGGACGTGATTGCCTTTTAGTTGGATGTTGGTATTTGCAATAATGGCTTCAGATTGGGCAATGCAACTATTGCCGCAAGAGATGCATCCAATAAGTATGATGAATAAGCAGGGCCCTTTCATTCCTCAATCTATTTTCAGTTGTGAGTTCAATTTAACTCGGGCTTTGTGTAAAAGCTTTCAATCGTTCTTAATATAATAACTTTTAATGTAAGTCTGGAATTTTCGCTTAACATAACTCTTTAAATATTCATATTGTTCTACATACAAAACAAATACACGCCTATTTATTCTATATACAAAACAATAAAGGATTTTCTCAAGGACTAGCTTACCAACTACTTCTTATCTGACTTCCGGCTAATGAGCAGCATCCCTGCGAACATGATGCTTCCATTTACGATCAGCAACTCAAACCCAAATCTGTACCCGTTAAAGAGCACTTCGGAAAAGTAACTGAGCAGGTATGTGAGGACGGGTGAGAGGATGGCCAGCAGGGGGACCAGCCGGTCGCGCACCCTGAGCCGGGTGAAGAGTCCGAAAGCATAGAGGCCCAGCAGGGGGCCGTAGGTATAGCCTGCCACCCTGAAAATGGCAGAGATTACATTTTCATCATTGATGGCCCTGAAGAGCATGATCATCAGACCCAGCACAATGGAGATACCCAGGTGTACCCGCCGGCGGTACCGGGTCAGTTTGTGCTCCTCCCAGCGCTGACCCTCCAGGATATCCACAGTGAATGAAGTGGTCAGGGCCGTAAGGGCCGAATCTGCGCTGGAGTAGGCTGCTGCCACCAATCCCACAATAAAAAAGACCCCCACCACCTGTGGAAGATACCCTCCCGTAGCCACCAGGGGAAAAAAGTCGTCGGTTGCGGCCGGCACAGGGATTCCCCGGAACTGCGCGAATTGGATCAGAACCGCTCCCAGGAAAAGGAAGACCAGGTTCACCGGCACCAGGGAGAGGCTCATCAGGTACATGTTCTTTTTAGCTTCCCTGATATTCTTGCAGCTCAGGTTCTTCTGCATCATATCCTGGTCCAGGCCGGTCATCACAATGGTAATGAATGCACCGGCCAGGAAGTGCTTAACAAAGTGATTCTCCCGTTGCCATCCGTCAAACACCCAGATCCCCGAATCATCACCTGCCGCCACCCTCCCGATCATCTCCCCAAGGGAAAGATCCATGGCCCTGGTAATGAGAATGATAGATACCACCACAGCCGTAAGCATGCTGAAGGTTTGCAGGGTATCGGTCCAGATGATGGTTTTGATCCCCCCCCGGTAGGTATAGAGCCAGATCAGGGCGATGGTGACGATGACCGTAATAAAGAACGGGATGTTCCACGCCTCGAAAACGGTCAGCTGGAGTACATTCGCCACCAGAAATAGTCTGAAAGATGCCCCCACGATCCTTGAGAGCAGGAAAAAGGAGGCCCCGGTTTTATAGGAAAACCGTCCAAAACGCTCTTCCAGGTAGGTATATATGCTGGTAAGCTGAAGCCTGTAATAAAGGGGCATCAACACATTGGCGATAACGGCATACCCGAGCAAATACCCCAGGACCATCTGCATGTAGGAAAACTGACTGTCGGCCACCCAGCCGGGTACAGAGATGAAGGTAACCCCCGAAAGGGATGCCCCGATCATACCAAATGCAACGATGTACCAGGGCGACTTCCGGTCACCCAGGAAAAAGGCTTCGTTGCCTGCACCCCGGCCCGAAAGCCAGGAGATCACCAACAGGAGCAAAAAATAAGCAACGATGATGGATATGATGAGTGTAGCTGACAAAGAGTTCTGGATAAATACGGATCAAATTTGAACAAAATATAAAGATCCTAAAAATAATTCATTCAATTTCGGGTAAAAAAAATTGTCAGGTTGGCGGTGTAGTAGTACTTTTGATGGACCACCGGAAAAAGATGCAGCACAACTATTCATCAAAACTGCTTGAGGAGGCCGTGGAGGAGTTTGCCACGTTGCCGGGTATCGGAAGAAAGACCGCCCTCAGGCTTGTATTGCACCTGCTGAAGCAGGAAGATAAAGAAGTGGAGCATTTTGGTAACGCCATCCTTCGCATAAAAAAGGAGATCATCACATGCACCATCTGTCACAACATTTCCGACACCAAAGTATGCCACATATGCTCCGATCCCTACCGGGACAAGAAAACCATCTGCGTGGTTGAATCGATCCGCGATGTGATGTCGGTGGAAAATACACAGCAATTTTCAGGAGTCTACCATGTGCTGGGGGGGATCATTTCACCCATGGATGGTATTGGTCCTGCCGACCTGAATATCGAGTCACTGGAAGAAAAAGTGAAGTCAGGAGCATGCACCGAAATCATCCTTGCACTCAGCACCACCATGGAAGGCGACACAACCAACTTTTATATCTACAGAAGGCTGAAAGAATACCCTGTCACTGTTTCCACCCTTGCCCGGGGTGTGGCCATCGGGGACGACCTTGAATATGCCGACGAGGTTACCCTGGGGCGGTCCATCATCAACCGTACCTCATTCGAGGATACATTTAAAAACAACCGTTATGGAACTTAAGAAGAATCAGTATGTCATCGACGGGATTCCTGTGGTCGGCCTCGCCGAGAAGCATGGCTCTCCGCTCTATATTTATGAAAGCGCCGGGATGATACGTCAGTACAAACGGATTACTGAAGCATTCAAAGGTTCCAGGGTCAAGATCAATTATGCCTGCAAAGCACTTACAAACATCAATGTGCTCAAACTCTTTCGACAGATGGGATCGGGACTGGATGCGGTATCCATCCAGGAAGTCACCGTGGGCCTTAAAGCCGGTTTTGATCCCCGGGACATCCTCTATACACCCAACTGTGTTTCATTCCAGGAGATTGAAGAGGTGGTAAAGATGGGCGTTCGGATCAACATTGATAACATTGCCATCCTTGAAGAATTCGGACACAAATATGGTGCAGAGGTCCCCATTTGCATCCGCATCAATCCCCACATCCTTGCCGGAGCCAACCACAAGATATCCACCGGTCATATCGACTCAAAGTTCGGTATTTCCATCTACCAGATGCCCCACGTTCACCGCGTTGTGGAAACCAATGGTATGAAGGTGGAAGGGATCCATATGCATTCGGGATCGGACATCCTGGATACTGAAGTATTCCTGCAGGCAGCAGAGATCATGTTCGACACGGCAAAAAGTTTTTCTGACCTGGAGTATGTGGATTTCGGAAGCGGATTCAAGGTGGCCTACCGGGTGGGTGATGTATCGACCGACATTGAATCCCTGGGAGAACACCTTTCAGTCCGGTTTAACCGGTTCTGCAAGGAATATGGAAAAGACCTGACACTCATCTTCGAACCCGGGAAGTTTCTTGTGAGTGAAGCAGGTTATTTTGTGGCCAGGATCAATGTAATCAAACAAACCACCTCCACGGTATTTGCTGGTCTGGATACCGGCATGAACCACTTCATCAGGCCCATGTTTTATGATGCGTACCACGAGATCCTCAATGTGAGCAAACCGGAAGGAAAAACACGAATCTATACTGTGGTTGGGTACATATGCGAGACCGATACATTCGGATGGAACCGCAAGATGACCGAAGCATCGGAGGGAGATTACCTGCTCTTCAAAAATGCCGGAGCATACTGCCATGCCATGTCATCCAACTATAATTCCAGGTTCCGTCCGGCCGAAGTACTCATCCACGAGGGCAAAGATTACCTGATACGCAAACGGGAGGAGATGGACGACCTGCTCCGCAACCAGTTGGAACTGGATATCCTTTAACCTTCATTCTTACCAGATGGACCTGTCTGTAGTTATTGTTAATTATAACGTCAAATATTTCCTGGAACAGTGTCTGCACGCTGTCCAGCAGGCCATGGAAGGGTTGAAAGTGGAAGTGTTTGTGGTGGACAATAATTCGGTGGACGGGTCGGTAGGGGAAATTCGCCAGAAGTTTCCCTGGGTCAACATCATCGAAAACAGACAGAACCTGGGCTTCAGCAAAGCCAACAACCAGGCCATCAGAGAATCCCGCGGCCGTTATGTGCTTCTGCTGAATCCGGACACGGTGGTGGAGGAAGAGACCTTTAAGAAATGCATTGACTTCATGGACACCCATCCCGATGCCGGTGCCCTGGGTGTCAAGATGATCGATGGCAAGGGTGAGTTTCTTCCCGAATCCAAGCGCTCATTGCCCACTCCCATGGTATCCTTCTATAAGATGTTCGGACTCTCATCCCTGTTCCCAAGGTCACGGCGTTTCGGCAAGTACCACCTGGGGTACCTTGACATGGAGGGGACACACAGTGTGGATGTGCTTGCCGGGGCTTTCATGTTCCTGCGCAGCGAAACACTTGAAAAAACGGGGCTGCTGGATGAATCGTTCTTCATGTACGGGGAAGACATTGACCTGTCGTACAGAATCACCGAAGCCGGATATAAAAACTATTACTTCCCTGGCACAACAATCATTCATTACAAGGGGGAGAGCACCAAAAAGGGAAGCCTCAACTATGTAAAGATGTTTTACCAGGCCATGATCATCTTCGCTGGAAAACACTTTACATCCCGCAAGGCCCGCACATTCAGCATACTGATCAACCTGGCCATTTACTTCCGGGCGGCACTCTCCGTGTCACGCCGGTTTGTGAACAGGATTTACCGGCCGGTCCTGGATGCCGTGATCATCTATCTCGGGTACATGTTTGCACTCCCCCTCTGGGAACAGGTGCGTTTTGACATGCCTGACTACTACCCACCCATGTTCCTCCACCTGGTGGTTCCTGCATACATCCTGGTCTGGCTGATCTCCCTCTATTACTCGGGAGGTTACGACAAACCGATGCGGGTCTTTTCATTCCTGAAAGGCCACCTGGTGGGCACGCTGGTGATCCTTGTCATCTATGCCATGCTCCCGCTGGACTGGAGGTTCTCCCGGGCCCTGATATTTTTGGGATCACTCTGGGCCATTGTAAGTACACTGGGACTGAGGATCCTGTTTCACCTGGCCCGCATCAAGGATTACGAAATCGACCTGAATAAACAGAAGCGGATGGTCATCGTGGGCAAGGAAGAGGAAGCCCGGCGGGTAAGCACCCTTCTGCTTGATACCCAGGCCAAGCCCGATATCATAGGATTTGTATCTCCATCGCCTGCCGGCACCGGATCGGAGTATATGGGGCACATTGAACAGATTGATGAGATCGCCAGTATTAACCGTGTGGATGAGATTGTTTTCTGTTCAAAGGACCTTCCTTCACAGGGGATCATCCGGATCATGACCCGGCTGATCGGATCATCGGTCGATTTTAAGATCGCCCCCCCCGAAAGTCTTTCCATCATCGGCAGCAACTCCATCAATACTGCGGGCGACCTCTACACCATCCACTTCAACTCCATTGGAAAAGAGTCCAACCGCCGGAACAAAAGGCTTTTTGATGCGGTTACCGCCTTGCTCCTCTTTATCACCTTTCCACTCTGGTTCCTCTTTGTGAAAGGCCATTTTCGAAGCGTGGGGAATGTGGTCCGGGTACTGCTGGGACTCTGTACATGGGTGGGGTATCTTAAACTGAAAAGCGATGATCTTTCAGACCTGCCTCACCTGAAAAGGGGCATCCTGAATCCCGGGATCCATTTCCCCCCTGAGAACCTTTCCTCCGACAGGGTCAAGGAGATCAACGTGGTGTATGCCAAAGATTACAGGGTATTCAATGACCTGTTAATAATCACCCGGAATTTCAGGAAGATTTAACAGGATATTTTGTTAAATTTAACAAAATTGCTAAACAGTATGAACCGGGTCCTGTTCTATTCTTTCCTTCTTTCCCTTTTCATTCCGGGTGTTCTGTTTGCACAGAGGGATTCCTCGCGTACCGATTTCCTGGATGCCGAATCATGGTTCCTCTTTGAAGAGTATGCAGATGCACTGCCTCTTTACATGAGGTTATACAGGCGGGATCCCGGAAATGATAACCTCAAATATAAAATTGGGATCTGCCTCCTGAATGATCCCTACCAGAAAGACAAGGCCATCGGGTACCTGCTGGATGCAAGTGATAACATCAATCCCAATTACAAAGAGAACAGTTTTAAGGAGCAAACTGCACCTCCGGATGTGCTCTATTACCTGGGCAATGCCTACCTGGTCAACGAGCTGCTGGAGATGGCTATAGAGTCATATGAACAGTTCCTGGAGATGATGGACCGGGACGTATATGACGAAGAACTTGTACAGACCCAGATCAGGGCTTGCAAAAATGCACAGAGGTTAAAGACCATGCCGGTTGATATCGATCTGACTATACTGGATTCACTTATCAATACCCGGTATTCAGATATTCGTCCGGTAGTTTCCGGGGATGGTACAAAACTGGCTTTTGTAACGGAACTCCCCTTCTATGACGGGGCATTCTATTGCGAAAAAACCGACGAGGGATGGTCCTATCCCCAGTCCATCACCACCTCCCTGGGATATGACGCCGACATTTATCCTGCAGGCCTTTCCCACGACGGCACCGAGATGATCCTCTATTATGACGATGATTATATCGGCAACCTGTACTACAGTCAGTTTGAAGATGGCAGGTGGCTGCCTGCGGTAAAACTGGGCGAAAATATCTCCACCAAATACTGGGAATCGCATGCCTGTTTCAGCAGGGATGGCCAGACCCTCTATTTCACCAGCAACCGGAAGGGAACCCATGGAGGCCTGGATATCTATAAATCGGATCGCCAGGCGGATGGAAAATGGGGACCGCCCGAAAACCTGGGGCCCACCATCAACAGCCGCTACAATGAAGAGACCCCATTCATTACCGGGGATGGACAAACACTCTATTTCAGTTCATACGGCCATTATAACATGGGCGGTTATGACATCTTTTTTTCAAAAAAGAAAGCAGACGGTTCATGGGGAGAACCCATCAACCTGGGATATCCCATCAATACAACCGACGATGACCTCTTTTTCCAGCCCATCAACAATGGGTTCGAAGCCTATTACTCCATCTACAGCAACAAGGGTCGGGGCAGGCACGATATCTACTACATGGATATCTACTCGGTGGACAACCCCCGGATGTACTTAGTCTCAGGCAACCTGCGCACGGAGGATGGATCCATTGATACTGCACAGATAGCCATCTTTGTGGTGGATTCCAGGACCGGTGATACGATCATGTATGGTTCACCTGATGAAGAGACCGGAGCATTCGGCTTCAACCTGCAGCAGGGCCTGTACGAGCTGCATTTTACCGGCACAGGCTATGAAGAGCTGATCAGGCCCCTCAACATCACTTCCGTTTCCAATAAGCAGGGTATCAGGCTGGACGGCGATATTGAACTATCCCTAGTCAGGAAAGAATCCCTGGTATTTGTCGGAGAAGAGAGCCAGATCCAACTGAAGGACACCCTCTATGAGGGAGTAGCTGGCGAAACCATTGAAGTTCCGCTGAAACTTCAAAAAGGAAGTATACTGATTACTAAAGTTTACCAGGACTCTGTCCTTGTAAGCGTGGACACGATTGAGGTAGACAAGCGCCGAACCACCCTGGAGATCGAACCACTTCCCGGAACCAGCAGGGTTGAGCTTGAAATGATTGACAGCGATGGTAATATCCATAAGAATAGCTTCATCGTAATTGGCAAAGAACCGCGGAAAGCTTCAACCGCAGCCGCAGGACAACAACGTCTGAAGTCTGAAGTGGAGAGTGGACAGGCAGAGGCACTGCTCTTGCTGGCCGATGCCGTAGCAAATGGTGATGCCAGTTTGCTGTACAGGCACCTGCTGGAGAATTCTGAGGGCTCATTGAAATCATACCTGGAAAGCCTTGACCTGGACCAGGCAGGCATCCATACTCCGGAAGATCTGATCAGACACCTGGAGGAAGCTGCTCAAGGGCATGGATTCACCATGGATGATGTCAGGGCAGCCATGTTAATTGGCCTGGATGAACCCCTTGAGGTGGATCGCATCGATGATGAACTCCTGGAGATATCCGGTGATCCGGGTGACAGGAAAGGATGGCCTGTCGCAGTAGCCGGACTATCAGGTGCAGGATGCCTGCTGCTGATTATTCTGTGGTGGATACGCCGTAAAAACAGGAGAAATTCCACTGAATAAAACCATAGTATTTACCGTACGTGAATTAAAGAACAGAGAAATTTCCAGGCCTTTGAAAGGTTGGATATTTCAATTTGATTTTTATTGTGCTGTCAATTAAATTTTTAAATTTGTAATATACACGATAAACCGTCCCGCAATGAGAAGACCTTTCTTGATGCTATCCGTTTTGCTTCTTGCCTCAATGGTCGCCGGTCAAAATGTAAAAGAGGACTTTTATGATGGCGAGTTCTTTTTTGCTGAGGAAGATTATGAGGAAGCATTATATGCCTTTAACAAAGTGTATAAAAGCGGGTACCAGGATAATGCCAACATCAATTACCGCATGGGAATTTGCTTGCTTCAGATCCCCGGCCGGAAAAGCGAAGCCATCCCCCATCTGGAACAAGCAGTCGAATTCATTTCAGAACGTTACAGGGAAGGAGCCTTTAAAGAAGTAAACGCACCCCCCGATGCCCTGCTATACCTGGGAAATGCCTACAGGATCAATATGGAACTGGAAAAGGCCCGGGAGAAATATGGTGAATACGACCTGTTCCTTGGCCCCAGGCAAGAAATGCAAAAGGCATATACTGACAAACAGATAGAATCGTGTGGCAATGCAGTTGTGGCCATAAATAACCCTGTGGAATACACCAGGGGAAACCTTGGGCAGGTCAATGAAACCCATTCCAACAGGTACAATGTGGTTATTTCAAATGACATGAATACCATGGCATTCATGGGAAAGAATCCATTCTATAACAGTGTGCAGGTTTCTATGAAAGAGGATGACGGAACCTGGGGCAAACCAAAGAACATTACACCGTCTATCGTATCCGACGGAAACATGGATGTGGTGGCACTTTCGTCCGACGGAAAAACCATGCTGCTTGCTGTTTCCGACGAATTCGACAGCAACATCTACACCTCTGTTTTTGCCAATAACCGCTGGAACCCGGCCAAATCACTGGGAAAAACCATCAACTCCAGGTATTACGAATCACACGCCACATTCAGCCCGGACGGAAAGACGATCTACTTTACAAGCAACCGGACTGAGTCCCTGGGGGGAATGGATATTTTCAGGAGCGATATGCTTGAGGACGGTACCTGGACCGAGCCTGTGAACCTGGGCCCCACCATCAATACGAAACTCAGTGAAGAATCTCCTTTCCTGAGTCCGGACGGAAAACGCCTCTATTTCAGCTCGCAGGGTCACAACACCATAGGTGGTTTCGATCTGTTCTATTCCGAACTTCAGGCCAATGGCAACTGGGGTACGCCGGTAAACGTGGGGTATCCGCTGAACACCACCGACGACGACCTGGCTTTTTCACCCCTGGGAATTGGAGAAGAAGGGGCATCAATGGTCTTTGCCAAAGGCGATGGATCGAAATATGACGTGTATAAATTCGAATTTATCCATCGGGATGCAAAACCAGTCCTGGTACCCATGGATGAGATAGAGGAAGTAGTTGTGGAGGTTGTCGAAAAGAAAACAGAGGTCGCACCGGAACCGGAAGTTGTTGAACCACCGGAGAAGTACCTGATCAGACCCATCTTCTTTGAGTTCGACAGCTATGCACTCTCCAAATCCAGCCAGTCGAAACTGAACGATCTGTCAGGACTCATAGCGAAGTTCCCGGCACTAAAACTTGAAATTACCGGGCATACCGACGCGGTAGGAACCTTTGAATACAACCAGCGCCTGTCCGTTAACCGGGCCGCTGCTGTGTCCAAATACCTGATATCAAACGGCGTTACAAAAGATCGATTGAAGATAACGGGAATGAGTGAAAGTGAACATGTTGCCCGGAACAGGACCGCCAACAACAGGGATGCCCCCGATGGAAGGGAATTGAACCGAAGGGTGCAGTTTAAGGTTTCCATTACAAAGGACGTGATTATCGAGATGGAGAAGATCAATGTGCCCGACCATCTGAAAATTAATTAGCATCCACATAATTTGCAAGTGATGAAGAGATTACTGCCTGTAGCCATATTGATCTGTTGCATATACCTGCCGGTATCATCACAGGATGAATCAGCAGAAGAGTTGTTTTACGATGCAGAGTTTTTTTATACTGTAGAGGAGGATTTCGAAGAAGCGGCATACCTTTTCAGGCAGGTCCTCCGGCAGGAGCCCGGCAATGCCAATGTGAAGTTCCTGCTGGGCATGTGTTACAACAACATCCTGGGACAGGAGCACGAAGGTATTCCCCATTTTCTTGAAGCCACAGAGGAGATCAACCTCAAATACAAGGCCAACAAGTATACCGAGAAAAAGGCTCCGCACCATTCCTGGTTCTACCTGGCCGAAGCCTACCGGAAAACCAATCAGATGGATGAATCATTGAATGCACTCAATGTATTCCTGTCCCTCAAAAACTTTGAGAAATCCTACAATGTGCGCATTACAGAAGATGAGATCAAGGCAGTCGAAAGGGCCAAGATCATCAGGGATGCCGAACTAAACCTGCGTGCACTCTATTTCAATGAGCCCATCAATACCCCGGATAATGATTACAGCGGTGTGATCTCTGCCAACGGGAAAATGATGGTGTGGGTAAACAGTAAAGCATTTTACGAGGCAGTCTATATGACCACCCGGAAGGAGAGAGACTGGACCCTCCCGGTGCTCATTACACCCCAGATTGTTTCCGACGGTGACCTGTATCCTTCAGGACTATCAGCCGACGGAACCAACATGCTTCTGGTCAAAAGGCAAAAGAAAGGGAACAGCGACATATGGTACAGTCAGTATGATGGATTGTTGTGGAGTCCGGCACAACCCCTTCACGGAGAGGTCAATACGAATTCAAACGAGGATCATGCCTCTTTTGATCCCGAAGGAAACCGGATCTACTTTTCCAGTGACCGCCGGGGCGGTGTGGGTGGACTGGACATCTATTACTCGGACCGTCAACCGGATGGCCAATGGGGTGATCCCGTAAACATGGGTGAGCAGATCAACACCAAAAAAGATGAGACATCAGCCTACATTTCTCCGAATGGGAGCAGGTTCATTTTCAGTTCCCAGGGACATTTCAACATGGGGGGATTTGATATTTTCAGGTGTGAAATTCAGGAGGATAACAGTTGGAGCCAGCCCACCAATATGGGCTTCCCCATCAACACCACGGGCGATGACAGTTACTACGTTCCCCTGAATGACGGACTGAGCGGTCTCTATACCAGGTTCACCAACGAAGGGATTGGCATGCAGGACCTGTGGTATGTAGAGATCCTGGGGGAGGACGGGATCATTGCCGGGGGGCTAACTATTGCCGTGGATTTTAAAGGCCTGAGCCACAGGGATTTTGCAATCATTGTGTTGGATGAGAATACCGGTGAGGAGATAGAGGTCCTCTATGATGCCGAATCAGACACGTTCAAGGCACTTTCCGGACCGCAAAAGAGCTACAGGGTTATCTCTTACAAGCAAAAATAGCGTGAACATTCTGGAGAACAAAAACATCTCTCTCAGGGCGCTTGAACCTGAGGACCTTAAGGTATTGTACCTGTGGGAGAATGACACTTCTATATGGCGCCTGTCCAATACACTGGTACCCTTTTCCAAATTCCTGCTGAAGCAATACCTGGAAAATGCCCATAAGGATATTTTCGAACTGAAACAACTGCGCCTCATCATTCAGCTCAACGCAGATACACGGTCCATTGGAACCATTGATCTGTTTGATTTTGATCCGTTTCACAGACGTGCCGGAATTGGTATCCTGATCGCCGATCCATCCGAGCGCAGGAAAGGTTACGCAAGGGAAGCGCTTGAAACCCTGATGGACTATTGTTTCCGGGTGCTGCGGCTCCACCAGCTTTACTGCAACATTGCCTGTGGAAACAGCGACAGCATGAAGCTCTTTACCAGTGCCGGATTCACGGTAGCAGGTGAGAAAAAAGAGTGGCTGTTCAACGGGAAAGATTTTGAAAACGAATGGATGCTCCAGAGGATCAATCCAGCGATTCATACCGCGGAATCTCAGCCAGGAAGTTGACCTTCTGGTTATCAAAATCGATATAACAGCAATAGTGTTTCAGGCCATTGGTAACCATCAGGTATTTTACACTGAAAACCATGTTATAACGGGCAGCCTGGTCAAAGGTCTCCCTGCTGATCTTCACTCCCGGTGCCTTGCATTCAACCAGCACCGCAGGTTTACCGGCAGGTTTGTGTACCAGGATATCGCATCTCCTGGTCATCTCGTTAAGCTTCAGTGAAAACTCGGTCAGTATCAGTGACGCCGGATATCCCTTTTCCTCCACAAGGTACCGGGTAAAACGCTGCCTCACCTCTTCCTCAGGTGTAAGCAACACGTACTTCTTTCTGTATATATCCAGAACATAGCGCCTGTTCTCCTCTACGCGGTACTGGAAATCATATACAGGAAGATTCAGTTTTTGCATGAATACCGTATCTTAGCAAAAGAAATCAATGTAGCAACCGATCTCACTTACAAAGTAAGTAATTTCTAAACCTATGAAGACAAAACAGGAAATCATCGAGAACTGGCTTCCCCGGTATACCGGGATTCCGACAGAGAATTTCGGCAAATATATATTACTCACGAATTTCCATGGGTACCTTGACCTGTTTACCTCCCTTCACAACACCGAGGTGGTTGACAGGAGTGTGGCCATGCCCGCGGCCACATCCAACGGGATCACCATGATCAACTTTGGCATGGGTAGCGCCAATGCAGCCACCGTCATGGACCTGCTTGGGGCCATCACACCTAAGGCAGTCCTCTTCCTGGGCAAATGTGGCGGATTAAAGAAGAAAAATGAACTGGGCGACCTGATCCTGCCCATCGCGGCCATCCGGGGCGATGGTACTTCTGACGATTATCTCCCGCCGGAGGTGCCTGCACTTCCTTCCTTTAACCTGCAGCGCGCCGTATCCACCACCATCAGGAACATGGGAAGGGATTACTGGACCGGAACTGTTTTCTCCACCAACAGGCGCGTATGGGAGCATGACAATAAGTTTAAGAAATACCTGAGGTTGGTCAGGAGTATGGCCATTGATATGGAAACCGCCACCCTTTTTACAGTAGGCTTTGCCAATGGGATCCCCACAGGTGCACTGTTGCTTGTATCCGACCAACCCATGATCTCCGAAGGGGTCAAAACACAGAAAAGCGATAAGATGGTTACCGAGCAATTTACACAGATGCATCTGGAGATAGGGATCGAATCACTCAATGAGATCATCGACCATCGCGAATCGGTGAAACACCTAAAATTTGAGTAGTTTTGGGGATGACCTACGAACAGTTGATCGGCGACCTGAAAAACAGAGCTTACAGACCCCTCTATTTCCTTTATGGGGATGAGCCGTATTACATCGACCTGGTTACCGAATATATCACAAAACATGTACTCACCGAGGCTGAACAGAGCTTCAACCAGACCATCGTCTATGGCAAGGATAGCGATGCAGGAGAGGTGATCAACCTGGCCAAACGGTTTCCCATGATGGCCACACACCAGGTAGTGGTGGTCCGCGAAGCCCAGGAGCTGAAGGATTTTGAAACCATGATCCACTATTTTGAAAATCCACAGCCCTCCACACTCTTGGTCATCAATTACAAATATAAGAATCCCGATAAGCGAAAGAAGGTCTTTAAGGTGCTGGAGAAAAATAGCGCGACCTTCCAGTCAAAGAAGCTCTACGACAACCATGTACCGGGATGGATCTCAGGGTACGCATCCAACCGGAAATACCGCATTGAACCCAAAGCAGCTGCCCTGCTTACAGAGTTCCTGGGAAGTGACCTCTCCAGGATCGCCAATGAAATAGAGAAGCTGATCATCGCCATCGGCGAGAAAGAGAGGAACATCACACCGGCACATGTGGAGGAGAACATCGGGATAAGCAAAGACTACAACCAGTTCGAACTGCAGAATGCCCTGGGAAAAAGGGATGTGCTTAAAGCCAACCGGATCATCAATTATTTCACCGAAAACCCGAAGAACCACCATATTACGCAGACCATCTCCTCCCTGTACTACTTTTTTTCAAAACTGCTTCTGATCCACTATATCAAAGACCGGTCGAAACAGAATGTGGCAGCTACACTAAAGGTCAATCCCTTCTTCGTACAGGATTATGAAGCCGCCGCCCGCCGCTACAGTGCAGGAAAGCTGGTGGAGATTATCTCTTTGCTCCGCACGTATGACCTGCGTTCCAAGGGGTATGATGGCAACGCCACTCCGGCCGGGGAACTGTCGCGGGAACTTGTATTTAAAATTTTGCACCTGTGATAACCCTGATCATCGTCATTATCACCGTGCTATTCTCCGTGGCGGCCTTCCGGTTCAGGGACCTCCTGTACCGGTTCGACCTGTCGCCATACCACATTGTACATAAGAAACAGTATTACAGGATCTTTACCCATGCCTTTCTCCATACCGATTACATGCACCTGGGCATCAACATGCTGGTCCTCTACTCCTTTGGAACCGGGATTGAACATATCTTTAAACAAAACCTGGAGGCCCATGGCCTGATCTTTTCAGGTACGTTTTTTTATATCCTGCTATACGTATCCAGCATAGCCTTATCCGCCCTCAGCACCGTCACCCGGCACAGGAACGATGAAGGCTACAGTGCGGTGGGTGCATCAGGTGCTGTTTCGGCCGTGGTCTTTACCTACATCTTCTTTGCACCCCTGCAGAAAATCTACTTCTATTTTGTACTGCCCATCCCGGGTATTATTTTCGGGATCCTTTACCTGGTCTATTCCAGTTACATGAGCCGTCGCAACAAAGACAACATCAACCATGAAGCACATTTCTGGGGTGCGGTAGTGGGCTTCCTCTTCCCCATTCTGCTGGAACCAGAACTTTTTATGCTGTTTATTGAAAACCTTTTTCCCGGATAACTGCTCAGAAATGCAAAAAGCCATCTTCATAGACCGCGACGGGGTCATCAGCAACAACCGGGACCACTATTACCTGACCCAGGTAGAGGATTTTCAATTCAACCCGGGGGTATTTGAAACCCTTGCAGAACTGCAAAACAGGGGTTATATATTTATTGTGATTACAAACCAGGGAGGGATAAGCCAGGGAATGAACAGCGTGAAAAATGTGGACAACATCCATGATCACATGGATGCCCTCCTGAACCTTAAAGGCATTAAGATCCGGGAAATCTACTACTGTCCCCACCACAGCGACAATGAAGCGTGCTTATGCAGAAAACCTCTTCCGTTGATGATCGAAAAGACCCTGGCCCGGTATAACATCGATCCTCAACAATCCTGGTTTATCGGGGACTCGGAGCGGGATGTGGAAGCAGGAAAAGCAGCAGGGGTTCAAACCATTCTTATCAACCCAAACAGCAACCTGACACAGGTGCTGGATCGGATTCATTAGTACCTGCAGTCACTAATTGAGGCCCGGATCCTCGGGAAAGTTGGCCCACGCCCTGTACTTGTTGTTGTAACGGGCCAGGGTATCGCTCCAGAATTCAGTCTCTACCCCCTGCATCAACATGCGGGGGGATATATTTCCCACCAGCCATGCATTCGCTTTCATTTCCCCTTCCAACTGGTCGGCAGACCACCCGGCATAACCCACGAAAAAGCGAATTTCAAAGGGTTTGATACCTCCTTCAGCGATCATGCTCTTCATGCTGTCGAAATCGCCGCCCCAGAATATACCATCGGCAATCAGGACACTCCCGGGTATACGCTCGCCAAGGGTATGGATGTAATGAACCGTGTTGTTGCTTACCGGACCACCCATGGAGATACTGAATTCTGACTCAGGGAAGTCATCCACTATCTCGGCGATGCCTATTTCCAGGGGTTTGTTGAGAACAAAACCCAGGGATCCCTCCTCGTTGTGTTCAGCGAGGTAAACGATGGAACGGTGGAAGTGATTATCGCTCAGAAAAGGTTCCGAGATAAGAATCCTGCCTTTCTCCACAACATTCTCATTGACAATATGAAAGAAATCGATATTCAGGTCCATTGCATCAAAATTTCCCTTGTAGCAAGATACGCCAATTTTGTATTAAATAAAACGAACATCCAAGAAAAATAGTATCTTGACGGCTTATCTTTCAATCCCTATGAGCCAGAAAGAAGCAAGGCAGCCTAATCTCCTGCAGGCCCTTATTCCCATTGTTGTTTTAATTACACTTCTGGTCCTGAATGTTACCAATTTTGGCGATCATACCCTGGACGGTGCCAACCAGTTTGCACTGATCCTTGCCTCCGCAGTTGCAGGGATTGTTGCTATCTACCTGGGGGTAAAATGGACCGATATACAAACAAGCATGGTAAAGAGCATCAGTTCGGCCATGCCTTCCATCCTGATCCTCCTGATGATCGGCGCACTGGCAGGCACCTGGCTACTGAGCGGGGTTATCCCCACGCTGATATACTATGGACTCAAGGTATTCCACCCGAAGATCTTCCTGTTTGCCACAGTAATCATCGCCGGAATGGTATCCCTGGCCACCGGTTCTTCCTGGTCGACCGTTGCCACCATCGGGATCGCGCTCATTGGTGTTGGACAGGCACTGGGTATTCATGAAGGACTCATTGCCGGGGCCGTGATCTCCGGGGCCTATTTCGGCGATAAAATGTCTCCCCTGTCCGACACCACCAACCTGGCACCGGCCATGACGGGGACCGACCTCTTTACCCACATCAGGTACATGACCATCACAACGGTGCCGGCCATGTCTATTACGCTGATCATCTTCCTGATCATCGGGTTCACCTATACATTCGAATCAACCCCCGGAGATATAGAACTGGTCCTTCAGTCCATCGAATCCAAATTCAGGATCACACCATGGCTGATGCTGGTCCCGGCATCCCTGATATACATCATTATCAAAAAGATACCTCCCCTTCCTGCCCTGCTTGCAGGATCATTGATGGGAGGAATTTTCGCCATTATCTTCCAGCCCCACCTGGTGAGGGAGGTGGCCCTTGGGCTGAACAGTGACACGACCACCCTGTTCAAGGCATCCTACCTCTCGGTGATGCAGTCCATTTTCGGAGACATCTCCATCACCACTCAGAACGACATGGTGAACGAATTGCTGTCCACTACGGGAATGAGGGGCATGCTGAACACCATCTGGCTGATCCTGTCTGCCATGATATTCGGAGGGGCCATGGAATCGGCCGGACTCCTGGTAAAAATTACCAATTCGGTAATCCGTTGGGCCCAATCCACCGGTTCGCTGGTCACAACCACCATTGCCACCAGCATCTTTTTCAACATCACCGCATCGGACCAGTACATTGCCATTGTGGTGCCCGGCCGCATGTTTGCTGACACCTATAAGAAACGGGGATTGAAACCGGAGGTGCTCAGCCGTACCCTGGAAGATGGCGGCACCATTACCTCGGTCCTTGTGCCATGGAATACCTGCGGCGCCACCCAATCGCGGGTACTGGGGGTCCCGACCATGGAATACTTGCCCTACGCCTTCTTTAACTTCCTGAGCCCGCTGTTCAGCATCCTGTTCGCTTACCTCAACTACCGCATACGCAGGTACGGCGATGATGAGCCTGCAACAAAATCCATCAGCGATAAGGAGCGAAAAAAAATCTAAAAGGGTAAAAACAGATCTCCGGATATTTCCTGTAAAACTCTCAGGGTTTACTATCTTTGTTGTTCATATGTTTTTAAAGATCCTTATTATATCCCTGATACTCCTCAGCCTGGCCACGCTGGGAATGGCATTGAACATCCTGGTCAAGAAAAAGGGGAAATTCCCAGCCTACAGGGTAGGGCACAACCGCGACATGCATAAATTAGGCATCTCCTGCGTGAAACACGAGGAGATCAATTGCCACAAGAAAAAGTTGAAGGAAAAAGGTTGTGACGGATGTCAACAACCGGCTTGAGAGCACTAAAATTTAGTCCGGATATACTTCAAATTCTATTGATTCCGCACTACCTGACTTTCCTGAGTATTTTTCGTTACTGGTTTGATATTCCGGAACTATAGCTGCTACCCTGCTGACCAATTCACCCTCCGATAGGGATGGATATGAATAGAGTAGTGTATGGATCTTTGCCAGCAACAGTTTATGGTCCAACCAGGCCACCTCAGCAATTTTAACCTTCGGGTTATATGTTGGCATGGTTTTCTCTTTATGGGCAATCAATTCTTCATACAATTTCTCACCCGGCCGTAAACCGATGTACTCGATCTGGATGTCCTTGTCCGGCACAAATCCGGAAAGCCGGATCATCTGTCTGGCCAGATCATCTATCTTCACCGGCTTGCCCATATCAAATACAAAAACCTCCCCTCCCATCCCCATGAAACCAGCTTCCAGCACCAGCTGGCAGGCCTCGGGAATAGTCATGAAATACCTGGTAATTTCCCGGTGTGTGACGGTAACCGGACCTCCCTCTTCAATCTGCTTTCTGAAAATAGGGACAACAGAGCCATTGGAACCAAGAACGTTCCCAAACCTGGTAATCACAAACTGTGTACGGTTACCGGGACTAAGCGATCTTGATTGTAAGATCATCTCACACATCCTTTTTGACGCTCCCATTACATTGGTTGGATTTACCGCTTTATCGGTGGAAACCATGACAAATTTCTGAATCCTGTATTTCAGAGCCAGCTTTGTTAATAATGTTGTACCCCCTACATTCACCCTGATCGCTTCATGCGGATTTTCCTCCATCAGGGATACATGTTTGTAGGCGGCAGCATGAAAAACAATTTCCGGCTGAAACTCTCTAAATATCCAGTCCATTTTAACCTGGTCGGTAACGTCAGCAAGGATCGTACGAACGGATGCATGCCCGAAATGTTCCTGAAGCTCATTTTCAAGGTGGAACATGGGTGTTTCACCATTATCCAACAGGATAAGTTTCCCCACATTAAACCGCATAAGCTGACGAACAATTTCAGAACCGATGGAACCGGCTGAACCAGTTACAAGAATGGTCTTATTCCGCAAACCCTTACCTATCATCTGCATATTCATCTGAATTGGGTCCCTTCCCAATAAATCCTGCAACTTGATTTTCTTCAGTTGATCTAACTGGAACTCTTCACTAAACCATTTACTTACAACCGGTACTTCAAGAACTTCAAGTCCCAGATCAACTGCGAAACTGTATATTTCACTTTTCTCAGATGGGGGAATATCCTTAATGGCAAAGATCATGGTTTCAATATTGAACTTCTCCAGAAATTCCCTTTTAAGTTTTTTAGGGCCAAATACAGGAATCCCCTCAAGGTTTTTACCCTGCAATTTCTTGTTATTGTCAAGGAAAGCAACGATGTTATATTCGTTTGAACGGTCGCTCATGATCACTCCCTTCACAATCACACCCATTACCCCCGCTCCAAAAATTATTACATTTTTTTTGTTTGTTGGATTTACTGAGACCAACTCATAAAACATCTTGATTAATATCCTGACTGTAAAAAGAATTGCATTGATGGAGATATAATGGATCAGGATAATGGATAATGGGATATTTAGTAATTCATACCACCCAGCACGTCTGCTTATGAAAGTCAGAAACAGTAATGTAATAAGAGATGCGGTGGTTGTAATGATAACTTTAAATATGTCCCTGATTGTGGTATGCCGGATAAGACCAACAAATGACCGGAATATCATTGAAAAGCCACAATACACCCCCATCGCCAGAATGGATTGGTTGAATGCCAATCCAAAATCAATTGCCTCAAACTCAAAATTGTACCTCAGGAAATAGGCGAAAATAAATGTAATAGCCACAGCACTCCCATCAAATAAGAATACCGACCACCGAGGCAGGGAGTGTTTATGAAACATAGCCCTGGCTTGTGAGCGCAGATACTCTATCCGTTGAAAATCTCCAACCTTCATCTTCAGTTTGGCTATACTTAATTTAAAATTTATCAATTCTCCAGTTTAATCACTGAGTAATTCAAAATGAAATTATAAAATCTTTATGGGGTAACCTGTCTAATCTTGGTTCAATTTGATCAACTTATTTTGTGAAATGATTGGTCGCCTGTGTGTTGCTATAAGATGTATATTTGTACTAATTTCTCACCTTCATCCCAACCTGTTATTTGACAGTCCTAATCAAGCAGTTAATCACATACTTTGCTTGATTAATCAAAACAGCAGCCAAAAAGCACTGATATCGTCAACAAGAAACATAGCTAATGCCGGTGATAGTGAAATGGAGTAAATTGATTAATTCTTGATGATCTTATGCATAAGAAATCCACCACTGATCATAGATGCTTTTAACAAATACACTCCTGGTAGTAGATCAAACAAATCAACTTCAATCGCAGCTTTCATTTGAAGGGATTGATTGCGCACATATGTCCAAATTACTTTGCCGCTAATATCCTGGATTGTAAGGCTTATGATATCTTCACTCCCTTCATTCAGGATAATGTGTAATATCCTACTGGTAGGATTTGGATATATAATCATCCAAGAGTCCTTATTACTATCCAATCCAACATTGGCACTCTGTCGATCAACAGAAAAAACCAATGTGTCCGAGCTCCAGTTCTGAAAAATATCTTCAGCATATACGATCAACTGGTGCAACCCATTATCTAGTTGCATTGTTAATGTTCCTTCTGTTCCAATATCATTTTTCGTTAACCCGGAATCTAATGAATACCAGCCTCCGGCTAGATCAAGATCACTTATGTTATACTGAAAAATAATCTGGTCACCATTATATACACTATCCAAGATTGGAGAATGGATGGTTATTTGAGGAGGTGGATCATCCACAGAAATCATCAATTGCCTCTGTGAGCTATTTGAAAAAAGATCCTCAGCTTCCATTGTAAACACATACGAACCATTCTTCAGTTTAAGCTTCAATATTCCTGCCGGCTGAAAAGCATATACCAACCGGTCATGTCCAACATCGAGATACATGGAATCGTCATAAATTACATTCCTGATTGGATCTTCCCCTATGCAATACCAGGCGTTCTTCAAATTTTCATCTTGGATACTATATTCCAGATCCACATGCCCGGAGTTATATATTATCATTTCCTCAGCTGGAAAAAATTGAATCAAAGGTAAGATTGTATCTCTTCTGGTGATATTTTTTATTCCATCCATCCAATTATGCAGTGAATCAAAACGTTGATTGGGATCTGGATTATTAATATTATCCAAAAATAATAGTTGATCCGATTGCGGATCGATGAAACACCAATCATTCCAGTCAAACACATTGTCCCCAACAATGATTGCCATCATCGGTTTTATATAAGAAGAATCTGCAAGACTGTAACCAATTCCTGAATAAAATACCGGAAGGTTAAACCTGCTATTGTATTCAAAGGAAATTGGTGGGCTTTCAAATAGGCCAAACACTTTTTCATCATATCCATGTAGGTTGATTATTGTCTGGTCTAAATAATAATCACCTGTATATTCAGTGGGATTTGATTGTTCATTAGTATTATCAATAATTAACATCTTCTCCAACCACCAGATCCTTTCTTCTTTTGTTTTTAAACGGTTCCAGTGAGAAGGAAGATAATCTGAATTTCCAGCGATAAATCCTTCCAATAATTTAAAATCCAGTTGGTTTACCGATTGATCTCCATCGATATCCGATCTATCATAAACTAAATCAAACTGTTCATCGGATCTCAAACCTTTTAGGATACTATCCAATCGATACACATCGTCCCAATTAATAAAGTTGTCATTATTCACATCGCCTGATCCATAGTAACTTAATAATGAATCATTTGAGGCTACAAAAGGATTAATGGGGTTATATTGAGCAAGCAAATTGAATGGGATAATCAGAGTGCACAATGAGAAGATAATGCATATTGATTTGAATGCTTTAGGCATGGTGTATCAAAAGTGAGTCTTATTCTAGCTTATTTTCCAAGGACCTATTTGTGAGGAACTCTCGAATCAACAATCTTTATTACAATCCATAGAATACATAATGAGCTGGCCCACATTGATGCTGATAATCGAGGGGATATGGATTGAGAAATCCAAACAACGAAGGCGTTATTTTACCAACAGCACGCGTGCTGTTTCTTAATAAAAACCCTTGTCAATATTAGGGTTACAGAAGTATTGTCCCGATCTTTGGATCATGAAAACCGGGAAGGTATTACACTGCTGGCCTGTATGGCCCATGCCAGAAGTTCGATAAAGCTAAGGATAATGATCCTGAGCGCTCAGGCTATGCCTTGAAAAAGAAGTGGCTGTTTGCCTGTTTAACTTCATTAATCAACTCTTTGAGAAAACATCCTTTGCAATCACTAACAACAAGGCATCAAAACAATGAGCTCAAATGCTTGATGATGAGGTGTTGGCCTCTGCTCTGCTGGATCAGTTATTGTTCCGGTGTGAGGTCATTAATCTGACCGGGAAAAGCTATAGAATAGAAAACAGAAAAACGATTTTTAACCAATGAAATCTTTCATAGATCTAAAACTATAAAAGTGTGCACCCTTGTTACCATTATTTGTGCATTCCTGATTGCGAAAAACTATGCATTTGTAATTACCATTTATAAAGTACTCACTAATAGCCGTCATGTCATGAATAGTTTAATGGAAAAACTCATTATGTATCACGAAGTACACCGGTTTTATAGACAGGGATCATAGTTAATTAAGTCAATCTAATTTTCCTTACAGTCTTTTGTGGATTCCCAATAACACTTTGCCCTTCACCAATGTTTTTTGTGATTACTGAACCTATTCCACAAATTACTGAACTTCCAATATTAACCCCATTTGCAACATTTACTCCCGTACCGATAAAAACCATACTACCAAGGCGAACAGATCCTGAAAGTGTTACTGAGGGTGCTAAAAAGCAGCAATCATCAATTATTGAATCATGAGCAATAGTAACTGATAAATTCAACAGACAACCTTTACCAATTTGAACTTTCTTATCAATAACTACATTTGGATAAATAACAGTTCCTACATCAATTATCGATGATGCATCAACAATGGCAGTTGGATGGACAAATGTGAATAATCTCCTTTTGTTTTCGATAAGATTGTAAATTACTTCCTTTTTCTTCTTTAAGTGCTGGTAGCCCAGGCCTACAATAAATTCAATCTCTGAAAACTTACTATCCAAAAAACTAGAAAAGGAATAAAAATCTTTTGCCCCTATTTTATAAACTAAATCGTCAAAATATATGAATTTAGTATCTTCAATTGTGCTTTTTATAAAATATTCAATTTGTTGTCCTAGCTCGCCATATCCAACAATTCCAATTATTCTCATTTTATTTCATTTTTTGCCTAATTATTAGGATGTTATTAAAGAAAAACATTTGTTCATCTATATTCACTTAACCTAAAACAAAACACAGGTATCATTAATTCTCCTATTCTTTCTTCTGTTGAGAAGTTGCAGCGGGTTTTACGCTTGATTTCCTTAATTGAGTAAAATAAGTGCATGAAACTTGGAATTTGATAAGTAAATTATTCAGGATAGGCTTCTAGTTTATCACGAAGACTTAATATATAATTTCTATGAAGTCTGTTAACCATTGTTAAACCAAATTTCTTTTTATTACACTTATCACCCGTTGACGATCCTCCTTCGTCATATTAGAACCTGAAGGAAGACACAGTCCTTCAGCAAAAAGCTTCTCTGAAATACCATTCGAAAACATAGGGCAGGTTGAGAAAACAGGTTGTAATTGCATAGGCTTCCACAAAGGTCTTGTCTCAATGTTCTCTTTTTCCATCGCAATTCGAATTTCCTCTCGTGTTTTACCTGTCTTAGCAGCATCAATAAGGATTGTCGTAAGCCAGTGATTTGAATAATATGATTCGTCTGGTTCATCTAAGAAGCTGATACCCTCATAATCCTGAAGGTTCTTCTTATAGAACAGGAAATTATCTCTCCTTTGCTTGATTCTCTGATCAATAACCTCCATTTGTCCCCGGCCAATACCGGCCAATATATTACTCATTCGATAGTTATACCCTATCTGGCTGTGCTGATAATGATTTGCAGCATCACGGGCCTGCATCGCCAGAAAACGAGCTTTCGCGATCAAGTCTTTATCATTTGAAACAAGGGCCCCACCACCAGAGGTGGTAATAATCTTATTCCCATTAAAGGAGAGTACTGACATTTTTCCAAATGAACCCAGAGGCTTTCCTTGGTATAGACTTCCAAGTGCTTCTGCAACATCCTCGATTACCGGAATTTCATACCTATTAGCTATTTCCATTATTCTTGTTATATTCGCCGGCATGCCATAAAGATGAACCAAAATAATTGCTTTAGGTTTTGATCTTTTGGTGATGCGATCTTTGATTGCAACTTCAAGCAAATCGGGACTCATATTCCAGGTTTCCGGTTCGCTGTCTATAAGAATTGGTGTTGCTCCAAGGTAAGTAATGGGATTTACAGTTGCAGAGAAAGTAAATGAGGAAGCAATTACCTCGTCAGCCTGGCCTACGCCCAACATGATAAGGGCCAGATGAATCGCTGCTGTTCCAGAGTTAAGTGCTACTGCATGTTCCACACAACAATACCTTGCTAGTGAATCTTCAAAGGCATCTACATTCGGACCAAGTGGTGCAATCCAATTAGTAACAAAGGCCTCATCTACATACTTTTGCTCTGTACCACCCATATGGGGTGGGGAGAGCCAAATCCTCTTATTCATATCTTAATTGGATTTCTTAAATATCTTTGGAAATTCCCTGGCAGGATTTCCACCCATTAAAGAGTTTGATTTAACGTTGTTTACGACTATACTTCCTGCGCTTATTTTTGAATTATCTCCGATCTCTCTCCCAGGGAATATCGTTGCATTGCTGCCGATAAACACATTCTTGCCTATTTTGGTTTGTCCACTTAGATCCACATTTGCCATTAAAGATGAAAAATCTGAAACTACTGAATCATGGCCTATATGGGTTCCTAGATTAATTGTGACAAAGCTACCGATATTAATATTTGTACTTATTACTGCATGAGGGGCAATAACAGTACCATTGCTAATTTCAATGTTCTTTCCAATAATGGCGCTATCGGAAATGAATGAAAGAAAACGTACCTTGTCATTTAATCGATTAACAATGTTTTCTTTCATATCTGGATCTGCTACTCCTAATAAAACATAATCTTCATCCTTGAATTGAAATTCATCAATTTTACCTAATATGTTATAGTCCGAAGGATACTGGTCAAGTGCATCAGTTCCATCATCAATATATCCTTTTAATGAATAGTTATCTCGAAAACTTTTTGATAGACTAATCCAGCTTTCAATCTCCCGACCAAAACCGCCAGCTCCAACAATATATACATTAGATTTTTTATGTATTTCATGTTCATCTTGGTATCTAATTATTTTAGCAGGGTTCCCAACTACAACAGCATTATCCGGAACATTCTTAATAACAATTGATCCCATACCAATTAAAGCATTCCTTCCAATTTCCACTTCTTGAATTATTGTAGAACCAGCCCCAATCCAAGCAAGAGAACCAATCTTTACACTTCCGCAAACAGTTGCCCCTGGAGCTATATGTGCATAGTCACCAATTATGCAATCATGATCAACAGAGGCATTTGTATTTACAATACAATGATTCCCAATTAAGCAGCCTGATTGGACAACTGCCTGTTGAAATATTACGCTACCAATACCAAGTGTACTATAACTTGAAAAAATAGCTGAAGGATGAACTACAGATTCAAATCGCAGGTTTTGCTTCCTCGATATAGTTTTTCTTGTATGGTTATCACCAATTCCGATGATTATCAATTCCTTATTTGAATCGAATTGACTGAAACTTATAATAGGATATCCAAGGAAATTTTTTATTGATAGATTATCATCAATGAATCCCTTGATCTCTTTCCCATTTGCCCGTAAGCAATCAAGAATTACCTTGCCATGTCCACTTGCACCGTAAATCCACATATGATAAGCATTAGTGAAAGAAATTTACTTCTGGCTTTGCATTCCCTATGAACTTTTCTATTGTATATATGCCTTCTTGAAGGCTTATCCTTTTTAAGCAGTGAAGTTTTAGACAATTCTTGTATTTAACCCCTCCCGTATTTTCAGTCATGCTAAAAGTAGAGTTTCCGAGCAGATTTTACGTTTTTTATGAACCTCTTCTGGTGTTAAATTATCCGAAGAACTATAAGGATGATTTTCGTTGTAATCTTCATCCCATTTGTCTGAGATTCTTTTACTTGTTCAGTGTCCGAGAAGATATATGCATCCAGAACATTCTTTCGGCTAACTGGTATTGCTGATGTTCTAAATAGATAAACTGAATCAAAGGAACCTGGTCCATTTTCAATTGGGGGGTCTTGTCTGTATTTCCAATCATTTTGCTCTGTAAGCAGGAAAGTATTTCCCCGAGTTTTCCTTATCTCTCGTGGTAAACTCTGATAAATCGAAATATTTTTCGTGATCAACAATCAACTCCCACACCTCGAAATCAAATAGGAGATCAGAGAATCCTCTTTTAAAATGAAAAAGAGAATCATTAGTATTGCCACTATAGCCACCTCCCAGATGCAAAAGTTTCATCTTCAGATTATAACCAATCAAGCGTGCATCATCAAAAATCATCTTCATTGGTGATAATTGCCTAAACTTAAATGAATCAGCTCCCAAATGATACTGCATAATGTTCTGTGTAAAAGTGAATATTGCCCCACCGGCAATCTCATCTTCCTTTTTCGCTATTAATAATTTTACTTTAAAACACGGATTGTTAATGAGTGAATAAAAGTATTCATAATTAAAATAATATGAAAAATCAGCATTTAATCGATTCATCGTCGCCGTATATAGGTCAGAAAATGAGTTAATCTCATTCTTATTTGATACCTCAGTTACAACAAAACCATTTTCCCTCATTTTTAATATATTCCGTCTATGATTTTGTCTATATTTCTCTAATTGTACTTCAATAGGAAGAGTTAAATCTATTCCAACCGTCTTATTAACAAATTTGATTTCTCCAACTCCTTCAAGTACTCTATCTGAGCATATCAATGGATGTAAACGTGAAAATACACTCACAATGTTTTTCTCATGGAAAAATGATAATAGTTCAGTCTGGAAGTATTCAACATGTGCTCTTGATAAGCATTTCATGGGTATATTACTAATTGGTCCACAATATCCATATACAGATGTACAATCGTACAAGTCTGTACCTTCAATTTTCCGTATTACTAGAGGAATAGCAATGAAGTTATTATCATAAGATGCCACACATAATATGGGTCTATGATTTTGAACCAATAATGAATAGGACCTGGTATGATAGAAATCATATTGGTTTGCGGAAGAAATAATATCGACCCATAACGGATCTCTAACTTCTATTATTGAAAATGATCTCATGTGAACTTGATTCAAAGTCAAAGGGATCTATGGTGTAATATGAATTACCTTTGTACTTTTTCTTGTATTTCACCCTATTACTATCAATTTAATACGCTTATTACCAACATTATACATGTTTGTTCTGAGAAAACCAGCAATCCAAAAATAAATATCTCTATAAACGTACAGGATAGATTCATTTTATATTCCCGGTAAAGGAATCGTAAATAACAGAGCCAACTTTTGCACCGACCTCACCAATTCCTTCCCGTTTCAATATTTTTTTGAAGGTCATCCATTGAATTTTCATATCAATAAGAAACGTCATATGATCTACGTAATAAACATCTAATTTGAATTTATCGTCCCAGCTTAAGGCATTACGCCCATTCACCTGTGCCAGACCAGTAATACCTGGTTTTACTTCATGTCGACGTTTCTGAAAATCGTTGTATAATGGGAGGTATGCAACAAGTAAGGGCCTCGGACCCACTATACTCATATCTCCTTTAAGTACATTGATTAATTGCGGTATTTCATCTAAAGAAGTATATCGCATAAAACTTCCTAAAGAAGTTACTCGCTCATTATCTGGTAATAATGTCCCACTTTCATCCTTTTTATCATTCATGGTTCTAAATTTTACGATTTTAAACAAGCGCCCATTCTTACCTGGGCGTTCCTGAAAGAAAAAGGGAAAGCCGGAATTGCAGATAAATAGTACTAGAATTAATAGAATTAATAAGGGTGAAACCAACAAAAGAACAAGTAAGCTTATAGTGAAGTCGAGGCAAGGTTTGAAGACTTTTTTATATGGTTTCATAATAAATAATTCTTTAATCTGTGAATTTCACATATTTGGAAAATTAGATTTTTAGCATGAACACATATTATACACCTATAAATATTACATATCAACCCCTGTATAAAGGAAAATAATTGCTATTTATAGTCTCACCCCTTTTTATTCTCAAATCAACCAACTTATTGTATATCTCCTCGTCTCTTATTTTTTGCCCTATGTGAAAATCGCATTTACCATTTCTTGTAAATTGTTTTTTATATGCAAACAATTCATTAGTAAAAGCACCTCCAATATGCAATTGTTTTTTTCCATTCTTTTGACCCCACTTAGCTGCTTCGTTCATGATTAAGCTATTTGCATTTTTTGGGTAATGTTGATAATTATTTGCAACCAAATGAAAATGAAGGTAATCTCCAAACTCCATAAATATTCCTGACGAAATATATTCATCTTCAAAAAGAGCATTAATGAGAAATTGTCTATTATCAAGTGATTTAAATGTTCTAATTAAGAAATCTAAGTTGAACAGATAATATTCAGACATAGCATTCTTTTCAAATGTTGACTGATAAAGCCTATGAAATTCTCTTAAACTTGAACCAGAAAAATCATATTCCAATTGAACTCCAATTTTTTCCGCCTTTCTTATTTTTGTTCTAATCTTTGAACAATACTCTTCCATAAAAAAATCTCTAACTGTCAGATCGGTATATAAAGTATACTTATTATATTTTAATGTATATATCGTTCTAAAATCCAAATGATTTCTTAACCATGGGCTAAATCTTACATATTCAGCAATGATATGCTCATGAAGACAATATTCATTAAATGCCTTATCAAACTTAGTTATTAGTACTTTTTTGTTTGAGTTTGCATATGCAAGAACTATAGGACCGCTAAATCCGTATGGAGTTATTATATCATAATAGGTTACATGTCCTAAATCATCAGGCACTTGTCTTTTTATAAACTGATAATACACATGACCTAGATAATTTTTATACTCAAATATACAGACCTCACCCTTATCGATCATCTGGTTTGCTTTGCCCCACTCTGGCAAAAAATAAATATCGGGAAGATTCATCATTCTTTTATCGAACTTAAAGAAGTAATATATTTACCTGCGATGATGTTTCGATCAAAATGTCTTTTCGCAAAGCGATATCCGTTATCGCCTTGTTTTAAAAGACGTTCACCATCACTCATACACTCTCGAATCTTAACAGCAATATCTTCAGTGTTCTCAGGTTCAGCAAAGACTCCGCAATCAGCCTTTTCCACTAAATCACGAGAGATCCCATCAATTAATAAAAGAATTGACGTTTTACACGACATATAATCAAAAGTCTTATTGCTATAGATTGTTTTAAAAGTATCCACGCGTTTTAATACAGATGTTCCAAGATCAGATGCAATTATATACTTTAAAACATCTCGTTTAGGGATGGGATCAATAAATCGAATATTTTTTAACTTGCGATTATCAGCTTCTTCCATAAGCATCGGTTTTTGCATCCCACTACCAATTAAAAGGAAGAGAACATTCGTATCCCGCAATAGTTCAGCTGTTTCTAATAATTGAATCAAATGATTGGCTAAACCATGTGCTCCCACGTATACAATAACGAAGTTATCATCGATACCCAGTTCCTGCCTGAATGCTGTTCTATCAAAATCCGACAATACCTCATCGGACATAGAAAAATCAGCAGCATTAGGTAGGAACACTAATTTCTCCTTAGGCACATTTTTTTTCTTAATAAGTATTTCGCAGAATGCCGGTGTTAGGACACTGATAAGGCTTGCTTTTCTATAGATGAATTTCTCGAGCCAATAGGCGAGCCGTATAATTAATTTATTTGAAACAACACCTATGTCAATTGCAGACTCTGGCCATAGATCACGTACCTCAAAAGCAAAAGGTATCCGTTTTAACTTAGAAAGGATGATGGCAGTTATGCCAAGAAAAAGGGGAGGTGAAGTAACTAAAATTAAGTCAAATTTCGATCTTACTTTGAATAATCCTGTCCATGAAGAACTAATTACAAAACTAAAATAACTCCATAATCTTCCTCGGAAACTAACATTATATAGCTCTGACACATGAGATCTCCATACCGAGACTTTATCGTGTTGCTTATGTACAAAGAACTTTCCTTTGTATTCTGGTCTTTTCTTTGAACCATCATGAATCATACCTGCAATTACTGTGATTTCATGACCTTGTTCTGCCCATATCTTAGTCATTTCGTTAAATCGCGATCCTCCGGCATCATTTTCCTCGGTAAAATACTGATGTATTAATAAAATCCTCATGATTTAAGCTTTATTTCTGTCTGAAATACTTGAGGTCTATCTAGTTTTATGATTAATCGGTGAACTTCATGTTTCTCCCAGTAATAATGTGAAGAATAACTTGTTTTTACTTCAAAGGATGAACATGGTTGAACATAAATAATACCCCACGATGTATGAATAGTATTCCCAACAATATATATGTCATCAGCAACAATATTGTACCCTATAGATGCTGATTTGAATCCTCCAGATATAGTATCACTTATTGTCCATGAATTATTATTCTGACTTATTCTTCTTTTGTGCTTGTTGCCATGTTGATCAGTATAAGCACCTTCCCAACTTTGTCCATATGCATGATGATCTTTAATATCACCTATATCATCCGAATTGATCCAGTTTCCTAATAAAGACCTGCTTATTCGGGGCATAGGCTCATGATCATCAAAACAAACAGTATTGTGAGCATGTATCGATTCAAAATCAAATGTTTGGTCAACGTTTGATGGATTATAAGAAAAACTCCCGGAATCACATAAAATATTATTCCCTTTCCACCAAAGATCAAAATGAAAGATGTCGTTTTGGTGTGGACGAAAACGAAAATTAGGAAATCTTAATAAACACCATGAATTAAGTGAATACAGAAGGACATATCCACTTTTCAATAAAACACTCCTTTTCTTTGGTTTGGTTATTTCAGTATTATCATTCTTAATTTGAAACCAATAAAGCGGTTCATTCCAAGGACCATTTTCAAAATACCTGGTATTTCTAAATAGTGCAGATGCTAACTGAAGTGACGGTCGAAAATCACGATAATCACATGAATGAAGATTGAGGAGTTTTGCTCCATCATTCGAACCTAAATTAGGGCAATTCCCCGTCGAATAGTCAGTGACTAACCATAGCCAATTAGTCAATACTTTTGCCTTATAATAAAAAGTATCATCGAGTCTATTTGCTTTTAAGCGAATTCTCCAGAATTCTACCATGCAGCAAGTATCTAAAACTACCCGATGATAGTTTACTGATTGCTGTGAGAATCCGCCATCAGCATCAACTAATTTCTTCATGCGGTTTTCAATCCATCGCCGACCTTTTGATTCAAAACGTATTGCTTTTAATTTATCAAAACCTATGCTTTTTAGCCAACAACCTCCTATAAATAATGCGGCAGCCTCACTTGTTCCATGGTTATTGTTCTGTGCTAAAGCATATCCAATATTAGAACCGATACGCTGTAAATGCCAAAAAACTAAATCAACCAATGATTCTGAAGGACTATTTGATTGTCCGAGAATAAATGAGGCGTTTAATAGATTAAATATCCTAATAGAGGCTTCTTGTCCACATTTCCAATTTGGGCCCATGTTTAAAGGATTTTTTATCGCCCAATCCCGTATCCACGAGTTTACTGTATTAAGATAAACTTGATTACCAGAAACCATATATGCCCTAGAAAGTGTAATTATCCAATCTAACCTTGAAGCTTCCCAAATATTCTTTATATCTCCCACAGTAGGATGAAAATCCGGCAATCTGGACCAATGTGCCTGATTATTAGGATATTGCTCTTCATTAAATGGATTTTTAAACCAATTAGGAGGGGAGCCTAAGTTCTTCCAATGAAACGAATAATAACATATCTCACCCTGGATAATTCTATTTGCATGATCCAAAATCGGATCCTCCCATATTTCTGGAAAATCATTAACAACCTTAGAATTTGTAAAGATATCCCCATTAACTTTAAAACTTCTTTTTGGGGTTCTAAATCTTTGGATGCCAGTTTTTATGGTAAATCGATACCATAAAACATATACTACCTCTGGGATTCCCAGTTTTACAATTATCTTAGCATAATCAAGATACCTACTCACAGACCTTCTTTAACAATGATGGATAAATAACGTTTTCATCAGATAATGTGAAACTTTTTTATGCGCTTTCTTGAAATGAGAAATGTTCTCTACATTAAAAGAAAGAATCGCATTGTAAAAAGCTACATGATCCCATGGTTCAATTTAATCTAAGGAAGCAATTAAAACTTACTCTGTCTCCTATTTGGTATTCCAATCGGTCGGAAAGATTATAGAGGCTTTGGTTAAATAAGGCTGAACATCATTAGCCTACAAAAGGGTGGGCGCTTGCCATTGGATAAGTCTCATTTTTTTATACGCCTCATTTAAAGGGTCTTCTAATATTTTCCAATCAATATATTCATAAAGTTTTGAGGGATATCTCCAAGTTTGGAAAGCCTTTCAATTAAAAATTGATCGTCAAAAAGGTCAAGCACGTTTAGGTTCTTCATTATTGCACATTTTTTTATATTATAAAACTAACCAATTAACAAGACCATACCAGGTTAACATTTTAACATCTAGCTTAATATGTCATTTTTGAGTTTTTGAGATGCCCAATAAATAATTAATGATCATTATTTAAAAGCATACTCACTAAATCTTCATGCTGTTTAATAATCTTGCTTCTATGGAATCCTGATAATATCTTACCTCTAATATCATTATTAAAACAATACTTTATTCCATTAACAAGGTCATCTGGATCTTTGTATTTTGACAAGTAGCCATTATGGCCATGCTTAATCATATCTGGCAATCCTCCGATATCAAATCCCACAACAGGTGTTCCGCAGCATAGGCTCTCCATTACAGTTGTAGGTTGGTTATCTGCAAGAGAAGGTACAACAAATACATCAGCTGCATTGTAGGCGAGAACCATTGAGAATTCATCTTTCAAAAAGCCTAAGAATCTTGTCTTAAATGGAATTGAATTAGCTAATTTTTTGTTGTAATCGCTCCCAAATACTAACACTGTTATATCTTTAAAGTCATTATCATGACTTAATTGGGATAATGCCTTTATTAAATATGGCCAACCCTTATATGGGCTCTCAATAGAGACAGAACCAAAAGAGATAATTCTATCTTCTGTATCAATGTTTAGGACTTTTCTTGCGAGCTTTTTGTTCACCGGTTTAAAAACTTCACTATCTATAGCATTTGGAATGTATAAAATAAGTTTATCTCTGAGTAATTTAGATTGTTTTGAACAATTAAACAGCCACTTGCTTGGTGATATAAAATGAAGATTTTTGTATTTAGAATATAATTTGGCTTTCTTTCTAAATTGAAACGTTGAAAGATCAGTTCTTTTCTGCTTCTTTAATGCTGGACATCTACTACACTCTGATTTGTATTTTTCACAAGTGAAGCTATAATGACACCCACCGGTAATCATCCACATGTCATGCATTACAAAAACTACTGGCTTACCAAGTTTTAGAATCTGTTCTATTCTTTTTAAATTTAGAAATCCCCCTAAAATCCAGTGAAAATAAATTAAATCGGCATCTAATATTTGTTCGATACTATTAATATTTGATCCAAGTACTGGAATTGTGAAATTACCATAATTCTTATTCATTTTTCGGGTTAATAATGCTTGAATGGATTTATCCACTCTTGAGACAAGCTCTGGTTTTATTCCAAGCCATTTCACTGCTTCTGAACCTATTGGGCCTTGTCGCATTGATATAATGCTTGAATTGATATGAGATTTTTCTTCAAAAGCATTATGTAAACGAATCGCCGAACGTCCTGCGGATTCAGTTGAATATTGAATTTGAATTACTCTCATACTAAATAATATCTTTTGTTTAAAAAACTCTAAGAAATATCTATATTATAAATACGTTTTGCTATTGAATTTTGTTGATAAATATAAGCTAAAAAAATTGTGTATATGATGATAAATTAACTATAAAACTCCCATCTTCTTCAACCAGTTTTGAGATTCTAATCGGCGGCCTTGTGCTACACAAGCTATATGTTTCTGAAACTTCAAAATCAATTCCATTAAGCCAATTTCCACAAATAAATACAGCAGCAGCCTCACTTGTACCATGATTGATATCCAAGTCAATGACGTATCGTATTTTGGAGCTGATACGCTGCAAATGCTCGTAAACCAGAAATTTCCTTAAACCCAACATTATAGAGAATCAATACCATAATAAATATGTAACATTTATTAATCCAAGTCACTATTGGCAGAGCCAACAGCACACTTCTATCATCAGAGGTGGAGGATTTTTAGTTTATATTAAATCACAGGTTATAAATTACTTCGAGCAGAGAAGAATAAACTCTATGTTCGTTAAAAATGGATGAGCTTTTAATTGAACCCTCCTGATAATAAGCAATGTTTTCTTTATTGAAGCTTTTAATAGCATTATAAAGATCAATATAGCTTTTTGGCTCAATTAATACTCCATTGTGTTTACCGACGATCTCAGGTATTGAACGAATTCTAGAGGCAATTACTGGAACACCTAGGCCAAGTGCTTCAACAATAATTCCAGGATATCCTTCTTGCTCATCATTAGTAGGCAAGACTAGAACATCATAATTCTTAAGCTTTGCAACAACCTCATCGGGCTTCAAAACTCCTTTATAATTAGCCTTTGATTTTTGAAACATATCTAATCCAATCTTTGAGTCCTTGATAGGTCCATAAATGTCAAAAGTATAATCAGATGTCAACATATTTGCCGCTTTTAATATCTCAAATACCCCTTTCTTTTCATGAACATGACTAATAAACACAAACCTTTTCTTGAACTCCTTTTTTACGACAATTTGATTATCTGGAGCTCTTCGTACTGTTGGGAACCATAGTACATTCCTATTTCCGAGATCATGTAAATATTGAACAATATATTTTGTTTGAGCAAGGATTAAATCACTTTTCAACAAACTATTGCAGAGTATTCCTTTCGCGAAGTATGTTGCTCTCTCAAGTAAAAAATCAAGCCCTCCACCAAATTTCCGAAATACAATCTTCCTGTTAAATATCTTGCAAATAAAAAATACTAAAGGTCCAGAAAATAGAGCCCCGCGACTGGATACATTTAGCATTATAACATCATAGTTCTTAATCTTGATCAATAAATGAAACAATGTTCGAATAAGATTGAATACCAAAGAATACTTTAAAATAAAACAATTTGTCTGAATAAAGCCGTTGGGGAAATTATTCCTATCACAATAATCCAAAAGATTTTTCATTGAAATAGTCGCACCACCATATGTTTGCGGGTAGTCAATATGAGGCAGTGGACCAATGATTAGTAGTCTATTCAAAGTCTAAGAAAGATTGGAAATCATTTGTAACTATTAGAGAAGCACACTTAAGTATGACTGTCTGAAATGATAATCTATTACTGGTGACAAAGATGATTTAGCTTTTTTTTACATTTCAATAAAAAACGCCTTAGGTTTTTAACGAAAATTCTTAAGGTATGGGATTACTTTATTAATTTCAATTTCTGCAGAAAACTGATTTGCTGCCAATTTCTTTCCATTCTTTCCAATTTCAATTGCATAATCATAATCAAAAATTACCTCCAGCATTTTTTTCGCAAATACCGTGGGTTGATTATTCTCGGCCAGAAAGCCATTAATTCCATCTTTAACAAAAAGGGAAATCTCACCAACGTCTGTCACAACCACTGGAACTTCAGACGCAAGATATTCTCCTAGTTTTGTTGGAAATCCTCCTTCAGCTTGTCGATTTTTTGGCCGACAAAGTACGAGCATCCTTGATTCAGATAGAAGAAATGGAATTTCACTACGCTCAACACTTCCTGTAAACTCGACAGCATCTTCAATTCCTTCCAGTTCACAAATACTCTTCAGGGGTCTTATTAATGACTCGTTTGATATGTCCCCAATAAGTCGTAATTTATAATGCTCAGATGTAGATTTGATAAATATTGAATAAGCCCTAAGTAGGTTATGGAGGCCATCTTTATCACTATAGAGGTTTCCGCAATAAGAAATAATGTTCTTTCTTGTATTTGGAATATTACTAAATCGCTTTAAATCTACTGTCATTTTCATGACAATTATTGGTGCAGATATATAATGATTAAAATAGTTCTTCAAAGCATGACTAATTACAAATAATAGGTCCGTACCTTTTAATGAATATCGCAAGCATTTTGTTTTAAAATTTTTTAGTTTATGATTGTGTCCAGGATATTCTGTAATTTCACGTATTAATGACAACTTATTTACATAGCATATAAAACGAACTAATAATTCAAAACACCCATTATATCCATACTTATAGAGTATCACGTTATCCTTCTTGCTTATATCTATAATAAATCTTATTATTGAGATTACATACCATACTAATTTGAATTTGCGCTTTTTTGAATAAAATTTCAGACTAATTCTCTCATCTAAATCTAATGGTCTTTTAAATTTCGAATCCAATAATGCCAAAGTAGTAATCTCAACTTCAATTCCCATATCTACTAATGCATTGACAATAGTTATAGTTCTATTTGCCATTGCAGTAGGTTTACAAATATTATGAAGTGTAAGATATATTATTTTTGAATAACTATTTTTGATATTTTGATCCATTTTAAATAACCTTTTGTAAGCAAATACTAAGGAAGCATTATTCCGCTCTTATGAAGCTTACATGAGGAAACACCCCCAAATAGGTCTACCTGTGGTTCTTTATTGGTTTTTCTCAACATGTTTAAGGTAAATTTGTTAACGATAGAAAGCAACAAAAATAATTAAAGATAATTGTATGTCTCTAACAATCTATTATTTATATCTTTATGGGACATAATAAATATCCAAAACCAATATGAACTACTATGACTTTTCGGAGTGGATTCTATATTATAGGTTGGCCTAGCTGTTATCTAAACCATTAAGCGATGTTAATAAGCGCTGAAATCGATCTTTAACAATATTTGCGTTGAAGTTTTGTGATGCATATTTTACAGCGTTTTGACCAAGCATAGTTCTGTAAGAAACGATATCGATTAGAAGTTCTAATGCCCGGATGATCTGTTCAATACTTCTATTAGATACAAGATGTCCACAGACGTTGTTAGAAAAAAGCTGTGATACAGCTGACTCTTTGGGAGCATAGACAAGTACTGGAGTACCAGATATCATATATTCAGAAGTTTTAGTTGGCATCGAAAGTCTAAGGTATCTAAAGCCACGACTGTTAAAATCATTTGGCAAAACAAGTATATCTGCTGATGCATATATCTGTGGTATCTGATTGTAGTTAACCTTTGGATTTATCCTTATGCATTTATATATCTCAAGTCGATTTAATATAGTATTCTCAATTCTGGTAGTTTGAATATATAGAGTGATCTTCTTTCCTTTATCATTCATTCTTTCGATAGAGGTGGCGATGTCAATTAATGATTCTCCAATACCGATACCAATTCTTCCCGCATATAGAACTGAAATATTTCTCTTGTCAATAGAATAATCAGTTTTAATGCAATTTCGCCATCGATCGATGTCAATAGGATTATGAAAAGCTATGAAGTCTCTGCCATACCTTTTACGATATTCAGTTGCCATTAAATCAGAAATGCTTAAATGCAGATTAACTTGAGATAAAAGCTTTCTAAATTCCGAATCTATTTTTCTATGCCAAAAGGTCTTGAATAAACCACTATCGCTAATAGTAGATGGCCAATCATCCATTATGTGAATAGCTGAAGGTAATTTTAAGTAGCTACACAATTTTCGAGCAAAAGTTACACCCTCACGTGTTGATACCTGAATGTATATAATATCTGGATTAAATGCTGATAGCCAATCTTTCAGATTAATCGAAATTGATATTCTTGAAGAATAGAAAAATAAACCTGTCCAGCGTAAAATAGCACTAAGATATCTTCTAATTCTCGTTTGTTTTACTTTAAGACTTTGATTATTTGACACAGGTACTATCTGTTTTTTAATTAATCTTGGGCCTGAATGATAATCAGGATAAAAGAAATTAAATGGGAAGACCCACTTATACTCTTCACTCCCTAATTGATAATAGAGATTGCATGTGTCTACACTAATATTTGATAGAAGCTGTGCTGCAGCTATAACAGCAATTTTATCCTTTGGCCAGCCATTAAATAGGTTAGTTAAGGTGATACCTCCACCAGATTGGGAGTTAAATGGCTGACCTACTAACAATACTCTGGGAACTGTCATAGTTTAGTATCAAAACTAAATAACCAATATCAGAAATTCACTTTGCTTTTTCAAAGTAAGATTAGTAAGATATGTGCTCATTTTGATAAGGATTCTTGAAGCAAATTGGGAAAAATAATATCATTATATAAAACAATCTTCCTGTAATATCTTGAGAAAAAGCTAATAATAAGGAAACAATAAAAAACAATACGTGAACCTTTATATCCTTTTGATCGATGTAAATAAGCCATTTTGAAATCCCAAAATAAAACAAAACAAAATAATAAATACCAATCGGTATTCCATATATTAAAAACACTAACGATAAACCATTTGGTGTTGTTTCTCTCTCTGTGTAATAAACATTTTGTTCTTCATTTCCATATTTAAGTACAACCCCCGCCAAAGGAAATTCGCTTAATCTTTCAAAATGATAAACAGCTGCTCCAAAACGCGATGAACGATTGTAATGTCTAGCTTCAATGTTAGAATTTACTTTACCTCCAATAAAATCTAAATTCCAAATATATAGATAGGCGAAATAAATAAAAACAACAATAATCGGTAAGCTTATTAGAAACTTCAAAATACTATTTTGAAAAGATAATCTTGACAACAATATGAGAAACAGAACAATATATCCGGTAGTTGATAATGTAGTGATAAGGGCAATAATAAATACTAAATTCTTCTTAGATAAGATTGCTCTTTTTTCAATATACAAATTCATTAATAAAGCCAAATTTAGAAAAACTGCAAACATACCTGGTTCCCAAAAAGCTCCGCAATTCCTGGGTATTACACCAGGAGAATCTTGTCCAAACAGATAAGTAAAAAAGACTAGAGTTTTACTCTTGTGTGACTCAGGAATATGATCAGTTCCCAATGGAGTTATTATTGATCCTAATGTGTTTTTAATAGTCTCCTGCACAGATGGCAGAAATTGTGTAGGATAAAACACCAATGAGAAAATCGCCAAAAAAAATATGATATTTATAAATGTAAGATGAAATCTATCCTTAATAATAACTAGCACTAAATAACACAGTAAAAAATCCATTAAATCACCTAATATGTTTTTTATTGCAAGTTCATAAAGTTCAAATTTAAATCCTTGAAAAATCAAGGGTATAATAAAAGGAATTGCAATTATTAAGAACTCAGGACTAAATCTTCTTTTACTACTAATAAAATACAATACTATCAGGAATAAAAGTGCAATTTGCAAAAATAATGATGCTCTAAAAATAACTTCAAAACCTGTTAGTGCAATTACAAGTCCTAATAAAACGTATTCAATTGTTATGCTTTTTGACACTTAAGAAGAGTTTCCTTCAATCTGAAATAATTTCATGAAAAGCCAATTTAATGATTTCATCGTTACTTTTCCTATTTAATATAAGGGCACCTAATCAGTCCGATTAAAATTAGCGATAATATTTAAAACATTTGAACATTCTGATTGTTAGTCAATGCTGTATCGGTAATAGTTCTGAGGATAAGGCGATAAGATAAGGATATTGATCTAATATGCTGTCAAATAATCAAAACTTCATATTCCTTGACCAATCAGACCTTTCGAACTTAATCTTCAAATAGTTTCATTCCTCTTTTTTCTTTAATCCACAAAGGAAATCCGTTGTAGCATTGGACTCTTTGTCTTAATTATCAACAATTTATAGTTTATAGACAGACCCTAATTACTTAGATACACTTTTGCATCTCATTTATTGAGATTGCCTGATTTACTTTGTCTATTATAATCCTTTCCAGGATCATACTACAGGGTTGACACATTTAAATTCTAAGGGGTTTTAGCAGGATTATATTATCCCTGGCAGCTACCAAACGCTTATTATTGATACTCATATTCTTGTATTCCTCCATCATAAGCAGGTTTAATACGATTTCCCCTCAATCGCGAAGTTATTGGCTGCATGCCCATTTCTTTTTCTCTGAGCGTCCTCCCTGAAGGTAACATCAAGTGTCCAATGCAGTGAGTTCTCTACTCCCCAGTGTTGCCGGATGAATAAGTTGAAGCTTTTCGCGTCTGCTTCAACGCTGCTGATATATAATCGCTTCTCAGATGATTCCTTGCCGTTGATTTCCCTGATAGCTGTGACACGAGCAAGACTTTTCAGACTTGCCCATTGTTCTTTCTCATCAAGGAAATCCAGTTTATTGATCACCTCATATTTTTATATGTGTTGACCCTGGATCATATTACAATAAATCTTGCAGAAATAATACCAAGATTACCTCGTAAAGTTATTACATAAGGTCCAGCAGGCAATATGCCAATATCAATTGAAAGATAATCAGCTTCGGAACGCTCGTTATAGAAAACTCTTCCAGATAGATCAACAATAGTGATGCTTTTATTACTTTGATAATTTGTAATAACGTTTAGTATAGAGCCGGTAGGGTTCGGATACGTTAATAAAAATAAACTGTGTTCAGGAAATGACTGGTCCATAAAGGACTCTTTAGTTACTCTTCTTAAAACTAATGAACTATAAGGTAGGAGATCAAAGTTATGATACTTGTTACCCCGAAAATCAATATAATAATCATTATCATGGACCTCCAATATATCTTCAGAAGGATTATAAAGAAACACGATTGAATCATCAAATCTTGTTTCTTGAATATCTGCCATATACAACTCAACATTATCTACCCAAAAACTGGTACTATCTTCATCAACAATTATCATTACTCGAGCGTTTGCATCACTAGTATCTGGTGTGAAAATCAATTCAAAATCCTGTCTTTGGTCATTTAACGAAATAAGCTGCTGCTTTGCAACATCATAATTATTTTCACCGGAAGGCATTCGAACGATAGCTTTTTTATCTGGGTAAGATGATAGTATAGAAAGCTTTAAAGCATAAACCTCCCCTGCAATAATTTCACCACATCTTGTATCACAAGACATATAGCTAACAGGTTTACCTGATGAAAAATTAAAATGAAATTTTAAACAACCATTATCAAGCAATTCATTCTCATCCCATAAGGTTATACCATTATTAAACTTGGACCACACAAACCACTCAGAAATATCGGTATCAAAAGTACTATTGTAAATCTTGTTTATCCCATGATATCCTTGAACTGAATACATAGGCAATTCAAAAGGGCTAGTTGATGAATGCTGATCATGCAAATAAAGATCTTGCCATTGGTTAAGAGTAATTAAATCTGTATTATTTCCAAACTCATTTACATACGTTATACCTATGGTTAATTTATCTTCAAATGGTCGGCAGTAGTAATTATAATCAAAAGTGCCAAATTTGCCAATATCGTTCTTTATCGTTCTAAATGTTGCAACTAATTGACTAACTTCTTTACTAATAAAAATGTTATTCTGAATAATTCCATGAGTAATAGGGAAATCTGGAGCATGGCTATCGTGAACGAATGCAATTTGAGAATAATTATTAAAAGAAGTATTGCCAATTACGGAGAAGTGATTAGAATTGTGAATATAAATCCCATAGCCAGAACAATTTGCTATTGTATTGTTAATTACCATTACATGGTTCGATCGATCATCCAGATAAATTCCTTGAGCACTTCCGAAATCTGGATTATCCGTACCAGATGCAGCTCCATATCCATTGATTACAATGTTTTGTTCAATTGTTTTATCAATATCCTCGATTCCTTCACTCCCAGTGTAAATACCTCCTCCATCATCGAGTGTCATACAAAAATAGTCAACAAAATTTTTCGTTACATGAATTGAATCGCCTAAGAAAGAAATCCCTAAATATCCAATGCTGTCTACAAAGTTTGCCTCACAATGGATTCTATTACCTGATAGGGTAATTCCCCTATATTTAAGATTAGTATTAAGTCCCATTCCAGGACGCAAACCTGTTAAGCAAATATGATTTCTATTGACATTGATTTCTCTGATTCTTTGAAATACTAACGCATTGTTATTCGCACGTGAAACACTATTTCCAACAAAATCTGCATTAGTGCAGTCCCCAAATACAACAGCATTATTTCCTGCATCTGATATTATACAATTCTTAATGTTAAAATTAGTTGATGCAACAATATAAAGATTTTCGCTCATACCACCTTTAAACTCGATATTCTCAAGTGTGAAATGATGCACCTTCAATGCATAGAAAACATAAGGAAAAGCTGTTGCACTAATTTGTTGATAGTTAGGATCTGTTGTCGAAAAAAGATACATTTTTCTCTCTTGGCTATTATAGAACCATTCACCTTCTGTGTCAAGAGTGCCCAAGTGGTTCTGAATAAAAAATCCAAATTCATCAATTAACTCAAAGGATGCAGATTCACCAAATGTTAATGAATTTCCGCTATGTGTGAGAATTGGTAATCTTTCCATTAACCAGCGGCGGGTTCTAATAACAGCCTCTCCTCCAGTCCAATCTGGCATCAAAGTGAGATTCGAATTAGTAACACCTATCTTTCCAACATGACTCTCAATACTAAGATATCCTTTATTTGGTAGATCAGTATTAGGATACCGGCCTAATTGTTGTGAAAGACCATTTATAAAGAGGTTAGTAACTGAGGTGTCTAAATGTAAACAATCTGCCACCCAAATATTTTCATCAATTTCTATCCAGTTTGTAATTGTTTTAGCGCCAAAAATAACAGGAACAGTCCCAGACCCAAAATCACTTAGGACTATTCTCTTCTGCTCAGTTCCAGATCTAGTAAGCAATATTTGGCCAATAAAAACATCACCTCGCTTAAAAAGAATAGAGTCTCCGTGATTGATGAATTCCATTGACTGATTTAACTTATCTAAAGTTTTCCATGGCGTGTCAGGATTTTGTGCCTGCTCAATAGTATATTCATCACTCCCTATTGAATTTGAGAAGTAATAATTCTTAGCCCCTGCATCAGGAGAAAACAATGAAATAATTAAAAATATACTAATTATACTTCTCATTCTAAACTGCTTGAATATCAAAAATACTACTTTTAAAAATAGCAATTGTTAATGATTCACTTTTTTTATTCTTGAATTCATTTTTTGTAGCTATAGGCATATCTATAAGCTCCTTTTTTAGATTACGGGTATTTGAAACTGACCAAGCCCCTATCTATTTATTCGCACTTTTTTCTGAGAGAGTTGTTTTCAAATGCCTTATTATTAATACGTTCATAACTAACCGTCAATAAGTTAAATTCCATTATACTAGCAGCATAATAATTAACTCAAGTTGCTGCTTTCTCAAATATACAACCATGACTTGGGATAGTAAAAAACATTCAGAAAGTCATAGCAAGTAATGAACAACTGGTCTGCGGTTTCTTATTGGAAATCATCTGATGAGGTTTAAAATCAGTTATAGCTTTTTTCTTTTTACAACCCACTAACATGGTTAGATCTTCAAATTAAGAACATAATACATTTAAAAAAAGCTTGAGCCCTATAAAATTTTCCGTTTGAAATCAATAATTGGTCTTGCTTGAAAGCGAGAATTTACCTTAGCTTGTCTATTTTGTCCAAATACCTTTCTTTTTCTTGTTAATTACCAGATGATATTGAAGGGGTGCCAAAATGAATGTATTCAGATGTGCTACTATTGAAGCAATATACAATGCATGAACTTTCAGATTGAAAAATTTGATCAAAATGAAAACAACAAAGATATAAAGAAATGGAGTAAATAGACATGCAATAAACTGTATACGTAATGCATTTATACTGTTTAATAATGTTACATATTTTAGTCCAAATATGACAACATTAAAATAAAGAAATCCCCAAAAAGAAAGTGGAAATCCAATATTGACTGTACCTTCACCTAGCCATACTCTATATACTGTTTCTGAAAAGAATAACATGAATACGCTCACAATAACCAATATTACATTTAGTTGATTGTATCTCCTAATACCATTTTTAATCCACTTAAAATCCTGTTTAACATAAGCCTCAGTTGAAGCAGACCAGAAAGGTAAAATGAAAATATTTGAGACCATCAATAATACTCCAAAATACTTATAAACAATATTGTATGATGTTACTTCAAGGGAACCAAATTGTTGTAGAATTATAATATTAGCAGATTGATATTGTACAATCCCAGCAATTTGTATTACAAAAAAAACTACTCCTAGACTAAATAGATTCTTGGCATATGTAATCCTTACTCTAGAGATTTTAGGTCGAAATCTTCTAAACTCACCATTGAATAAAACTACTGATGCCAAAGAAAGGATAATAATAGGTGCTGAACACAATGCTATTCCAAGTTTTATTAAAGATCCATCTGTAGTTTTAATTAGGACTATAATTATGAGAAGTGATATAAACTGGCCTAAAAGATCTATAAATGAAGCCTTTGCAGGTTGTTGGTCAGCGATTATGATAGTATTAATTACTTTTAGCACAAATTGTATACAAAAATAGGTGAAAACTATTAGCGCAAGCATTGTTACTTCTTCCTTTAAATCCTTTGATACATTCAGGATAATGGCCCAATCCAGGAAATTGTTGACTATTAGGAATAACAACCATATTAAGAAAAAAATTGCGCCCAGAATGGCATAGGTTGTGCTCACATAATTCTGAGCTAAAGAGGTATCACCTTTAGCTATTGATTCAGCGAGCCTATTTCGTAAACCTTGAGTTAATCCAATATCAAAAAAACTAAACCAAGCAACAATGGAGCTAAGCGTAATCCAAACACCATAACGAGAGGGGTTTATATAGTTAATAATAAGAGGCACAAGCAAAAGGCTAATTAGAATGCTAGCACCTCTAATGAAAAATGAAGCAATTATGTTCTTTTTAGCCTTTACGCTTCGTTGATGACCTGTAGTAAAATACTTATACAAGGAATTAGCAAATTTCGATCCTAAGAATCTCATTGAATTGTTAGTTGACTCTTAATAATATTCCACTGAACCCTCAACAGTAAACTGGACATTAGGTTAAGCAACTAGTTTTTGATTAGATTTTTGTTCATCTAAATCTTTCATTGACATTTCCAGCGTTGTATAGATCCTTCCTGAGTTATACCATGCCTAGATATATTCAAAATTGAAATTGCTGCTTGCTTCCTGGTAATATATTTATTCTGATAGACCCATTCAACTTCTCCAATTGTATCCCTTCCAGCCAGTTTATATACGCTTTAGACCAATGTGTTTGAACTTCAATAAACCTATCAGGATAGGTTATGCCATGTAATTGAAGAAATGCTTTTATCCTGTTTGTGGTTCGTACTCGATCTTTCACAAGGAGCTTCCGGGTTCTAAGTAGCTGACAGTCCTGAAATAGGGTAACAGGTGGTATTCATATGGAGTGAACCTGACTTGTGCGCAACGACCGGGCGATTTTTCTGCTGTCCATCGGATCTCGTTTCTGATCTTTCTTCTTATGGGTGGTGGATATGTCTGATGGATTAATCACCAGGCGCTCTACACCCTGATCAGTGAGTGTGCTGTGTTTTAAAACCAAAATGCCCCGCTTCATAGGCTGCAATATACTTACCACCAGGGTAATTCCGGTTCAGATACTTCACTAATACATCAGGATTGCATCCTGGGTAAAGGTCTTCAAAAACATATCGTCTGTCTCTATGGTCACTGCCCAGTCCTTTTTGTGTATGTCAATACCGCAATAAAGATTTGACCACTGAAATCTAATTTGCTACTTTGTGTTTGCATAGGTCTTAAGAATAAGTTAAACTTTGTTTGTCACAATAGATTTAATCTTATTTGAAAACCTATGCTTTTTCAAACAGATCTGTCCGATCTATGGTAGCAGTTCTATTATGATTTAGTTTTATTATACTTATACTCGTATTTATAGTTATAAGCATACCGATAAGAACTTTTTTTCGACTTGAAATCATTCACCAGGAGACTGAGTCTTTTTATCCCGTTAGCCTGTACGTCTGAAAGGGTTGCAACTAAAAAACGTTTCACAGTTTTTCCGTGCCTCACAATGACAATATTTGCGTCTGCTATTGCAGCTACGTGATAGCTGTCTGAAACTGCTCCAATCGGGGAACTATCAACAATAATAAAATCATAATTCTCTTTCAACCTGTTAAATAGTTGCCCGATTTTCTCTGAGGAAGATAGTTCCCCTGGATTCGGGGGTATGGGACCTGCAGGTATCACACTTAGGTTTTGAAAATCTGTGGTAAAAATAATGTCATCGATGCTATTTTTACCAATCAAATAAGTTGATAATCCTACATCGCTGTTCAATCCAAAACTGGTTGGAAGATTCGGTCGTCGAAGATCAAAACCAACAAGTACAGTTTTCTTCCCCGCAAGGCTGTATGCTGATGCAAGGTTTACAGCAGTAAAAGTTTTACCCTCACCCGGCATCGTTGAGGAAATCAGTAAAATAGGACTTTGAGTTTCCCTTGTAAAAAACTCCATCCGGGTTCGTAAACTTCGAAAAGCTTCCGCAATCCTGGATTGAGGTTCATTTAATACCACAGTATTATAACTTAATCTGCTGTGAGGGATATGCCCAACAAGGGGCAAACTGGTTAACATCAGGATATCTTCTTCGGAGGAAATTGTATTCTGAATTGAATTTCTCAAAAGTAGGATAAATAGTGGAATTCCAAAACCCAATAAAATGGCCAATAGAAAAACTACTTTACTCTTTGGGGCTACTGGGGATAAATCAGCAGTAGCTGGATCGACTAATTCATTATCCGGTTTGTTGGATGCTTTCTGGATCTGGGCTTCGGCCCTTTTTTGAAGAAGAAAGGTATATAAAACATTATTAAGGTTAAACTCTCGCTCTATACCCAGCAATTGACGTTCCTTTACAGGTAATCCGGATGCCTTCACGTTAAGGCGCTTGATCTGTGTATTATTCTCGTCCATTGCCATCTTATTGGCACGTCGAATACCTTGCAGTGTCTCTCTCAGGCTTTGTGTAATGTTTCCCATCTTTAGTTCAAGTTGGGCTTGAAGTGGATTCCTATCACCTAATTCACTACTGTAATACTCAGTCTGTAATCCGGATAGTTCCTGTACGAGTGCCCCAAGAAGTGGGTCCTCTATACCCATGGTAGCAGGAGAAATAGGAGATTCTTGATTATTTTCTATAGATAAATACTCAGCAAGGTAATCATAGTAATTGGACACAAGTGTCAACCGGGCTTGCTCGTTCTCAAGGACCACAGCTTGATCAATAATTTGTTGAGCCTGGGCCGAGATATCCATAATTCGATGCCTGGAGCGGAATTCCTGGAGCCGGTTCTCTGTAATCACAAGAGAATCTGACACATCCATTAATTCCTCATCGATAAACTCAATGATACGATTGGCCTCATGGTTTTTCTTCTCCAGTTGACTTGCTATATAAACCTCAGAAAGCTTATCAAGAAATATCTTATCCTTGGTTTTATTAGTACCTTCAAGAATCAATCTGATAATAGTTCCATCTATGGAGGTAGTTTTAATTTCCAGTCTGTTTCTATAATGCTCTACAAGGGATTCCATTTTATGAACAACAAAATAGACCTTTTGCCTGGAATCAAATAAGTTCAGGATCCCTGGATTGGGAAGTATAGTAAAGGAACCTCCATGGAAATCAATTTTATTTCCAAAAGAAACAATGGTATCAAACTGGACAAATGGACTCTCTTTAAACGCGAGTATAAACATATCATTTACAACCGGCTTAACAAAATACTCTTGATTGTAACTGGAAAATGCTTTAAAATGTGGAACTACATCAATTGGATTCAGAGGATAGAATGAAGCTTTCTTAAAAAGTTGTTTCCTGTAGCAGTCAATATCAAAAGGTAACTCACCCAGGGTTTTACGTATGAGGGTTCGTGATGAAAGAATATCAATCTGGTTATCAAGATTTTGACCGCCAGGTCCTAAGCCAATCCCCTGTAACATGTTTTCCGCTCCGGACATTCTTACATTGTCTCCCTCTTCAATGAGGATGGTCGTTGTTACACGGTACGTCGGTAAAGTATATTGGATGTAAAAATACGCTGCAACACCGGCAATTACGATACAAATAAGGAAATAATACCAATTGCTAATTATCATTAATCGCAGTTTTTGTAGATTAATCGTATCGGAATGACCAACATTTGGTCTCTTATTATGAAGGGGTACTGTATTATTCATAGTCTATATTTTAATTCTCAAAAATATTTAAAAGGGAAACTCATCAATTGGATCCAGAGGATAAAATGAGACATCCTTAAATAGTTGTTTTTTATAGTAATCGATTTCCATAACTTGTTAGTTTAAATCGTAATAGCTGACAATTTCATGTTTGGCTAGAAGGTTACTTATTTTCGAACTACTAAAGAATCTGGTCTCTGGATCATTCTCGCTTTCGGGGTGGAGCATGATTTCTATTATCTTATTATTCATAGATAATAGTTTCGACAATATTTTGTATTGTTCCTTAAAATTGAGATCCTTTTGAAGGTCAGGCGTAAAATATCCATCGATTGTTTTAATTCTACTTTTTAAATATGCCTGATGAAAGCTTTTGTATATTTTTTTAATAAGGTTATTGTGTTTATTAAAGAGCATTTTTTGAGTCCGTATGTAACGGATATTGAATCTTTTTGCCGCTTTTATCATACTTCGCAATGATGGCAAATATAAATGAAGATGATGGTGATGATCTAAATGAGATATTTGAATCCCGCTATCAAGAACTTTTTCTATCTGTAGACAGTATTCCATATAAACCTCGGATTCATCAATTGAAAACCTTTTAAGCTTCTTGAGGATTTCGTCCAGATTATAAAATTGATTTGTATCTCTGTTAAATATGGTCTGATAGCCATTCCCAATATTAAAAGGCCCATCTAAACAAAGGTGCACGCCAATACCTAAATTCGGATTATCTTTTGAGATCTCAACAGCATGACTAAAATACCTCCCACTGGCTATGATCGTTGAACTTGATACTATTCCTTTCTTGTGCAACATGAATATTGTATTATTCGACTCTTCAGATGTACCCATATCATCTGCATTAATAATAAGTCTCATTATTATTTATATTTTGTTAATCCTCACAGAATAAATATTTTCTCAAAAATAGACTATCTCAGTCTAAACTTAATAGGATCCATGGGATTGATAAAACCGGCTTTTACAAGAGTTTTTCTTGTAAATTTCTTGAATTTTCGGGATAATGATTTCGGGTTTATGGGTTCTTCCAGTACATCAGTCCACATGGCCTGCATTGCTTTCCGATAGAACAGATAATCCGGGTAGCATCGGTATTTTGGGTCAACTCCCAGTACCATATCTAATAATTCCCTGTTATTGAATGGTGTAAAGGCTTCCTGAACGATGTCCCACTCAAGCTGACTCTGTGCCTGCCAGCTTCCCAGACGTTGCTCCCAGTAGTAAATATCCAATGGTTTATATCCAAAAGGAATCACACTTATCTCAATATCATCAAACCACTCCATCATGCGGTCCTTAATGAAATCAATATGCTTCCAGTTGTAAGTCAGGTTCAGGACATATGTACCCGATTTAATTTCGGGATGCTTTCCTGATGGATAATACTGACAGCGAGCTATTTCGGCACAATTGCCTTTTAAGGTAACCCGTTCCTGGGGATAATCTTCATACATTGCATGTGCAATGATTCCCCAATCGTGCAGGTGCGGATTATCTGTATTTCCATTATATATTTCAGCAAACCGCTCATCAATGGGCCTGCGACAATCAATTATATAATGAGGATAATCTAATTGTGACATCAGGTTAAGTGGAATCCTGATATCAGGTGATTTATCCGTTAAGTCATAATACTTCAATGTATAAAAATACACATCATTGGCTAAATCCTTACAAGAACTCAGTATGGTTCTTGAATCTACACCGGCTGTTAATGGCAGGGCCAGCTTAAATCTATTGTTTGCTGCACGAAGGGTATTCTTTACAATGTTGCAATATTGGTCTACTGTCTCCTCCAGATTTCTGGTTTTCAGTGGCTTAGTTGGCCAGAACCTTATTTGCCTGTTATTGGAAGCATCCAGGTAATGATTCGGAACCAGATGATCAACATGATCATACAGTGAAGTACCGCTTGGAATGTGGTGCTCAATGTTGGAATTTGCGTAAACCGAGTTAAAATATTCATGATACTTCGTCCCCTTTATAAGTTCCATCACAAGCTCCAGTAAAAGGGGCTGGGAAGCTGCATGGATCGCATTTTCATATTTAGTATAAACCACCTGTCTGAGTCCACAGGTATCATGGAAAATATAGCACTGATCCTCTTGTTTGATGAATAATACGAACCTCCCTACCAGGCCATAGAGTTTTACAGGGATTTCGCTGATCGATTTAATGCTGGAGATATCATTGAGGACATCTGTATTTGATTGATCAGGAAATCTGGGATTAATTGTATAACCTACCAATGCAAAATCGAAATCACCTTTTCTGACAATTGTCAGATCACAATCGGGATGAACATATAGTTTATGGGATCCCAGTTCTTCATATTGCCAGTTCCCTAAACTCGGGCATTTCTTCGTTGTAAATAAGTACTGTCTCCTAAATTTCAAATGATCCATTTTATTTAGCTCTATATGTTAATCCCGTTTCACAGGTTGCATGAACCAGAATTTCGTGATGGGAACTATCCAATCAGTTATTAAAAAATATCCTTCTTCAAATGCAATCATTTTGTGAGGATTAGTCGAATGGATTCGCAAATGTATTTGAGTTCTGTATCTTTCAAATCCGGATATATGGGAAGGGAAACCAAACCCTTCCAGATCTTCTCCGTATTTGGGAAATCATCCGGATCAAGGTTGTAAGTATCCCTGTAATAAGACATTCGATGTAACGGTTTGTAGTGCACAGAGGTACCAATCCCCTTATCTGTCATCTGATCAATAAATTCATTTCTAGATACTTTAGATTCTGGAAGAATGATTATCGGAAAAAGATGCCATGAATGATGCTCCAATGGTCCCATGCACACTGGTAGATCTATCCATGGTATCTGACTCAGTTCATTATAATAATACTCAGCACATCGCTGCCTTTCTTGCCTGAAATACTCTGCTTGTTCCAGTTGGGCTAGTCCGATGGCTGCGTTAACATCAGGCATATTATATTTATATCCCGGTGCCACAACATCATATTCCCAGGAGCTTATATCCGTGTTATATCTCTGCCAGATATCCTTATCAATTCCATGCAGGCGCATGGTCCTTGCCCTGTTATATACTGACTCCTCATCAGTAACCAGCATACCCCCTTCCCCTGTAGTAATTGTCTTATTGGCATAGAAACTAAAACAGGTGATATCGCCAAAAGTACCAATATACTGGTCCTCATGTTTCGTTGGAAATGCATGCGCTGCATCCTCAATCACTCTTATATTGTATTGTCTACAAATCTCAATAATTCCGTCACCCTCAGGGGTAGTCATCCTGGCAGCCTGCCCCCCGTAATGTACAAGAATGAGTGCTTTAATATCCCCATTCCTTTTTAATGCCTCCTTGAGTATAGAAGTGGTTACCAGCCCTGTACTATAGTCAACATCCAAAAATAGAGGATCCGCTCCCATATATCTAATCACTTCCGCAGAGGCAGTAAAGGTCAATGAAGGAACAAGAACCTTATCACCACTCTGTACTCCGATCGCCTCAAGAGCCAGATGCAGGGCGGAAGTACATGAGTTCACGGCACAGGCATATTTTGCTCCAACATAACCGGCAAACTGCTTTTCAAAATCGAGCGCTTTAGATGATGTGGTAAGCCATCCACTACTAAGTACCTCGGTGAGGTATTTATACTCATTTCCTGATATGGATACTTTTGCGAATGGTATTTTCACTTGATTTCCTCCTTAATAATTACAGGATATACGTAATTTCTTATGTTTAACTGGCAATCGAATCTGTCTCAAACTCATCCATGATTGAGACATGGATTAAGTCAATCGCTGATTCGCATGCATGAACTGCTTCAGCAGTTCTGGTTCCAGATGCAATAACGAACCCGACTCGGTCAGAACCACTTTGTAAATCATTGACGATCTCACCCTCCCTTTTAAATAGAGATGCCTCATTAACGCCTTTTACTGATAGTGCTTTTTCTATGCCACTGATTGATTTGATTTTACCTCTGGATGGTGTAAAGAATCTGATCGCTGCAGCTTTATCGAACTTGACTTCCAGATCAGGTATTTCATTCATGGCCACCTTAATACTGTTTTCAATCATATCAATACCGGTTGATAGCGGAACAAGATGAGTAGCTATAAACCCTCCTCCTAATCTGGCACCTATTTCAACAATTTTGGGCCCCTGTTTAGTTATGATAATCTCGGTATGAGCAGGTCCATGTTCGATCCCTAATGCTTTTATTGCATCTGCAGTTATTTTTTTTACACTCTTTATGGTTTTAAGATCTAACCGGGCAGGTTGAGTATGACCTGTCTCTACAAAATAGGGAGGCCCTGTAGTAATCTTATCGGTAATAGCACAGAAATTCACTGTCCTGTTACAGGAGATGGTCTCAACACTGATTTCCATGCCAGTCATGAACTCCTCAATTAGTATTTCCCCAGTACGAGCGAATTCCTTAGCATGACGAAATCCTTTGCTTACATCTTTCTTTGATTGCACCAAATATACCCCCCTGCTTCCTGAGTTATCCGCAGGTTTAACAATGAAGTGGAAGTTATAATGCTTTGCAAGTAAATGGTAATCCTCAATGCTTTTAACCTTATGAAAACTGGGTATTGGAACATTATACTGTGACAACCGCTTACGCATCAGACACTTATCAGTGGCAGAATAAGCAGTATCAGTAGAGATCCCAATCAATCCAAGTCTTTCTGAAACCGCTGCCACACCACGTACAGGCATATCAGTTGCAAGGGTTAAAATCCCATCAATCTTTTTTTCAACTGCTGCGGCAACAATCTTATCCGTATCTATCGTGCTGATTAATAACGACTCATCTGCATATTGGAATCCAATTGCATTGATGTCCATATCAACAGCAATTACATGATAACCCATTTGTTTGGCCTTCCTTATTGCAGGGACCTGCAATATGCTCGCCCCGAGGATCATGATCTTCTTCATTTGCTTGACTCAATTCTTTTATATGTTTTTTCTCTTCTGAGTACCATGAAAACCGTTTTAATGAATATCTTCATATCGAACCCCAGGGATAGGTGGTCCACATAGTATCTATTATGTTGAATTATCTCTTCCCAGCTGCTCTCACCTCTAAAATATGCTTGGCTATAACCGGTTAAACCAGGTTTCACGCAAAGATTATACTTTACTTCAGTAAGAAATTTTTCATTCAGAGTAATATCGGGTCTTGGTCCAATCAGACTCATCTTTCCAGTAAATATATTCAAAACCTGTGGAGTTTCATCCAAGCTCGTTTCTCTCAGGAATCGTCCTATTCTTGTTACCCTTGGATCATCTTTGGCATTATAGGTAGATCCATCAGCTAATCTGATATCCGGAGCATCAACGACCATTGTTCGGAATTTAAACATTTTAAATGGTACTCCGTTCCTACCTAATCGGTTTGAACTATAAAAAATTGGCCCCCCATCTTCTAGCTTTATTAAGATAGCAATTGGACCAAAAATAAGCAGTAGAAAAGGTACACTGATTACGGATATCAATAAATCAAAACATCTTTTAACAATCCGGCGATACAATCTGTGTTTCTGTTTAATAAGTTATATATTTTGTCTGGATACGAATGTCCAGAATAATATTTACCAGCCTATTCAGGTTTTCTTCCCTTGAGAAATTATGCAGAGCAAACTTATAGCCGTGTGCCCCATAATCCTGCAAATCTTTTAGAGTCATCTTCGCTGTTCGTTGCATGGTATCAGCAAGTACATCAAGATTATCCGGGGGTATGACCCAGCCACATCCAGCAGCTTTAATGATATTGGCTGAGTCGCTTCCCTGATCCACGCAGGCAATGATTGGTTTTTCGGATAGCATATATGAGCAAAGTTTTGAGGGGAGGGCATAAAATGCTGATCCCTTTCTCAAACTCAAAAGCAATACATCTGCCTGATCCTGTATCGTGAGAACTTCCTCTGGTTGAGCATCCCAGAACTCTATGTTGGATCCGGTATAACTGTTTGCCAGTTTCATTAAGGAGTCCCTTTCTGAACCATTTCCTGCAATAATTAATCTTGAATCATTGATTTGTCCTATGCAATACGACTTAATAATGGTGTCGACACCGGCAGTTGGGCTCAAACTACCAAGGAACATAAAAGTGAATGGTTTACTTCTGCAATTTCTCTTACCTGTATGATTGAATTTCAGGAATTTCTCAGATTGCGACCAGTTGTGTACCACCTCAATATTTTGCTCTTCAAGTCCACGGGTTCGAACAAGATAGTCCTTCATATTCGGAGAAATCGTTGCAACTTTTGTGGAGTTCCTTAGAGAATACTTATCAATTGGTAATAAAAGTCTGTGAACCAATTTTCTGAATGCAGGAAGCTTTTCCAGCAATGACTCTGGATAAATATCCTGTACACTGATAACACTTGGTATTGAGTATTTAACAGAGGCTCTTACTATAAAGTATTGAGCGAAAAGGGGCCAGGCACCAACAAATACACATCCTATCTCATTTCGATTTTTTCTAATATAATCTGCAATGTGTTTGCCAAAACTGTAACTCTCTCTCAATCTTCCAATTAGCCTCGATCTTGGAAATACAAACGAGTTGAGGATGGTCTGCTCAAAACTATTTTCATATTCAATATGTTTCTTAAAGACGTATCCCAGTGGACGAGAAGGTCTTGGTGTAACAACCTTAACTGAATAATCTCTACTCAGTTCACGCGCCAGCTCATATGAACGAGAAGCGGAAACAACAGGTTCTGGCGGGAAAACTGCAGCTACTATTAATATGGTGGAGTTCATATGAGTGTTCTGTCTTCTTCTGACATTTCCTGAAGCTTAATCAAGATGCTTTCATGCTCAATAATCTCTTCTTTGGTAAATCTCATCTTTATCACTTTTGCCGGACAACCTCCGACAATGCTGTAAGGTGAAACATCTTTAAGAACGATTGATCCAGCTGCAATAATTGATCCACGACCAATTTTAACAGGGCTTAGGATAATCACCCCATATCCAATCCAAACATCGTCTTTGACTATTATTTTACGGTTGTCCCCGCGTCCCGAGTCCCACATTGTCTTCCCAATGATATTATAATGATGATCATCAGAATTCAATAAGGCAACACTGCCGGCAATCATCACTTTGTTACCTATCTTAATGTCGCACAGGAAATTACATCGAGGGCCAATTCCTACATCGTTACCTAAATATATATTCTTTTGAGGAGACCAGAAGGTTGTGCTATACTGACAATGCACATTCATACCACGCTTCACCCAGGGGTATCTTAGCTTAAAGATCAGAATATTGCGAAAGCTATTCAGGATGTTTTTCAATCTTGATTTATACATGTGTTGCCCGATCAATCATTTTTCAATCTGTATTGCTCTTTTAGCGATATCGGAGTAAGAAAATCGCTTCATTCCAATACCCTCAGCAATATTTTTCATTTTATGATACACGGATTTATCACCAATAATTCCTTCGAGCACGCTCTTTATCTCCTCCACTTCATCCATATACAGGAATCTACAATTCCCTCCTAAATCAACATGATCCAGACCCCTCCAGTATTTAAAAACGCAAGGAATTCCCAAACCAACAGCTTGTTCCCAAAGAACAGAATGCGTACCAGGAAAAACAACCAATTCAGAAGCCAGCAGAATATCATTTACCTGATCCGCGTTAATCCATCCAATATTTCTTATCCCAACTGTTTTTGATAACTCATCAATAATTGGTTTCATTTCATCATTCAATGTGCCAAACAGGATTAGTTTTATTCTTTTATCAGATAACTCATTTATCGCCCGTAAAAGCAAATGTGTATTCTTTCGTTTGTCAATTTTACCTCCTGTTACGATTAAAAAATCGTCCTGTGAGATGTTGTGTTTTTTTCTGATTCTATCCCCTATTTGAACCCTTTGTTCGAAATCTATCCCGTAATCATCTACACCTAATTCAAGTAGTTTGATCTTCTTTGAAGATATCTTATACGCCTCTCCTAAAAAATCACAGCGCAACGGAGTAACACCGTAAAACACTTCTGTAAACGGTTCTATCAGCTTAGCGCAATACTTCCAGATTATCTTATGTAAAATATTCCAGGAGAACCAGTTAGACACACTATTGATCCTGTCAGCATGGTTATCAACAAATACTCTTATGTGTTTACGCTTTCTTAAATATTTTACTACCTGCCTGATATCCCAGAACTGACAACCATGAATAAAAAGAATCTCCGGCTCTTCCCTGTCGATTGCATGATATGTATTCTTATAACGGCGCAATATCTTGTTCAGGAATGTAAATGGCTTTCGGTTATTCAATCTTGTAACCCTGTAACCATCACTACATATGTACTCTCGTGCAGTATCTTGGTAATAAAAATTACCGTCTTCGTCAAACGACATTAATGAGGCAATCACTGCCACATCGTATCCCATGAGTTTGTGGTATTTCGGCAGCATATTCTCCTGGTAAGAATAGTTATCTATATAGAATGCAGCAAGGCATACATGTAAAATCTTCATTAGACTGCTTTGTTAGGAGGTAAAATCACGTTTGGAAGAAGCGTTTTAAGCCACAAACTAATAAAAACGAATGGTGCCCGCCATGGAAAGAACCGTTTCATAAAATACATATATGCACTGAACTCAATCCCCTTGGGACTTTTCAAATAAGTCATTCTTTCTTTCAAATTCATCTTTTTGATATTCGGAAATACATAGTCAAAAATGCAGGAACCACAGTACTCGGGACAAACCAGTACGGGTATTTTTTGCTCCAATGCACGCAGTGTGTAATCATAATCCGCCTTTCTATGAATATACTTTGCATTGAAAATACCAAGAGTGTCAACAACTGAATGGGTCACAAACATGATGTTGGCATTTCCTAATTGACATTCCTCGATTGTCCCATCCGGGAATATCTTTTGAGTCTCGAAGGTCCATTTATTCTTCAGATTACGTCCTCCATATGTAAATTCCCCCGTTTTCGGATTCCGCACACTACCGATGTATATACCAGCCATTCCGTAGGTTTTAATAGAGTACTCATGGGTCTCGAATATCTGATCAAAACAACTCATATCAACCATAGTATCATCATTCAGAAGTAAAAATGCATGGTATTCCTTTTTATGAGCTTCATTCCATGAATTTCTCATGCCTCCAGCCCAGAATAGACTACCATTGCCAGGTAAAATGATAATCTCAGGAAAATCTTTTTCAATGGCATAAGAGGTTCCATCTATAGATCCATCATCTGTCAGATATACTTGCATCTCAAATGGATATGGACACACGTCCTTGGAGGCATAAAGGTGTCTGAGACAAGCAAGTGTCTTATCCTTCCGGTTATGGCAAGTTAGTAATACGGCTACCTTGTTAATCTCTGGATTCATCTCAATCAGGAATGAAGAAGCGAGTTGTATACATCTTTAAGTAAAGAATAATTTGATTCTGTCGAGGTGGTGTTTGTTTTGCTTTCCTTTTTTAATGTTTCAATTATTTTTACAACAAGATCCTCAACATCCTCACTCTTAAACAATATTGCCTCTGAAGGCCTTTCGACACAGTCACTGGCAATCAAATAGGTATTCTGGCTAATAGCCTCTCTTACAACCAGAGAATCACCATCTGTGAGTGTTGGGCGTAACACAATATCGCTGCATCTCCATAATTTTAATGGATCATTAACCGGTTTCAGGAATAACAATACGTTCTCAGATAGCTTTAGTTCCTCAATGATCTGTGTGTAAGCGTTGATTAGATTTGTTCTATCTTCATTCGGAATACTTATAACGAGTCCTACATTGTTATCAAAAGTCTTAACTTTTGCCAGGGCTCTTATCGCCAGGTCAATTCCATAAAGATCTTTATTATTTAGATTCCTTATAGTGTTTGCATAAACTGATAAGATCTTTGATCTGGATCCCATGAAATCCTCAATCTCTGCATTTAATTGCCCGTTCATTATCTTTGTTGGGACATAAGCAGGAATGACCGAAATCAATGAGCTGTCGGCATTTAATCCTATAAGCTGCAATTTGATATTGTTGTTAACAGCTATCCAGCGTATTCTTTTCTTTCTTAGCGCTTTCTTAAACAGGTAAAGCATAAGTTTTGGTATCTCTTCTGGATTGCTGAACATCATTTGGTCATGGATTGTATAAACCAATCTCTTCCCGGATAACAATAATAATAGCAACGTTGGAGACTCCCAGGCGGGATGTCCATGAAGGTGAATGATCTTTGAGCGGTCTCTTATTCCATCGTTTAAAAACCAAAGCAAACTTCTTATAATTTCATATCTCACCCAAGGATAATGTGCACTTTTAACATTGATCCTGGATTCTGAATTTTCACCTGAAATTGAGATCGAATAAACACAGCCAAGCATTCCATCATCTGCCAATGTGCTTGCCAATCGAGCATTATGAACTGAGATTCCCCCAATACGAGGTGGGTAAGCTCCTTTTATGGAGATGGTATTTTTCTTCATTATCTCTCTCTATTGCTTTTCAATCAGGACAATTAATAACCAGAAAGGGAGATACATTAAGGGAGATAAGGTTATACTGGTCAATAACAAGATGAAAATTAGTGCAATACCTAACGTATTCGACCTGTTTCTCAGGAACCAGTTGACAAATAGACCAATGTAGGTCATTAGTCCAATGATTCCATAATCATAAAAGATTTCCAGGAAATTATTGTGAGGAGAGCCATGCACATTCCCTACAGCCTGGCCAACTAATTCAGATGAATAGTGGCTGCCTCCTCCAATAAGCAATGTCTTGAAATTAGAAGCAATGAAGGTTTTAAATGATTCTCTCCAAATGTATGTTCTATCTGATCCCGTATAGATTGACTCCTCCCTGAATCGATCAATTAGTGGTTCAAAGTACGATACTTTTGAGAAAGCAATTCCAATTCCGATAATAAGTAATGCTATGATCAGGATATTTGTCAGAGAATTTGCTTTTCTAAAAACGATATATACAATTGGTAGGATTGCTACAAGAAATGCGCTCCTTGATGCAAGCATTCCAAGGGTTACCATTCCCAGTATAAATGTCAGTAAATAGAATAGTCTAAAGATTAATTTCTCATCATGGGATTCAAAAAAATAGTAAAAGGAGATTACTATACCAATCGCTATTACACAGCCAAGATAATTTGGATCACTCCAGTACATCCTATCAACACCCTGGTTGGCTGCTGAATGAATGATAAAATCTTTAAAAAAAATAAGTCCATAGATTGAAAGGCAAAACGAGACTATTATAAAACCCACTTCCATAAGCCGAATTTCCTTCCAGTGGCTCATAAGCTTAACAAGTAAAACGGATATAAGAAGTAGTTGTATGAACTCAAGTTTAAAAGCAGAATTAATGATATTGGAAAACACTACAACAACAAGTAGAAGAAATATTCCTGAATTTATCCTTGATGAGGATAATCCGAAATATAAATAGTAAATATATAAAGCTGCCACCAGGAGTAAATAGAAACTTGACTGTGAGGGAAGATAGCCAAATGGTGCAACTGAAAAAAGCCTTATGGTAGCAAATATGGTGATAAGCGCAGGAGCAATATAAGGGTATTTAAGCAAAGGCAATACAAAGCACGTTATAAAAGCCAGCCTAAATACAATATTTGGTTCAACCAAATTTCTATTAGTCCATGATAATGCAATCATCAGGAGAGCCAGATAATATATCCCGAATAAAAGAATTGGCCTTTTATCTTCTATATCTTTTAGCAGGGCATTCATTATATTTTTCTATCGGTACATCCTGAAATAAAGATTCAACTTTTCCTGATACTTTTAAACCGTCCTTCTCCTGAGAAATATCCTGAATATCGAAAGATGAGCAAGGTAAAACAGAGCACCTGAAATAATCTTACCAATAACAGCCCCATCCAGTCCGTATAGTTTTATGAGGAAATAAACAATTGGCAGGCTAATTAGCAGACCAGCCATGGAAGAATAAAAATTCAAATTGAATTTGCCATAGCCCATCAATGCTATTCCTTTCATCATATTCAGATACATCAGGGTCCCCCCCACACTGAGATAAATAAAGTATCCGATGGATAAATCGTATTTTCCGGAGAATGCAAATCTAATAAATGGTGGAACCAACACAATACCCAGAATACATATAACGATCCATACCAGATGATTCATTTGGTTATATTTCTTATATGTTTTCCACCAGCTGATGTAGCTTTCTGATTTGCTGGAAAAATATGGAAATGCTACCTGCTGAATACTTGCCTGGAAGATCCCATAACCACTAAGCAAAGTAATGGCAAACATATAATAACCTACATCACCCCTGTCCTCAACCAGATAGTTAATGAAATAGATATCCATCGTATTAAGAAGCATATAGGCAAGGTTTGCGAGTAGCGCAAACCTTGCAAATCTCCACATATCTGCGAGGAAGGTAAAGTTAAACTTCATTTTCAGGAGTTTTTTTACAAAGCCAAGCAACCCTCGCTTTAAGGAAAAAACAGACAAGAATCCGGTTATCGAAATAATTGCAACATATCCTTCAAGTTGATACAGATAAGTTGCACCGATAATTAAACCAACACTTACCAGTTTTACTACCAGCTGGATCTTGGCCATTTTCTTCAAATCCTTCATGGCTTGGTAATAAGCCACCTGCATCGATTGTATATTTGTTGGTAATAAGAACAACGCATAATAGGGAAATAGAGAAGTTATTACCGGATCATTTGAAACTAATCCGGTGTTCGCTAAAACGTACAATAAAAGGTACAGCAATATAAAGGATAGTGATGCAACCAGCATGGACAGGTGCAGCATATCTGATATTTCTTCCATCGAGCGCTTATCAGAAGCCATCTTAACAAGGGATACATTAAATCCAAATCCACCGATCAAAGCACTTAGTCCAATATAAACCTGCATGATCTTAATCCTACCAATATCTTCAGGTTCAAGGATACCTGCAACAAATAACTGGGAGCCAAATCCGACAATATAGATCAATCCTTTGGCGGTGAAAAGATGGAAAAAGCCCTTTTCCCCAACATTTTTAACTTCTGCTAAGCACTTATTGATAAAGGCCTTCATTTAATACATTGTCCCGGAAAATCAAGAAAGTCCGCAATTACAGGAATTCACCGGTGCAAATCATTTAAACGATAATTAGCTTCATTAGACTATAACTATAACTTTCAATTCCCCTAATTAGGATGATATAAGGACCTTTTGAAAGTGAGGAGACATCAATTTTTTTTGACCTTAGTGATGTTTGCTCCTCATATACCGTTCTGCCAGATATATCGATGATCGTGATGGTTTTATTACTGTTATCATTTGTAATAATATCGATCATATAGCTGGCGGGATTTGGATAGACCAGTGCATACAGAACGGGCTTTATTGACGGATTAATCCCATAATAGTCTTCTGATACTCTGAATAAAACTAATGAGCTGAATGGCTGAAGTATAAAATTATGGTACTTATCACCCCTTGCATCAATATAGAACTGATCATCGTAATAATTTGAACTTGTATTCACGGGGTTATACACAAATGACAGAGAATCCTCAATATTTGCCAGTTGGACAGTAGCTTCATACAGTTCCACATTATCCATCCAATAAGAGTTCGCATCTTCTAAAATTGTAAAATCAACCGTCGCACTTGCTGCTCCCATATCAGGTGAAAATAGCAATTCATACTCTTTTCTATCAGTTCCTATTAGAGCCACCTGGGAAGATGCAAGAACATTACCTGGTGAATTATAGTTACGTAAGAGCATCGACACCTTTCCATCTGGTTGGGAGGAAAGCATTGAAAACCTCAGAACATAATCTTGATCAGCTGAAACATCACTAACTGCAGTGATTGCAGCCAGGAAACCATCAGCATTCCCGGATAAACCATTGAATTTAAGCTTCATGCTTCCCTGATCCAGTATTCCTGTATTATCCCATGAAATCAGACAATTATTATAATTGGAAACACATGTCCATCCAGAAATGTCCTGGCCAAAATTGCCATTTGGAATCTTATCAGAATCAACTGACTCCACAGAAAAGCTGGAGATTTCTTTAGGACTGACGGATGAGTTTAGATCATAATTATAGTTGTTTTGCCACTTGCTAAGATCAAGTAAATCGACCTCATTTCCCGAGCTTTCGTCAATCTTCAAAACGCGTATGGTCTCCTCTTCATTAATTGGTCTGCAATAATGATTGTTATTGAATGAACCGAACTGGGATATTTTACTCTTATCAACTACCCGGAAATCAGCAACCAGTTGACTACCAAGCCTGGAAAAGAAAATATTGTTCTCTACAACGCAATTTGTTATGGGGAACTCCACAAAAACAGGATCATGAGCGAATACCAGTTGAGTGCCATTGTTATAACTCGTATTCCCTATGATAGAGATATTGTTTGAATTGTGTATATATATGCCAAAACTCACGCAATTTGCAACTGTATTATCCAGTATCATGGCGTTGTTTGAACGATCATCCATATAAATTCCCTCTGCCAATAATAATGCAGGATATCTCGTACCATGACCAGCTCCTATACCATTTATGACAATGTTTTTCTCAATGAACCTATTTGAGTATATGGTATTTCCATCACCACCAGTATATATTCCTCCACCATCGTCAAGTGTAATACAAAAATGCGAAATATTGTTTTTCTTAATGCTAATGTCATTGCCCGTGAAGTATATACCATTATAACCCACACTATCAATTCTGTTTAATTCGCAGGTGATATCAGTTCCTTCAAAATAAATACCAGTATATTGAGTCCCTGCTGAATATATCCAGGTGTAATTAACTCCCATCCCTGCTCGTAACCCAATATCAAAAAGATCATTGTCTTTCACTTGAACTTTATGACAGGCATCAAATGTAATTCCTTTACTATTTGATTGCCTGATTGTATTTCCTATAATGGAAACATCGGTGCAACTTAAGAAATGAGCCCCATCATTACCAGAATCAGAAATAAGGTTGTTGCAAATAATTATGTTTTCTGATGACTCGATAAGTATTGCATGATTTGACGAACCTCTGAATTCCAGTTGAGATATTTCAAAATCGTGCTGATTCCTGGTTACAAATATTGATGAATATGAGGTCACTTCTGTATTCATTGTATTGGGATCAAGTGATTGATATATATACAGTTTAGAATTTGATTGATCGAAATACCATTCACCATTCCTGTCCAGAGTATTCAAATGGTTCTGTATAAAAAACCCATAATCATCCAGTATTTCATGCTTGGTAGGTTTCGGAAATTGCAATTCATTGCTCTCATGAGACTGTATGGGAACTCTGTCTAAATAGTATCTCTTTGTACGCAATACTGCATCACCTCCACTCCAATCTGGAGTGGGGTGGAGTGAATTACTAAGAATGACAGTCCTACCACCATGAGCATCGATGTTAAGATATCCACTATTGGGATCATCGGCATTTGGATATCGACCAATCTGCTGCGAAATACCATTGATAAAAAAGTTTGTTACTGCTGTATCTATTGATGGACAATCAGCACTCCAGATATTGCCTCCTGCATGGGCCCATTCAGTAATTGGTCTGGTACCTTTTATAATTGGAACCGGACCACTACCATAGGCGCTAAAGACGAGTTTACTGTTTAATGATCCGGAACAAGTGAGAACGATTTGACCGGTGAATGTATCTCCTCTTTTAAACAATATTGAATCTCCGGGCATGAGAAGATCCATTGATACATTCAAATGATCTAATGTTTTCCAGGGACTATTGGGATTCTGTGCCTCACCAACAGAATGATTATCATTTCCATTCGAGCTGGAAAAATAGTAAGTCTTGGAGGACGATTCCAATAAGAACAAAAACAAAGATGCAACAATGAGTGCCAGTTTTCTCATACGGAGCTTCTATAATTTCTCAACTAATGCACAAAATAAAGAATCCTCCTAACAGCTCCAATTACTTTTACTTCTTTTTAGTGCTATAGTTATACTTGTACTTATAGGCAGAACTGTAAGCGCCTTTGGTTGCTTTTACATCATTCACAATTATACTGAGGTGATTGATTCCGATAGCATCAAGCTCTGCGAGTGTTGCCTCAAGAGGACCTTTCATGGATTTTCCGCTCCTCACTATCAGGATGGTAGCATCGGCAATGGCAGCAAGTGGATAGCTGTCAGAAACCGTTCCTATGGGAGCACTATCCACAACGATATAGCTGTATTTCTTTCTAAGCTCGTTAAACATCTGCACTGTTCTCTCTGAGTCTATTAATTCTGCAGGGTTTGGTGGAATAGGGCCTGCCGGAATCACATCTAAATTGTCATAATTCGTTTTGTAAAGAATATCTTTCAATGGATCATTACCAATCAAATAAGTGGATACCCCTATCTCATCGTTCAATCCAAAATCAGGTGAGATTTTTGGTCGACGCAGATCAAAACCCACAAGCACTGTTGATTTGCCAGTAAGACTGTAAGCTGAGGCCAGATTTAAAGCTGTGAATGATTTACCTTCATTAGGAATGGAAGAGGAAACCAATACCACAGGATTCTTAGTATCCAGTGTGAAATATTGCATGCGGGCACGCAGGGTCCTGAAGGCATCGGCTACCTGCGATTGTGATTCATTCAGCACAACAGTTTGATAATCCAGCTTCAGATGAGGAATATGTCCTGCAACGGGCAAATTTGTAAGAGACTTCAGATCCTCTTCAGTGTTGATCTTTGTGTTAAGGGTATCAATAACCAATAGTGTTACAAATGGAATCCCCAACCCCAGAAGTATGGCCATAAGATAAACCATAGCGATATTGGGCGATATTGGCATGAGCTGCACCCTCGCCGGGTCAATCAACTCATTGTCTGGCTTATTGGAAGCTTTCTGGATCTGAGCTTCTGCCCTTTGCTGAAGAAGAAAAGTGTACAATACATTGTTCAGATTAAACTTACGTTCTATACCTAAAAGCTGACGCTCTTTCACTGGTAATCCGGCTGCCTTCACATTCAAGCGCCTGATTTGTGAACTGTTTTCATCCATAGCCATCTTATTGGCCCGTATGATCCCCAGCAAGGTCTCTCTTATACTCTGTTTTGTATTTCTTATTTTTAATTCAAGCTGGGACTGTAGAGGGTTTCTTTCACCCACACCACTGCTAAAATACTCCGCTTGTGTGGTTGAAAGTTCCTGCATAAGCCGGGCAAGAAGAGGATCTGAAATACCCATGGTTGCCGGAGAGATAGGTACTTCCTTATTGCTTTCTTTTGAAAGGTATTCTGTAAGATATTCGAAATAGTTCGATTCCAGCTGTAACCTGGCTTTCTCATTTTCAAGTTCCATTGCCTGATCTAAAATCTGTTCTGCCTGGATTGATACATCCATGATCCTGTTCCTGGAGCGGAATTCCTGAAGTGCATTTTCTGTAATCATCAGTGAATCTGATACATCCACCAGTTGTTCATCAATAAAGGCAATGATCCGGTTGGCCTCATGATTTTTCTTCTCCAGATTGCTGGCCAGGAATACATCTGTGAGTTTAGAAAGAAACATCAAGTCTTTGATCTTGTTAGTCCCCTCAAGACTTAATCTGATCACACTACCTTCTCTTGAAAACTTGTCTATTTTAAGTCGTTGCCGATAATAGTCAGTCAGGGTTTCATTATTAAGGAATTTAAAGTAAATCTTATTTGATGGCATCCGATCTGGAAAAAGTGTGGGATCTGGTACAACATTGACAGATGCTCCCATGAAATCAATTTTACTTCCAAACGACACCACGGTATCAACTGTCCCCATTGGTTTCTTATGATATGAAAGCTTAAAAGACCTGCCTTCCTTCATATCTATGGAAAACTCCCTGTTATGTATGATTTCTGAATTAGAATAAGGGATTACGTCTATTGGGTGGTATGGATAATATGAAACTCGTTTAAACAGGCCTTTCCTATAATAATCAATCTTAAAGGACAATTCATCCAGTGCTTTATTGATCATTGACCAGGACGATAGTATTTGAATCTGGTTATCAAGATTCTGGGCACCTGCTTGCAAACCAAAACCCTGCAGCATACTTTCAGTGTCTGGAATACCCCTGGAACCACCTTCTTCAATTAAAATAGTTGAACTCACTAGGTAGATCGGAATGGTATACTTATTATAAACAGTTGCACAAGTGCCGGCAACTATAAGTGAAATCAAGAATAGGTGCCACTTAGACAGAATCAACTTCAGGATCTTACCCAAATTGATAATATCCGGCTGTTTTCGGGAGATGGTTTGATTTGAGTCAGAGGGATGTGGTTGCATTTGTTTAAAGTCTGTTACTAAAGTCTTTTATGAAATAATCTAAGTTCTATATACAATTACTGCAATACGTTATATAAGAGAATGGCTGTGGTAACCGTTGATAGTATCAATACGTATGGAAAAGTACTCATCTGAAAGAATTTCCCCTTAAAAGGTTGTGCATATATCACATCATTGGGAAGAATATAGAAGAATTCTGAATCAACGATTTTGATATCCGTAAGATCAAATTCCTTAACAATTGAGCCATCCGATGTATTGCGAATAATTTGCACCTTATACCGATTACTGAAATCACCCATATCACCTGCCATTGCAAGTGCTTGGAAGACATTTAATTGTTCTTTGTAGATAGGATATCTACCAGGTTGGCGTACCTCACCAAGAATACTCACATAGTTATTTACTAGTTTAACAGTGATCGCAGCATCTGAAACATAATCATCCAGTATCTCCTGCAGAATTACTTTTACCTCCGGCAATGTATGGCCGGCCACCTCCACTGGTCCAAGGTAGGGTATATCTACTGTTCCATCCTGCTGAACCGGATATGATAACAGATCAACGGCCTGAGGGCCTATAGACATCGTAGCAGAAGCAACAGGAATTGTATTAAACATTTCTGACCATCTCGGATCCGGGGTACTGACACGGATAAACAAATTATCGCTCGACTGTATCCTGTATATAAGATCTGCAGAATCGGGCTTTGAGAATTCTTCTGAGTCGTAATACTGAAGATAGGTGGTTTTTTTTGAGCTAACACAGGAGCTTACCAATGCTAATATAAACAAATAATAGATCAGCTTTGAATTCGAACGCCTTGAGGTTTTTTTTCTGCAAATATTCATTATTCGTGGTTTTATATTAATAATTTGAAAATCCTTAGATTACTCTTGAACTGGTTTACCCCAGTTTCTTTTCAAAATAACTTTACAAGGATTACCCATAGCCACTGAATTTGGAGGGATACTGCTGATGACCACACTATTTGCACCAATTACAGAGTTTTTACCTATAGTGACCCCTTTTAATACCATACAGTTCATGCCCAAGAAGACGTTATCTTCGATTACGACTGGTCGAATGGTTATATCCGTCAAATCTCTTTTCCCTGGATCAGGGTTATGAAAATCAGAATCAAAAATAGTTGTGTATGCCCCAAGCAATACATTATTTCCTATCGTAATACTGCCAAAAGCAGCAATTGTGGCTCCAGTGCCGCCAGTGTTCTTCCCTATTCTGATCTCTGCTCCTTTGTTCAGGGTAACAAATGCGCATCGTTTTACCAATCCAATACGAGCTGAATTCCTGGAAGAGTTGAACAGACAGTTATCTCCGATAGCTATTGTTGAGTTGGGGGCCCTGCTCATTCTGGGGTAACCATTGAATTTAACATTCCTTCCATATTTAACCCCTTTAATGAAACAGAGCAGACGTACGAAATAACTAAAGAAATACACCTGCATTCTTACTCGAAAGACAAACAGCAGTCTGAAGACCCAGCCTCTTAGATCAAATCTCCTTATCATGTTCTGTCAAATTAATAATAAGGTGTTGCTGTTGACCAATAACTAACAAGAAGATCAATTTAAAAAGGGAAGTTATGGAATCCTGTTTGAATAACCTAAGATACAGCTCCGCCCCCTCAGTCCCAGCGACCAAGTAAGCTATTAACTAACATCCACTCCAATAGCCATATGATAGTGGCTATTACAATGAATAGAAAAACTATTAAACTACTGAGGGGTCACTAGACAACTTCAAATAACCTCTTTCAATTTGCGTTATCCAGTAACAAACTATCAACAAATTCCCTTATAAAAGACAAATTGAAATCTAAGGTGCCGGGTGGTTAGGGTTTTCATCATCAAATCTTGTTAAGACCCAGTAATTGTAAAGTCTAATATAGATATTATCCCATTAGGAAATATGAAGAGAGTAATCAATTTGACTAAAGCTTTTCTTGGCTATTTGGATACCTGGAATTCAGTCAAATGATTGTTAATAATTGTGTGAAACATGCTCAATCCGCCATGAAATCTACAAGTTATTGTGTGAAGTCTACAAATAAGAAAAAAACAACAAGATAATCTAAAAATCATTTATCCAGTTGATTAAGAGATTCATATAAAGAATTTCCTATTTCGTCAAAAACGATCAATAAGAAACCCTCTATCTATTTATAAAAAGAATCAATAAAAACTACTAAGTTACTGAGTATTTAAGAGAAACTATAGCTTCAAAAAGGGAATGTTTAGTTCTTTCTGCTCGCTTAAACGGACAGAATAATATCCAGGGGACAGGTGACTAATGTCGATATTGGAGGTTTCATGTGGCAGGACTCCCTCCATCACCACTCTGGCCGCCTGGTCAATCACTTTAAAAGTTGAGAACCTTTGATCACCACTGATCTTCAATGTAATTACATTGTTTGCAGGATTGGGATAGATCATTATTCCACCAACTCTATCAATGCCCTGACCTCCTATCAAATCGAGATACTCATGGAGCATCTCACTCAGATCAAATATGTGAAGTTTTTGAGGATTGTTGGCGACAGGTTGAACCACCAACCTCTCATTTGAGACATAGTACTTAAGTCCATCATTTGTTGCAATTCCTTCAACCTGATGAAAGGGAAGAGAGACCGTCACCCTTCGCTTATTCCCTGAAAAAAAATCATGACCACCGAAATCATATAACAGGTAGAAGAATGGATAAACAAGACTGGTGTAGCCACAGAGCACAAGCAGGTCACTGGATTCCAGGTAGGTGGCACCAGTAATTAACCCCTGGATATTATAGGTGGCCCTTTTCTTTGCAGTAAAAGTACCGGGTATCTTTGGCAGGACATACAAACTGGTTTGCACACTAACCCACTGCTTTGTAAACAGGTAAATGCTGTCCTCCGAAACAATCAACGCTTCGCAGTCAAAATCGGTCTCATTGGCCTCTTTTGGTTCAAAGTCTACCTGGTCACTGTAAGAGAACCAGATGGTATCTATAACCGGACTTCCACTCTTTAAAGAGCCCTTCTCTATCCGTAACAAGTGCAAATCAGTCCTGTTACCACTCACATTGTTCCCAAAGTCACCCAGGTATATATATTCATCGTCCAGTGAGATCTCTTCCCAGTCGGTATTCACAACACCCTTCAGGTCATAATCAAGCATGATATCAGCATTCACTGTGTCCAACCCATACAGCCTGGTGTCTTCACTGTCATTATGGGTCCAAACGTAGCCGTCCCATAGGATCAGCCCTGATGTTTCCGCAAGATCATCACTTAAGATGGATGTGCTAACTGGTGACACTGATATGGGGTAATATGTACAGCTGCCATCATTGACAGTAGCCGATGGATCGTAATTATTTGCCAGTGCATCCGGGCATCCGGGCACCTGCGCCCGGCAGGCCACACTTAACAGCTGAATAACAGCCAGAAAAACAACAAGATGTAGATTGCGTATCATTCGTAACCTCCCGGATATTATTCCGATATCAAGTTAAGGAATTCTGCGTAATCGAACTATATACTGAAGCATATATCATGTTAGCAGCCTATAGCTGACGCGAAGCGACAGGTTAAGCTGCGATATGACATATGCGGAAGATCATATCATTACGGCGACTCGATGTATTTGCTCATCCCCTGGGTATACCAGACCTGGTAGGTTCCCAGGTCAGCTCCATAGATAAAATAGGCATCGGTGTGTTTCAGGCCTTCGATGAATTCCTGAGCCTTCTCCAACCCCATGACCATACAGGCAGTGGCATAGGCATCGGCCGTCATGCAATCGGCAGTCAGCACCGTAGCGCTAAGCAACCGGGATTCTTTAGGATATCCGGTAGCCGGATCAATGGAATGGGTAATGCGGATCCCGTCCTTCTCATAAAACTTCCGGTAGTTCCCCGATGTGGCCAGGGAGCGGTTGTGCATGCTGATGATCACCTGCAACTGCTCGCCCGGGATCATGTTCCCGTATATGGGCCGGTCGACCCCGATCCTCCAGAAACTACCCTTTGGATTGTTTCCCCGGGTCCTGATCTCTCCCCCGATCTCGACCATGTAATTCCTGCACCCCAACTCCTCCAGAAAACAGGATGTCACATCAACAGCGTAGCCCTGGGCAATGGCATTCACATTCAGTTTTACTGCGGAATGACTTTTGCTGACCACGTCTGCCTCCAGGGCGACTTTATCCATGCCCACATACTGAAGCAAGCTATCCACCATAGCACTGTCCACCTCCAGCTTCTCGCCCGCTCCGAATCCCCAGGCATTGATCACCGGTCCGAGGGTAATGTCAAAAGCACCCCCGGTAAGCTGGTTCACCCGTCCGGCTTCCCGGAAAACGGTCCTGAAAAGTGTATCGGTGACCACCTGCTCCTGGTTCTGGTTAATGCGGCTGATGATGCTGGCCGGCTCATAGGTGGAGAGCGAAAGGTCAAATGCTCCCAACAAAGAATCGACCCTCCCCTTCAGGTCATGCTCTGTGGGATGCTGATAAGTAATGCGGTAGGTAGTACCCTGGGTAAATCCCTGCAGGGAGTAATACTCCCCTCCTCCGCCAGGTTTACATGATGATACCAGGACAAAAATGGTCAGAATGTTTAAGTATTTCATTATGGCTGAGGGAATAATAATTTCTGAGGGATGTTTTATAAGTAAACTGGGATTTTTGCGAAGCAATAACCACTTTACGGTAAAATATCCCTCAGGAATATTTTGCTTGAGGCTATCCAAAATCGTCAAAGTCGATCATCTCTTCGGGCACACCCAGATCATGGAGCAGGTTGGACACAGCATCGTTCATCATGGGTGGTCCGCACATGTAATACTCGATCTCCTCGGGTTCCTCGTGATCCCTTAGGTAGTTGTCATAGAGCACCTTGTGAATAAACCCGGTGTATCCATCCCATTTATCCTCTTCCTGGGGTTCTGACAACGCAATATTGAAGGTAAAATTAGGGAATTCCTTCTCAATGGCCCTGAAATGGTCCTCGTAGAAGATCTCCCTCCTGGAGCGGGCACCATACCAGTAAGTAACCTTCCGTTCGGTCTTCAGTGTATGGAACAGGTGGAAAATGTGGGAACGCATGGGAGCCATACCTGCTCCGCCTCCCACATAGATCATCTCCTTCTTGGTCTCCTTAATGAAGAATTCTCCATAGGGCCCCGATACAGTCACCTTATCCCCCGGCTTGCATGAGAAAATATAGGAAGAACAGACACCCGGATTAATATTCCTGAACCGTCCATGGCTCACATCCCAGGGCGGTGTGGCGATCCTGATGTTCAGCATTACAATGTTCCCTTCTGCAGGGTGATTGGCCATGGAATAGGCCCTGTAGGTCTCCTCACTGTTCTTCATGCGGAGGTCCCACATCTTAAACTTGTCCCACTCATCGCGGTACTCCTCTTCCACATCAATGTCTTTGGAGAAATCCACCTCAAGCCTGGGCACATCGATCTGAATGTATCCACCCGATTTGAAATTAAGTCTCTCCCCTTCCGGAAGCCTTACCACAAACTCCTTGATAAAGGTGGCCACATTGTGGTTGGAAACAACTTCGCACTCCCATTTCTTGATCCCCATGACCTCTTCCGGGATCTGGATGGCCATGTCCTCCCTGATCTTCACCTGGCAGCCCAGTCTCCATTGCCGTTGTTGTTCTTTCCTGGTAAAGAAACCTGTCTCCGTCGGAAGGATGCTTCCACCGCCTTCGGTAACCTGGCACTTGCACATGCCACAGGTGCCGCCGCCTCCACAGGCTGAGGGAAGGAAAATTTCATTGGCCGACAGGGTATTCAGCAAGGTGGATCCCGGTGAAACTGTGAATTCCTTATCGTTGACTTTCAGCTGAACATCACCCTGGGGTGTCAGTTTATACCTTGCATAGAGTAACATAACAACCAGCAGCAGGATCACGAAAAGAAAGACTGCAACGCTGATCAGGATGACTAAAACTGTTGAAGTGAGAAATATCATTTTAACTTCGTTTTATTACAATTTGATACCCATAAAACTCATGAAAGCAATACCCATCAAACCGGTAATGATGAAGGTAATTCCCAGTCCCCTGAGGGGAGCCGGAACGTTGGAGTAACGGATCTTTTCGCGGATGGCCGCAATGCCCACAATGGCCAGTAACCATCCCACACCCGAACCCAGTCCGAAGACCGTGGCTTCAGCGATGTTGGCATACTCCCTCTCCTGCATAAACAACGATCCGCCCAGGATGGCACAGTTCACCGCGATCAGGGGAAGAAAGATCCCCAGTGAATTGTAGAGTGCCGGTGTGAACTTTTCGATCACCATCTCCACCAGCTGCACCATGGAGGCTATCACCGCAATGAACATGATGAAGGTTAGAAAACTCAGGTCCACATCGCCGAGACTGGGACTGATCCATGTAAGTGCCCCTGCTTTGAGGATAAATTTCTCAAGGAGAAAGTTGATGGGAATTGTAAATCCAAGTACGAAGATCACTGCAATTCCAAGGCCTGTGGATGTTTTGACTGTTTTGGAAACAGCCAGGTACGAACACATGCCCAGGAAATAGGCAAAGATCATGTTATCAATAAAGATGGACTTGATAAATATGTTGACCAGATTTTCCATGGAGTTAGTGTGTTTCTAGTTGTTTTCGATCAGATCTTTTCTTCGAGACCGCTGTATCCAGATAATGATGCCCACCACAATCAGGGCCATGGGGGGAAGTATCATCATCCCGTTGTTCTCATAACCGGCATCATAAAAAGCCTGTGGGATCACCTGGTACTCCAGGAGGGTACCCGATCCGAGCAGCTCCCTGAAGAAGGCCACAATGATCAGGATCACACCGTACCCGGCTGCGTTTCCAAGTCCGTCAAGGAAGGAAGGCCAGGGTTTGTTTGCCAGTGCGAAGGCTTCCAGACGGCCCATAATGATGCAGTTGGTAATGATGAGTCCCACGAACACCGACAGTTGTTTGCTTACGTCATAAGCATAGGCTTTGAGCACCTGGTCCACCAGGATCACCATGGTGGCAATGACCACCAGCTGGACGATAATCCGGATCCTGGGTGGCACCATTTTCCTCAACAGGGAGATGGCCACATTGGATACAGCCATGACCACCACCACCGATAATGCCAGTACAATGGAAGGCTTCAGTTTGACGGTTACTGCCAGTGCGGAACAGACCCCCAGCACCTGTACAGTGATGGGATTGCTCTGTCCCAGCGGTTCAGTCAGAAGCTTAAGGTTTTTGGTGGAAAATAAAGGTTCCTTCTCGCTGCTCATATTCTCTTGTTTTTTACTGTTTCTACTCAGCCACCTTGCGGAAATGGTTCACATAGCCCGACAGGCAATCACTCAACATCTCTTCCAGTCCCTTGGAAGTAATGGTTCCGCCGGATATCGCATCCACACCATGTGGATCGGCCGGATTAGCTCCGCCCTTTACCACCTCGATGGAAACAAATTCACCACTTTCGTCAAAGATGGTCTTCCCGGTAAACGGCTCCTGGAACCATCCCGTATTGATCTCGGAGCCCAGTCCGGGTGTTTCACTCTTATGGTCGAATACGGCCCCGTTGATGGTATTCATATCCGAATTAAAGGAGACATATCCCCAGATGGGGCCCCAGAGGCCTTTGCCCCTGACAGGTACCACGTACTTCTTGTCCCCGTCCTCAGCATATATGAATACAGGGTATTTCCGCTCCTCGCGCTCCTTATCCACTTCAACCTTGATATTCAGGGTGACTTCAAATGCATCGGCTTCAACCTCTGCTCCGTAAAAATCGACCACATACGATTCGGTAATATATTTACCAAACTCCTCAACGATATAGCTCTTCTTATCGCTTGCCTCGGCCACCTTTTCAGCTTTTCCAACTGAACGCAGAATGTCCTGTTTCTTCTCAATCTCGAGGTTCATCTGCTGAAGCGGCTTTAACTGTGTGGCAACGAAAGATAGCAGCACGGCCACGATCGTCACCATGATCAGTGAAAAGACAAATATGTATGTATTGCTAAATTGTTTCATGCTCGTTTCTATGGTATTAATTTGCAGTAACTTTAGCTCTTTTCAATCTCCTGCGGATGTTGGCCTCGACCACATAATGATCGATCAGGGGTGCAAAGACATTCATCAACAGGATGGCCAGCATTACACCCTCCGGGTAGGCCGGATTAAGCACCCTGATCAGGATGGCTAAAAACCCGATAAGGAATCCGTAGATCCACTTCCCACGTTCGGTCTGGGAGGCTGAAACCGGATCGGTAGCCATGAAAACCGCACCGAATGCAAATCCTCCAAGCAGGAGGTGGTGCCAGGACGGAATGGCCATAAATTCATTCACCGCAAAGAGATTCAACAACAGGCCCATGACGGCTCCGCCTGCGAATACGGAAAAGATGATCTTCCAGCTGGCAATGCCTGTAAATATCAGGAACAATGCTCCCAGCAGAATGGCAATGGTGGAGGTTTCCCCGATGGAACCAGGAATGGTTCCCAGGAACATGTCCCATGCCGTGTAGGTTTCTCCCAATCCATTCACAAAGGTGGAGGTGTTCTGTGCGGCCTGTCCGAGTATGGTGGATCCCGAATAACCATCGATCACCCCTGTTCCATCAACAAGACCCGGGATCCATACCTTGTCGCCCGACATCTGGCTGGGGTAGGCAAAAAACAGAAAAGCCCTGGCTGTCAGCGCCGGATTAAGAATATTCATCCCCGTGCCACCGAAAACTTCTTTACCGATGACCACTGCGAAGACTGTAGCCACAGCCACCATCCAGAGAGGTACATCCGCAGGCATCACCAGGGGGATCAGCATCCCCGATACCAGGAATCCTTCGTTCACCTCATGGCCCCTCATCTGGGCAAAGGCAAATTCAATTCCCAGGCCCACCACATAGGATACCACGATGATGGGGAAAATCTTCAGGAATCCGAACCAGACCATCTGCCAGAACCCGGCGTCGATACCCATGGCCTGGAAATGGTGGAATCCCGTATTCCATATCCCGAAAAGCAGAGCAGGCACCATGGCCACGACCACGATGATCATGGTCCGCTTCATATCGTTGGCATCCCTGATATGAACCCGGCCCGTTGTTACTTTGTCGGGTACAAAGAGAAAGGTTTCAAAAGCTTCAAATGTGGATAGAAACATGTGAAGCTTTCCCCCTTTCTCGAACGGAGGCTTGATCTTATCTACAAATCTTCTTAAAGCACTCATGTGAATTGATTGGTATATGTGATTATTCTTCCATCTCTTTCCTTAGTGACCTCAACCCGTCCCGGAGGATTTTTGTGACCGGGATTTTCGAAGTACAGACCACTTCGCACAGGGCGAGGTCCTCTTCATCTACCTCGTAAATGCCCAGTTGCTCCATCTTGTCGATGTCGTTCACCATGATGGCCTTCAGCAGATGCATCGGGTAAATGTCCATGGGTAAAACCTTCTCATACTCGCCGGTCATTACAAAGGCCCTCTCCCCTCCATGGTAATTGGTATCCATGTCAAAATGCCTGTTGGGCATAAGCAGGGCGGATGCAAATGAACGCGATGTGGAAAACTTCTTAAATCCGGGCAACATCCAGCCGAACAGTTCAAAATAATTCCCTTCCGGGATCACGGTCACCTGGGAATCTGAAAAACCGACATACCCTTCGGCGGCATCAATCTGCCTGCCGTTGAGTACATTTCCGCTGATGACCCTGTTCTCACCTTCCATAATCCTATTCTCGAGCAGCGGAGCTACAGAGGTTCCCCGAATGGTCTTGAGATAAATTGGTTTCTCCACCCTCGATCCGGTGAGTGCAACCACCACGGAAGGATCGTATTGGCCGGTTTTGAACAACCGTCCGATGGCCAACACGTCCTGGGGCTGGACGGTCCAGACCACTTCACCCTTGTTGATGGGATCGAGATTATGGATCTGGATACCCACATTGCCTGCAGGATGCGGTCCCTTAAACCGGTTGATCTCCACTCCCTTGATGGAAGAGAGCGTTCGCACTGACGGATACCGGCCATCCAGGTTCAGATGGACCTTCCCTTCTGTGAGTCTTTTCAGTACATTCACACCCCACTGGAAATCCTCATCTATATCCTTCAACAGGAAGTCATAATCGGGAGCAAGGGGTGCTGTATCAAATGCCGAAATAAAGATTGATTTTGGCTGATCCCCAGGCCTGGCAATCACCGTATAGGGACGCCGGCGAATCATGGGCCAGAGGCCGCTTTCAAGCAGGTTCTCAACGATTTGCTCACGGCTCAAATCAGCCGGATCACCCTGCAGGAAGGTCTCCCGGGTATCCTTTCCGTCATCCTCTATGACCACCTCCACGATCCGCCTGCGATCACCCCGGTTGATGGACAGAAGAATTCCGCTCACCGGTGAGGTAAACATAATCTCCGGATGGTATTTATCGTAGAAGATGGGAGTTCCCACCTTCACCGGATCACAGAGCTTGGGAATGATTTTCGGAGTAAGTCCGTGCCAGTCTACCGGCTTTATTGCATAGGTTTTTGACCTGGGAGACTTTACATAAATTTTTTCAGCCTGTCCATTCATCTTTATGTCCAGGCCTTTTTTGATCTTTATTACATCTGCCATTATGAACTGTGTAACAGTAAAATAAAAGTGTAAAATTAGCTATTTTTGTGAACTGACAAACACCAACCCCGGATAATATATTTGAAAGTTTTTACCAGACTCATTCAATCGATGGCTCGATTTTGACGACAAGATTCCCTTTCAGTTTATACTGCTCCTTGCTTTCCGGACAGGTAGCCATCCCCTCATCATTAAACTCAAGCCGGTGTCCGAAATCACTCATCCAGCCTACCTGCTTAGAAGGATTACCAACTACCAGTGCGTAGGGTTTTACCTCACGAATTACAACAGCTCCTGCACCAATAAATGCGAATTTGCCAATCCTATTCCCACATACAATGGTGGCATTGGCCCCGATGGTGGCCCCTTTTTCCACAACTGTTTTCATATACTCGTTCTTCCTGGCAATGGCACTGCGTGGATTGATTACATTGGTGAATACCATGGAGGGGCCCAGGAAGACATCGTCCTCGCAAATCACCCCTGTATAGATGGAAACATTGTTCTGAACCTTTACATTTTTTCCCAGAACCACATCGGGTGAAACCACCACATTCTGCCCCAGGTTGCAATTCTCACCGATGACACATCCGGTCATAATGTGACTGAAGTGCCAGATCTTAGTGCCGGAGCCAATCCGGACGCCTTCATCAATGACAGCCGTTTCGTGTGCAAAATAGTCTTTCGTTCGTTTCATGAATTCTTAGTTAAAAAAGGCCTGAACCTGACCGGTGATATATTCCAGTTGCTCCTCATCCAGTTCGGTATGCATGGGCAGTGAGAGCACCGTTTCTGAGAGCTTTTCCGATACAGGCATATCTCCCTTCCGATACCCCAGGTCACTGAAAGCCCGCTGCAGATGAAGCGGTACCGGGTAGTAGATCATGGCGGGGACCTGTTTCTCCTGCAGCCATTGTTTCAGTTCATCCCTGGTGCCAGGCGGTACCTGTATGGTGTACTGATGAAAAATGTGAGTTGAGAAGGGGGATCGTACCGGGACCTGAATATCGGTAATGGTTGATAAAGCGGTGTCATAGAAGGCTGCCGCTTTCTGACGCAACCGGTGGTATTCATCCAGGTATCTCAGTTTTACCCTGAGTATGGCAGCCTGCATTGTATCCAAACGAGAATTAACACCCACATAATCATAGTAATAGCGCCGGCTCATCCCGTGATTTACCAGGGCCCTGAGTAGCTCACCAAGGCTGTCATCATTAGTGAAAAGTGCCCCTCCGTCCCCGAAGGCCCCCAGGTTCTTGGATGGAAAAAAGGAAGTGGTCCCGATGTGGCCGATGGTTCCTGCTTTTTGAGTACTACCCCCGGGAAATAGGTAGTCGGCCCCGATGGCTTGCGCATTGTCCTCGATGACAAACAGAGAATGCCTGGTGGCCACATCCATGATCGCTTCCATGTTGACACACTGTCCGAACAGGTGCACAGGTACAATGGCCTTCGTCCGGTGGTTCACTGCAACCTCAAGCAGATCAGTATCCAGGTTAAAGGTCTCCTGCTCCACGTCCACAAGCACAGATTTTAGTCCAATCAGCTTGATGACCTCTATGGTGGAAATGAATGTGAAAGGCGTGGTGATCACCTCATCGCCGGGTTGAAGCCCCAGTGCCATGATTGCCACCTGCAGGGCATCGGTTCCATTCCCGCAGGCAACAGCATGCTTGCTCCCCATATAGGCAGCTAATTCTTCCTGGAATTGGTGAACATCCCCACCCCTGATAAAAGCGGATGAATCAATGACCCGCTGAATGGCCTGGTTTACTTCGTCTTTGATTTTAAGATACTGACCATGAAGGTCGACCATTTTTATTTCGTTCATTTTCTATTATAAAAAATTGATCGTAAATTACCTTTGCTTAATAACCGCCAAGAGCAAGGGAAATGAACAAAAATACAAATTTTACCGGTCAGCCGGTTGAGCAATACAGATTTATGCGGTTATTTATTGTTGGCTGTACAACATAAAGGAACGGTTTTTGCAATACCCAAAACCATGAACAAAATGAAAATCCATCACAACAGGAACATACCGGTACTTATCCTTGCATCTTTCATCCTGGGATTCCTGTGGAACAACCCGGTTCAGTGTCAGCATCCCTACCAGGACACCGATGGAAAGCTGCGTGAAATGGCACTGGACCCGAACGTTAAAACCATCCAGCTTTACAGGGAAGGCTGGCCCCTGAGCTATCCTGTTATAAGGCTCCCGGAGGATGTCCCCCTGGTGCTGGAATTTGATGATCTGTCGAAGGACCAGCCCACTTTCCTCTATAAAGTGGTCCATTGCAATGCCGACTGGACCCCTTCCGGCCTCATAGAGCAGGAGTACCTGGAAGGGTACCCGGAAAACGAGGTTCCCGGAAGCACCCCTTCTTTCAATACCTATTACACCTACCGGCATTATACCCTCAACCTCCCTAATGAAAACACCCGGTTCCTGGTTTCAGGAAATTACATGGTGGTGGTATACCGGGATTGGGACCCCGGCGACGTTGCCTTCACAAAAAGGTTCATGGTCACCGAAGGACTGGTAAACATTCAGGCCAGGGCAGGTATACCGGTGATGAATCATTATAAAGGTTGCTGCCATGAGGTGGACTTTACAGTAAAGCATGCCGGGGTGAACATTGATGATCCCTTCGGTGATACCCGGGCAGCCATATACCAGAACGGACTCTGGGACCTGGGCCTCGAAGGACTGCAACCCTATATGGTCAATCCCCTCGAACTGGTCTATGATTTCCAGGAAGAGAACATCTTTCCGGGAGGCAACGAATTCAGGTTCTTCGATACCAAGAACACACGCATCCCCACCTATTTCATACAGCACATCGATTATATCGATCCCTACTTCCACTTCGAGCTGAAACCGGACAAACCCAATCCGCCCCACCTCTACTTTTCAAAAGAAGATATCAACGGGAGGTACTTCATCGAATCGGAAGGCGGACGGGATCCTGGAGTGGATGCCGATTATGTGTTTGTGCACTTCAGTCTCACCATGCCCAATCCCCTGGATGGCTCGGTGTACATCACCGGGGACCTGACCAACTGGCAGTTCAATGATCTGAACCGAATGGAATATGTGGCCGACAAGGGAGCTTACATGAAAACCCTGTTGCTCAAGCAGGGAGTTTACAACTACAGGTACCTGTTCCTGCCTGCTTTTTCAGAACAGTTTGATATGGCGGAGATCGAGGGAAGTCATTATGAAACGGAGAATGAATACCTGATCCTTTTCTACCACCGCCCCCCCGGAACACGGTACGACCGTTTACTGGGCCACCAGGTCATCCATTCAAATCAGTAAAAAAGGTGCCCATGGGCATCCCGCATCCTAAAGCCCGATCTCACCGGAGATCTCCCGCATGGCGTCCACCGAGATCTGTATAAACTCATCCAGTGGGATCCCGGTCTTTTCGCATTCCAGGATGTGATCGCGGTTCACACTGGCCGCGAAAGCCTTCTCTTTCATCCGTTTGCGGACCGACTTGTACTTTACACTGTTAATTTTCCTGTCAGGGTAAACCAGCGTGGTAGCGTATATCAAACCGGTAATGGTCTCACCGGCAGCCAGTGCATGCTGGAACAGGGTGTACCTGGGGATTCCGGTGGCCTCATCGTTGTGCATGCGAATGGCATCGATCATCTCCCCATCCAGGTTAAACTCATCCAGGAGCTCCTCCGCCTTCAGGGCATGCACCTTCGGATCGGCACCGGTCACCTCCACATCAACATCGTGCAGCAGTCCCGTCAGTCCCCATCGCTCTTCATCCTCCCTCAGCCGTCTGGCCAGAGCCCGCATGACTGCTTCAGATGCAAGACAGTGAATGATGGTCTTCTCGTTTTTCACATGTTCGTGAAGTTTTGCTAATGCTAAATCACGGGTAATATTCATACCTCTATCTCACAATAATTACTCGATTCACGATCGAATGTTGATCGGCATACATTCTGATGAAGTATGGTCCCGGGGGGTACATGGAAAGATCAATCTTGATTAAAGATAACCCAGACTCCGGGATCATATCTATCATTATCGAACCACTAAACCCGACAACCTGAATGAGGTCAATATTGTTTTCTCCAACCTCAAGATAGAAAACTCCTTTTGACGGATTGGGATATACCGATAATCCAAACATCTCATTTTCATCAACTACGGTTTCCCAGTCATTAATTTTAACAGCATATACGCACTCAACACCTGAACCATCCTGAGCGGTGGCTATAACAATAACTGTACCGGCCGCTACTGCGGTCAACAATCCGCCTTGGGTAATGGTGGCCTCCCCGGTCTCATTCTCCACCCTCCAGATCACATTTTGGTTAGTTGCATCGGTCGGTAACACTTGTAGTATGAATTGCAAAGTCCCACCTATTCCAATCTCTGTCACTCCACTGGTAGTAGTTATATTGATGTCATTTACCAGTATGACAGAACTGGTGATGGTAAGTTCCATGGTATCCCTTTTGCCGGAACCATCCCAGGTTATTGCTATCACGTCAACAGTCCCTTCTGACTCACTTATGAAGAGCCCCTCCTGGGTTATTCTTGCATCTCCGGTTTTTTTGTTGACTCTCCAGATAACATCTTTATCCGTGGCATTATATGGTAAAGCTTCCACTGAAAACTGCAGGGAGTTTCCAATGGGCAACACTGTTATTCCTCCTTCTGAAATAACTGAAATCGAGCTCACCATTACTTTTTGATCCGAGATTGTGATTTGCATGCTGGTCGTTACCCCCGAACCATCCTGAGCAGTGGCCACAACAGTTACTGTACCCTCCGAAGTTGCCGTAAGCAATCCTCCCTGGGTAATCGTCGCTGAACCCGTCTGGTTAAGCACACTCCAGATAATAGCCTTATTAGTCGCACCCGCAGGTAATACCTCCGCTGTGAACTGTAGCGTTCCACCCGTTAACATCTCTGTCACTTCTCCAACAGAGGTCACATTGATCGTTGTCACCGGCACCACCGGATCAGTGATCATGATCTGCAGGCTGCCCGTTACTCCGGAACCATCCTGAGCAGTGGCCACAACTGTTATGGTACCCTCCGAAGTTGCCGTAAGCAATCCTCCCTGGGTAATGGTAGCCTCTCCAGTCTGGTTAGTTACACTCCAGGTAATATCCTTATTGGTAGCATTCAATGGTAAGACATTTGCTGAAAACTGTAGCGTACCGCCGGTTAACAACTCAGTCACTCCTCCAACCGAGGTCACATTGATTGTGGTCACTAGCACCACCGGATCAGTGATTGAGATCTGCAGGCTGCCTGTTGCTCCCGATCCATCCTGAGCAGTGGCCACAACTGTTACTGTACCCTCCGAAGTTGCCGTAAGCAATCCTCCCTGGGTAATCGTGCCCGAACCTGTTTGGTCCAACACACTCCAGATAATATCCTTGTTGGTGGCATTCGATGGTAAGACATTTGCTGAAAACTGTAGCGTACCGCCGGTTAACATCTCAGCCACTCCTCCAACCAAGGTCACATTGATCGTTGTCACTGGCATCACCGGATCAGTGATCATGATCTGCAGGCTGCCCGTTACTCCCGATCCATCCTGAGCAGTGGCCACAACTGTTACTGTACCCTCCGAAGTTGCCGTAAGCAATCCTCCCTGGGTAATGGTAGCCTCTCCTGTCTGGTTAGTTACACTCCAGGTAATATCCTTATTGGTAGCATTCGATGGTAAGACATTTGCTGAGAACTGAAGCATACCACCGGTTAACATCTCTGTTACTCCTCCAACCGAGGTCACATTGATCGTTGTCACTGGCACCACCAGATCAGTGATCGAGATCTGCAGGCTGCCTGTTGCTCCCGATCCATCCTGAGCAGTGGCCACAACTGTTACTGTACCCTCCGAAGTTGCCGTAAGCAATCCTCCCTGGGTAATGGTAGCCTCTCCTGTCTGGTTAGTTACACTCCAGGTAATATTCTTATTTGTTGCATCTGACGGCAGGACTTCCGCTGTGAACTGAAGTGTTCCTCCCGTTAGTATTTCAGTTATTCCTCCAACAGAGGTCACATTAATTGTGGTCACTGTCACCACCGGATCGGTGACAGTGATCTGCAGGCCGCCCGTTACCCCTGAACCATCCTGAGCAGTGGCCACAACTGTTACTGTACCTGGTGCCATTGCTGTTAACAATCCTCCCTGTGTAATCGTGCCCGAACCAGTTTGGTCCAACACACTCCAGGTAATATCCTTATTGGTAGCATTCGATAGTAAGACATCCGCTGAAAACTGTAGCGTACCGCCCGTTAATAGTTCAGTCACTCCTCCTTCCGAGGTCACATTGATTGTGGTCACAGGTACTTCAGGGTCGGTGATCATGATCTGCAGGTTGCCCGTTACCCCGGAACCATCCTGAGCAGTGGCCACAACTGTTACTGTACCCTCCGAAGTTGCCGTAAGCAATCCTCCCTGGGTAATCGTGCCCGAACCAGTTTGATTCGTTACACTCCATACTATCTCCTTGTTGGTAGCATCTGTAGGTAATACCTCTGCTGAAAACTGTAGCGTACCGCCGGTTAACATCTCAGTCACTCCTCCAACAGAGGTCACATTGATCAGAGCCACCGGCACCACCGGATCGGTGATCGATATCTGCATGCTGCCCGTTACCCCTGAACCATCCTGAGCAGTGGCCACAACAGTTACTGTACCCTCCAAAGTTGCCGTAAACAATCCTCCCTGGGTAATCGTGCCCGAACCAGTTTGGTCCAACACACTCCATGCTATATCCTTATTAGTAGCATCTGTAGGTAATACTTCAGCTGAAAACTGAAGCATACTACCGGTTAACATCTCTGTCACTCCTCCAATAGAGGTCACATTGATCGTTGTCACTGGCACCACCGGATCAGTGATAGTGATCTGCAGGCTGCCCGATATCCCTGAACCATCCTGAGCAGTGGCCACAACAGTTACTGTGCCCTCCGAAGTTGCCGTAAGCAATCCTTCCTGGGTAATGGTAGCCTCTCCTGTCTGGTTAGTTACACTCCAGGTAATATCCTTATTTGTTGCATCTGACGGCAGGACTTCCGCTGTGAACTGAAGTGTTCCTCCCGTCAGTATTTCAGTCACACCGCCTGCTGAGCTTACATTGATCTGGCTGACCGGCACTGTCACCGGATTACCATCCCACCCCGAGATACGAGCCAGAATCCACCACATTGCATAGGCCTTACGATTTGCTGTGATATGTTGCGTGTTATGGGCACCAAATGTAACACTGCCACCCGGCGATGTTTTATTCTCAAAATAATCTGTACCCAATGCATGTGAATTCTGCCAGTCAACATAGAAATTACCACCATATGAGACAGAATTTCCATTGTCACCCGCATCCTCCCAGTAATTATCAACCATATCATGAGTATCAATGGAATAATAATCCAAACAAAAATATCCATTTGCATTGCAGTGATCATTGATCAGGGCAGCCAGACTCTTTGGTCTCGATTCTCCAACATTGGCATTGACATTGGCATGACCTGTCATAAATATGAAATTGACAGACAATACCCTCTGTCCTGTTCCCGTGCCAATTTTGGATCCTCCGACACCATATTCACTGATCAATAAATCCATTCCCGGAAGATAATTGCCAGCAACATCATGCCCGGCAATATTACACCATGACCACATGATCACATTGACATTCGCATTCTCCGGTGCATCCAGATAATTCCTTGTGGTTTGAATAAATGCAGTTTCATCCCTGCTGAGATCAGATGCATCTATGCCCACCGGAGCATAACTTGCTAAGGCATAATCTCTGAATTCCAATTTACTCCCCTGCGGGGTAGAGGACACCGCAAAAAGGATCTCATCCCCTGACTTATAATCCTGTAAACCGAAAACTCCACGGGATACATGCGTTCCATGAGAAGTATGCTGATAAGCAATGACCAGCTCAGTCTTGACAGTGTTGATAAACTCCTCCGGGATACTCCTTAATACATCCTCATTCGCCACCTCATAATCAGCTATGTATTTCTGAGAATACATAGGGACAATTATGAGTGTCACAATTAAGAATAGGTAGATCTTCCTTATAATTCTACGACCTGACACAACCATTAAGCTACATTTCAACACACTATAGTTCTTTTCACTTTCTAAAACTATGGTAGAATAATCACCCTTTTCTGGAGACTAATGCGGTCAACAATTATCATAAACACATACATCCCTGACGAGTAACCTGATAGATCAATTGAAATCAATTGTTCTCCGGTAGGAGGAATATAATTAAGAATCTCCGACCCAGTGATGCTATATACATTAATCTGGTCTATGATTAAATCCGGATCATTTATATGGAAAAACCCAAAACCAGGATTAGGATAGAGATTAAAATCTTTTAATTCAAGTTGTTCGAGGTTAGTACTGTTCCTAATTTGAATCGAAATACTTTCGGTGACTTCCGAACCATCCTGCGCAGCGGCCACAACATTGACCGTACCCTCGGATACAGCCGTTAATAATCCATCCTGGCTAATGGTAGCCTCTCCTGTCTGGTTCGTTACACTCCAGGTAATATCCTTATTTTTTGCATCTGACGGCAGGACTTCCGCTGTGAGCTGAAGTGTTCCTCCCGTTAGTATTTCAGTCACGTCACCTGCTGAAGTGACATTGATCTGGCTGACAAGCACTGTTGGATCGGTGATCGTAATCTGCATACTGCCAGTAACTCCCGAACCATCCTGGGCGGTGGCTACAACATTGACCGTACCCTCGGATACAGCCGTCAACAATCCGCCCTGGGTAATGGTAGCCTCTCCTGTCTGGTTCGTTACACTCCAGGTAATATCCTTATTTGTCGCATTGGCTGGTAATACCTCTTCTGTAAACTGTAAAGTGCCACCAGTGGCCATCTCCGTTGCACCTCCTGCTGAGCTTACATTGATCTGGCTAACGGGAGTGCTGGCTATTTCTCCATTCCAACCAGCAATGCGTGCCAGGATCCACCACATGGCATATGCTTTTCTATTTGCTGTAATGTGCTGTGTATTATGAGCTCCAAAGGTAGCATCGCCACCCAGCGATGTTTTATTCTCAAAATAATCTGTACCCAATGCATGTGAATTCTGCCAATCTTCATAGAAATTACCACCATATGAGACAGAATTTCCATTGTCACCCGCATCCTCCCAGTAATTATCAACCATATCATGAGTATCAATGGAATAATAATCCAAACAAAAATATCCATTTGTATTGCAGTGATCATTGATCAGGGCAGCCAGACTCTTTGGTCTCGATTCTCCAACATTGGCATTGACATTGGCATGACCTGTCATAAATATGAAAGTAACAGACACTTCCCTTTGTCCTTCACCAGTCCCAATCTTTGATCCGGCAACTCCATATTCACTGATCAATAAATCCATTCCCGGCAGATAATTGCCAGCAACATCATGCCCGGCAATATTACACCAGGACCACATGATCACATTGACATCCGCATTCTCCGGTGCATCCAGGTAATTCCTTGTGGTTTGAATAAATGCTGTCTCGTTCCTGCTAAGATCTGAACCATCAATGCCTGCCGGAGCATAACTTCCCAGAGCATAATCTCTGAATTCCAATTTACCACCCTGCGGGGTAGAGGAGACTGCAAAAAGGATCTCATCCCCTGACTTATAATCCTGCAAACCGAAAACTCCACGGGATACATGCGTCCCATGAGAAGTATGCTGATAAGCAATGACCAGCTCAGTCCTGGCTGTGTTGATAAACTCCTCCGGGATACTCCTTAATACATCCTCATTCGCCACCTCATGATCAGCTATGTATTTCTGGGAATATGAAGGAAGTGATGCCAGGATCATCAGTAAACATACTATGAGTTGTTTCATTGTTGGTAGGTTTTTAGCGGATAGGAATTTAACTTATCAATGCCGAATTACCGGGATACTTCTTAGTTAGTTAAGACAACCGTACTATGTTCATCAGTTTTAGAATCCGTTATCAATCTTAATCCATATACACCGGGAGTATGATCCGATAAATCGATGCTTAGAAGAGATTCATTCATAACAGGAACAACACTTACTATTTCATTACCGTCGATCCTATATATTTGAATAGCATTAACTTTAAAATCAACGTTCTCTATATACAGCATTCCGTTAGTAGGATTAGGAAAAACCACCACATGTTTGGCATCTGTCACATTCCTGGCTGAAACAATATTCCCATTCCAACCAGCAATACGTGCCAGGATCCACCACATGGCATAGGCCTTACGATTTGCTGTAATGTGCTGTGTGTTATGGGCTCCAAAGGTAGCATCGCCACCCGGAGATGTTTTATTCTCAAAATAATCTGTACCCAATGCATGTGAATTCTGCCAATCTTCATAGAAATTACCTCCGTATGCGCTGGAGTTTCCATTGTCACCCGCATCCTCCCAGTAATTACCGTCCATGTCATGGGTGTCTATCGAATAGTAGTCCAAACAAAAATACCCTTGTGTGTTGCAATGGTCATTGATCAATGCAGCATGACTCTTTGGTTTCAATTCTCCAACATTGGCATTGACATTGGCATGACCTGTCATAAATATGAAAGTAACAGACACTTCCCTTTGTCCTTCACCTGTCCCAATCTTTGATCCGGCAACTCCATATTCACTGATCAATAAATCCATTCCCGGCAGATAATTGCCAGCAACATCATGCCCGGCAATATTACACCATGACCACATGATCACATTGACATCCGCATTTTCCGGAGCATCCAGGTAATTCCTTGTGGTTTGAATAAATGCTGTCTCGTTCCTGCTAAGATCTGAACCATCAATGCCTGCCGGAGCATAACTTGACAGGGCATAATCTCTAAAATCCAGTTTACCTGCCTGTTGCGAAGTGGAGACCGAAAAAAGAACATCGTCTCCAGATTCAAAATCAGGTAGTCCAAATACGCCGCGAGATACATGGGTTCCGTGAGAAGTATGCTGATAAGCAACATGAAGTTCGGTCCGTGCTTTATCAATAAATTCCTTAGGAATACTCCTCAAAACCTCCTCCTTGGCAACTTCATTATCGGCAATGTATTTCTGCGCCACCAGAGGGGTTATCAACATCGCCATACCTGTGATCAAACAAATCCTTTTCATTATCAGAAATATTAGATTAATTAATGGTGTTGTACGTTTTTTTAAGCAAATAAGTTATTCTATGAACAGCATGAATGTCCAATCATTGCTTATTTTTAAAAGAAATGGATAATAAATTTATGAAGTTTTTGTGAGAGCTCCTAACTATTCATGCTAGTAAATCATGCCATTCATCAAAAAATCAGATACATACTCTTTCACACCTACCTCCAATGAAGTAAATTCCTTCCCATATCCCGCATCTCGCAATTTTCCCATCTTTGCTTCAGTGAAGTACTGGTAACGCTCACGGATGTCCTCCGGGGTGTCAATAAAAGAGATTGAGGGCTCCTTCCCCATGGCCTGAAAGGTGCAGGTAACCAGGTCGAGGAATGTGGAGGCCCGACCGGTACCCAGGTTATACAATCCGCTTGCAGGCCGGTTTTCCATCAGGTAGATGATGACATCCACCACATCTTTCACATATATAAAGTCCCGCGCCTGTTCCCCATCCCTGAAATCGGGATGATGGGACCGGAACAGCTTCATTCCCCCTGTATCACGGATCTGGTTAAAGGCATGAAATACCACCGAAGCCATCCTTCCTTTATGGTATTCATTGGGACCGTACACATTGAAGAATTTCAGACCAGCCCAGAAAAAGGGTTTTCGATCCAGGGAAAGAACCCAACGGTCGAATTCATTCTTGCTGCGCCCGTATGGATTAAGGGGTTCCAAGCTGGAAACCAACTCATGTGAATCGCTGTACCCCTGTTCACCAATTCCGTAGGTTGCCGCTGAACTGGCATAGATAACGGGCAACCCGAATTCAATGCTCAGATTGAAGACCTCTTTGGAGTAATCCACATTCAGTTCCTGAAAAACCTCCCAGGATAATTCGGTGGTATCGGTCCGCGCCCCCAGGTGAAGGATCACCTGGACAAAGCGGTGGTTCTCCCGCACCCAATGAGGAAATTCCCTGCGGTCCACCTTCGTTGTAAACTGCTTGCCCTCATAATTCCTCACCCGGTCGGGCCGGCTGAAATCATCCACCAGGACCACATCTCGATAGCGGGCCCGGTTCAATCCGGTTACTAGGTTGCTTCCAATAAATCCCGCCGCTCCGGTTACTACGATCATGTCTTAAAGATATATTTTTTATATATTATTTTCGTTTCTTTGTTATGCTATAGTTATGTGGGTGACAATACGTGGAGAGTTAAATACTTTGGAAATTAGATAAAGATGGAGATTATTAATAATGGCCTGGGTGATAGCCAGACCGCCGGATATGACAGGGTCGACCGCTGGGACGATGCCACAACGTCAAAACTTACCGCCTATTACGAAGGAATCCTCGGTTTGCTTGGAGATGACAGTCAGCGTGAAGGATTGAAAGAGACCCCCAAACGGGTGGCCAAAGCCATGCAATTCCTCACCCAGGGATATGGTACCGATCCCACCGAGATCCTCAAATCTGCCATGTTCCATGAGAACTATGAGGAGATGGTGCTGGTCAAGGATATCGAATTGTACTCCATGTGCGAACACCATATGCTGCCCTTTATAGGGAAAGCACACGTGGCATACATTCCGGACGGACGACTCACCGGTCTCAGTAAAATTGCACGGGTGGTGGATGGATTTGCCAGGCGGCTCCAGCTCCAGGAGCGACTCACCATGCAGATCAGGGACTGCATCCAGGAGACACTGAAGCCCCTGGGTGTGGCAGTTGTCATCGAGGCCCTGCACATGTGCATGGTCATGCGCGGTGTTCAGAAACAGCATTCGGTAACCACCACATCTGCATTTACAGGAGCCTTCATGAAGTCGTATAAAACCCGTGAAGAGTTTATCCATCTCATCGGCTCCGACCTTCGATAACTTTCATTATTTTTGTTGAACTTTAGTTGAAACATATGCAAGCATTTGTTTTTCCCGGACAGGGAGCCCAATATGTGGGGATGGGCAAAGATCTGTACGATCAGTATACCCAGGCGAAAGAGTTGTTTGAACAGGCCAATGAACAGCTGGGATTCAGGATCACCGACCTGATGTTCGAAGGTCAGGATGAAAACCTGAAACAGACCCGTGTCACACAGCCTGCTATTTTCCTGCATTCGGTCATCCTGGCCAGCACACTGGAAGGATTTCAACCCGGCATGGTAGCGGGCCATTCGCTGGGTGAATTCTCCGCACTTGTGGCCAACGGGACGCTCTGTTTCGAAGACGGACTGGACCTGGTTTATAAACGGGCCCTGGCCATGCAGAAGGCATGCGAAGCAGAGCCCTCCACCATGGCAGCCATTATCGGCATGGAGGAGAGCCAGGTGGAACAGGTGTGTGAAGAGATCGATGAGATCGTGGTACCTGCCAACTACAACAGCCGGGGTCAGATCGTGATCTCCGGTTCTGTTCCAGGCATAAACGCAGCTGTAGAGAAGCTTACTGCCCTGGGTGCAAAACTTGCCCTTAAACTGGCTGTAGGTGGAGCATTTCATTCACCATTGATGGAACCCGCAAGGGCCGAACTGGAAGAGGCCATACAGGCAGCACCCTTCAGTATACCCGTATGCCCGGTATATCAAAATGTGAATGCACTCCCTTCCACTGATCCTGGTGAGATCAAGCAAAACCTGGTGGCACAGCTTACCGCACCGGTGAAGTGGACCCAGACCGTACAGCACATGATTGCCGACGGGGCCACCTCATTTACGGAAGTGGGACCGGGAAAAGTATTACAGGGATTGATCAAGAAAGCAGACAGGGGTATGGAGACACGGAGCGCATAACGCACAACAGCATGATTATTATCACATGAAAGTCTTAAAATTCGGCGGTACCTCTGTAGGCAATACAGAGAACATCAGAATCGTCAAAAAGATCCTGGAAGATCAGGACCAGGTCTGTGCTGTGGTTGTCAGCGCATTCGGTGGTGTGACCGACCAGATCATCCGCACTGCCACCATGGCCAGCGAACGCAATCCTGCTTTCAAAGATGAACTGACCACCATCCGGAACAGGCATATCGACGCGGTCAATGAACTGATGGAAGGAGAACAGCGCGATTTTACACTGAAGGAGGTGGCCTCAATGGTCAGCGAATTCCAGGATGTGATGCAGGGGGTCTACCTGCTGCAGGACCTCAGTAAGAAGACCCTCGATTTCCTCCTCAGCTTCGGAGAACGGCTCTCTGCCACCATCATTGCCAGGTACGCGGATGAGGCTGTTTACATCGATACAAGAAAGCTGATCCGGACCGACAGCAATTTCGGGAATGCAACAGTGCAATTTGACATCTCCAACAAAAAGATACAGGGCAAATTGGGTGACATCCGGAAAATTGCATTGCTCCCGGGTTTCATTGGTACCGATGATCAGGGGCGAACCACCACCCTGGGCAGGGGCGGATCAGACTACACTGCTGCCATCATTGCAGCAGCCATGAAAGCCGGTGTGCTGGAGATCTGGACCGATGTGGATGGATTCATGACGGCCGATCCGCGAATCGTGCCCAAGGCATACCCGGTAGAATGTATGAGCTACGAGGAAGCCATGGAGTTATCCCATTTCGGAGCCCGGGTCATCTATACACCCACACTCACCCCTGCTTACAGAGAGAATGTCCCCATCCGGGTAAAAAACACCTTCAACAGGGGTGAATCCGGCACACTCATAACGAAGGATACGTTCTGCGAACAGAGTGAGCGGATCAAAGGGATCTCATCGATCGATGAGGTTTCCCTGGTGACTGTCAGGGGAACGGGAATGGTGGGTAAGACCGGTACCTCGGCCCGTGTCTTCAGTTCCCTGGCCAGGTACGATGTGAACGTGATCCTGATCACACAGGCCTCGTCCGAAATGACCATCTCCTTTGCCGTTTCCCCGGCCGTTACCGCCATTGCGGTGGAAGCACTGCACGAAGAGTTCGAGATAGAGATCGATCACCGTAAAAATATGGAGATCGAAGTGATCAATGACCTCTCCATTATCGCCATCGTAGGTGAAGGAATGCGGCATACTCCTGGTATTTCGGCCATCCTCTTCCGTTCCCTCGGCCGGAACGGGATCAGTGTCATAGCCACAGCCCAGGGTTCCAGCGAACTCAACATCTCGGTGGTCATTGAACACCGCAGTCTGAAAAAAGCCCTGAATGTGATCCACGAGGGCTTCTTTCTCTCCGATTACCGGGAGCTGCACCTCTACCTGGCAGGGGTGGGTAAAGTGGGACAGAAACTGATGCTCCAGTTGCAGAAGCAACAGGAGAAACTGATTGACACCCTGAAATTGAAGGTCAACCTTGTGGGCATCGCCAACAGCCGTAAGATGGTGGTTGATCCGCTGGGGATCGACACCTCCACCTATCAGGAAAGGCTGGACCAGGGAGAACCTGCCAACCTGGACGAAATGATCGAAATTATCCGTAAAAACAACCTGCGAAACTCGGTCTTCATCGATTGCACGGCCAGTGAATCTGTAGCAAGGTGTTATGAAAAGCTCTTTGACTCCTATGTGTCTGTGGTTACGGCCAATAAAATTGCCTGCAGCTCCGATTACAGTTTTTACAGTCACCTGAAAAAAACAGCCATCCAAAAGGGAGTAAAGTTCAATTTTGAGACCAACGTGGCCGCCGGTCTCCCCGTGATCAATACCATTAACGACCTTATCAAGAGCGGAGACAGGATCCTGAAGCTGGAAGCCGTGGTATCGGGAACCCTCAATTACATTTTCAATATCATGAGCAAAGAGGTACCTTTGAGTAAGGCCATCAGGATGGCCATGGAGGAAGGGTATTCGGAGCCCGATCCAAGGCTTGACCTGAGCGGAACCGATGTGAAACGAAAATTGCTGATCCTGGCACGGGAATCGGGATACGAACTTGAGGAGACGGATATTGAAGTTATGCCATTCCTGCCTGATTCACTTTTCGAAGGCTCTCCGGATGCATTCTGGGAGAACGTTGTGAAACTGGATGAAGAGTTTGAGGAGCAACGGCAAATCATAGCCGGCAAGGGACTGAAATGGCGCTACCTGGCCACCCTGGACCGTGGGAAAGGGAAGATGGGACTGGTGGAGGTGGATCCCTCTCACCCGGCCTACCCGCTGGAAGCCAGCAACAACATCATCCTGATCACCACCGACCGCTACAATGAACTGCCCCTGATCGTTAAGGGATACGGTGCAGGAGCAGAAGTAACGGCAGCCGGAGTTTTTGCGGATGTTATCCGTGTAGCGAACGTATAGATATGATTAAGGCTGTAATTTTTGATATGGACGGGATACTGATCGATTCGGAGCACTACTGGCAACGAACCGAGAAAACCCTGTTCCGCGAACTGGGCATTGAGCTCACCGATGAACTGCTTGTACAGACCAGGGGACTGAGGACCGAGGAGATGGTGAAGCACTGGGGCAATCGTTTCCACCTGAATTCGGTAACCCCCGAAGAACTGATGCAGCGTTATGACGACCGGATGGTGGAAACCATGCAGGCCGATGTGCCACTGATGGACGGCGCCAGGGAAGCCATCATGTTCTTTCACGACCGGCAGATCCCCATTGCCCTGGCCACCTGTTCCACAACTGCCCATATCGATGCTGCCATGGGAAAACATAACCTGAAAAAATACTTCAACCATGTAGTCTCGGCTGCCCATCAAATGCCGGGCAAACCCCACCCTGAGGTCTACCTCAAAACCGCAGCCCTGCTGAATATCGATCCCACCTGTTGTCTGGCCATCGAGGACTCCTTTTTCGGTGTGATTGCTGCAAAAGCAGCCCGGATGAAGGTAATAGCTATGCCCGACAAAACCGAATATGATCAGTCGCGTTTTTGCGCTGCAGATTTAAAGATCAGGTCATTGCGTGAAATAAACGACGAGGCATTCGATATGCTTCAGAAGATATGATAAAAGATGAAGTAAAAGTATTCGGACCTGCAACCGTCTCCAACGTGGGACCGGGATTTGACCTGATGGGATTTGCACTGGAGGCGCCTGGTGATGAAATGATCATCCGGAGGAACGGGACAGGCTCGCTGGTACTGGTGGATGAATCGGGATGCAATCTACCCCTGGATCCTGCAAAGAATGTGGCCGCCGTGGCAGCAGCATCGTTGCTGGATGAGCTTGAAACCCATGAGGGATTTGACCTGGTGTTTACCAGGAAGATCAATCCGGGTAGCGGAGTGGGATCCAGTGCTGCCAGCTGTGTGGCTGCTGTAGTCGGGATCAATGAGCTCCTCGGAAATCCCTTTGAAACCGCTGCACTCATCCCCTATGCCATGGAGGGAGAGAAGATCGCCAGTGGTGCCACCCATGCCGATAACATTGCCCCGGCCCTGTTGGGAGGCATTACCCTGATCAGGGGATACGATCCACTGGACATCAAACACATTCCATACCCGGCCGACCTGTGGTGTGCCATTGTACATCCCGGCCTGGAGATCAAAACCAGGGAGAGCAGGAAACTGATCCCCACCGAGGTGCCGCTCAAAACGGCCCTGCAACAGTGCGGAAACCTGGCCGGATTGGTAGCAGGCCTGACCACAGCAGATTACGCACTGATCAGCCGGTCCATCATTGATGTGTTTGCAGAACCTTACCGCACAGGGCAGCTGCCGGATTTTGAAGTGCTCAGAAAATCGGCCCTTGATACAGGGTCGCTGGGGACCGGACTTTCGGGATCCGGACCCTCCGTTTTCAGCCTCTGCAGGGGTGAGGATATGGCAACAACTGTGGGCGAAGTGATGAAAAAGCATTTTACAGAAAGGAGTATTGAAAGCGAGGTTTACGTTTCAAGGATTAGCCAGGCAGGTTGCAGAATAATATAATATGGATTACTACAGCACCAGAAACAGAGCACTTAAATTCGGATTAAAGGAAGCCCTTATGAAGGGACTTGCACCCGACGGGGGACTCTTCATGCCTTCGCGTATTCCCATCCTTTCCAGGGGTGGACTGGAGGAACTTCGGGAGATGAACCTCACACAGATCGCCCTTAAACTATCGGAATTACTGTTCGGTGAGGATATCCCCGGTGAAGATCTTAAAGCAATTGTAGAAGGCGCAGTCAATTTTGACACCCCGCTGGTGAAGGTGGAGGAAGGGATCTATGCACTGGAGCTGTTCCATGGGCCTACCCTGGCCTTTAAGGATGTGGGTGCACGGTTCCTGGCCAGGCTGCTGGGACACTTTACCCGCGATATGAAAGAGGATATCCATGTACTGGTAGCCACATCGGGCGATACAGGCAGTGCCGTGGCCAACGGTTTTCTGGGTGTACCGGGAGTAAAAGTGCATGTGCTCTATCCGTCGGGATTGGTGAGTCCGCTCCAGGAGAAACAATTTACAACCCTGGGAGAGAACATCTCTGCCGTGGAGGTGAAAGGTACATTCGACGATTGCCAGAAATTGGTGAAGGAGGCATTCATGGACCAGGAACTAGCCGGCCAGATAACCCTCACCTCGGCCAACTCCATCAACCTGGCACGGTTCCTGCCACAGGCATTCTATTATTTCAGGGCATGGGCCCAGATGGATCCTGAGACCCGGACGGATCCGGAAACACAGCTTTTCTTTTCAGTTCCCAGCGGGAACTATGGGAATATGACGGCGGGACTGGTGGCACGGGAGATGGGATTACCCGTTCATACATTCCTGTCTGCCAACAATATTAACGATGTCGTTCCGGTCTACCTGCTCACCGGGAAATTTAAACCAAGACCCTCCACCGCCACCATCGCCAATGCCATGGATGTTGGTGATCCCAGCAACTTCGACCGGATCCTGGACCTGTTCGACCATAAACACAAATGGATCACAACCCATATGCAGGGTTTCAGTTACTCAGACCATGAGATCCGGGAAATCATCAGCAGGGTATACAGGAAAACCGGTTATCTCTGCGATCCTCATGGAGCCACCGGCTACCAGGCCGCCCGCACTTTCATGGACGACCACCCCGGGTACACCGGTATTTTCCTCGAAACCGCCCACCCGGCCAAGTTTAAGGAAAGCGTGGAAGAAGTTACAGGCAAACCGGTGGAGATCCCCGAACGACTGGCCGTCTTCGCCGACCGCGAAAAAACATCCACCCCCCTTAAGCCCGCCTACAGGGATTTTAAGTCTTACCTGCTCAATCAGTAAAAGAACTGCTTGTTAAGCTTTTTTTATCTTTTTCCCCGTCGCCGCAATTTCTATTGTCTTGCTGAATTGAATGACCTGTGGTACTTTTTCCGGAGCAAGCTTTTCAGCACAGAATCGTTTAATTGATGACTCATCAGTTCCCGGATCACTCATGTCTGACAGAACGATAACTGCCTTCAGGGCTTCTCCCAGGATTTCGTCAAAAATGCCTGAAATAGAACAGTCCACAACTCCCGGCAAGGATACAATTACCTCTTCTATCTCTTTTGGGCTGATCCTTCTTCCTCCGACTTTTATAATCTCTTTCTTTCTTGCGGTTAGATAAAAAAATCCATCCACATCTCTGTAAGCAAGATCACCGGTGTGCAACCACCCATTTTGCAGAGCTTTCTTAGAGTCTTCTTCATCACCCAGGTAACCCTTCATAATATTATCTCCCTTCGCCACCAATTCTCCAACAATATCTGGTTCCTGAATGATCTTCCCGGACTCATCGATAATTTTAAGTTGAACGCCTGGAATAGCTTTGCCCATTGAACCCATCTTATCAGTAACCTTATCAGGTGGAAGGAAAGAAAGTCTGGCTGTTGCTTCAGTTTGTCCGTACATCACATAAAAATCAGTATCCGGAAAATGCCGCACAAATTCTTCGATGAAGACATTATGCAACTTTCCACCTGCCTGGGTCACATACCTGAGGTTGGGGAATGTTGTAGTCTTAAATGATTTTGACTTTCGAAGCAAAACCTGGAAATGACTGGGAACTCCTGCAAAGCCTGTGCAGCCATAATTTTTCAGATCATTGATGACAGATCCGATAAACATGAAGTTGTTGTTAAAGACAATACTTCCACCCACCTTCATATGAGTATGCAGCAACGAAAGCCCGTAACAATAGTAAAAGGGCAGGACTATTTCAATCACATCATCTCCGGTCAAGTGAAGATAATTAATGATTGAGTCCGTATTGGCAATGATGTTCTTATGGGTGATCATCACTCCCTTGGGTTCTCCGGTGGACCCCGAAGTGAAAATGATCTCAGCCAATCTGTTTTGATCAAATCCTTCATCCTCAAAGGTGTGGATAGAAAACCCGTTTTTCCCATTTAATACTTCAGGAATATCATAATATACATTTTTGATGATATCCCATTTGGTGTCTCCCGGTTTGCAGGCGATAAATGCAATCTTTGTTTCACATAACTCAACAACATAGGAAAGGTTATGATCCTCAATGGAAGGATTCAAAGGCACACATACATTTCCGGATTTCATGATAGCCAGATAGGCAATCAGAAAAAAGCCTGAATTGGGACTGATCAGAACAATGTTATTGTTTTGCCCATGCGTTTCTTTCAGGTAACGAGCAAGTTTCAGTGATTTCTGGTTCAGTTCTGAATATGACATTTGTTCCTTGTTCCCAAGCAAAATGTCCTTATAAAGAAACCCGGACTCTCCAAGAAGATAATCAAAAACGTTCATAGTCTGTTTTAAAGTAATCAGATGAAATCATAATCATTAATTGCCTGCATCCTTAAATATGATGTAGTGTCGCTTTTCCTTTCAAAATTCCTGTATATCATTGAAATCACTTCACCAGTCATATCCAGTACCTTTCCAACCTCGGCAGGATTATGATTGTTCTCATAACCATACCATAAAAGATCAAGCTGCTCAAAAGGAAACTGGTAAAAGAACTCTTCCTGGGTTTGTTCAGCGCTGTAAGTATCTGTTGTGGGTACCCTTTCAATGATCTCCCTGGGTATGTCCAGGTATTCAGCAACCTGATATACCTGAGTCTTATACAATTTACCAATGGGAAAAACATCACTTCCACCATCGCCGAATTTTACGAAAAAGCCCTGTTCCACTTCATGTTTATTTGGAGTTCCTATCACCGCATAATGCATTCTTTCAGCATGATAATAGAGAAAAGACATGCGGGCTCTCTGTTTAAAGTTTGATGCTGCGATAATAGTCCTCATCTGCTTTGTGGGCAAACGTTTGATAATCTCAGAGCCGTCAGGCTTCACCACCGTCAGGTGAAAAACCGGAGGCAATTTGGAACCGGGATTACTCTGTTTGATACCGATCTTCATTTTATGGGATGAAGGGTCATATTCAGGGATAATATCTTTGACTGCCTGGTCCCGTCTCTCGTAGCACTTATAGCCATCCAGGGCACCGGTAATATCTTCTACGATGGTCTGCACCTTGAACTGATTGGCCAGATTATTGGCCAGTTCCCGGCTATCAGGGCTGGAATCCTTTTCAGGCATCATAACTCCCAGGATGTTTTCTGCACCCAGTGCCCGGACTGCCAGGGCCATTGTAACAGAAGAGTCGATTCCTCCACTTATTCCAATGACACCTCCATATCTTCGGAGTTTTCCTGTCACATCTTTTCTAAGCCTATCGGTGATTTTTTCGACCAGTTTCTCAACATCATCAATTTTCAGTATATCCTTATGAAATGCCGGAGTACTCATTGCTAATTAATATTTGTGAATGACTTATCATATGTTACGGGACATTTTATCCGCATTGAAGTCTCTCTGAAGGAACTGTTCCCCGAAATGAAAAGGTCCATTAGAATCTGAGTAGATAGAATCCCGGCAACAGCCATGTTATTATTCTCTGTGATGGTTTTACCTGATATCATCAGGCTGAACAAAATTACTATGAGGATTATATATACCGGAAATACCACACATCTCCACCTTATTGAACTACGGTGGAGTTCTTTCTGAGCACAAATGCAGTAATCGCGTCGATGGATTCGAAGTTCTCTTCTATAAGATCTTCATCATCAGTAACAATCTGATAATTCTCCTCCAGGAAATCCAGCAACAATACAAATCCCATGGAATCAAAAATACCCTCCACAAATAACATTGTATCTGAAGTAAGACTTTTGATCTCCTTGAAGGTATTCTCCTTTACATAAGCAAATAATTCTTTTTGTAGATTTCCTGTATTCTCCATAACATTCAATTAAGACATTATAATCAAACTCCCTGGAATTCAACCCAACAGATTTTTTAAGTATCTGTTTATGAGTATTTTGTGAATATTCGCATTGCTCCCGGATTGTAGTATTAAATTAACAATTCCTGGAAAGCATTCTATACTATTTTGACCAATCCAAGAATTGCATTGAGAAATGTAGTAGTCGACTCCATAAAGTGATAATGTTCAAAATAGGGAACAAGGATTATGAGGGAATTGCAGTAATTTAGTGTTGAATGCCGGAACATCTGTGATAAACTTTTATCAATAAGCACACAATTATTTCAGTTCTTCTGCAAGAAAAGCTATCATATTGTAAGCCACAATTCTTGCGCCAAAATCATTGAGGTGTCCAAGATCGCTTGTATAGAAATCAGGCATGCATGGATATTCACCTCCTTTGTACTTATAAGTTTGAGTCGATCCATCCGGAAGTGTGGTCTCAACACCAGCTAAATCAAATACCGGAAAAACACCTGAAAACTCGTTTATAAGCCTTTCATTAAATTCATTTCTTTTGATATTTTCCAGAACACCTGAAGGTTGTCTGCTTAATATTTTTTTTGCTGTAGCTTTGATTCCTTTTTGTACGCCTGTCATTGGCACAGTGACCAATATAATATTGCAATTGGAAAAATTATCCTTGAGATAGAGCATCTTCTCCTTATAGTAATCAAAGACAACATCAACATCAGATGATCCCGTAATATCAACATAGCAAAATTTAAAGAATGCTACTGATGTGCTGTCTCCCGGGATGCTTTCGACCTGAGATACAAAATCGTCAATTTTTGAGTTTGGATCTCCATTCTTACCAACCCTGAAATGAACAAACGGCGCGTTAACGTTTTCTGCAAAATCCCTTGTTTCAACTCTATCCAGCTGAACTCCCGTCTCCTGCTCCCACTGTTCAATTCCACTTATAATGTTAAATCCTACTGACTGGTGTCCAAAATAGATCTTATGACTGGATAGTTCCTGGAGAAGTGCGCCAACATCTTCATTGTCGCCTCCGTACATTTTGTGAAATTCATTCATATCGATTTGATAATTATTACAACTGGCAACTAATAGGATACTAATGATATATACAAGACGTCTCATGGTACTTAGGTTTTCAATATAAACAAAAATAACATTTTCCTGAAAATACACTAATATTAATCCTCAAGAACTAGCTAGACTATCCCATGCCACAGATTACTCAATCCGGCATTGCCCTGTATTAACTTAAGAACCCGCCAGGAAGTATTAGTGATTTTGTAATCAGCAGGAAGATCAACATATGACCCTTTTTCATGTTCACCGATGACAAGTGCAATTGAATCCAGGACCCGTTGGGGCTCAAAACCTGTCAGGATAATGGTACCCGCGTCCTGAGCCTCCGGGCGTTCCATGGATTGCCTGATTGAAATGGCAGGGAATGAAAGCATTGCTGACTCTTCACTGATGGTTCCGCTATCGGAGATAGTGCAAAGCGCATTCATTTGCAGATGAACATAATCCGTGAAACCAAATGGTTTCAGATAACGGATATTTCGTTCCTCTGCCTCGAAACCATGATCCTCTAACCGCTTCCTGGTACGGGGATGTGTGGATACGATTACAGGGACTCCATATTCCGTTGTAAGACGGTTCAGGACGGTAATGATTTTTTTCAGGTTTCCTGGATTATCAACATTTTCTTCCCGGTGGAAACTGGCGACAAAATAATTCTTCCCCTTTAGTTCTAATTCTTTAAGAATTGCAGAATTGGATATTTTGGGTCGGTAGTAATCCAGCACCTCTTTCATGGGAGATCCGGTTAAATAGATCCTTCGGTGAGGCAATCCTTCACTGATTAAATGCCTCCGTGCATGTTCAGTATATACAAGGTTGAAATCAGCAATGTGGTCAATGATGCGTCTGTTAAGTTCTTCCGGAACATTGAAATCGAAACTCCGGTTTCCTGCCTCCATATGGAACACCGGGATTTTGAGTCTTTTCGCCATATACGCGGCCAGACAGGAGTTGGTGTCACCCAGAACCAGTAGTGCGTCGGGCTGAACCTCTTTATATACCATTTCAGACTTTCGAAAGATATCTCCTACAGTAGCTCCCAGTGAAGATGTATCTGATTCCAGAAAATAATCCGGCTTCCTGAGTTCAAGATCTTGAAAAAAGATCTCATTCAATTCATAATCATAATTCTGACCTGTGTGAACCAGGATATGCTCCAGTTTTTCGTCAAGCAATGAAATTACCCTTGATAACCGGATAATCTCAGGGCGGGTGCCCACTATAGTCATCACCTTCAACTGGGATTTATTCATGGTAACTGTTCTATATATAGATTCAAATTCATGCTCAGAAACTAGACGATGTATTTGTTATACAACTTCATAAAATGTATCCGGATCTTCCGGATCATAAAACTCGTTGATCCAGAACAGGGTAAACAGGTCGTTGCCCCCAATATTCGTTATATTATGGGTATACCAGACAGGCATGTCAACATATGAAGGATTTTTTCCATCCAGTTTGTATTCAATCACTTCCTCAGTTCCTATTCTGCGTATTTGAATCAAGGCTTTACCTTGTATCACAACAAACCTTTCAATCTTCCTGGTATGATAGTGATTCCCACGTGTAATTCCTGGTTTGGTGGTTGAAAACGAAACCTGACCACCCTGTCCAAGATGCATGGTTTCTACAAAACTTCCCCGGTCATCTCTATGTTCCCTCAGGTACACCGGATAATGTTTTGGAATATCCATATAACTTCTGAAGGTATTAAACAGGTTTCTTTCAAATACATTGTTCAGAGATGGAATCATCCCATTTTCCGCATAATTGACCTGGTAGTTCTCCAGGAGATTTAAAAGTTCAGTAACTTTCAACTCGGAGGTATGGGGTATGCTGAATTTATGATCATTGATCCCATTAGCAATACAATCACGAATTGCCTCAACTAACTCCCCGACATAAACCAGTTTCATCAGGTTGTCCACATCAAGTCTGGTTTGTTCCCCATGGGTGATCTGATGGGAAAAGGTAGCAACTACTGAATTATAGTAGGGGTTTCCAAAAGGGCCAAAAACATTGGGGATGACCAGACCTGTGAACAGTGCTCCGGATCTGTCCGCCCAATTGATTAATAACTCCCTGCCTTCCTTTTTTGAACGCCCGTAAGAATTATCATACTCTTCCTGGGTTGAACTGGAGAACAGCAGGTGAGGAGTCGATTGCGTCTCTTCCAGGGCAGTTACAAGTTGTTTTACAAGTTCAAGATTGGTTTGAAAGATTACATCCGGATCATTGTGCCTGTTCAGGGCAGCAAGGTGAACAATTGCATCACATTTGGAAACCCAGTCTTTCAGCACTTCAGGATCCTCAAAAAAAACATCTTCAAATGGAATCAGTTTAAACTGCACGGAATCCAAGCTCAGAAAATTGAACAAATGGGTTCCAACAAAGCCAGCCTGTCCGGTAATACCTACTTTTATCATACTAAAGAACCAATCTAGACTTCTATATCTTCCTGAATAATATCGAGTTTCAACAGCAGCTGTTTCATTCCTTCAACATCCAGCCTCTCTGTATTATGCGAGTGGTAATCTTCCACCTCAGCTACACTTTCGGTACCCTCAGAAAAGAACCTGGCATAATTCAAGTCTCGTGTATCTGCGGGAATTCGGTAATAGGATTTTAGATCCTCAGCTTTGATCATATCTTCACGTGTGACAAGTGTCTCATATAGCTTTTCGCCATGACGTGTGCCGATCAATTTGATCTCAACACTGGAATTATAGATATCCTTGAGTGCCTCAGCTAATGTTTTGATGGTTGCCGCAGGAGACTTCTGTACAAAAAGATCACCATTCTGGCCATGCTGGAAGGCAAATAATACCAGTTCCACGGCATCTTCTAAGGTCATCATGAAACGGGTCATCCCGGGATCTGTGATGGTGATCGGACTTCCATTTTTAATTTGCTCAACAAACAGGGGAATCACAGAACCCCTGGAGGCCATCACATTCCCATAACGGGTTCCACAGAATACTGTTCCTGTGCCATTCAGATTGCGTGACCTGGCAATCATTACTTTCTCCATCATGGCTTTAGACTGACCCATGGCATTAATGGGATATACAGCTTTATCGGTACTTAACACCACCAGTCTCCCTACCCCATACTTTTCAGCGGAGATCATTACATTTTCAGCTCCAAGAATATTGGTTCTGACAGCCTCCACAGGGAAAAATTCGCATGAAGGAACCTGTTTCAATGCAGCCGCATGAAAGATATAATCCACTCCATTTACAACCTGGTCAACTGCCCTGGAATCACGAACATCACCGATATAGAACTTCACGCTGGGATTATTCAACCGTTTTCGCATGTCATCCTGTTTCTTTTCATCACGGCTAAAAATCCGGATCTCCTTTAATCCGGCGCTCAATAATCGGGTAAGCACAGCGTTTCCAAAGGACCCTGTCCCACCTGTAATAAGCAGTTTTTTATTCTTGAAATCCATTTTGAGTAATCCGGGTTTATTTATGAGGCTGTCTCAAAAGGGCCAGCCTCTCTGTTTTTCTGAGGGATACTTTTTCGTAACGTGCTTATTTAGCTTTGCTAAAGATATATTGTTTCTTCAGTAATACGATAACATAGTGTTAAAATGTTGGAGTATTTTTGAGAAAATGCAAATAACCTTACATCAGCTTAACATGGACTTTTGTGGCTGCAACAATGACTAAAGAAGTCCCTGATCCACCATAGCATCGGCCACCATCACCAAATATCTCCTCAATCCGGAGAGATAAAAGGCGATATCTTCGTAGTTATCACATTAACTTCATATAAATGACATATTTTTATACATTTAAAGTCTCATTTTCGATTCCAAATGAGTTATTTGAAAAGAAAGTCTGAATTCAACGACGAAGCGGCTCAACTTTTATTTGATAAGAGTCTTTATGCACCAAGCATTCACTGTGCATGCGGTTACATTCGTTCTCAAATTTTTAATTAATTATCAGGTAATTATAAAATTTTAAACGATGAAGAAAAAGAACTTCATTAGGAAAAAAATATGCGAGCTTGTACTGCGGTTCCCCAACATTAAGATAGTCTATCAACATAATGAAATGTCAGATACGCATATTCTTGAGATCAAGCCGATTGAGGTATTTGACTTAAACGAGACCTATCAAGAATTTGAAACCAATATTACCATCGAATTTGATGAAAAGTTCTTTCCCGATTCCATACTTTTTGTTTCAGAAGATTCACTAAATAGAGTTACACATCCTGAATTCGAGGCAGTGGGATTAATGTATGGAATGGTGCCAAATGTTTCTTCTCAAAGATCCTACCACTTCAATGTGGAACAAGGGGAATACAATACACACGACAGAAAGGATTACTACATAGCCGCCTGAAAACTATGGACAAAGTCGAAAAATCTGCCTTTCAGTTTAAAGGATTTCAGATAGTCGAAACACATATTGTTAAAAAAGAGGGACAGGAGGTTAGTGGCAACATACATCTCGATTTTAATCCGAGAGGAAAGATATTAAAAGATCAAAACCTGTATAAAATCCTTCTTGGTATAACAATTCATGATGATGATGAATCCATCAAGGCAAATGTAGAGGCTATTGGGTATTTTGAATTCTCAGATAGTATCGACCAGGACACCTTGGATAATTTGTTTTATGTAAACGCTCCAGCTATTCTCTTCCCTTACATACGAGCCTACATATCAACTTTGACAAATCTTTCCGGTATTGAAACAGTAACCCTCCCAACAATTAATCTTTCATCTATTGGAGGTGTTCTGCAAAAGAACACGACTGAGTTCTAGTCCTTCTTACCCTGCACAGTTTATAGTCTTCGACTAAAGAAGCCCCTGGTCCACCATAGCATCGGCCACCTTCAGGAATCCGGCGATGTTGGCACCCTTTACATAATCCACATACCCGTCGGAATTGGCGCCATGCTTAACGCAGTTCTCATGGATGTTGGTCATAATGTGGTGCAACCGGTTGTCCACCTCTGTCCTGCTCCAGTTGATCTTCATTGAGTTCTGGGCCATCTCCAGCCCGGATGTGGCCACACCGCCTGCATTGGCAGCCTTGCCGGGGGCAAAGAGGATCTGATTATCCTGGAACTTCTGAATGGCCTCCGGGGTACACGGCATGTTGGCGCCTTCACAGACACAGATGCAGCCATTGCCGATCAGCTGATCGGCATCCGGCCCGTCCAGTTCATTCTGGGTGGCACAGGGAAGGGCAATATCCACTTCCACCTCCCAGGGCCTTTTTCCCTGAACAAACTCAGCGCTTTCAAACTCCAGCGCATAAGGTGCTACAATATCCTCATTGGAGGCCCTCAGCTCCAGCATGTAATCGATCTTTTCATCCGAAACACCGTCCGGATCATAGATATATCCATCGGGTCCCGAAAGGGTTACCACTGTTCCACCAAGCTCATTCACCTTCTGAGCCGCTCCCCAGGCCACGTTGCCGAAGCCGGAAATAGACACCCGCTTGCCCTCCAGGGTTTCACCCTTTGTGGCCAGCATCTCTTTTGTAAAGTAAACACATCCGAAACCGGTGGCCTCGGGCCTGATCAGTGATCCGCCCCAGTTGAGTCCTTTCCCGGTAAGCACGCCTGTATTCTCCCTGGCCAGCTTACGGTACATACCATAGAGGTATCCGATCTCACGGCCACCCACCCCAATGTCTCCCGCAGGAACATCTGTATCGGGACCGATCATGTTCCAGAGTTCCATCATTAAAGACTGGCAGAAACGCATGATCTCAGCATTGGATTTACCCTTGGGATCAAAGTCGGATCCGCCTTTGGCTCCGCCCATGGGAAGCGAAGTAAGACTGTTCTTGAAGATCTGCTCAAATCCCAGGAACTTCAGGATGCTCAGGTTCACACTGGGGTGAAACCGCAATCCGCCTTTATAGGGACCAATGGCATTGTTGAACTGGATCCGGTAACCCAGGTTTACATGAACCATTCCCTGGTCATCCGCCCAGGGCACCTTGAAGACCAGGACCCTGTCAGGCTCGATGATGCGGTCAACAATGTTGGCCGACCTGAAATGGGGATTTTCATTGTATACCTCTTCAATGGACTCAAGTACTTCCCGAACGGCCTGGTGGTATTCCACTTCACCCGGATGCCTCTTGACCAGGTCATTCATGATGGTATCTACATTCATATTAATGTTTTTTTTGTTGGTATTTTTGGTGAAGTAAAATTGGTCTTTCTGCGGATATTATACAAGATGGGAAAATATGATTAACAGCAGGTCTGGGTTTCATGACTGCGCATCCGGAGGTTTCATGACTGCGCGTCCGGAGGTTTCATGACTGCTCCCCGGTTGGTTTTTCCATCGATCAGGATGGTGAGGTCTGCGTTGAACTGCACATGCCGTATGAAATCATCCTCGAAAGCTGCCGGGAGCGCATCCAAAAAACCCGGATCATAGTATCCATCATTAATGAATGGATTGATGGTCATGTAGCCTACCCTGAATGAAGTCAGATTCTGGAAGAAATGGGTTCCCTGGCTGGGATCGATCCTGTAGTTCTCAAGTCCGGACTCAACAATGATCCTGGCCTCCGAGATCTGGGACCACTTCACCGGGATCCCCAGCCACGGATCCGCTGATCCCCAGCGTCCCGGTCCCACCAGGACATACCCCTTTTCCTGCTCCTTGAAGGTAAGGTTCAACTCCTCTATCCTGACAGCGATATCCTTGCTGCTGGCCGCATTGAAGCAGTCCGGTTTCACATAGACAAAATCCCTGATCCCGGTAAACGTCCCATTGCCCAACGCCGACTCTGAATAGAGGATGGTCTCTTCGCAGACCACCCTTCCCATATCTATACCACCGCTCTGATCAGTTTCCACGATGGGCCTGATCTGTAAGAAAGTGAATACATACGGGTGGCCTTCGGGTACAGCCATGTTCACCGCAAACTCTATCTCGATAGGCAGGTTCATTTCATGCTGTCCGATCTCAAGCAACTCTTTCAAAATGGCTGCCAGGGGAAAAGAATCATGTTGCAGAATCCCGGCAAAAGTGATGATCTTCCTTCCTTCATAATTGATTCCGTCCCTCACCACATCCGACTGGTAGTCATACACCGACACCACATGGCGCAGCGTTTTGTCCTTTTCCGCATCCGATATCTTAAGCCGCACCAGGTTCACCGCATCATCGGTGGAAGGATAGTAACTCCCCTCCGTCAGGTTCAGGGCATAGAACTTATTTTGTGTATCACGCAGCATCAGCTTGGTGGAAGAGAGCTGCAGGACCTTTTTTGGATAGGAAGGTGAAAAACGCAGGCTGATGCCTCCATCCATAATATATTTTCCCAATCCGAATGCCACCTTTGCAATCCCGTCTTCGGGCTTTTCGGGAGCAATGGGATAGAAATTGATGGAACGGGCCACACCCGACAGGGTGGGGTAATAGCTGTTGCCATGCCTGGTTCCGCATACCTCCTGGAGGACGATCCCCATTTTCTCCTCGTCGATCACATTGGAAGTGGCCTCAATGTAAGCCTTGCTTTCACGAAAGTAAACCGATGCATACACCGATTTGATGGCGCTGGTAAGCAACTCCATGGTCCGCGCCCGGTCCTCCCTGTTGAGGGGGATCATATAGGTGGAGTAGACGCCGGCAAAAGGCTGGTAATGTGAATCTTCCAGTTTGCTGGACGAACGTACTGCAATGGGAGCTTCGATTATTGAGATCACCGCGTAGAGGTCCTGGTGCAACCAGCCTGGCAGTTTGGCCCCTACGAAATGGGTCAGGATCTCCTCATCCGGAAGATCAGACAATCCGATCCCGTAGAGATCATTCATCTCCATGAACTCGTCAAACACATCGGTACTTATGACCACCGTTTTCGGCACCTTGATCACCACATTGGGATACTTATCATACAGTTGGTGCTTATCAATCACCGAGTTGATGAATGCCAGTCCCCTGGCCTTACCCCCGATGGACTCATCCCCGATCCTGGAAAAGGTGGTGTAAACATCGTGGTTTTTCTTATCAAATTTGGCGATAATCCCCCTTCCTTTGCTGATCCGGAAACTGGTAATAGCCTCGTAGAGATAGCTTCTTATATCATCCAGGTTTGGGAAATCCTCTTTTGTGAGGTATTTAAAGAGCTGGGCCACAGGGAATATAGCCCTGGCATTCAGCCATTTTGAGAAATGATTCCGCTCCACATGATAGGCAAGCACCTCATCGGGCACTTCAAGGAGCTTCTGCTGCAGCGCCTGCAGGTCGGTGGCCCGGGCCACTTCGTTCAACGTTTTCGGATCCCGGAAGATGAACTCCCCGAACGCAAAATTCTGTATGATGAAATTGCGCAATTCGATGGAAAGGGATTTTGAATACTTATGTAAAAAACCCGCATCGAATTGCTGTGCAAGTACTGCATTGGAAAGGTCTGAAGATTGCAGCAGTGCCGGGAGATGAGGGTCTTGCTTATGTATTTGCTTTAAAAGCTTTATGCCCAGTTTCTTCTCCTGATCACGTTTGCTCCCTTTCTTGAAACTCACATCACAGATGATTCCCAACAGATTGTCCTTGTAGGTACCATAAAGTGCCAGGGCTTCATCATAAGTCGTGGCCAGCAGGATCTTGGGCCGTCCCCGCATCCTGAGCATCCTCTGGTGTTCGTTCAGGGCCTCCTTGGAAAAATTACGCGACTGCTGCATTACGATTCGGTACAGCTCGGGAAGGTAGGTGGAGGTATAGCGGATGGAGTCTTCCACAAGAATGATGCATTGCACGCCCACTTCCTCGATATCGTAGGGAGCATTCATCTTGTCCTCCAGAAGTTTGATGATGGCCAACAGCAGGTCCGCATTACCCAGCCAGCAAAATACATAATCGATGGCCGACATATCCTCGTTCTGCAACCGGATGCTCACCTCCCGGTTAAAGTGGGTAAGCACCACGATGGGAACCAGGTCATATTTTTTCTTGATGCGTTTGGCCAGTGAAAAAGCATCATCTTCCCCCAGATTCAGCATCTCGATCACCAGATCAATATCCTCCTCCTTCAAGATCCGGAATGCCTCCTTTGCGCTGGTGGCCTTGATAAATACAGGTGGATAACGGAGGTTCAGAGAAACATACTCATTGAAGATCTGCTCATCGATGCGGCCATCCTCTTCCAGGGTGAAAAAATCATAATCGCTGCTGATAATAAGCACCCTTCTGATGCGTCTCTGCATCAACAGTTTGAAAGCAGTATGGCTAAAATCAATGGTGGGGTAAGCCCCGTCACGAAACTTTTTCTTCATAAGCACTATTCGGATGCGCCGTTATTAGATGTGCAGGCGTGCTTTAAGATAATTGAAATTCTTTTCTTTCCGTCCATCAAAATGCAAACAGGCTCCCTGAAACGGATATGTTTCACAAATTCGGTCTCCTCGATCAGCTTCTGCCGGTTCAAAGTATCCCACTGGACAAAAGAGGTTGATGAGTCATGCTGAATGCTGAAGTAACCCACATTCATGGAGGTCACATTATGGAAAAAATGTGATCCCAGCGATGCATCCAGGGGGAATTCCTCCAGGCTGGTTTCCACGATCACCTTTGCATAGGAAATCTGTGACCAGTTCACCGGGATCCCGATAAGCGGATCGCGGGTTCCCCACCTGCCCGGACCGATCAGAATATACTTCCTGTCTTCCCCAGCCAACTTACGGTTGAGTTGGTCGATCTGAGCTGCTATTTCCCTGGTCTTCAGCTTGTCAAATGTGTCTGGATTTACAAACACCAGGTCGGTAATATCATCGACCTTCCCATTGCCCATGCTCTTTTCAGCAAAAATAATCATCTCCTCACGATCGATCTGGTCCGTGTTAAAAGTGTACTCGACACCGGTTCCATGCATGGGTTTGATCTGGAGGATAAAGAACGAGGATTTCCCATTGCCGGACTTATCAAGATCCACGGCATACTCCAGCTCCACGGGAGAACCCAGCGCCTCCTTACATACATCCAGGATCAGGTTGAGCGCTTTGGCCATTGGCACATGCTCATACTTCAGGATGTTGGCAAAGTTGAGGATCCTGGGACCTGGTGTGGAGAGTCCGGCCTCGATCCTTTCGTTATTCACATCGTAGACCGAAGCCAGGTGCTTGAGCACATCGTGGGCCTCAGCTTCAGAAATGGGTAGCCGGTGCAGGTTGGCTTCAGAACCATCCTTACAGAAATCCACTTCTGAATTGATCATGTCCAGCGCAATGAACTCCACCTGCGAGTCGCGCAACTGGTTCTGGAGGGAACTGATCTCCAGGGTGGGATATTTGGGCGAGAACCGGTGAGCCCTCTCCCCGTTCATCACGTAGTGCCCGAGACCCAGCCCGGCTATGGCAAATCCGTCCTCCGGTTCCATATGGGCCACAGGGTAATAGTTATGTGACTGGCCTGTGCCGCTGATGTGCGGGTAGTAATAGTCCTTGTGATAGGTACCCACCACATCCTGGACCACCACCCCCATCTTTTCGTCCTCCAGCTTGAAATTGATGGCTTCGAAATAGTGCCTTGCCTTGGGAGAATAGATGGAGGAAAAGACCAGCTTGACAGCATCCTTCAGCTGTTCGAACCGCACATTGAAATCGGGATTATTGTTGGGGATCAGATACGTTTCAAAAATACCGGAGAAGGGTTGCATGGTGGAGTCTTCCAGCAGGCTGGAGGAACGTATCGCCAGGGGTGTGTTCAACAGCTTCAACAACTCTTTCAACCGCTTCTCCAGGTTGTATGAAAGATCCGCTTCCAGGAACAACTTGCGGATCTTTTCATAATCGGTTTCCACATGGATCACATCCATCAGGTTGTTCCGCTGCATGAAAATATCAAATTCATCGGTCCCGATAATGGCCGTACGGGGTGTACGGATGTTTATATCGGGAATGATCTCCGAGAAATTAAGGTTGTAGATGAGCGTGTTGATAAAGGCACAGCCCCTTCCCTTTCCCCCAAGGGCCCCACTCCCCATACTCACGATATTGGATTCATCCAGCAGGGCCGTCTCTTCGAAATGGACGATCTTCCCCGTATTGGATTCATTCCGGTAGTTCTTGATCATATACTGCAGGTAGTTCCTGAACTCATCCGGTGTTTTAAAGTCCTTGACCTTGATCGGATGGATCATCTTGGCAATCTTGATCTCCCCCCTGGCCATAAGCCACAGTGAAAAATGATTGCGTTTCCCATGGTATACCAGAGATTCGATGGGTATGGTGGTGATGTGTTTTTCAAACTCCTTCAGCGACTTGGCCTCAACAATTTTCCTGCCTCCCGAGTCCCGGTACACAAAACTCCCGAATCCCAGGTGGTGCATAATGAAGTTGCGGATATCCTGCAACAGGGTTTCGCTGTTCTTATTGATGAAGGTGGATTTCAGCTCAAAGGCACGCTTGGAGTTTTTAATATCGAACGACTGGATCACCGTCGGAAGTCCTTTGATCAGCTCCCTGGCATGGACCACCAGGCTGAAACCGGCGTTTTCATCCATCACTTCGTTCCTTGTGAATTCTACATCGGAGATCAGGCAGAGGAGCGACTCCTTGTACTTTTTCACAATGTCGATGGCCTCCTCATAAGTGGTGGCCAGCAGGATCTTTGGCCTGGCCATGAGCCGCAGTACCTTGAACAACTCGTCGGTACTCACATCATCGATGATCCGCTTGGTCTGCTCCAGCACATTGCTATAAAGCAGTGGCAGGTACCGGGAATAATAGATCTCCGAATCCTCCACCAGCAAGATCACCTTCACCAGTCCCAGCTGCGTATCATTCTCTACATTCACCTTATCCTCCAGGTGTTTCACCATGGCAAAAAAGATGTTCGAATCGCCGTTCCACACAAAGAGCCGGTCAATGTTGCTCAACGTGGGATTATTCTGTTTGAAGGATGACACCTCACGGTTGTTGTTCAGCAGTACATAGATGGGGATGTATGGAAAATCGCGCTTCACCCGGGCCGAAACCTGCATGGGGGTCACCTTATCGGCTCCTATCATAAGGATCACTATGTCGAAATGCCTGGAGTTGAGCTGTTCGATGGCTTCATCATAATTGGATACCCCGGTCACCCTCGGCATGGAGATAAGGTTGAGCTGGGAATATTCACCCAGGATATGGTCGGAAAATCGCCCCTCCTTTTCAATGCTAAACGCATCATAAAGGGCCGCCACCAGCAGGATCTCCTTCACCTTGTAGCGCATCAGGTCGTGGAAGATATCCCGGTTGGCATTTTGCTTGTTCAGGAATTTCTGAAGCAGCATCCTGGAGTTTACTTCCCTGGGGGGCTGAAACCGGCTCAGCTCCCCGGGGATCGTATCCTCCCCTTTGGATTTGTGAAGGGTCTCCCTGGCCTCCCGGCTGTTCAGGTAGTTGGATATGATGCTGGCAAGGTTCTCGATCAACTGTCGCTCCTCCTTGAGAAACGGCCCCTCATCCTTCGCCGGGAACTCCTGCAGGTAGAAGATCTCGATCTCACCCTTCCTGTTATCAATGGTTTCAAACTTCTGAGATTGTTTCCAGTCACCCTCCCGAAATCCGGGACTTACATATTCCTGACCTTCAAACCAGATCCTGGCCACGGTCATCTCCGGGTACTGCCATGCTTTTGGAAGGATCAGGGAAATCTGGGTTAATAATTCACCAATGGAGCGGCTCTCCTTGATGATCTGGGTGGTTTCGTTGATGCAAGAAAGTTCCTTTAACCGTTCTTTTCGTTCGGCGATCAGCCTCTGAATATCTTCTTCTGAACGGGGGATCTGGCTCATCTATCCTTTGGACTCAAACACATTTCCACTGTGCATCAGATCATCCATGTTTTTGATCTTCGACTCCTTTTTTGCTTTCTGAACCTGATTGTATAACTCCGATTCAAAGACCGTGGAGTCTACGGCCCGGATCACCCCCATGGCAACAGGGAACTCGGGTAGCTCCATCCGAACCAGCCGGTAGTGGTTTGTATCGTCAACGTCATAGGCATTATGGACGATCAGATCGTCCTCGGTAATACCATTCTCTCCGATGGTGACCGCCTCCATCTTGGAGCATTTCATCATCAGCCCCCTGTTGCGTTCTTTACCGAAGATCATTGGTTCTCCGTGCTTCAGGTAGATCTGGTTGTCTTTCCGCACATCTTTCCCGGTAATCTCCTTATGAACCTGGTTGGCAAAGATCACGCAGTTTTGCAGGATCTCCACCACGCTGGTCCCTTTGTGGGCAGCAGCAGCAGCAAATACCTCACGCATCATTTTGGGATCGCTGTCCACCGTCCTTGCATAAAAGGTTCCCTGTGCCCCCATGGTCAGTTCCCCCGGCTTGAACGCATTTTCAATGGTCCCTTCGGGTGAGGTCTTGGTGATACTCCCCTTGGGCGTGGTAGGAGAATACTGTCCTTTGGTCAGGCCATAGATCTTATTGTTAAACAGAAGGATATTTACATTGATGTTGCGCCTGATGATATGGATAAAATGGTTCCCCCCGATGGCCATGGAATCTCCATCACCGGTCACAATCCACACACTCAGGCTGGGATTTGCCGCCTTGATCCCGGAGGCAATGGCCATGGCCCTTCCATGCATGCTGTGGAACCCATAAGTATTGATGTAATATGGGAACCGGGATGAACAGCCGATGCCCGATACGAAAACTATGTTCTCTTTCGGCGCACCCGTTTCAGGCAAAACGTTTATAACGGAGGAAAGCACCGAGTGCCCTCCGCATCCGGCACACCATTTTACAGGAGCCCCCAGTTTAAAATCCTCTTTTGTCGCTATACTCAGTGGTTCAAATTTAGTTGCCATGGCTTCTTCTATATTGATTCCAACACTTCGTTAAACTTGATCTTCAATTCGGAGATAAAGAGTGGTAATCCCTGTATCTTGTTGTATTGCAGGTACTCAAAACGGGGATGCTTTGATCGCAGATAACTGGCAAATTGCCCCATGTTCAGTTCACACACCAGTATCTTTTTAAACCTTGAAAACACCTCTTCTGTATTGCCCGGTAAAGGATTGATATAGTTAAACTGGGTCAGTGAAATGCTCTTTCCTTCATCCCGCAAGTCGGTCACAGCGCTAATCAGGGCGCCATATGATCCACCCCAGCCCACCACAAGCAGATCACCGCTCTCCGGACCGGTTACCTCCTGTTCAGGGATAAATTCAGCTACCTTCTGCACTTTGCATTCACGATGCTCAACCATGATCTGGTGGTTCATGGGATCGTGTGAAACTTCACCGGTCACATCCCCCTTCTCAAGCCCGCCAATCCTGTGCCGGAGCCCGGGCTGACCGGGGACTGCCCAGTAGCGGTTCAAACGTTTGGGATCCCGGTGGTATGGATAGAAATCTTTCGCATTGTCCTCCACCCTTGGCGGAACGATGGCCGGCATCTCTTTCATTTTCGGGATCTTCCACAGCTCCGATCCGTTGGCCAGAAAAGAATCGGTGAGCAGGATCACCGGGGTCATGTGTTCAAGGGAGAGCTTTGCTGCTTCGAAGGCATAATTGAAACAGTTGGCAGGAGTGCTTGCTGCTATCACAATGCAGGGCGATTCGCCATTTCTGCCATACAGGGCCTGGAGCAGGTCGGCTTGTTCTGTTTTTGTAGGAAGACCGGTGGAGGGTCCGCCCCGCTGCACATTTACAATCACCAGGGGCAACTCGGTCATCACCGCAAGCCCAATGGCCTCCCCCTTAAGGGCAAGTCCCGGACCTGAAGTACTTGTTGCGGCAAGCTTTCCGGCAAAGGAAGCCCCGATGGCCGAACTGATCCCTGCAATTTCATCTTCCGCCTGGAAGGCCACTGCACCCAGGTGCTTATGCTTTACAATCTCCTGCAGGATCTCGGTTGCAGGAGTGATGGGGTATGAGCCAAGATACAACTCCAGACCAGCTTTCTCAGCTGCAGCCAGCAATCCCCAGGCCGTTGCCTGGTTGCCGGTAATAGTCCTGAACAGCCCTTTCTTCCCTTTAACAGGATCCACATGAAAAGTTGTCGAAAGCGCTTCAATGGTCTCTGCATAATTGTAGCCCTCGTGCAACACTGCAATGTTGGCCTTTACCAGCGCAGGTTTTGACATGAACTTCTGTTTCAGGAAATCCTCCCCGATCTTAATATCCCGGTTGAACAGCCAGTAGAGCAATCCGGCTACAAACTGGTTCTTGGTCTTGTCGGCTGTTTTGTTATCCAGGCCCGCGCTCGTGGCCACATTCCTCGAAAGCATGGTAATGGGTGCTTTGACCACATTGTACCCTTCCAGAGAATTATCATGGAGCGGATCCTCCACATAGCCTGCCTTCTTGTAATGCTTGTTATCGAAATTGTCAATGTCGATGATAATGGTAGCGCCGTCCTTCACCCATTTCATATTGGCCTTGAGTGCGGCCGGATTCATGGCCACCAGCACATCGGCCTGGTCGCCCGGAGTGGATACTTCCTTGTGCCCGATATGAACCTGGAATCCCGAAACACCGGCCACGGTACCCTGCGGAGCCCTGATCTCTGAGGGATAATCAGGGAAGGTGGAAAGGTCATTCCCGATAAAGGCTGAAGTATCGGAGAACTGGTCGCCTGTGAGCTGCATTCCGTCGCCCGAGTCACCAGCAAACTTAACCACCACCTCATCCAGTTCGATTACGCTGTTCTTCTTTGCCATCGATTTTAAGTTAAATAATTGCAAACATCCTCAACGTACAAAGTTAGGTATTTTAAGATCGGGCAATGAACCCCTAACACATTCTTTTTATTTTATTTAACATAAAAAATGCCTGAAAAAAGCATGGATTACTTCCAGATACTCTTCTTCTCCAGGTGGATCTTTTTGGTGAAGAACATGTTGGCGATGAACTCGAAGTAAGGAGTGGTGTCGGAAACGTAGAACAGATCGATGCCCGCGCGTTTACTACTCAACAGTCCCTGCTCAGTCAGGAACTTCTGCACGGCCAGAGCAATAATCTGGGATGTATCGTGTACGTTGACCTCAAAATTGAAGAACCGGCTGATCTGGTTGCGGATGATGGGATAGTGCGTACAACCGAGGATAAGCGATTCGATCCCTTCCAGCTCCTTGCGCGAGAGGTAGGAACGGATGATGGCATTGGAAATATCATCAAAAACAAAACCCTCTTCAATCATGGGAACAAACAATGGAGTAGCCAGAGAACTCACCTGCAGCCGGGGAGAGAGACCGGTTGCTGATCCACCTGAGCAGTGAACCGATGCAGCCGCAATCTTCTTTTCGTAGGTGCCTGAATCGATGGTGGCCTTGGTGCCAATGATCCCCACAGAGCTGACCGAATCAGTCTCTGAACATACATACTTCACTACAGGATCGATCACATTCATAACCACTGCCCTGTCACCCACATGAGCCTTTACCTCATCAAATGCATTGGCTGAAGCACTGTTGCAGGCAATCAGGATCACCTTGCACTTCTGTTTCAACAGGAAGTCGGCAATCCCCAGTGAATACTGTACAATGGTATCTTTTGATTTGTCACCATACGGCAGGTGGGCTGTATCCCCGTAATAGATCATCCGTTCGGCAGGCAGCAGGGTATTCAGCGCATGGGCCACGGTCAAACCGCCAACTCCCGAATCAAATATTCCAATGGGGCTGTTCTTTCCCATCCTGTTTTAGGAAAAAATATGATTTTCTGACTTAAAGGCCAATTTTGGCCTTGACCAGCGGGAGCATATCAACGCTCTCTTCAGAAGTGTAGACAGGGTTGCCCTGACTCAGGTCGAACACATAGATGAGGCCCAGTTCTTTGGCTACCTCGTCGATGGCCTTTCTGGCCTTATCCATTACCGGCTGGATGAAAGCAGAACTCTGCTGCTGAAGATCCTGCTGGGCGGTTTGTGCAAAGTTCTGCAGGCGGACCTGCATCTCCTGGATCTCCGATGCTTTGGCTTCCCTGATCAGGTTGCTTAAAGTAGCTTCGGTCTGGTTGAACTCCTCGATCTTCTTATTGATCTCCACCTGGATCCGTTCGATCTCCAGGTCATACTGTTGCCTCAGCTCCTGTACTTTTATCTGTGCGGAATCAAACTCGGGCATGCCCTGGAGCAACTCCTCTGAGGTAATATGACCAAATTTCTGTGCGTTCACAGCAAAGGCGATACAGAGTATTCCCATTGCCAGGGTGATTCTTCTTAAAATTTTCATTATATGATGTTTGCGTATTTAACTGATTACTTGTAAAAAAGCGCCTACAAATGTAAGATATTAATTCTTATAACCTAACTTTTTCAGCACCTCATCGCTCAAATCATAACGTGGATTTGAATAGAGAATAGAGGCGCCCGAAGCAGTGTCAAAGATCACTGCATAACTGCCTTCAGCTGAAAGCTCTTTCACCGCTTTGTAGATGGCATCCTGGATGGGTTTGACAAGTTCCTGACGCTTCTTGGAGAGGTCGCCGTCGGGTCCGAAATACTTGGACTGGAGCTCCTTCACCTGGCGCTCTCTGGTAATGATCTCCTCTTCTCTTTTTTTCTTCATTTCATCGGTGAGTAATACACGTTCTGACTGGTAGGTCTTGTACATATTCTGGACCTCCTCGTACTCAACTGATATCTCCTTCTCCCACTCTTCGGATATTTTGTTTAACTCTTCCTGGGCAGCATTGTAAGATGGAATGTTCTGCAGGACATAGTCTGTGTCCACAAATGCGAACTTCTGTGCCAGGGCCACTCCCACAAAAAGGAAGAGGGCCATCGAGGTTGCTACTATTTTTTTCATAACCGTATGAATTTATATTGATTTATGGTTTTCCTGGTAAATATGGTTCAAACACCGTACCAAAATAGAAAATATTCAGGAATTAGAACTGTTGACCAATGGTGAAGTGGAACCGTGATCCACTGATTTCGGGGTGTCCGGGATAATTATCGAATCCCCATCCCCAGTCAATACCCAGGAGTCCGAACATGGGCAGGAAAGCACGAACACCAACCCCTGCAGCACGGCGTGCAGTGAAGGGATTGAATTCATCGATGCTGTACCAGGCATTACCGGCCTCAAGGAATGTGAGCACAAAGATGGTGGCTGACGGATTGAGTGATACGGGATATCTCAATTCCAGGGTATACTTGGTATAGACATTCCCTGACTTCTGATTGCCCACCCGTGGGGTCAGACTCCCATTGGGATACCCACGCTGCGCTATGGTCTCACGTCCGTAGAGGTTGTATCCCGATAATCCGTCACCACCCAGGTCAAATCCCTCAAAAGGCGACGGACCGATATCATTGTTATAATGGCCCAGGTATCCGTAATGCAGCCTTGCCATCAGTACCAGGTCGCCCAGAAGTGCATGGTACCAGTCGGCTTTGAACATCCACCGGTGGTACTCCACCCACTTGTATTTATCTTCATCCACTGCATTGACATAGTCGAATCCCGGATTGAAAAGAGAGAACGGCGGGGTGATCTGCAGACTCATGCTGATGTTGGAGCCACCACGGGGATAGATGATCTGGGTTTGTGAATTACGCCCGAGGGTGGTGGTGAAACTTAAGTTATTGAAGGTCCCGTTCTGCGCCAGGAATCCCGAATAATCCTTCATCTTATAGCGCTGATAAGTGATCGCGTTGTAAAGGGTAAAAAAGTCGTCCGGCCATGTTAGCCTGCGCCCCAGTCCCAGGGAGGCCCCGGTGATCTTCATGTATTCATCAGGTGCGCCACCCGGTCTCAGGTAACTGTAGTAGTTCTGGTTGATCTTGGAGTAGTAAACAGATAAGGATAACGAATTGGGTTTCTTGCCTCCGAACCAGGGCTCTACAAATGAAAAGTTGTAAGACTGGTAGTATTTTCCATTGGTCTGGGCCCTTACAGAAAGTGTCTGCCCGTCGCCCGATGGCACTGGTCGCCAGGCCTTGGGATTGAAGAGCCTGCCGGCAGCAAAGTTGGAAAACCGGATCCCCACGGTAGCCACCAGCATTCCGGCACCATATCCACCCGAAACCTCCAGCTGGTCGGTGGCCCGTTCTATCAGTTTATATTCTATATCAACACTTCCGTCCGACTGGTTGGGGATGGGATTGGGTTCGATCTGTTCCGGATCGAAATGCCCCAGGTTGGCAAGTTCCCTTACAGTACGGATCAGCTCCTGCTTGCTGAACTTATCGCCGGGGAATGTCCGCAATTCGCGCCTGACCACATGCTCGTTGGTCCGGGTGTTCCCTGAGATGATCACATTGTTGATGATGGCGATCTCGCCCTCGTAAATACGCATCTCGAAGTCGATGGTATCGTCCTCAACGCTCACCTCTACAGGGGTTATCTGGAAAAAGAGATAACCATTGTCAAGGTACACGCCATTGACCGCATCCTCATCGATTAAGAGCCTGTCGTCCAGCACCGTCTGATCAAATATATCTCCCCTTTCAATTCCCAGTACAGCATCAAGCAGTTCCCCGGGATACTTGGTATTCCCGATCCATTTGATGTCGCCGAAGTGGTATTTATTTCCTTCCTCCATATTGATATAGAGGTCGAGCCTGTTTTTCATATCGGGCGAGATCGCCACCGAATCGGACAGGACCTTGGCATCCCTGTAGCCATTCTCGTTGTAAAATGCCACCAGGGTGGCCTTGTCCTCCTTGAAGCTCTCGGCCACCAGTTTAGAAGCCTTGAAAAAATTGAGGTTTACCTTCTTGGTATCCTTCATTTTCCTTCGCAGGAGCGATTCCTTAAAAGCACTGGTCCCGCTAAAATAGATCTCGTTGATCTTGACCTTGTCATTTTTATCAACCTGCACTTCCATCCGGACCATGTTCACCCGGATGGTATCATCTTTCAGGTTGATGCTGACTTCCGTATTCAGGAAACCCTTTTCAATGAAATGCTCTTTAATGATCCGCGTTGTATTGTTCATGATATCGGCGGTCACCTGCTGTCCGTTCCTCAGGTTGATCTTCTCCATCACGTCCTGGGTCTCCGATTTCCCGATCCCATTGAGGGTAAGCCGTGACATGCGTGACTGCTCGGTGAGGTAGATATCAAGCCATACACTGTCGTTCCTGATCTGCGTGGCGGTGATCTTGGCATCGGCAAAGAGTCCCTGGCCCCAGAATTTCTTGAGCACATCGGTCACCTCATCACCGGGGATGGTTATGGTATTTCCTGCCTTCAGTCCTGAAAGGCTCACCAAAACCTCCTTCTGTATGTATTCAATACCACTGACCTTAACGTCAGCAATCACATATTCCTTTGGATTTTCGTAGTCCATCACCCTGAGTGAATCATAATTGATCACCTCCTGGGCAACCAGACCTGAAGCGAAGATCAGGAGCACAATAAAAAGAAAAGTCCGTTGTATCATTCCTGCATTTAATTATTCACTGTAAAAGCCCTGGGCTTTTCATCAACCTTACCGAATCGTCGCTCCCGTCTCTGATAATCGATAATGGCTTCATAGAAATGCTCCTTGCGATAATCGGGCCAAAGTACCGGTGTAAAGTACAGCTCGGTATATGCAAGTTGCCAGAGCATAAAATTACTGATCCTCCGTTCACCACTTGTGCGAATAAGTAACTCCGGATCGGGCATAAAAGATGTGGTCAGATAGGATTCCAGCAGACAGGAATCCACACCATCAGGATCCAGTTTCCCGGACCGGACATCCTTACACATCTGTTTTACCGACTCGGTAATCTCCCACCGGCCACTATAACTGAGACCCAGCACCAGCTGGAGCCCTGTATTTTCCGATGTGGTTTTCATCGCTTGTGTGAGATTCTTTTGCACGCTGTTTGGAAGGTCAGTAACATTTCCAATCACTAGCAGGCGGACATTATTCTTATTTAGTTTTCTGGTTTCATTGGCGATGGTGCTGGTAAGCAGGGTCATTAAACCATCAATTTCACTTCTGGGACGTCTCCAGTTCTCGGTGGAAAAAGCATACAGGGTAAGGTATTCAATACCCAGTTCACCGGCCGCCTCCACAACCTGGCGTACCGACTCCACACCATTCCGGTGTCCGAACAGGCGCTCTACACCCTTCTTCTTCGCCCACCGGCCATTGCCGTCCATGATTATGGCGATGTGCCGTGGCAGGCCTTCCCTGTTAATTTGTTCCTTCAAATTCATTCTCGGACAGATCCTTATCAATTAATCGTATGTCGGACACTCTTCCCTGTAATTAAATATCTTATAGGTCAGGAACACCCCCGTAAACAAATACCAGTCGTTGTTCCCAACAGGGGACTGCACCTCTTCACCACCCAGGTTCGCAACCCCGTCGATCAGGTCATTAAAGGTCTTTCGCATATTGACCTCGATCCCTCCGCTCAGCCTGGCTCCCAGGTTGGCCTTCATCCCTCCCCCGAAGGGCAGGTAGAGGTGCGATACCGATTCGCCTGTGTAGTTCAGACTGTAACCCAGTCCGGCCGACACATAAGGCGTATATTTAGATTTCCTGTGGGCCGTTTTATAGGGCCACCAGTTAAATTCAAAATCAAGGCCCAAATCTACGAAACTTGACTGAAATTCTGCTACTCCACCCCTGAAATTCTCGTCAGAACCACTTAGATCATAAAAAATAGCATGTGCCCTGAGCGCGTTCCGCATGTTAAAATTATACCTGAGGATGGGACCAATGGCCGGAGGAACCACATGGAGCACAGGAAGGGTCGCACTCAGATCCCCCATGTACCAGGGCACCCCGGTAAAAAAACCAATATCCGTTTTCCGCTGCGCATGTGCAGGCGCCGTAAAAAACAATGAAATGGTGATAATTACCAGTAGAAATCCCCAACGAACTCCAGGTCCCTTACCTGTATAATCTCCTGAAAAGGGGCCGCCCGTTCCTATCGTTCCGTATTTTAAAGATCGCTTTAACACTGGTTAGGTAATAAGAGTCATTATATTGTGACCAAGCTGAAGAATATCCATCCAGATAATCCGATAAGGTAAATTGGTATCCTATTTCGACACCAAAGCTCCAGCGGGGATCGATGGAAAACTTGATCCCGCCACCTACCGGAAAAACGGCTGTATATTGCATATTATTGTTATACCCGGGATTGGCCAGGGGTTCCTCTCCGTTATTATCCAGGTCCTTGACCTTCGATTTGGATAACACCCCACCGCCACCAGCAAAAACATAAAGGTACAGCTTGTTATAATTGTTGACCATTCCCTTGCGGTTGTATACGGCCCCGGATATGATTGACCTGCCGTCGCCAACGATGAAATACTCTCCCCTGATGATATGCTGGAATGCATGGCTGTTAAAGGAATAGTTGCGGCCATGGCTTGATCCTTCTTCGTCTTTTCCTCCATAAATCAAATAACCCAGGTCCAGGCTTACTGCGATATCCTGAGTGATCATAAACCGCGGAATAATTCCAAAACTGGGCCTTATTCCATTGAAATTATTGAGCAGCGGTTTGTTGGCCAAACCGATGTCCCCATGGAAAGAAACAGCTCCAATATAGATGTCCATTTCATACCTGCGCAGTTTCCACCGTTGACCAAATCCATCTATGGAAGTCAGTAAAAGAATAAGAATGATCGGGATCCAGAGATTTTTCTTCATGATCTGGGATGTGAGCATTACAAATATAAAAATAGACAAATATTTTTAATTACGCTTGTCAGCCCCCCACATAAGTTTATTACGCAAGGTACTGTAGAAGCTGATGTTCTCGATCCGGACCATTTTCAGGGTGTAATCTGCCTTCCTTACAGTCACCGTTGAATCCACATCCAGGTCGATGGACCTGGAGTCCAGGGCCATCTGAAACTGCGGGTCCCGGGTATCCACGGAAAGCTGTAATACGGCCGAGTCAGGCAACACTAAAGGCCTGACTGTCAAATTATGCGGCGCAATGGGCGAGAGGACAAAACTGTTGGACTCAGGCACCACGATGGGTCCGCCCACGCTCAGGTTATAGGCTGTGGAACCCGTGGGGGTCGAAAGCAAAAGTCCGTCTGCCCAGTAAGCGCTCAGGAATTCATCATTCACTTTCACATGGATGGTGATCAGCGATCCGCTGTTCTTGTATAACCTCACCTCATTGAGTGCCACATCCAGATCATTCAGCGCCCTGCCCGATACCTCCACCTTCAGCAACATGCGTTCCTCGATATCGAAATTTCCACTGAATACACTATCCAGCGACTCTGCCATGTTCTCAAGCGAGATGCAGGAAAGAAATCCCAGCCGTCCTATATTCACCCCCAGTACAGGGATCCCGCTGTCCCTTACCAGGGTTACCGTCTCAAGGAAAGTTCCGTCACCTCCCAGGGAAAAAAGAAAATCCATGTCCCCCGGCAGGTTGGAATGGTCAGTAAAAAGCCCTGCCACTTTGGGCCTGAGTCCCGTCTTTTTCTGCAGGAACTCATACAATGGTTCAAAAACCCAGACATCCACATTCAGCAAACTGAATTTGCTGAACATGGTGGCAATATTTTCGTGGGCATAGGATGGGAAATTCCTTCCGAAAACAGCGACTTGCATCTCTATGTATTCAGATATTTAAGAAAAACATCAAACCTTTCCTGGTAAAACTCATCCAGGTCCTCATCGTTCATGTGAGAAGCCACAACCATGTAGTTGTATCTGTTGAAGGTTTCTATGACTGAAGTGAGATCCGTCTGGTTGATCTTCAGGGTTACCCTCAGTTTGGTATTATCCTCAGAGGAAGCCACATAAAGGCTCAGGATCCTGGCGTTGTTGCTCTCCACGATCTGCGAGATTTCTGTGAGCGAGTAGTCCCGTTCGTTCATCTCCAGCTCAATGATCCCCCCGGGCTGCTGCATGGCCGAAAGATGTGCAAATTTCCGGGTCAGGTCCTCCTGTGTGATCACCCCCAGGTACTGTTTCTCATGGTTTAGAACAGGTACCAGGGTCAACTCGAGACGCGAAAGCAGTTCAATCACCTCATAAATATGCTGGTCCTCGTTCACAAAAGGCTTCTGAAGTGATAGCTGGTGATTGCCCACCGGCTCATCGGGGTTGTTCAGGTCATAAATATCGGCATCGGAAATGAGCCCCAGGAACTCCCTGTGATTCACAATGGGAAGGTGCTTGATCCTGAACAATTCCATCCACGTAAGCGCCTTGGTACCCGTGTCTGAAGTCCTCAGGGCAGTCACCACATCTGATATGAGTTCACGTGCCAGCATTGTGTGTTAAACTTACAGGTTTAACGAATATAAAACAAATATTCAGAGGTTCAGTTTCTTCTCAATCGTATTCAACAGAACGGAGATGGCCACTTCGTTCATACCTCCCTGTGGTACAATAATATCGGCGTGCCTTTTGGAAGGCTCAATGAACTGCAGGTGCATGGGCTTGACCGTCTTTTCATACCGGTCCAGCACATTATTCACCGACCTTCCCCGTTCCATCATGTCCCTCATAATGACCCTTCCAAGCCGGTCGTCAGAATCTGCATCCACAAAAACCTTGATATCGATCTCCTCAACAAGAGGCAGGTGGGTATAGATCAGTATTCCTTCCAGGATGATCACCTCCCGGGGCTCCACCGGGATGGTCTCCTCAGCCCTGGTGCAGGTAAGATAACTATAGATGGGTTGCTGAACCACTTTTCCAGCCTTGAGCTGCTTAACATGATCCACCAGCAGGTCAAACTCCAGCGAATCGGGATGGTCAAAATTCATCTCCTGCCGCTCCTCCAGGGGAAGATGGCTGTTGTCCTTGTAGTATGAATCCTGGGGGATCAGCGCCACCCGGTCCCTTGGGATTCTTTCCAGGATCTTCTTAACAACGGTGGTCTTTCCCGATCCTGTACCGCCCGCTATACCAATGGTGAACATAGCTCAATGTGTTTGTGCAAGAGTAAAAGTAATAAATATTAAAAGTAAAAGATCAACAGCTATGTCGAAAAACAGACTGCCGGTTAGATAAAACTTTATCCTAACTTTGCGGCTGAAAATAACAGCAACAACTTTATGGAAAATACCCTATACCCCATCCGGTTCCGGCCCATCTACAAAAAACTGATCTGGGGCGGAGAGAAACTCAGAGAAGAGTACGGAAAGACCGGCGCTCCGGAGATGACCGGAGAGAGTTGGGAGATTTCCAACGTTGAGGATAACATTTCCATCGCATCCAACGGATTTCTTGCCGGTAACTCACTGGAGGAGCTCATAGAGATCTATATGGGAGACATAATGGGTGACAGGATCTTTGAAAAGTTCGGAACCTTTTTTCCCATCCTTACCAAATTTATTCACTCCAATGACAACCTCAGCATCCAGGTTCATCCCGGAGATGATTATGCCATGGAGCATCACGGGGAAAACGGGAAGACCGAGATGTGGTACATACTGGAAGCCGAAAAGGATGCCCGCCTGATCGTTGGTTTCAACCGTGATATTGACGAGAATGAATTTCTCGCAAGTCTGAACAGCGGAACCCTGGTGGATTTGATGAATTTTGAACCGGTGCAGAAAGGAGACGTGCTTTTTATACCTACTGGCAGGGTGCACGCATTGGGCCCGGGCATTGTACTGGCTGAAATCCAGCAAACCTCCAATATGACCTACCGGATCTATGACTGGGAGCGCAAAGATGCAGATGGAAATGCCAGGGAACTGCACATCGATCATGCCCTGAACGTCATGGATTATGTGCACCGGGAAAATTACAAAACCGACTATACTCCCCTGATGAACAGCTCCGTCAGCCTGGCCGACTGCCCTTACTTTACCACCCGGTATATGCAATTTGATCAGCCGGTAGATAAGGACTACAACCTGATCGATTCCTTCATCATCTACATGTGTATGGAGGGGGAAGTTGATATCCACTACCCTGGCAGAACTCCCGAAACAATCCGGAAAGGGGACAGCATCCTGATCCCTGCCGTCCTGAAGGAAATATCACTGATCCCTCAGAAAACCAGCACCTTACTGGAAATCTATATGATATGAACATTACCAGTGCAGAATTTATTTCCAGCAGTCCGAATGTGACCCTGTGTCCGAAGGATCTCATCCCCGAGTATGCTTTCATAGGCCGTTCCAACGTAGGCAAATCCTCCCTGATCAATATGCTTACGGAGCGAAAAAAACTGGCGAAAACCTCGACCACTCCCGGAAAAACCAGGTTGATCAACCATTTCAGGATCAATGATGAATGGTACCTGGCCGACCTGCCGGGCTATGGCTACGCCAAGGTTTCCAAAAAGGATCGGGAATCCTTTGCCCGCATGATCAGACAGTATGCCACCCAGAGGCAGAACCTGGTCAGTTTCTTTGTGCTGGTCGATGCCCGCCATCCTCCGCAGCAGCTGGACCTGGACTTTATCGAATGGCTGGGCGACAGCAATTTGCCATTTGTCATTGTATACACCAAGGTAGATAAGGTGACCCAGAGAGAGAAGTCGAAAAACCTGAGCCTGCTCAAGGACAAGTTGTCCGAAAGCTGGGAAGAACTACCCCTTATTTTTGAATCGAGTGCAATCAAAGGAACCGGCAGGGATGAGATCATGGGATTCATCAATGCCACCAATGCAAATCTGGGCTAGACATTCAGAACTGGGCTAGACATTCAGAAAATACCTCGAAATCAGAGGAAAGCTCCCGGGCAATGGAAATCCAGTTATCGCCCGAACCATAAAGTCCGTGTACAATCACCAGAGGAGGCCCGGCCTCACCATATTTGCGAAAAAAGAGCTCCATGGCGCTACCTGGTTCCCTCCATATACCTTGATGAGAGTTCAGCCACCAGTCCGGTGATGGTTTCAAAAGCCTTTGTGGTCTCTTCTGTAATCGGGGTCTTCTTCAGTTTCAGGATGAGCAGTCCATACAATCCGTTCAGTGCCACCTGGATGTCATTTTCCTTCCCGTAAACAGATCTCATTCTGAGCGCTTCAATATTGGCCTTTGCCCTGTTGAACGTCTCTTTGTAAGAAGTATCCATGCCCTGCTCAAGGATCTGGTGATGCATCTCATGAAGCTGGTCAGCGATATTGTTCAGGATGTTCAGATGCCCTTTCTCCTCCTTCTGTTCATTACGCATCATGGCAATGAGCGATTTGTACCACTCCCGCATATCCTGCTTCACCTCGTAGGAGACATCGAATCTGTTGATCAGTGTTTTCTCAATGTTGTCAATATCCAGTTCGTTCGCACGGATCATGTCCTCCACCTGGTACATGTACAGCAAGTACTCAGCAATATTTTCTTTTCGTTTTTGTTCAGCAATAATCATACACGTAGCTGTCGGAGGTACATCTGGATGGTGTTCTGGAGTCCGTAGTAAAGGGCATCGGCTATGAGTGCATGTCCGATGGAGACCTCGCTGAGCCAGGGGATGTTCAGCTTCATGTACCGCAGGTTATCCAGGTTCAGGTCGTGCCCCGCATTCAGCTCCAGTCCCGCATCCCTTGCCACAGTAGCCGCCTCCACAAAAGGCTTTATTGCTGCCCCGGGATCCTTCGGGTAATTTGTTGCATAGGGTTCGGTGTATAGCTCCACCCTGTTGGTCCCCACCTTTGCAGCACCCTCCACAAGCCTGGTTTCCGTTCCCACAAAAATGGAGGTCCTGATCCCGTGGCGCTGGAATTCACTGATCACATCCACCAGTAAATCATGGTTCTGAATGGTATCCCACCCTTCAGACGAAGTAATGGCATCGGGTGGATCAGGTACCAGGGTGACCTGTTCGGGTTTCACCTCCGTCACCAGTCTGATGAACGATTCGGACGGATACCCCTCAATATTGAATTCGGTGGTCACCAGTGGTCTGAGCAGCTCCACATCCCTGTACCGGATATGGCGCTCATCGGGCCTGGGATGCACGGTAATCCCCTGTGCCCCGAACTGCTCACAGTCAACCGCCGTCTTCTGCACATCGGGAACGTTCCCTCCCCGGGCATTGCGCAGCGTGGCGATCTTATTGATATTTACGCTTAGTCTTGTCAATGGTTAGTCTCAATTTTGTAATAGACCTAATAAACGGATCAAATTTAAAGATAATTCAAACATCATGGTGATTTTCTTTCCGGTCCATTAAGCTTATTCCACAGACAAATGCAATCTTGCTCCCAAACCCTGATTGATTATTCTCATTAGAGTTGATAGCCTGATATCACTTGCATCATTTTCAATCCGGCTGATGTAGGATTTAGTGGTACCGCATTTCTCCGCAAGTTGCTGTTGAGTAAGTTTTCTCTTTTTCCTAAGCTCATAAATAATCACACCAAGTTTGAAAGCTTCATATTCCTGCTCCCATTCATCCCTCTCAGGTTGACCATTTTTTCCATATTTTTGGTCCAGGAGATCGTCAAAAGACTTTATGCTGTAATAATCAATTTCCTTTTTCATCGAAATATTCCTTTTTGAGTCTTAATGCCTTTACAATACGAAATTCGTTCTGTTGCATGGCAAAGTTAGCTAAATAGGTAACATTTCCCAAGCGACGACACCACTTTTCAGGACCAACGCATTTAAAACTCAGGGATTAGGCTTCTGTCAACATTGGGCTCTGATATCTTTCTCCAAATTCCCAACTCTTTTTTTTTCAAGATCTGGATGTAACAACAGCGTGACATTTCAACCTGGGAAGCAGGATATAAGTGATCCGTCAACTATTTAAATGTCAGATATATACAATCTTGATGGCAGATAAACTTCCAATTGTGAATGTCACAACAGCGTAACATCAGTATTCTCTGAAATGAAGACTCCTTTTTCCTGCTTTGTGCGATGGGACACCCTAATCTGGTTCTTCAAAGATTGAGATGATCTTACATTTTCTTGGTAGCCTCAAAAACAAACGGTTCGTAGCCGATGATCAGCTCCCGGAGGCTTCTTTTCGGGACATGATGAACTCCATTCTCATCCCGCCAGTACTTGATGTCATCATCCTGAACCTCATCGATAACCACCTCTTCTGCAGGTTTGCCCAGTGCCAGTACCTGGAGGATCTTGTAACGTTCCGGGATGCCCAGGATGGTGCGGAGTTTTTCCCGCTGCACCGACCCAATGATGCAACCACCAAAACCTTTTTCAACGGCTGTAAGCAACATGCTCTGGGCAGCAATACCATCGTCACACCACCAGTCGGTGGCCAGTTCCAGGTCTGCCAGCTGCACAATATATGCAGAGGGCCTCTCCCCCTCCTCCGGTCCGGGCCATTCCTTCAGGTAGCCTGCCCAGGCCAGCGTGGGAAAGATCTTTGCGCAACCGGCAGGGTCGTTGAACAGCATGTACTTAAGCGGCTGCATGTTCTTGGCAGATCCGGACAGCCGGGCCGCATCCACCATTTCATGCAACAGATCGATTGACACGGCCACATCCTGGTGAAAACGCCGATAGGACCGGTTTAATAAGATAAGGTCTTTGAGGTTCATATTACTTATTATTATACATATTCATCGTGCGCTGCAATCCAATCACCCCGAACGACTTAATAATATTTCCGGCCATCTCAATCCTCTCCGGCAATAATTTCTCCTGTTCGCCGGACCACCCCCCCAGCACATAGTTGACCTGTCCGCCCGGATGGAACTCCTCCCCGATCCCGAACCGCAACCTGGCATATCCGCTGGTTCCTAAAATGGTGTTGATATGGGCCAGTCCGTTGTGGCCGGCATCTCCTCCTCTGGCGCGAAGACGCAGGGTACCGAAAGGCAGGGCAATGTCATCCACCACCACAATCAGGTTCTCCACAGGAAGTTTCAGCTTTTTGAGCCAGTAGCGAACGGCATTTCCGCTCAGATTCACAAAGGTGGATGGCTTCAGCAGAACGTAGGTGCGGGCACGGTGCTTCATCTCCCCGACAAAGCCGTAACGCTTGTCCGTAAAAGAAATATTGGACACCCCGGCAAGGGCATCCAATATATCAAATCCAATATTATGACGCGTATGTGCGTATTCGCTTCCTCTGTTTCCCAAACCTGCCACCAGGTACTTCATGGGCTAAAGCTCTAAGATTCAGCTCCTGAATCTTCTGCAGGGGCTTCTCCTTCCTCGGCAGTTTCTTCACCTTCCTCTTCACCCTCGGCAGCTTCTACTTCTGGCTCTTCCAACTCCATACCCTTCATGCTTATTCGTGAGGATACGACGGCGTAGATCATGGAACGGGCCGGATCAAGGATATCAATGTTCTCATAAGAAAGATCACCGATCTTAATCACATTTCCAATATCAGTGTCAGTGACATCAATATCAAGGGTATCGGGCAGGTATTCGATCAAACCGCGTACTTTCAGAACACGCCTTCTCTGACGAGGCTTACCACCGTTCTTAATACCGATGGCCTCACCCATCAGTTGGATGGGTATCTCAACGGTAACCGGCCTGTCGTCGAACACCTCCACAAAATCGATGTGGTTGAGTTTGTCAGTAACCGGATGGAACTGCAGTTCCTGCATTACGGCTTTGTGCACTTTATCTCCGATTTTTACCTCGACGATGTATACATTGGGTGTGTAAACGATGTGCCTGAAATCATTTTCGTGTGCATGGAAATGGATCACTTCTGCACCTCCGTACATTACACATGGAACATGATCGGCTTTTCGTAACTCACGGGTAGATTTTTTACCCAGTTCGGTGCGCTGTTCTGCGCTGATGGAAATTGTTTTCATTGTGTTGTGCTACTCAGAATTAAATTGATAATAATTCCCCATCACACTGTGGGAATCTCTGCCTTCGTGGCAAAGCGGGTGCAAAGGTATTGATTTAATTTAGAAATGTATCGCTGATGGACTTATAATTATAGACCTTGTCAATCACATCGGCAAAGTGCTCGGCCACAGAGAGCACCTTGATCTTGTTGCTTTCCCGTTTCATCGGGATGGTGTCGGTGACGATCAGCTCATCGATGGGCGACTGCTCGATCCGCTCATAAGCAGGACCTGAAAGCACCGGATGTGTGGCTACAACCCTTACACTGAGGGCTCCTTCACTTTTCATCATGCCTGCAGCAAAGGTGATGGTCCCGGCTGTATCCACCATGTCATCTACGATCACAATGTTCTTCCCTTCAATTTCCCCGATGGCTTTGATCTCCTCCACCACATTGGGTTTCTTCCTGAGCTTGTAACAGATCACCATGCTGGCATTCACAAACCTTGAATAGGCATTGGCCCGCTTGGTACCTCCCATGTCTGGAGCAGCAATGGCAAGGTTTTCCAGGTTCAACTGCTTGATGTACGGAACAAACAGCGCAGATGCGTAGAGATGGTCCACCGGGACATCGAAGAATCCCTGGATCTGATCGGCATGCAGGTCCATGGTCATGATGCGGTCCACTCCTGCTGCAGTTAGCAGGTTGGCCACAAGCTTGGCACCAATGGATGACCTGGGACGGTCCTTGCGGTCCTGCCGTGCAAACCCAAAATAGGGTATCACAGCTACTACTTTGTCAGCCGAAGCCCGTTTGGCGGCATCGATCATCATGAGCAGTTCCATCAGGTTATCTCCCGGAGGAAAGGTGGACTGGATAATAAAAACGGTACATCCCCTTACGCTTTCATCGTAAGCAGGCTGGAATTCTCCGTCACTGAACTGGAAAACACTTGTACGTCCCAGTTCGGTTCCAAAGTTCAGTGCGATTTTCTCTGCCAGGTAGTTTGAGGCCCTTCCTGAAAAGAATTTAATAGGTGTGTGCCGATCCATTAAGGTTGCTAGCAGTTAAGTGGTTGTGTAACTTCGCTGCAAAAGTAAGAATAATTTACAATTATATGACCTGGCAGCGAATTCTGTTTTTGGGTTGAAATGTGAACAAATTGTAAAAAAGGGTGTTATTTGGATTGGTATTAAATAACCTTAGCTACACAAAGAATCATGTCAGAAAAAACCCCCACTGTTCTGCTTGTAGAGGATGACCTTCAGCTGGGACCCATGCTGAAAGACTCTCTGGAGCTAAAGAATTACAGGGTCGACCTGGAAACCAGGGGCGAAAGGGCCTTGCTATTGTTCCAGGCCGCTAAATATGACATCATTCTGGTGGACGTTGTATTGCCCGGTATGAACGGGCTGGACCTGACCAAAGAGATCAGGAAGAGCGATCACATCACCCCCATCCTTTTCATGTCGGCCAAAGACGATGACAAAGACATGATCCGGGCCTATTGCTCGGGTGGCGACGATTATATTGTAAAACCTTTCAGCACCACCGAACTTTTCCTGAGGATCTACGCGTTGCTGAAACGCACAAAACCGACCTTCATGGAAGACGAATTGCCCGAAATGATCAAGTTTGGGAATTTCACCTTCGATTATCCAAACCGGATGCTCTGTACCCCCACCGATCAGACCAACCTTACCAGGAAGGAGGCCGGGGTGCTCCGGCTGTTAGCTGCCAATTTGAACAGTGTGGTGAAGCGTGAGAAAGTACTCACCGATGTATGGGGTGAGAACGATTACTTCATGGGCCGCAGCATGGATGTGTACATTGCCCGCCTCAGAAAAAAACTTAAGAAGGACAAGAGTGTATCCATCGTCAATGTGCACCGCATGGGCTTCAAACTGGAAGTGAACAGCAGTGTGGCTTCTTAATCGACGTAGGTTTCACGCAGGACTCCTTTGAGCCTTCGGATCTCTGATGAAGAAAGATCTCCAAGCACTCTGATGATCCTTCTCCGATCGAAGGCCCGGATCTGATCCACAACGATCCAGCCTGTTTTATGATCGTGCCGCACCCTGATACGTGTGGGATAGTTGCGTGACTTTGTTGTTATTGGGGCTACCACAATGGTCTGAAGGTGCCTGTTCATTTCATCCGGAGAAATCACAACACAGGGTCTTGTTTTCCTGATCTCACCACCGATGGTTTTATCCAGATTCACCAGAACAATACTATACTGGCTTAATCCCATTCTTCCAGGTCTTCGTCGACAAATACATCATCTATCATCAGCCTGTCACCACCATTTTGATGCATCTGTTTGAATTGATCCTCCCAACCTTTCCTTGGAGTATCTATCGATCTTAATTCAATGTGATTGTGTTTCATTTCGATTTCCAGTTTTTCTCCGAATTTATATCGTTCAAGCAATGTTTTACTCAAAAGGATTCCTCTTGAGTTGCCAATTTTTATTATTGGGATCTCCATCAGGTATATAAAATAATGTAATAACAAAGTTATAACATATTCCTTAAGATTCAAAACTGCTTTTATTGGTTAATGCTCCGAAATCTATTTTATCAACTATTTTTGCATCAAATTACACGACTGCATGAACTATAATGGAAAGACCGTCTGGATCACCGGTGCTTCGTCGGGGATCGGTGCCGAACTGGCCCGCCAGTTTGCTGAAGAGGGAGCAAAAGTGATCATCTCCTCCCACGAAGCCGAAGAGCTGGAGGAAACCAGAAAACAACTGGAGCCCGTATCAAAGGATATACACACAGTTGTATTCAACCTGGGGAACCCGGAAGAGGTGCGGTCCACAGCCAAAAAGGTGCTGAAAGAATTCGGACGGGTCGATGTGCTGATGAACAACGGGGGGATTTCGCAGCGGGCAGAAGCCATCGATACGTCGTTGGAGATTGACAGGCGCATCATGGAAATTGATTATTTCAGTGGTGTGATCCTCACCAAGGCACTCCTTCCGAAAATGATCGAGAATGGCTACGGGCACATCGGGGTCACCAGCTCCATCTCCGGGAAATTCGGATTCCCTCTGAGAAGCGCATATGCTGCGGCGAAACACGCCCTGTTTGGTTTTTATAAAAGTGTCTGGGCTGAAAACAGTAAAAAAGGGATCAGGATTACCATTTTCAGTCCGGGGCGCATCCGGACCAACATCTCATTTCATGCGCTGAAAAAGGATGGCGAAGCGCACGGGGTGATGGATCCGGGACTGGCCGGAGGGATCTCCCCGGCAAAGTGCGCCCGCAAAATGATCCGTGCCATGAAGCGGAACCGCAAGGATGTGCTTATCGGGGGAAAGGAACTGATCCTGGTCTGGATCCATAAACATTGTAAGCCGCTGTATCACTGGTTGGTCAACAGAGTATCTGCTACATAAAAAAGTTAAAAGTCAATCAGACAATTACGTTATATGGCAAAAACTGTACGGATTGATAAATACCTCTGGGCCGTACGGGTGTACAAAACCCGGACCCTGGCCACGGAGGCCTGCAGAAAGGGAAAGGTATCCGTGGATGACATGCCCGCCAAACCATCGCGCACCGTTTCATCCGGAGATGTGATCCATGTAAAAAAGATGCCGCTGGTCTACTCTTACCAGGTTGTGGATCCCATCGAAAAGCGTGTGGGCGCGAAAATCGTTGAGCAGTACGTTAAAAATGTCACCCCTCCGGAAGAGCTTCAAAAGCTGGAGATGCAGGACGATTTCTTCACCCGGCGCGACCGCGGAGCCGGCCGTCCCACGAAAAAAGAGCGCCGCCTGCTGGACGATATCCGTGATGATACTTAATCTGAGGCCGGGAAGAAAACTTGTTGGTTGAATTTTCTGAATTCCTTATCCCGAACAATAGTTGCCAGGTAGTCTTTACTTCTTAAAAGCTCATCGAAATGTGGTTGCTGGTATTTCTTGCCAGTCTTTTTCTTTGATACCTTCCAACCCAGTTTATCCAATTCCTGATCAAAGGTTCCTTTATTTAAGGTATATCTCACGAATTCTTCCAAGGAAATTTTAAAAGAGTTTCTAGCCTCAGACTCAGTTTTTCCATAACCACTGATATCCAGAGCCGGAGAATAAATAATAGTAACCTCACCTTCATTAAACGATACAAGTGATAATGGAACTATTACGTTTGATTCATTACTTGAGTACTCACCTGAGAAGCCGATCTTGGCCATCATGTTTTTAATATCTATATGCATACAAAGATATTAATAATGTTCAATTCAATCATTTATCTTATGTTATGATTTATGCAACAAGCACTATTCATATCGTATCATTTTATACGATTTGTTAATAATTGGAAGAATATTGCCTGGTTAAATTGATAAGAACCTGACTATTTTGCTCCAATAATCTCCTCCGTCAACCCCACAATCTCTTCCCTCAGCTTCACCAGCTCCACAGCAGCACCATTCTTGCCCCGCAATTGCCGACGGAACCAGCTGCCCCGCACCGTTTTCTTCCAGCGGAAATACCAGTAGAGTGCGATTTTCCCCATCGGATAGAGCGAAACAAGATAGGCTGCCCAGATCCACCAGGGACCGGTGAAGATCCCCACCAGCAGTGTCTGGAGCAGGTAGGACAGGGGAAAACTCATCAGCAGGGCGATCCCGGTTTTCACCGAGGCGTGAAACTGCAGATCCTTGAAGTTGCGCACCATGCGTACCGGAAGGAAATAGGAAATAGCGTTGGTGACAAATCCGAATAAAAAGAGGGGAAAGGTCACGATCAGGGTAAGGTACCTCCACAAACTGCGCCCGAAACCATACCCCTTGCTGCGCACCACCCAGTCGCGGATCTTCATCGATTCCACTCCTTCAACATAGCTCTTCACCTTCCCGGCCAGCACCCGCACCTTCTCCTCATCCTTCTCTATAGCCCTGTCAATACAGTCAATCATATGCTTATCGGCTACAAAGCGGTCGCTCAGTTTCGAACCCTTTATCTCCAGGATCTCCCGCATTCGTTCATTAAAGACCGTGCGTAATCCCAGCACCGCCTCATAGAACTCCTCAGTTTCAATATGGATCATCAACGGCTTCATCTCGCCGGCCAGCCGCTCCTTAAGGGCATTGATGCCCCGGGCAGGATTCTCCTCGTATTGGTCCCAGTAATCCGATACCTCGATAGGGTCACCGTAATTGATCAGGAGGGTCTGGTTCTGCTTCACATAATGTCCGAAATCGAGTCCCGTAGGGAGGATCCTTACAAAGGGTTTATTGCCATGGGGTTCCTGAGCCTTAAAAGCAATGCGGAAGATCCCCTTTACCAACGGACGCAGTCTCCGGTGATCTCCATGGTTCCCCTCAGGCATCAGGCACAGATAGTGCCGATGGTTCAGTACATCCACTGTGATATCAAAGATCTCCTGGTTCTTCCCAAGTTCACCGGCCCCGTCCCGCTGCCGGAACACCGGAAGCATCTTCAGGCTGTTCAGCAGAAATGCCAGAAATTTCTTTCTGAACAGATCGGCACGGGCCAGGAAAACCACATCCTGGCCACAGGAGAAGAGCACAATCAGCGCATCCATAAGGGCATTCTGATGGTTGGGAGCAAAGATCACAGGCTCCCTCGGGGGGATCTTCTCCGACCCTGTTACTTCCACTTTGGAGTAGTACTGGTAGAAAACAAAGTCGACATAGTGTCTGAGTATATGGAAGATAAAATTGCGCTTGTGTATGTTCCTTGCTGCGCCGGTAATTTTGGATTGAGCCATGTAAATGCTGATTGATTCGGAAACAAAAATATAGTTTTTTCTGAAAAACAGTTTAATACGCTATCTTTGCCCCTCATATGGCACGTACAAAGGAACTTGACAGGAAGATGATCTCAGGCATCCAGCAGATCGGCGTGGGTGTAAAAAATATTTATGAAGCATGGAAGTGGTACATCCCCCATTTCGGCATGGATATCAGGATGTTCGAGGATAAAGCTACGTCCGAATACATGCTCCCGTATACAGAGGGAGAACCCAGGGAGCGTCATGCCGCCCTTGCAATGAACCTGCTGGGTGGTGGCGGATTTGAGATCTGGCAGCATACCGAACGTATCCCGGTAGCCCCCGCATTTGAATTGAAGATGGGTGACCTTGGGATCTTTGCCGGCAAGATCAAAAGTCCCGATGTGAAAGCAGCCTACGACCACCTTAGCAAAGAAACCGAAACCATCACAGGGATCGTTAAGGATCCGGCCGGAAGGGACAACTTCTACGTGAAAGACCCCTTTAACAACATCTGGCAGATCGTTGAAGAAGGATCGGTCTTCATGAAACAGGGAAAAAGGAGCACCGGAGGTTCCTACGGAGCCATCATCGGCACCACCAACCCGGAACGGGCCATAAAACTGTACACTGGTGTACTGGGATATGACACTGTCGTGTATGACAGGGAAGAAATATTTGAGGACCTGAAGGATATCCCCGGAGGCGGAAGCAAGTTCAGACGGGTATTGCTGCAGCACAGCGAAACCAGGAAAGGTCCGATGTCACGCCTGTTCGGACCCACCGAGATTGAACTGGTGCAGGTTATGGACCGCAAGCCCGAAAAGATATTCAAAAACCGGATCTGGGGCGACCTGGGATTCATCCACCTCTGTTTTGATGTGTTGGGCATGAAGGCCTTGAAAGAAGAGTGTTCCCGCGAAGGATTCCCCTTTACGGTCGATTCGGATGTGCACCCACAGGGCAAACCATTTGACATGGGCGAGGCCGCAGGTCATTTTGCCTATGTGGAAGATCCCGACGGAACACTGATCGAATTCGTGGAGACCCACAAGATCCCCATCGCAAAAAGACTGGGCTGGTACATCAACCTCTGGAAACGGAAGGACGTCACCAAGCCCCTCCCCAACTGGATTATAAAGATGATTCGGTTCATGAAAGTCAAGCCGCATAAGCTGCCTTAAAAAGCCAAGCAGAAAACAAACTAACAGAATTCAAACCGCCTTAGCTGATATCTCCGAGACTTAGTTCATTAATCCAGTAATACCATTACTATCAAATAGATCAGTAATAATTTTATTACTTTTTTTGCTGGTTAGTAATAATTCTATTACTTTTATAAGGTACGCTCGGAAGCATTATGAGGCGGGCTGGGCTAAAATAGATCTGCCTAATCTGTGAAATCAGACACTTAAATATCTATAAATCTTAAGATCAATACGCAAATGGAAAAAATCCTGGTTGTCCTTGAGAAAACAGATAATAACTATGCTGCCTTTATCCCAATCCTGGATGGATGTGTTGCAACCGGAACTACTGTTCAGGAAGTAAAAGAATCATTGAACGAGGCAGTAACATTTCATTTATTTGGAATGACTGAAGAAGGATTAGAAATTCCTGATGCAATAAAAGGAGAATACACTTTCAGCTATAAGATGGATGTTGAATCATTCTTTGAATGGTTTCAGGGAGTTATAACAAAAGCTGGAATTTCTAAACTTACCGGCATGAATCAGAGCTTAGTCAGTCAGTATGCAAATGGCCTTAAAAAGCCAAGCAAGAAACAAACCAACAGAATTCAAACCGCCTTACATGAATTTGGTGAGGAATTATTGCAAATCCATTTTTAAGGTTTCTCAAGAAGCATTTTCCAATTTGGGAAGTATATTTGATTTTCTTCACATTAGTATCGTGAGAATAATCAAATCTCCAGTTTCCCTTCTGTGGGCTCCAGAAATGCGTTACAATTTTCAAGATATTGCTGCATTTCATGAATATCTTCACCAAAAACTGTTTCACTGAAATCATAAGCTCGAAACAACATCCGGATATAAGAGCCGGTCTCCCTCTGCCGGGTTAGCTTTCGAAGCACACCCAGGTAATCGTCACGATACACGGTTGGAATGATAATTTTTGATTGACCTTCGGAAACCAGTTCAGCGTTCATCATGATCCTCGCCATTCGACCGTTTCCATCTAAAAAAGGATGAACCTCACTGATGACAAACATCACAAAAGCAGCTCTTTTAAAGGGATGTGTCAATGCCCGGTAAAGGTCGTAACTTTTAATCAAAGTCCCCTTCACCAGATTCATGTCCACAAACGAAGTACGGCCTGCCACATTGTTCCGGTCTTTAAACAGACCCGGCTTTTTATCGGTCCTGACACTCAACAGTATCCGGTGCCTGGCTTGAAGAATTGAAAGCAGCTCGTCTGCCGATCCGGGGGTGATAGACATCTCCTGTTTGCTCGATAAAATTCTATAAGTGCCCAGAATATCATGCGAATCATTATTTCTTGCCGGAAGGGGCTGGTTGGACTCGATGATTTGCATTGCCTCTTCTATTTCAAATTCCGTCCCTTCAATATAATTGGAGAAATAACTCTCGAAAAATGCCACATTCCTAAAAGATTGAACGGACAGGTTCTTATCCGGGCGGTTCCTGAATTCTTTAGTCTGAAGGTCCCGGAAAAGCTCTTCAAACAACTCTAACCGCCCGGGATCATAAGGAACCCCAAAAGCACGCGCGGCAGCAAGCGGAGATGACAGAATATTTGATATACGGGTAGATAGCAATGCTCCAATGATGGATTCCAGCACAGAAAATTCTCTCTCCATATCTAATTTTACCGAAATCTCCCGCGTCCGGTCCCTCACCCTGTTTAATTCATCTTCACCATTAATCCGGACAATCTGCTCAAGCTTTTCTTCTATTTCAGGGATAGTCAACGTTTTTGAGGTTGGACCAGGCCTTTTTGACAATTGTAAGTTTTCCAGGAAAGCCCGGGCCTGCTGTGAGACATACAGATCTCCGGAGAAGGGATTATCTCCTTCAATGGGTCCGGGCCCTTCGAGAAACCGGAATGTAATCCCGGGAAGCTGTATCTTTTTGGTGTACTTATAGGTTAGGAAAATATGTCCCGCGTCGGTAGGTTTAAACTCAAATGCTGAACGATGACTAAGCATTGCTCCAGGATATAGTTTCTCAATGATCTCAAACAGATTTCTCCTGATTATGACCCCCTCAGGCTCGGTCAGGTTGGATGTATAAAGCCTTGATGCAATTTTACGTATCCTACCCGTCCCATGGAGTTTTGAGATCTGCCTGTTTATCTTTTTATCTGCAGATCCATAAATAACCTCTTTAAGCTGGATTGTAGGATTCTTTTCCATTATGGGTTCCCAATACAACAAATATGGAGATTTTTTTCCAAAATAGCCCTGAATTTGGGGATTATTTTCTAAAATAAAGCGTGTGACATAATTTTAGTGAAGAATCATTGCAAATCCATTTTTAACACTTCAAGGTAAATCTGTTTCCTCTCAAAAGGTTTGCATAACTTTACTTTTATGCTATTCCGATTACCGGCTATATCGATATCAATGCCATCTCTTCTTCTTATCTGTACACTTACTTTTCCCCAGTCGCCGGTCCGGACGATTCGCGGAACCATTGTAGATCAGAATTCCGAGATCCCTCTTCCGGGGGCCACGGTAGGAGTAAGATCAGGATCCTTTTTCCGGGGTGTAATAGCAGACCATAATGGAGCCTTTCGTGTTGAAGAGGTTCCTGTAGGGCGCTATACAATTGAAGTAAGGTTTATTGGTTATGAACCCAGGAGAATTCCCGAGGTACTTGTTTCTTCTTCGCGTCCTGTTATTCTGGAGATCCGCCTGCAAGAGTCGGTATCTGAAATTGAGGGTGTTGTGGTTAAGGCACAGGTGAGAAAGGATATCCCGATCAACCAGATGGCGGTACTGAGCGCCCGGACTTTTACAGTCGAGGAGACCAGGCGTTATGCAGGAGGGTTCGATGATCCCGGGAGAATGGCTGCTTCCTTTGCAGGCGTGGCAGGCGGAAGTCCTAATGACAACGCCCTGTCGATCAGGGGGAATTCCCCGAAAGGATTGTTATGGCGCGTGGAGGGTGTTGCAGTTCCAAATCCCAATCACTTTGCAGGTATGCTGGTGGAGGGTGGAGGTATCCTCTCACTGCTCAGCGCACAACTGCTCAATAACTCGGATTTCTACACAGGTGCTTTCCCTGTGGAGTACGGGAATGGGCTTTCAGGGGTTTTTGATATGAACCTGCGCGCGGGCGACAATGAAAAAAGAGGATGGGGTGTGCAGATCGGAACACTCGGGATCGATGGGTTTGGTGAAGGTCCGTTTGTAAAAGGCAAAAACGCCTCCTACATTTTCAATTACCGCTACTCCACCACCGCCCTTTTGAAGGGCCTGATTCCCGAGGGTCAGCTACCTGTATTCCAGGATCTTAGTTTTAAACTTAATTTCCCTGCGGGGAAGGCCGGGACATTCTCTCTCTGGGGAATCGGCGGACTGGACCAGAATGGATCCGAACCGCTGGCTGATTCTTCAGAGTGGAATTCTACGTGGGATCAGACACGGTATATTTGGAAAGGGAAAACCGGTATCCTGGGCGCAAAACATAAGTTTATTCACTCCGGTACAACGGCAATTCAAACATCCCTCACAGCAGCATCCAGTCAATTCAGTGACAGCAAGGAGTTGTACCGGCCAAACGGTACTTATTCGGAATATGAATATGCCGACCAACTCACCTCTATGCTGAGTTTTAGCTCGGTTATGACCCATAAGTTCAGCAAGAAACTCTCCAACCGAACCGGGATCGTTCTGAGCAGGATCGCATATGACATCACGATCCGCTCCGCCGACACTCCAGGTGAACCCTCCGTTCAATATGGTTCTGAAAATGGAGCCACCGGAACTATGCAGGGATTCTCCCAGTTCAAATGGGCAATGAACCGCAACTTCTCTTTCAGCGGAGGATTGCATTCAATGCTTTTTTTCCTGAACAATGCTGTGACGCTGGAACCCAGGGCGGGGATGACCTACAAATTCCTGAGCGGGAATTCTGTTAGTCTCGCCTATGGCAATCACAGTCAGATTGAACCCCTCCCGGTCTATTTCTACGGGTACGAAACAGTGCCGGGCGAATCCATCAATCCCAACCTGGGATTATCTCCATCCCGTTCCAACCATTTTGTACTTGCCTATAACAGGCTGCTGACCGAAAACTTAAGATTAACGGCAGAAGTGTATTACCAGCATCTTTACAATATACCCGTTAAACCAGATGACTTTTATTCTCTCGTAAATTTCAAGAAAGAGTACGTAGTTAAAGACTCGTTGAGCAACCAGGGAGAGGGAACAAACAGGGGAATCGATCTTACTGTTGAAAGGTTTCTTAACAAGAACTACTATTACCTTATAACGGGCTCACTTATCGATTCAAAATACCTGGCCGGGGATCATAAAACTTACAGGACCCGGTGGGATTATGGTTATGTGTTGAATTTTCTGGCAGGACGTGAGTTTCTCATGGGAAGGAACTCAGACAAGATCCTGGGGATCAACGGACGGTTGGTTTTCCAGGGAGGTGAAAGAACCCATCCAGTGGATCAGGAGAGATCACAATTGGTTCAGGATGTGGTTTATGATTATTCCAGGGCCTGGGAAGAGCGGTTCCCGAACACTTTCTATATAGATTTTACGGTAACCTTCCGAATCAACAAGCTTAAATATTCATCCGTATGGGGAGTGCAGATCAAGAATATGCTGCTCGAAAAATCAATCTTTTATCATGAATTCAACACCACCGGGCAGGTGGTAGAGGTGAAAAGCGAGGGATTTATTTTCCCCAACATCAGCTATAAAATTGAATTCTAAAACAAAGTGACCTATAAAGCTATGTAAACTTTGACGATCCTCCCTTCCCAAGTGATGGCAAGTTACAGATTAAACCGACATATTTAAGTTGATATGACACTAGCAATTTGATACTTAGATGGACTTTCACTACTTTTAGCTATAAACGCTATTAGCTTTAGTTCATGTCTCTTCAAATAAGATTAAAAAGATATATAACAGTTTTATATGTTTTATTTGCTCTATTTTTCTTGCAAATCTCGTTGTCAGCACAAGATTTTATTGTAGAAACCAATTTAGTTCTAAGGGATACAGTAATAATTCTATCCGGCAACCTTTTAGTGAAAAATGGCGGAAACCTTGAATTAGATGGAGTAGCGTTGAAAATGAACTGCCAGGCAGATGGACAATTCAAGATTGCTGTAGAACCTGGAGGCGAAATGTCCATATTAAATAATTCAACAATAGAGGCATTAAATCCAGAATTCCATTATGCATTTTCAGTACGTGGGTTGTCATTTACGATGAAGAATTCAACATTGCGAGGCGTGGGTTGGGGTAACAAGGGATCAGACATGGTAGCCAGTTCACTCACGGTGGACTGGGGGGATCAGTAAGGCTGGAGGCACCCATTGTACTCACAGGGGCATCCATAGGCTCCAACATAGGCCGCATGCTTCGGCTCAATTACAAATCGATCATCTTATTCCTCTTGCTGCTCGTAATATTCAAGGTGATAGCCATGGCAGTGACCACAGGAAGTGGCGGAATTGGCGGGATCTTTGCCCCCGCTCTTTTTGTGGGGGGTATCAGCGGAGTCACCCTCGCCAAGGTGGTCAACATCTTTTCACCGGGTGGAATTTCCGAAAATAATTTTGCCCTGGTTGGCATGGCCGGGGTCATGGCCGGGGTCATGCATGCCCCCCTGACAGCCATTTTCCTGATCGCAGAGATCACGGGAGGTTACGCCCTGTTAATTCCCCTGATTATTACCGCCACCATTTCATACGATATCCGGGACACTATCTTCAATACCGAACTTTACGACAAAATAGAGATTCCGGAGCTCATGCACAGCCCGCCGGCAATCATTTCCAAAGATGAAAATATGGAGAAGGTCCTGGAGATTTCTGAAGAGACAGAGTCCTGGAACTTACCTGTCACAGACAACAATAAATACACCGGATTTATTTCAAGATCAAAAATCTTCTCTTCCTACGGAAAACTGCTTAGAGAATTCTCGGACGATTAAATGGCCTATTCCTTCATGATCTTTTGGGTGCTGATCAACTCACCCGTCCTGTCGTTGATCCTCACAAGGTACACCCCGCTATCCAGGAATGACATATCCAGTACATTTTCGATGGAAGTCAGCACGCTTCTGCCCTTCAGATCAACAATATCCACATCAATATACTCCAGGTTAGAAATTATCCGGAGGATATCCCGGACCGGAACAGGATACAGCATAATCCCGGGATTCAACTGATCAACAATTCCGGTGGGGCCAATGTTTACCTGTAACCAAGCTGTATCGCCGCTGCATCCAAACTGGTTTTCAGGATAAACACCGACCGTTCCCTCCCCCAGGTTGCTCCAGACAACTTCCATGGAGTTTCCGGGATCACCAGTTTGCATACTGCCGTTCTCCACCTTCCAGTAGTAGGTTACCGCCGCGTTTTCAGTCACCAGGTAATGGCCGGTTTCGCCCACAACCAGTGAAGTATCGCCGGTGAGGGTGAAGGATTCTCCCGGTACCGGATTGACCTTCAGATCCAGCATATAAGTGCTGTCAGTACCGAGAACCGACACAAAATCTGCATGATAGGTCCCTGCAATTTCGTGCTCGTCTCCCTGCCAGAAGAGGCTGTTCCCCTCGCAAATTGCATCATGCTGGTTAAAATGGAAATGTCCCGCCGATCTATATCTCTTTTCAGTGAGCACAAAGGCCATGGAGGTGGTATCCCATCCGGAGGTGACGGTAATGCCGGTCTCCCCGTGAAGGTCATAGGTATACTCATGCTTCAGTATATCCAGCGGCTCCCCGTAGGCAGGTCGTTTGGAGTAGATCCATGTAATCAGTTCTCCTGAATCATTATACGCGTATTGATTGCTGTAGCTGATCATCCAGACATTGGTCGCAAAATCCCAATAATACAACTCATGAAGCGAATGCCTTCCTTGCTCATCATAAGCATCCACTATTTGAATGTCTTCCATCCACCCACCCTGGTAAGAAAGGTACCGGGTTTCGAGGACCTTGTTTCCGCCGGCATCATACCCGAATTCCTTTTTAGACAGAAGGACCCACTCCAGTCCGTTCCAATAATATTTTTCCTCCAGTATCCTTTGTCCTGCAGTATCGTAAGTATTTTCAAATTTATCTTTTGGGTCCCATTGTGCCGGGCTCCCGGAATATATGGTTTCCTCCATGATGTTACCAATGGAGTCATACATGTATTCATATCTATTATTGCTGGAATTAACCCAGCCTTCCGGATCCCAGCCCCAATAGAAAGATGAATGTAAAACCAGGTTTCCCAGCGAGTCGTAAGCACGCTCCATCTTCTGGTTTTCATTCCAACTTTCCTGTTGAGAATCCCAGTAATACTTGATCTCCCGGAGGTGATGTCCGCAGGAATCATTTTCATACCCGGTGATAAATGAATGCCTCCACCCATCTGCCAACGTATCCCAGGTTTGCATACCCCAGGTCACCTCAGACCCATTGAGATCATATTCCTTCACTTCCCTCAGGTAAAATTTCCATTCACCGGATACCGTGTCCAATTCAGTAAATTCCGTGGTAAGGTGCCTGTTTACCGAGTCCGTTTCAAACCTTATTTCTTTCTGTATTAGCAGTGAATCCACCAGACTGGAGAACCTGTAAACCAGGGTAGTGTCGGAAGCCTTAAATACCAGTTGGGAACAAAGTGGAAAAGGAATGATCAAAAAAGTGATGGTAATCACTATAATTGCGGTAATCTGTTTCATGTTGGGGTTTTTGTTATTTTTTTCTTACGGAATCCTATTGGGGAAGGTTTCAGTGAAATTCAAGCGATAGCTTACAAAAGCTACATTTTCACTGTCCGGAGACCAGGAAGGCACATTGATAGTACCCTGTCCGCCAAATAGTTTCGCCATAACCCGGACTTCTCTGGTTTCCAGATCCATGATCCGCAGCATCACATCTTTGTTTGGTGGATGGGAGCCGGCAGGCACATCTGTTCCGAATGTTACATAGACGATCCATCTGCCATCCGGAGAGGGGTGGGCAAACCAATCGTTGTACTGATCGGTTGTGATCTGCTGCTCTTCACTACCATCCGTTTTCATTCGCCATATCTGCATGGTCCCCGTACGGACCGAATTGAAATAGATGTATTTACCGTCGGGCGAATAATCGGGGCCATCATCCAGTCCCTCTGCCGAGGTTAGTCTTGTTTCTGAACCACCCTTTAAGGGAATGGTGTATATGTCATAGTTGCCATTTCGTTCGGCGCAATAAGCCAGGGTTTTGCCATCGGGCGACCATCCGTGCCAGTAGGAAGGGCTGAGTGGTGTGATTTTTTTTGGATCGCCTCCTTCGACGGGAAGTGAGTAAATTATTGAGCTTCCGGATTCTGTCCCGTCGCTGATCACAAGTTGGGTGCCATCGGGGGATATTCCGTGATCGTTGTTAATCCTGCTGGCAAAGCCTGTGGGGATCAACTCAGGTTCTCCGCCTTCTGCCGGGATCTTGTAAAGCAGTCCCCCGCTATTGAATATCAATGATTTCCCATCGGGTGTCCAGTTAGGGGCTTCGATATGGCTGCCGGTATGATAAACGACTCTCCTGTCGAACGATGCAATGGAAATTGTTTCGAGTGTGCTTTCAATCTTCTTCAGCGAATCTGGTTTCCGGACAAGGGTTTCAATCCGCACATTGGAGAAGATGGCCGTCTCAATGGTATCGTTGTTGTGTGCACTTACGCCCAGACCAATATAAAAAGGTTCTGTGAATGGAAGCTTAAAAGTCCCCCCTGTGGATCTGAACCCTTCACCGGATGAAACAAACATCGAAAGATAATCACCGGTTTTCTCTATTCGCACCCGTTTGGGCGAAGAGATATTGGCCTGGACCTCCCGGGTAACTCCCCCGGGGACTTCTCTGTATTGGATAGACGTCAGCCCGTCTCCATGCACCGCTGCATCGGCATATACCGAGCTTGTATCCAAATCCTGGCGGATAATCAGACAGGCTTTCCTGTGGGGATCAACGCCCCTTCCAATCCACTCAATATCAGCAGCAATGGAGACATCTCCCGACACCTTTTTCCAGACATAGTGCAGCTGATCACTGTCGAACCACATGTTGGTACCTCCTCCCGAAACAGCATATGAGCTGTCGGAAGGATCGAACGCCACCGATCCGGCAACCCCCACATTTCCAATGTCACCACAGCCTTCGAAAATCCCCAGATCGGCTTCAGTATTGCATGATCCCAATGCCACAATCAAAATGATCCATGCACAATATTTTATTCTGTGTTTCATCATATCCTTTTGTGATATTTATGATTAATAAAGAACATGTTCGTTTCATAATTGCTTCTGAAAAAGTGAGCCGGTAAGATAGCGAATAACGCATGAATACAAACAATTGTGCAATGCTTCAGAATTTTACTGCCAGGTGGTTGATGCCAGAGCTGGCTGTTGAGATCAAATACACCTCAGCACCAAGAATCTCCCGTGGTCTCACTCAGACTTTTCGTGATATCCAGGCTCCTCCATTCCCTGCCTAATCGATTAACCGCAGGATGACCCGGGAACTTATCTATAAGCCCCTCTTCGAATCAGTTTCCCGAACCAGCATGGCATCGTAAGTGCCATGCTCCGGTTCTACGGGCAGAACAACATGACCGCCGTGAAAATAATTTTCATTTCATCCACTCCCAAACCGGAATAACGTTTATTATTTTTCCATCCTTTTCCAGTTCATCCTTTTGGTTAAAGGTGAAAATAAAACCTTCGGTTAAACCCAGTTCATTTAAAGCCTCTGCTAAACCGTTTACCTCGCGGCGGAGGTTGTCGACATTTAAATCGTAACAAACCTGGACTGCCATTTCAACTTTGTTGTTTTTTGAAACAATAAAATTGCATTCTCCTTTTTGCCGGTAATAGTAAACGTCTTTACCCAACCTTAATAAATGGATAAAAACAAGATTCTCCAGTAATCTACCCTGGTCTTTCGAGAAGGACATGGAAAGATTGGTAATTAACCCCGTATCGATACCGTAAATTTTTTTTGGATTTTTTGCCTGTTGTTTCAATGAAAAACTAAAACGTGGTACGGTCAAAAACAGGTATGCATCCTCGAAATAGGAAATGTATGAAGCAACAGTATTACTTGAACCCAGTTCAAACGTTTTTGCCAGATTATTAAAAGAAAATTCCTTTCCAATATTTGTTGCCAAAAAAACACCAAGTTCTTTTACAATTTTTGGATTACGCAACCCGTGCCTTACAACAATGTCGCGATAAATCAAATCGTTATACAAATTCAATAATACATCCCTGTTTTTTGTATTGAGGAATTCAGGCATCCCCCCCAACTGAAAATAGCCTGAAAATGATTCTACCCCGGCGTTTAGATTAAAATGGGCAAGATATTCTACATAGGAAAACGGAAAGACCTCAAGAGAAATTTGCCGTCCGGTTAAACTTGTGCCCAGTTCTTTGCTAAGTATTTTTGCATTCGACCCGGTGACTATTACTTTCTGCTTTTTATCATGCAACACCCGTACATACCTCTCCCAACCATCCACGTTTTGGATCTCATCGAAAAAAAACAGTTCTGAATTGCCAATCCTCCCAAATATCTTTTCCAGTTTAAAAAAATCATTTACCCCGAAAGCCGATAACCGTGGGTCTTCAAAACTCAAATAGTTAAAGTGAGGATGTTTTCTGGCTATTTGCAGCAATACGGTACTTTTACCACATCTTCTTATACCGGTCAGAATTTTGACATGATTATCTGTCAGATCCACTTTATCAGTTATGTCCCTGGGGGTCCCTTCCTGAATTTCAATAATAGATTTTGTTTGATATTCGAGCACCTCCTCTATTTGCGACTCTAACATCATCGTTCTGTTTTTCTTTCAAAGGTAATCTATATTCATTAGTAATGCAAACTTATTATCATTACTATTGCTAATTCATTGCCAGTATTAATGAAGCCCGGTTACAGCTCCGTCTTATTCCCATCTGCAATACGGCCTGAGTCTCAGGAAGCTGAGATACATTTTTCTGAATATCCCTCCTGTAAGTCAACTTAAACTTTCGACTGCCCTTTTTCGGATCAGGTGGTTCATATACTTAGTTCCAGGTGGTTCCTTCCGGGCTGCAGCTTCGATATCAAGAAACTCCAACGGGCACTACACTCGGACCAACCCGAGTTAATCGCAGTCTACGGGCACAGGAGAGTGGGAAAGACCTATCTTGTCAGGGACCTCTTCGATGACAGGATCTGTTCTGCAGCACATGCCATTGACGACCTTTTATTTGTAAACGGAGCTCCCTTAGGGGAGGAATAAAGCAATCTCCCCGGATCCCTGTTCGATCACAGTGACTATCGTAAAAGCGTCATTCAGGCACTCTCCAGGAAGAAAAAGGGACTCAACCGGAATGAACTGCTCAGAGCCATGAAAATGAGCTCCGGGGAATCCGGTCCACTCCAGGTGAATCAACTGGGTCAACTATCAGGCTTTTCCTATCCCACGGTTGCTACTTCACTAGAAAAGCTGACCGTTTGCCAATTGCCGACGAAGTGGAATGCCTATTGGACTTGCACGATGCGCGGCTGGAATCGCAATCCCTTGAGCTAAGTGATTATTTGAAAGGAAAAAGAAGAAGATGCTTATATTGTAGTCTGGAACGGAAAACGGGATGTTTTACTCAAAAATATGAAGGCAAGGAATTTGTAAAAGTAAACTAACAAAGAACCTTAAAGAACCTTAAAGAACCTTGATGAATTATATTAATCAATTCGAATTAATTAAGGCAATGCTCGGTCATAAGAGTGAGGGTCTTGACTATAAGGAATTGCTGTCAACTGTTAACAGACCTCAAATCATGAAGAGGATTGAGAAAATAGAACTGGCATACAAATCATATTTCCTGTTAAGTGACCTTGACATTGATGAGCAGACAACCAAGCTGCTTGGATACGAGATTATAGGCTATGAAATGGGTGGCTTGAGAAGGAAACTGAGAACTCACAAGAGAAGAAAATAATATGATGAGAATGAAGGCCATTCTTAGAAAAGCAAGTAGAAAAGACACACAGAATGGAAATAGAAAGAATCCGGGCGTATAAACTGACATCAACTCACCATAAAAGGTTTCTTACGGTGAAAAAAGGCTATGATGCCTATGTCGAATACTGGAACAGCAGAATATGACAAGGGAACGGGCCGAGGAAATTCTCCATGAAAGATTTGGAATTACTGAGTTCTATGATGAACAGTGGGCAGCCATTGACAGGTTGCTGAAGGGCGAACGCGTATTGATGATTCAGCGGACCGGATTCGGGAAGTCCCTGGTTTTTCAGTTTGCGGGAATGTTGCTTGAGGGAACAACGGTAATATTTTCACCTTTGATCGCGTTGATGCGCGAACAGGTAAATAAGCTGAAGGATATCAACCTGCCGGCGGCATATATAAACTCTACCCTGACCATCGAAGAGAAAAAGGAGACATTGCGAAAGGCTGAACGGGGGGAGTATAAACTGCTGTACATCGCGCCAGAAAGGCTCGCAGATCAGAAATGGCAGCAGGTATTGAACAATATGAAGCTGGGCATGGTTGTGGTTGACGAAGCACACTGTATTTCGAGCTGGGGCCATGATTTTCGGCCGAATTACCACAAGATCGTAAACGTGGTCAGGATGCTGAAGAGCGATCTGCCAGTACTCGCCTGCACAGCCACAGCCACAACCCGGGTTCAGAGCGACATTGAAGCACAGTTCGATAATTCCCGGATGACTGTGATACGTGGAAAATTGGGGAGGGATAATTTCTGGTCCACAGTAGTATCATGCGAGACCCGGGAAGATAAGATGGCAGGCGTGCTGAAGCTGGTTGAATCGCTGAAGGGCACCGGTATTATCTACTGCGGGACGCGGGCTGAATCGGAGATCTATTCCCAGTGGCTGGAATTTAACGGGATCAGTGCGGCCAGTTACCATGCCGGGCTGGACAACGAGACCCGGAAGCGTATTGAGGTGGCCCTGATGAATAATAAATACCGGTGTATCGTATCAACCAATGCCTTGGGGATGGGCATGGATAAGCCCGATATCCGGTTTGTCATCCATACACAGATCCCGGTCTCACCCCTGCATTATATCCAGGAGACCGGACGTGCCGGAAGAGATGGTCTGCCCACTACTATCGCATTGTTTTATTCGCCACAGGATGATCAGCTGCCCCTCTCATTTATCCATAATAGTAAACCGCCGGTTAAGAAATATGAGCAACTCATCGAGCTGCTGAAGCGCGAGCCTCTATCCTGGAATGCCGTGATCAAAGCTTTGAACCTTAAACAGAATGCGGTGAAGATCATCCTGAATGACCTGACCGTTCAGGGAATAATTTCGCGAGAAAAAAGCGGGTCCTCATTCCATTATGAATTGATGCACAATGCGCCCCGGCTCAATGTCAGGGCATTTGAGGAGGTTCGTAAAGCGAAGCTTGCTGATTTCGAAAGGATGAAGGGGTATATGGAAAGAGATTCCTGCCGGATGAATTACCTTAGGCAGTACCTGGGAGATACTCCTTCGGAGCCCTGTGGCAAATGCGATGTGGATCTGGACAGGAGATTCAGCGTATCAGCCTCTGAGGATCAGCTTGATATCATTCGCCGGTATAGGGAATCCTGCTTTCCGGTACTGGAATTGGAAACAAAAACAGGTATACTGGCAAACGGGGTGGCGGCATCCTATTATGGAGTTGCTAATACCGGGACGATGATACACCAATGCAAAATCGAGAACAGGGGTGATTTTCCGGAGCATCTGCTGAGACTAACCCTGAAAGCGTTCCGCGCACATTATAAACCGGGGGAGTTCGACCTGATTATGTATGTACCGCCTACGGTGTCGGGTAACCAGGTGATGAAATTTGCCGGAAGGATCGCGGAAGAACTGGGAATCAGACTGTCCCACGGCCTGGTAAAAGTAAAGCCCACAAAGCCCCAGAGAGCCTTTGAGTCATCCCTGGGAAGAAGGAAGAACCTGAAGGGTGCCTTTCGTGTTGGCGAGGATGTGAAGAAAAAAAGGATCCTGCTGGTGGATGACATTATGGACAGTGGGGCAACCATCCGGGAAATCGCCTCTGTGCTTAAATCGGCAAGGGCTTCCATGGTGGGGCCATTGGTGATTGTCAAATCGACTGGCTCCCAATCTGATAAGCAACTATAACTGCGACCGAATGACAAAATACGGACAGACTTGGTGGGGCGCCAAATGGATGAACGCCCTTTCCCATATCGACTATTCCAACCGGCTTCCCAGGGGCCGGAGCTATGCCAATAAAGGTGCGGTGGAGGATCTCAGCATCTCGGGGCGGAAGATCATCGCGAACGTAAAGGGTACCCGTATCAAACCCTATAACGTGACCGTGGGGATACCCGCGTTCACAGCTAAGGAGAAGGAAACGTTAACCGGGGTGATTATGGACAATCCCCTGCTTCTTTCGAAACTGTTGAACCGTGAGTTGCCCGAAAGCCTGTATACCATGGCGGAGGCACATCATATCCGGATCTTTCCCGGCCGGTGGAACGATCTGGATATGCATTGTTCCTGTCCCGATTGGGCCGTGCCCTGCAAACACCTGGCGGCTGTGATCAATGTAATTGCCAATGAAATTGACCGCAATCCTTTCCTGATCTTCAAACTCCACGGGTACGATATCATCCATGAGCTCCGGCGCTACGGGATCGAAGCCATCAGTGATACCGTTACCATTCCCGATCTTGCATCCCTGGCTGTAGCCGAGCCGGTGGAGGATTACCAGACGGAGAAAACCATTGCTCTGGAGGAGATCGATTTTTCAGTGCTGGAGGATATGCGGGAGAAGCTACTTTCGTTGCTCTCCGAAAATCCGGTTTTCTATTCGAAGGATTTTAAAAAGGTGCTGGATAAGCTCTACAGGAAAACGGCCAGGAAGATAGCCAGGGAGAACATGATGGCTACCGGATCCTCAGTCCAACAGGATCATCATTCATCACATTACGAGAATTACTTGGGTGTGGCTATTACGCTGGACGAGTGCAACTGCCTGGTAGATTGCAGGATTCATGGTGAACCGGGCGGCACCTGGAGGGTCTATCATAAAGTCGATAAAGAGGGCACCTGGGGCTTTCGGGATGATTTTGAGATGCTTATGTTTATTTCAAATATCGAACCCAAACAGGTACACCGCTTATCGCCCGGATTAACCTACCTCTTCATGGTGTATCATTTTAGCCGGAAACTTGCGGAGACCTCATCCTTTATCCCACAGCTGCTCAACACCGCAGATGGCAGCTATACCGTACGCTGGATCCCTGCCGTAATGGATCAGAGGATCAGTGAGACTTTACGGAGTCTGACTGCAGCTTTTCCTTCTGTAGTGGAACTTCGGGTAAGCGTCGGTGCATTTCCCGGAACCTCTGTGGCGGAGCAGGAATCCCTAAAAGCGGAGCAGTTAAGAAGCCTGGTCTCTTTCTTCATCGGCCAGTTTATTCTGGATGGTGGATTCGATAAGAGTGTGATGGGTGACCCGGTCTACCGGATTTTTGTTGAAAATTACGCATACCGGTTTGATCTTCCGGGTGAGGGAGAGATTCCCTCTTCCATTCAGCGATGGATCGACAGGTTTTACCTTACCCGCCAGGCGTTTTTCCCGGTGCTGGAGATTTTCGAGAAGGAGGATTCGGGAAGGTTTGGTCTGAAGGTGCTGGTGGAGGAGAGCCGCAAGCCGCTGAAAGAACTGGTGCCCCTGGCCGATGTTATGACTCTCCCGGAATACAGCAGCTCCAGGTACGAAGTGCTGCGGAGCATCGAACTGCTCACTCCTTCACTTCCCGAGCTGGAGTTCATTATCTCCACTTCCGGCAGACATATCCCGGTCTATACACCAAATGAATTTGCCAGTGTAATGTTCAGCATTCTGCCCGTGATCCGGCTGTACGGGATCCGCGTGCTGTTGCCGGATCAGCTGAAAAGCCTGATACGCCCCGCTGTATCTGTAGCGCTCTCTTCTTCAGGCAGGGTATTAAAGAGATCGTTGCTGAACCTGGAGAAGATCCTCAGCTTTCAATGGAAGATTGCACTGGGCGACACCCTCATGGATGCAGACGAGTTTTTCAGGATGGTGAAAGGACTTTCAGGGATCGTTAAGATGAGAGATCAGTACCTCTACCTGAACACAGCAGACCTGAAAACACTGATGGATCAGATTCAGCAGCAGGATGGCAAGATGGACCGGAACCAGTTACTGCAGGCTGCTTTTACCGGCGAATTGCACGGAGAGAAAGTGAGTATGGATAAGGCCACCCGGGAGTTGATCGATGAGTTGTTGAAGGTGGAGCGGATCGATCTTCCCGGGGGACTCACTGCAACACTGCGGCCATACCAGCAGAGGGGCTTTGACTGGTTATACAAGAATGCCAGTCTTGGTTTTGGAAGCATCATAGCTGATGACATGGGATTGGGAAAAACCCTGCAGGTGATTGTCATGTTGCTGAAGCTGAAAGAGGAGGGAGCGCTTGATTCGCGACAGGCACTGATCGTGGTGCCCACCACCCTGCTTACCAACTGGAAGAAGGAGTTTGAAAAGTTTGCCCCCGGCATATCTCATGCCTTTTTTCACGGACCGAACCGCACCCTGGATGAGGAGGCCGATGTAATCCTTACCAGTTACGGGGTTACGCGCAGCGACCAGAAATTACTCTCAAAAAAAAGATGGTATGCGGTAATTATCGATGAGGCGCAGAATATAAAGAATGTAGATGCCGCGCAGACCAGGGCGGTGAAGAAACTGAAGTCGAATATCCGGATAGCCATGAGCGGCACCCCGGTGGAGAACCGGTTGTCGGAGTACTGGAGCATCTTTGATTTCATCTACAAGGGATACATGGGGAACCTGAAGAAATTCACAAAGGAGTATGCTTATCCAATAGAGGTCTACCGGAACAAGAAACGGCTCGATCGCTTTCTAAAGATCACTGCCCCCTTCATTCTGCGCAGACTCAAGAGCGACAAATCAATTATCAGTGATCTGCCCGATAAGATCGAGAACGACTACATGGCTACGCTTATGAAGGAACAGGGAGCTCTCTACCAGGGGGTGTTAAATACCGTGATGACCGATATCGAGGGGATTGATCCGGAAGGAGAGGAGGCAGGCATAAGGCGCCGGGGTATGGTGTTGAAACTGATCATGGCTCTGAAGCAGGTTTGCAACCATCCCTCGCAGTACCTCAAGAAGAGTGATGCTTCGCCAGATTTGTCAGGTAAGGCTGGAATGCTTCTCGACATGCTTGATAATATCCTGGAGAATAATGAAAAGGTACTGATATTTACTCAATTCAGGGAGATGGGGCTGATCCTGCAACAGATGATCCGGGATCGATTCGGTACCGACAGTATGTTCCTGCATGGCGGTACCTCCCGGAAAAAGCGCGATGAAATGGTGGAGCGCTTTCAGAATGACGCCAGGGAGAAGATCTTTTTACTCTCCATCAAGGCCGGAGGGACCGGGCTGAACCTGACCGCTGCAAGCCATGTGATCCATTACGACCTGTGGTGGAACCCGGCAGTGGAGACCCAGGCCACCGACCGTGCCTACCGGATCGGGCAAAACAAGAATGTGATGGTCTACCGCCTGATTACGCAGGGTACCTTCGAGGAGAAAATTAATGCCATGCTGAAGGAGAAGAAGGAGCTGGCCGACCTGGCAGTTTCCGCTGGTGAGAAGTGGGTGGGAGAGCTCTCGAACCGCGATCTGAAAACGCTGTTCTCAATGCAGTAACTTGTCAGGCAGTTCAGTTCCTGGCCGACAGGAAGCAGGGTGTTTTTTGTTGATTTTAAAGAGATTTCTGAAGGCCTGAGCGCCCTTTCCCGGCGATTAACGCCAAAATTATTTATTTTGCATATATGTATCTAATACATTATGTTTGTAAAACATTATATTACAATGAATTTTATAAACAGGAACAGGGAGATTGAGAGAATCGGGCATGTCCTTAGCAATAAAGAGAGCATGCTGGTAGTGCTGTACGGAAGAAGAAGAATTGGCAAAACCCGTATCATTCAACAAATAATGAAGGATGAGGATATTTACTTCACAGCAGATCAACGTGAAACGCCACGTCAGATAGCATCTTTTGCAAAAACAGTTGCAGAAAAGATAATTGGTTTTGACTCAGTGATATATCCCGATTGGGAAGTCTGTTTGCTTGCACTGAATGAGAGATTAACTCAAAGGATCACCCTGATCATCGACGAATTCCCATATCTGGCAAAAAGCTCGCCTGACCTGGCCAGCACTCTTCAAAAGCTTTACGATAACCGTTCTCAACTCTCATTTCATCTGTTGCTGTGCGGCTCCTCTCAGCAGATGATGCACAAAATTGCAATTGAAAGTACCTCTCCCTTGTATGGAAGAGCAAATGAGATAATAAAACTGACGCCTTTGAATATTTACTGGTTGAGGGAAGTTTTAAATTGTACAGGTACCGAAGCGGTTGAGGAGTATTGTATCTGGGGAGGGATTCCCCGGTATTGGGAACTGCGTGCCCGGGAAAAAGGAATGAGGGAGGCGGTTGTAAAGCACATCCTTGACAGTAAGGGAATCCTGCATGAAGAACCCTTACGCCTGTTCCTTGATGACAGCAGGGACATCGTACAGATGTCCACGATCATAGAGGCTATTTCGTCAGGTGCACACCGCCTTTCTGAAATTGCATCCAGGATGGGCAAACCCATTACACATCTGAACAGACCTGTACAGCGCTTAATCGATCTTGGATATATTAAAAGGGAGATCCCGTATGGCATACCTCACCGCAATGCAAAGAAAACCCTATACAAGATTGCGGACCCATTTATCAATTTCTATTTCAGCTATGTAGTCCCGGAAAAAACATCCCTGGAAATGGGGCTTGCCGACCGAATATATAAAGAGGTGGTTGAGCCCGGCTTCCATGCCTACTGTTCCGGGTATTGGGAAGAGTTATGCAGGGCCTCTGTACCTATGGTTTTCAGAGACAAGTTATTTAAGCCCGGATCCCGCTGGTGGGGAACCACCATAGGTAAAGATCAGGTAGAAATTGATGTAGTAGCCTCTTCACAGGATGGTACAGAGGTCATTGTGGGGGAAGCCAAGTGGACCACCTCTGTGAACATCCACTCCCTGTGCAATGATTTGAATAATAAGTGTGAGGCGATACCTGCTTTACATGGTAAGAAAATCCGAAAGGTGCTCTTCTTAAAAAGCAAACCTGAATTTGTTCCTGAAGGCTTCCATCTGTTCACACCCGAGGATGTAGTCTCTGCTTCTAATTGGTGATATTGTTTGTTCTTCTGATAAGTCTTTTCCCAGGTCTCTCAAAAAGTGAAAATGACAGATATAATGCGGTGTATCGGGAAACACTTCTCCTCTTTGTTAAACCGCCTGAGTGCCGGGTGGCTCAGGAACTTACTGATCAAACCCTTCTCCTGTTTTCGTCATCGGGACACCCTGACCAGTTTTTCACAGAATTTTTGACTGGGTTTGTTGCCTGGGATTTTGTCCACCAGCTCCAGCTCCAGCCCTTGCACCAGCCCTTGCTCCAACTCCTGCACCTCAGAAAGACCAATGCTATCCCGGGTAATAGGGGCTTTAACAGCTAATAAACGCTTCTTGAAATACCAGATCGTCCATGCGTCAATCCGTGGTATCAATCCGTGGT
>JAGLOO010000031.1 GCA_023138875.1 Bacteroidales bacterium
ACGACCTGTCGTATATCCGGCAAAAAGGCTATAAGGATGCATTCATCATATCTACAGACCGGTTTGAGAAAATATCCGGGCAGAGTGGACCTTCAGCTGTAGTGGCGCGTAATCAGCATAATAATTCAGATGATTAAATGGGAGCAATTGATAAGGAAAAAGAGAACAAGAAGCAGGATCTGGAAAAACTCCTTATTGAGTTAACGGATACCAGGAATAAAATCTTCGAAGAGTATGAGATATTCAGATCACTCATTGAAAATATGAATATTGGTATTTTCAGGAGTTCTGGTGGTAGTGAAAGTAAATTTACTGAAGTGAATCCCGCTATGGCAAGAATATTTGGCTATAGGGGCAAGCAGGAATTATTAGCTGCAAATCCAGTCGATCTTTATGTCAATCCGTATGACAGAACCCTTATGCTTAAGAAACTGGGTGAGGAAGGATCTTTCCAGAATGTAGAAATCAATTATAAAAAGAAAGATGGATCTACTATTACCTGCTCGGTTTCAGCTGTATCACAATATAAAAAATCGGGTCAAATAGATTATTTTGATGGTAGTGTTGAGGATATCACCGAGCGGAAGAAAGCGGAGCGTGTACAGGATATCATGTACAACATCTCCAATGCGGTCAACATTACCGTGAACCTTAACGACCTGATTATTACAATACAGAATGAACTGAGTAAACTATTTGACACCAGTAATTTCTTTATTGCCTTTTACAACAAGGAGGACGATACCTTATCGATGCCTTTCTTTGTTGACGAAAAAGATGCTTTTAATGGCTTTCCGGCCAAACAGACCCTGACAGGTTATATGATCCGCAGCAACAGGCCCATTCTCATGAAAGAGCAGGACATTAATAAGCTTGTCAGCTCGGGAGAGATCGAAGATAGGGGCACTCCGAGCAAAATCTGGCTGGGAGTACCACTGAATCTCAGGGATGAAATCATCGGGGCACTGGTGGTACAAAACTATGAGGATGAACAGGCTTATACTGAGAAAGACCTGGAAATTCTCAAATTTGTCTCAGCACAGATAAGCCTGTCCATAGCAACCAAACGAGCCTCTGACCAGGTGCAGGTTGAAAAAGCCTATTTCGAGCAGCTGTTCGAGGGTTCACCGGAAACCGTGGTGCTGACTGCAAACGATGGAAAACTGCTCCGTGTAAACAGTGAATTTGAAAGGCTGTTTGGTTATACTCAGGAGGAGGCGATTGGGAAATATATCGATGAACTGATCGTTCCCGAAGAGCTTAGCTCTGAAGCCAGGAAGATCTTGCAGGAGATTGCCAAGGGAGAAAAGATTCAGACAGAGACCATCCGGAAACACAAGGACGGCAGGATCATTCATGTGTCAGTACAGGGCACTCCCATTGAGATTGAAGGGAAACAAACAGGCTTGTATGGTATTTACCATGATATTACCGCACGGAAAAATGCAGAGATCACCCTTAGGGAAAGTGAAGAATTATTTAACAATATTACAACCTCCGCCCAGGACGCTATCGTTGTTATTGACAATGATGGCAATGTGATATTCTGGAACAGATCAGCCGAAAAGATTTTTGGATATAAGGCTGAAGAAATCACCGGTAAGAATTTCCATGACCTTCTTGTACCAGATGAATACCGCGAAGCCCAAAGGAGGGATTTCAGCAGATTTAAAAAAGCAGGTAAAGGTAATGAGGTTGGCGCTACCCTGGAACTTGAAGCATTGAACAGAAGAGGACAAAAGTTTCCGGTTGAGCTCTCATTATCGGCAATGAAAATTAAGGACCAATGGCATTCCGTAGCGATAATCCGCGACATCACACAACGTAAAATCATTGAGGGAAAACTTGAAGAGGCCAAAACAATTGCAGAAAACGCCAACCGGGCAAAAAGTGAGTTTCTTGCTAATATGAGCCATGAAATCAGAACCCCGATGAATGCCATCCTGGGATTTGCAGAGATCCTTGAAGAGCAGCTGCGGGACAATCCTCAAAATCATGAGTATATAAAAGGGATTAGTAACAGCGGACGGGGTTTGCTCGGTCTGATCAATGGTATACTTGATCTTTCCAAAATCGAAGCCGGGAAGCTTGATATTAACTATGAACCGATAAATCCTTACACTATCATTGAGGAGATCCGGCAAGTTTTCATGGTGAAGACCAGAGAGAAAAAACTTGATTTTACTATCAATGTTGATCCAAAGCTTCCAAGCACCCTGATATTTGACGAAACCCGGTTGCGGCAGGTATTGTTCAACCTGATTGGCAATGCGATCAAATTTACCAGTGAGGGTGGAATAGCCATTAATGTGAAAAGTAAGGATTCCAATGCGGAACGAAGTCATGTTGATCTGTCAGTTGAGGTCATCGATACCGGGATTGGCATACATGAAAACGAACAGCAGATTATATTCGAACCATTTCGTCAGAAAGAAGGGCAGAGTACGCGAAAGTATGGTGGAACAGGTCTTGGCCTGTCCATCACACAGCGACTGGTGAATATTATGGGTGGTACGATAGGTGTTAAGAGTACACCCGGTCAGGGATCAACTTTTTCAGTTTTCCTTCCCGGCATACAGGTATCTGCACTTAGTAAGAGCAACTCCGGACAGGATGAAGAAGCATTGAATATTTCTTTTCAGAATCCCCTGATTCTCCTTGTTGAAGATATTGAATCCAACCGCAAAGTAATCCGGGGATATTTGAATGCCCAAAATATCACCATTGTTGAGGCAGAAAATGGTTCCATTGGCATTGAAAAGGCCAAAGAACAGATACCTGATCTGATCCTGATGGACATGCAGATGCCGGTAATGGATGGTTATGAGGCTATCAGGGTGATTAAATCAGATAAAAAGTTAAAAAAAATACCCGTAGTGGCGTTAACTGCCTCAACAATGAAAAGGGATGCCACTGAGATTGCCAGGCTGTGCGATGGATATCTTCGGAAACCTGTTTCAAAATCTCAGTTGTTATCTGAATTGAAGAAATTTCTGCCGCATACAGAAGAAAAACACATGATTGACGAAGACCCGGACCATGAAGGTGGATTCCTCCAGGAACTTATACAGAGATTATCCGGGGATAATGACATCCCCGATGATTTTATCAGGGTACTTAATTTTGAGATCATCCCTGAATACAACATTCTATTGAAGAACAGGTCAAAAAAAAGGATCAGGAACTTCGCAGAATTGGTAACACAGACCGGACTGAAATTACACATGGAAATGATCGAGGCTTATGGAAAAGAATTACATGCCCAGGTCAATGCATTCAATGTTCAAAGGATCAATTCGATGCTTCAGGAATTTGAAACATTGACAAAAGCGATAAATGAAGTCAAACCGTAAACCGAAAACAAACATATAATGGAAGAGATCTTATCAACCCAAAGACAGGATATTCAGCCAACCGTGCTCATTGTAGATGATATCAATGAAAACCTGCAGGTGCTGGGTGCCATACTCGATGAACAGGATATTGAATTCAGTTATGCTACCAATGGAAAAGAGGCGTTGGAAGCAGTTTCTTTCAATAAGCCTGATCTCATATTACTCGATGTTAATATGTCGGGGATGACGGGTTTTGAGGTGTGCGAAATACTTAAGAAAGATCCTGACAAAAAGGATATCCCTGTCATATTTCTTACAGCCAAGGCCGAACCTGATGATATCATAACTGGCTTAACAGTTGGAGGGATTGATTATATAACCAAGCCCTTCAATTCAAAGGAGCTGATTACCCGGGTGAAATCCCACCTTGAATTAAGTATCTCAAAGCAGATCATTTCCACCCAGAACGAGCAATTAAAAAAATTGAATTTTGAACTCAGAGAAGCAATTGCTGCCAAGGATAAGTTTTTTTCCATTATAGCACATGATCTGAAAGATCCTTTTCACACGTTGATCGGATTCTCAAATTTACTGCTGAGCACTTTTGATGACCGGAAACCGGAGGATATTAAAAGATTATTGAAGTACATCAATCAATCATCCTTGCATGGATTTGATCTGCTGAATAATCTTCTGGAGTGGTCAAGAACGCAGACCGGCAGTATTAAATATAATCCGGTAAGAGTCAATCTGTCCTTTATGGTTGATGAATTGCTGTTATTACTCAGTCCTTCAGCCGAAAAGAAAGAAATTCATCTGACTTCGGGCATCCCGGTTGATTGTACAGCAATTGCTGACGAAAAGATGATTCAAACTGTGATCAGGAACCTGGTCTCAAATGCCCTGAAATATACTGAACCCGGAGGTGATGTCCGAATTGAGAGCCGGGATATGGGGGATGAAATTGAAATATCTGTATCTGACACAGGGTTGGGAATCCCAAAAGAAAACCTCGGTAAACTATTCAGTATTTCGAAAAATTACTCTACACCCGGGACCAGTAATGAAAGGGGAACCGGGCTGGGGCTTCTGCTATGCAAGGAATTTGTCGAAAAAAACAGGGGCAGGATCCGGATAAAAAGTGAACCCGGAGAAGGCAGCACTTTTTCCTTTACGATCCCCCAAAAGACAGTATAGATATTGTATATTTACCATTATCATGACCGGTTTTTTTTATTTAGATGAGGTTGAAACCGCACAAAATTAAACCAGCATGGAGAAATTGAAAATTATCTATATAGAAGATAATCCGGAAGATGCAGACCTGGCCAGATTTCTTCTAAGTGAGGAACTTGACAGGCCTTTTGAGATAAGAAGAGTTGAAACGAAAGAGGAGTTTTTCAACACCGCAAAAACATTCTATCCCGACATTATTTTATGCGATGTGACCCTCCCTGCCTATTCCGGTTTTGAAGCATTAGAAGATGCAAAGAGTGCTTTCTCCGATATCCCATTTATCATGGTCACCGGAACCCTGTCTGAAGAGATGGCGGCAGATTCCATCAAATCGGGTGCCTGGGACTACGTCATAAAAGAGCGATTGATAAGGCTTGCAGCGGCTGTTAAAGGTTCACTGGTATTAAAGGCTGAAAAAGATAAACAGGCAACTATTCTCGAAAAACTTAGAGAAAGTGAAGAGAGATTTGCGCTAGCCATGCAGGGTTCACAGGATGGAGTCTGGGATTGGGACACGAAAACGAATATGCAGTATCTTTCCGGAAGGTGGAATGAAATGCTGGGTTTCGGGCATTCGGAAGTAACCATGGATCACGATGATTGGTTAGATTATATTCACCCTGAAGACAGAGCCGATACTTTAAAGAAGTTTAAAAAGCATCTTTCGGGAAAGTCGGACCATTTTCTGGCAGAATTCAGGGTAAAAATGAAGGATAACAGTTATAAATGGATTATGTCACGAGGGAAAGCCATATTCGATAAAACTGGTAAACCCTACAGAATGGCTGGCTCTCACACCGATATTTCGGAGAGAAAGACAACTGAAATCAAACTCAGGACCCTCTCTATGGCAATTCACAATGCACCTGTTTCTGTAGTTATGACCAATAAGAGCGGAGACATTGAATATGTCAACCCAAAATTCTCCGCAATAACAGGATATCAGCCCGAAGAAGTTCTGGGGAAAAATCCCCGGGTCCTGAATTCAGGGTTGCAAGCGGATGAATTTTACAAGGAGCTCTGGGATACCATTCTGGCCGGAAAGGAGTGGAAAGGTGTTTTTATCAATAAAAAGAAGAGTGGTGATCTATTTTGGGAGTCGGCTTCCATAGCCTCTATAACAGGAAGTGATAATGAGATTTCACACTTCATTGCCATCAAGGAGGATATTACCGGGCGGGTGAAATCTGAAGAAGAATTGATCAAAGCCATGAAGAAAGCTGAGGAATCCGACAGATTGAAATCTTCCTTTCTTGCAAACATGAGTCATGAGATCCGTACACCCATGAACGGTATTATCGGTTTTGCAGAACTCATAACAAAACCGGATCTTACTAATGATAAGAAAAAATATTATGCAGATATCATTAAATCCAGTACATCCAGATTGCTCAGACTTTTAACAGATATCATCGACTATTCAAAGATTGATGCCGGACAAATCGAAATCCATGAAATCCCTTTTAACCTGAATCTATTAATTGACCAGGTTATCTCTGAAGCAAAATTGAATATCCAGAATACTTCGGTTTCTGATGTGGAAGTTATTACCTGTAAGGCGTTGACCAAAGATTCTGCGGTATTCATCTCCGATGAGATCCGTTTGAAACAGATCTTAATGAACCTGATCAATAATGCATTAAAATTTACCTCAGAAGGTTATATAGAAGTGGGTTATGAGGACCCCAGCAAAGATGGGCTTATATTATACGTCAAAGACACAGGCATTGGGATCTCCAAAGACAAGCAGTCCCTCATCTTCGAAAGGTTCAGGCAGGTGGATGAAACATCAAAACGAAGTTTTGAAGGTTCCGGGTTAGGTTTATCGATTACAAAAGGGCTGGTTGAAGCACTGGGTGGAAAGTTATGGCTCGAATCAGAAATTGATAAAGGCACCACATTTTATGTGAACATCCCGATCAAATCCAGCGAACTTCCAGGTCGTGAAGGTTATATTACTTCTGAAGAAGGCGATTTTGATATCACTGACATGAAGATATTAATTGTTGAAGATGACCCGGCTAACCGGCAATTATTAGAAGAATTTCTCGGGGGCCTGGATACAGATGTTCGGTTTGCCATGGAAGGCCAGGAAGCCATAGGGATTTTTAAACAAACTCCTGATTTTGATCTTGTATTGATGGACATGAAACTGCCGGATATGAGTGGCATTCAGGTAACGCAGATTCTTAAAAAAATAAATCCACAGGTTAAGGTCATCGCACAAACGGCTTATGCCATGAGTAATGACAGGGAAAAATTCATTAAAGATGGATGTGATGGGTATATCGAGAAGCCTTACGACATAGTGAAACTTTTCCGGATAATCCAGTCCGTCTGCAGACCTTAAGCTTCTCAATTCATGTACTTACTGCTTTACTGGTAATAATATACTTTCAGGGAATGGTGATCAAACGAATGATCATGGGTATTTTGACAATTGCTTTTTTTTCAATTCCTGCAATTTGTAATGCCGATAATGACATTCGGTTTTCTCACATAACTATTAAGGATGGCCTCCCAAATGCAACTGTTTCATGCATTGTCCAGGATGATTATGGTTTTATGTGGTTCGGGACTGTGGATGGTTTATGTAAATATGATGGTTATAAATATACCACATACCGAAATGATCCGGAGGATTCAACCTCATTAAGCAATAGTGAGATTAGGGTAATATTTGAGGATAGCAACCATACCCTCTGGATTGGTACCAGAGGTGGTGGACTTAACAAATATATAAGAGAAAAAGATTGTTTTTCTGCTTTCATGTATGACGAAAATGACACAAATAGCATTAGCAACAATATGGTGCGGTCAATATATGAAGATAAAGACGGAAAGCTATGGATTGGCACATTAGGAGGATTGAATGTATTTGAACGGGAAAATTATCAATTTACAAGGTACCTTCATAATGATAATGACATAAATAGTTTGAGCCACGATATTGTCTTGAGTATTTGCGAAGATAGTAATGGAAACTTTTGGATAGCAACACAGGACGGGGGATTAAACTTTTTTGACAGAGAAACAGAACAATTCACCCATTACAAATATGACCCCGGGGATAAAAATAGTCTGAACAATAATATTGTCTGGTGCGTCTCGGAAGATAATGATGGAAACCTTTGGGTGTCAACCGATAGTGGATTAGATCGCATTGATCTGGCTAAAGAACAGGTTGTTTTTGATCATTACAGGCATCATGACTTAATTCCCCAAAGTTTAAGCAAGGGCGCTGTCTATCTTACTTTTACCGATACCCAACACAGGCTATGGATTGGAACTGATAACGGCCTGGACTTATTTGATAAGGAGAATAACTCATTTATTCATTTTCGGCACGACCCTTCAAATCTGCAGAGCTTAAGTGATAATCAGGTTTGGTCCATTTGTCAGGACAGGACCGGACTTTTGTGGTTCGGCACACATTGGGGAGGTATCAATGTTTATAATCCTGCCAGCAATGCATTTATACATTATAAGTATGATGTTAATAATCCAAATGGGCTGTTAAATAAATCAATTCTTGCGTTTTATGAAGATAAGGACGGGGATATCTGGATAGGTGTTGACCACGGTGGGGTAAATCTATTAAATAAAGAAAAGAAGACATTCAAACATTTTATGAATGACCCGGAGGATCCAAACAGTTTAAGCAGTGATCCGGTTTTAACATTCGGAGAAGATAGTTACGGCTATTTATGGGTTGGTACCTGGGGAGGAGGATTAAACCGTTTTGACAGGAAGCTTCAGCAGTTTAAAAGGTACCTGCCTGATTCAAATGATCAGGGTTCATTATGTAACCTGCATGTTTATGCTATTTTGGAAGATAGCAGGAGAAATTTTTGGATAGGCACTCACGATTGCGGGCTGCACCTTTTTAACCGGGCAGAGGATAGCTTTACTCATTTTTATCCTGATAAAAATGGTTCAACAGCGCTTAGCTCCGGAAGGATATGGGTAATTTTTGAAGACACTAAAGAAAACCTGTGGATTGGTACTTCAGATGGTTTAAACCTATTAGACAGGGACACAAAAAAGTTTAAAGTATTCAAAAATAGGAAAGACGACACAAACAGTCTGATTAATAATTCGATACGTACTATTTTTGAAGATAGTAGCGGACGATTATGGATTGGTACTTCTGGCGGTCTTAGCGTTTACGACTATGATAATCAATCATTTAAAACATATAATACCAAAGATGGATTACCCAATGATATGATTGGGAATATTTTAGAAGATGACCAGGGAAACCTGTGGCTGGGGACATTTCAGGGTTTATCAAAATTTGATCCCGATACAGAAAGGTTTCAGAATTATGAAATTACAGATGGGCTTATCAATGATCAGATTAATCTGAGGTCATGCCTTAAAAGTCGTACAGGAGATCTATATTTTGGCGGACCGGATGGCTTTATATCATTCAACCCTGAAGATGTACTTCGCAATGAGAATATTCCCCCAATTGTTATTACCGGCTTTCAGATCTTTAATAAACCAGTAAAGATTGGAGCTGACTCTCCTTTAAGAGAGCATATTTCAGTAACCGATGAGGTAATTCTCACCCACAGTGATTATGTGTTTTCATTTGAGTTTTCAGCACTTGATTATACCGCACCGGGACAGAATGAGTATAAATATATCCTGGAAAATTTTGAGAAGGAATGGAATTATAAATCAGCAGAAGACCGCACGGCAACATATACAAATCTGTCTCCGGGAGAATATTTGTTCAAGGTGAAGGGGGCCAATAATGATGGTGTCTGGAATACAGACAGTGCAAGTATCAGGATCATTGTATTGCCACCCTGGTGGAAAACCTGGTGGTTCAGAGTTTTAATAGTTGTCGTAACTGCTTCAGGCGCATTTTCATGGTATAAAATGAAAACATACAGTCTTAAGAAATGGAATGAACAATTGGCGGAAAAGAATATTGTGCTCAATGAGCAAATCGAAATAAGAAAAGGGGCAGAAAGTGCATTGCGGGAGAGTGAAGAAAAATTCCGGGCTTTTACAAATCAAGCCACAGAAGGGATTACGGTAGCTACCCCCGAAGGAGATTATGTCTTTGTAAACCCGGCTTTCTGCAAGATGTCGGGTTATTCGGAGAAAGAGCTTTTACAGTTGACTGTTTTTGATATGAAAGCCGATAATCAAAGTCAGCAAACTTTCTACGAAAGTAAAGAGACCCTGAAAGGTGTTCCAATACAAGTAAACCTGCAGAGAAAGGATAATACCGAATATATCACCGAAATTATTGGAAAAAAAATTTCAATCCGCGATCAAAAACTAGTTCTTGGAACCATAAGAGATATCACCGAGCGTAAGAAGGCTGAGAAGGAATTAGAAGAATACCGCGAAAAGCTGGAAGAGTTGGTTAAAGAGCGCACTGCAGAACTGCAAAATGCCAATAAGGAGCTTGAAGCTTTTTCTTATTCCGTATCTCACGACCTTCGTGCCCCTCTGCGTGCCATCGGCGGATTTACCCGCATTCTGATGAAAGAATACGCGGATAAACTGGATACAGAAGGAAAACGTCTGGGAACAGTCATACAGAGTAATTCCCGGAAAATGAGTAATCTCATCGACAATCTTCTCTCTTTTTCCCGTCTGGGACGCAAATCCATGAACTTTACCAGCATTGAAATGACAAATATGGTCAATGCCATTTATTACGAGGCGACTGGTGCGGAAGAGCGCAAACGGATCACCTTTACAATGGCTAAATTACCCAAAGCAAATGGGGACACTGATATGATGCGCCAGGTGTGGACAAATCTCATTTCCAATGCACTCAAATTCTCTGCTCAGCGAAAGCAAACAGTTATCTCCATTACCTGCCGGGAAGAAGAGCATAAATTAACTTATTGCATCAAAGACAACGGCGTTGGATTCAATATGAAATATGTTGATAAAGTTTTTAATGTATTTCAGCGCCTGCACAGCGAACAAGAATTTGAAGGCACCGGCGTAGGACTGGCTCTGGTACAGCGTATCATTCACCGTCATGGCGGTAAAGTGTGGGCAGAAGGTGAAGTAGATAAGGGTGCAGCTTTCTATTTCTCTTTGCCCAAAAACATGAGGGCCTGATCATGACACATGAATATGAAATCGTGATGGTTGAAGACAATCCCAATGACGCCGAATTAATGATTCGCTCTTTAAACAAGCATCAGGTAGTTAACAGATTGATTGTACTCGAAGATGGTGAGCAGGCACTGAACTATTTTTTTTGCCGGGGTAAATATTCAGGTTGCGAATCAGCCAGATCGCCAAAGGTAGTATTTTTGGATTTCAAACTGCCGAAAGTAGACGGGCTGGAAGTATTAAGGCAACTGAAGTCGAATGAACAGACCAAGAAAATCCCAATCGTAATTGTGTCTTCTTCCAGCCAGGACACGGATATTGAGGCTGCATACAATCTGGGAGCCAACAGCTACGTTGTAAAACCTGTTGAATTTGCTCAATTCAGGGAGAGGATTAATCAGTTAGGTTTTTATTGGTTAGTGATCAACGAATATCGATGATAAGCCATCGCCTGCGCCCTGGATAATTATTAAATGTATTAGCTATATAGTTGCATATCAGTACATATATGTTGTATATTAGGAATTGTTACCGATGAAATAGTTTTCGCAGCCTCTTTTTTGCAGAATAGTATTTTTTGCTTGTCAAATTTTCATTTGCTATGAAGAATCAAGGCAAATTAATTGTATTCAGGATCGACAACCAGCAATTTGCATTGCACCTTCCCATTGTTGAAAGAATTGTCCGTTTGTACCGGACACTTAATGAGTTACCTTAAAAATGTAAGAAATGGAAACGGAAAAGAAAATACTATTACTGATTTGCTTGATTTTTCCCGTATTGGACGCCAGGAAGTAAAAACGGTTGAAATAGATATGAGAAAACTTGCACATGAGGTTTTTGATGAACTACGGCAAGTATATCCAAAACCTAATATTGAACTCAAACTTGGAGATATTCCACCAATTACCGGCGATAGAAACCTGATACGCTTCGTGTTTACAAACCTGATCTCAAATGCCATAAAATTTTCGGGGCACAAAAAGTTACGGAGATAGAGATAGGTTTCATGGAAAAGAACAAGAAACCTCAATATTATGTAAAAGATAATGGCATAGGTCTCGATATGGACTACGTCGATAAAATTTTTGGGGTGTTTCAAAGGCTTCATTCTTCCGGAGAATTTGAAGGAACAGGGGTGGGCCTGGCAATAGTTCAGAAAATAATTCATAAACATGGTAGGGAAGTAATGGCAGAGGGAGAAATGGATAAAGGTGCAGCTTTTTATTTTTCTTTACCAGCAACAGGAAAAAAATGAGTAAATGTTAACATTAAATGGAGAAATAATGAAAACAAAAACTTCAAGCATTTTTACCCGATTCGACATCAATCTTGAGGTTGAAAAGCAGAAGGTAAGAAAGGTTTCCACGGATGAATTATTGCAAGAAGTAGCTGATTGCGTTGCTGAAGGAGATGATGACGAAATCGAAAATATTGTAAAAAATGTCCTGAAAACCAAAAGTCCAGTTAAAGTTATTGATGAAGGTTTGATCCCTGGCATGAATGAGGTTACCCGCCTGTGGGATGAAGGTGTATATTTTCTTCCACAGGTTATTCTCTCATCAGACACCATGATCGCGGGAATTGCCTTATGCGAAAAACGTATGGGAAAATTAATGGAAAAAAAAGGCAAGGTCGTTACCCACACTGCTGAAGGTGATATTCACGATATAGGACAGGTAATTGTTAATGCACTTTTGAATGCCGCCGGTTTTGAAGTAATCAATCTTGGAGCAGATGTACCGGTTGATGAAGTGGTTAAGGCTTGCAAGCTCCACAATCCCGTGATGCTGACAGGAACAGCATTGATGACAACTACGATGACTGCGTTTCCAAAGATTGCGGCAGAATTGAAAGAGTTAGGTCTGAATATACCGTTTGTTTGTGGCGGAGGCGCTGTAAGCGAGGAATATGTAATAAGTTTTGATTATGGTGTTTGGGGGAAAGAAGCCAGTCAGGCATCAGCTATGGCGGAAGATGCTCTTAAGGGTCTTAGTTGGCAAGAGATACGTAATAAATGGAATGGTTAGATTAATGATTAAATGGTAAAATGGACATAAACACATTTACGCATTTAAATTAAAGAAAGGAGTACAAATATGAAACTTACAAGTTCAATGGCATATAAAAACCCGCAAGAAATTATGTTTGGAAAAGCCATAAAACCTGTTATTACCAAACGTGGGCTTAAAATTGGAGGTGGTAATGTAATTCCTGAAATTGTTCCTCATCCCAGGCCGGGCAGAGAGAAAGATAAAGGAACCTTAATCCGGGAATTTGAACGTGCTAACGACGATGCTTTAGAGCGATGTGTTAACGTGGGGCATCCTTATCTCGTGATAGAAAATGAACATATTTACCAGATGACAAATAATCCCTCCTGGGGAGGAGAAATTGCAGCCCAAACAGCCCACCAGATGGACGAATACAAAGATAAGTACGGGCTTATTGCAGCATACCGTTCCACAATCGCAGACATTCGCAAGCCTGATATTGTAAATATGAGAGACTCCGATCAAACCCGAAAAGTATTTGAATCATTCAACGAATGCGCCAGACATTCAGATATTGTTTCAATTGAATCCATGGGTGGCAAAGAAATCTTTGACTATTCCATTATCCGAAACGATATTACAGGAATGCTTTTCGCTCAGGCAATACTTGGAGGACGTGATGTAGAATGGATATGGAAACAGATTGTTAAAATAGCCAAAAAACACAACTGCATACCAGGCGGAGATACAGATTGTGCTCAGGCAAATACAGCAATGTTTATGGCAGGAGGTTTTCTCTCCAAAAATATCCCGCATACTCTCGCTGCTCTTTGCAGGGCTATAAGTGCCGGCCGGACCCTCGTTGCATATGAATGCGGTGCAACAGGCCCGGGCAAAGACTGCGCCTATGAAAATCCCATTATCAAAGCCATTACAGGAATTCCTATCGCCACGGAGGGTAAAACCAGTGCATGTGCTCACTCTGCTCTTTGTGGTAATGTTATTGCTGCCGTGTGCGATCTCTGGTCTAACGAAGCAGTTGAATTCCACGATATGTTCGGTGGTTCCAGCGCTGCAGTGTTTACAGAGATTCTCGGATATGACGCAGCACTTATGAATGCATCTGTAGAGTTGGGATACCAGAAGCAATTCCAGGCTTGCCTGATTGCATCCGACCGTTACCGCGATCCCCAGGCTTTTATTTTATGTCCTGACAATGCCTGGACTATCGGTAAAGCTATCACAGATAACAGCGAAAGCTGTTTTACACGTGCCCGGGCTGCAGCTCTCAAATGTGGCGAATTAATACTTGGCGATCCAAAAATGATGCTAACTGCCTTTGAAAATAAATCACTATTGGACTATTTGAAGGAACTGGATTCTCTTCCGGATAATGAGGGCGACTTCATTGATATATGTTTAAAAAAATATAGTAAAGTAAAAGGATTTAATCCGGCTTCGTATGGATTTTAACCAAACCAGCTATTATGACCCGATTAGGAATAGCAATAGATATAGGAACCAGCGGTATTCGCGCGCAAGCTATTAATTTGGCTTCGGGAGAAATTATTTCAACCGCTATTACCACATACCATCCTATACCTGGCGGGAATATCATAGATCATCTCCATTTTGCTTTGGAAATGGGAGTTGAAACAGCACAAAGTATGCTGGTCAATGCTGTCAATAAAGTTATAAATGAACTGCATGTGCAGACAAAAGATGTTGAGCGAATCGGGTTATGTGGTAATACTGTCCAGCTTTCTCTATTTCAAGGTATGGAAATCCGTGATTTGGCTTATACCGGAAAACGGAAGCTTGAGTCACTCGGTGTAGTTCCGCCAAAAAGAGATGCTGCAATTATAATAGCACGGGATATTGCAGAATTGGATTTGCCCGGGAGGTGTGAAGTAATCATTCCCCCCGCCATTAAACATGAAATCGGAGCAGATGCCCTCGCTATGATAATTCAAAGTGGAATACTTGAAAAAAACGAGACTTCTTTGGTAACTGATTATGGAACAAATGCTGAAATGGCACTTTTTCACGAGGGACGTATTATCACCGGTTCCACAGCAGCAGGCCCCGCTCTCGAAGGACAGCAAATATCTTGTGGAATGCTTGCTGTTCCCGGTTCTATTTCAGATATAGAATCTATTATTTCCGGTCATAGGGTTAAAGTATTGAATTCCCAAATGATACCTGTTGAGGGCTATACTGTTAATATTAATAATGGCAATATTATCGACAAAATTAATAATTCACATCCGTTAGGGATTACAGGAACAGGAACAATTGCTATTATTGATCAGGCAATAGAAGCAAATATTATTACTATTCCACGTATTAATACTGATGATGCTAAGCTGCATTTTGGTGAAAATATTTATTTTACAGAACATGATCTTTTTGAAGCAGGAAAAGCTATTGGAGCGATACGAACTGGTCACATAAGCCTTTGTCAGGAAGCCGGCATTGCTTTAAAAGATATCAGAAGCGTTTACATGTCAGGTGCTACAGGAACTTATGTGGATGCGATAAAAGCACAAAAACTCGGGATGATCCCTTCACATGTAAAAACCGTTTATCAGATTGGGAACACTTCTCTTGCAATGGCAGTAGATTTAGTCAGGGATCCGAAAAATCTGGATATAATGGCCAATATCGCGAACAAACTCAGGAAAACCTATTACATGTTTGCTTCTTCCGAAACCTTTAAAAAAGTCTATATGTTGGAAATCGCATTTTGGACAGAAGGTATGCCCATGTCACTTTACCGAAAATTCCTAAAAAGGTACGGCCTTAGCGATTTACTACCGGTAGAAAAAAAACCGAAAGTTATTCGCACTGTAAACCGTGATATCAAAGACCTTGGGCGGATGGGATTAACTATCATCCCGAAGATTGGTAGAACTACACAAGCAAAATTTAAAGGCTGTAGCTTATTAATGAAATGTATTGAAGAGTGTCCGGAAAATGCTATTTCAATCATCGGGGATACAAAACCTGCAACATTTGCCTTAGATCAATCCTTATGCATTGGCATGGCCTGCAAACGTTGCGAACGGGTATGCCCGGAAAAGGTATTTAAGCTGAAAGATTTTTTTGTAAGACAAAATAAAAATGAAATGTAATGGCAGTACTTGGTATCATTACTTGTGAAATTCTGGAGAATGAATTTGCTTATCTGCTTGGGAAAGACCAGGAAGTGGCCAAAATTACGATTTTGGAAGATTCCAAATCTGCCCGTCTGATCAAATTGCTTGAGTTAAAAGGAGTTAAAAATTTGCACCAAATCCCGCATATATCAAGTTTTTCGCCCAAACCTTCAGAGCATTTAGAGGTATTGGTACGTGTACTGGAAGTGGCACTTCACAGAAAGAAACATATATTGCAAAAAGGGATTGTTAGTGCTGCCCGGGAAATGAACCGCTATGTTGATGCATTCCTTCTGGGATATGGATTGTGTGGCAATGCCCTCAGAAATCCTATAGAACTGCTTGATGTTGATGTTCCTGTTTTTTACCCTGTTGACGATGATCATCCGGTTGATGATTGTGTTAGTATGATTATGGGAGGAAGAGATTGTTACTATGCCGAACAATGCAGGATTCCGGGAACGTATTTTATGACACCCGGCTGGACTTATCATTGGAAAAGTATGTTTGGCCATAATCCCTGCAATATAGATTCTGATATACTAAAACGTGTTTTTAAAAAATATAAACGTTCCCTTTTGGTTTTGACACCTGTAATGCCTGAAGATGAAATGAAACAGAATACAGAGGAATTTGATAAGCTCTTAAAGCTTCAGGTTGAGGAACATAAAGGAACAATTGAAATTTTGAATACAGCCTGGAAAAAGGCAAAATCATTTATAAAGACTAAGATAGAATGATTTATATATTGGTTCTGCCACGAATTTATTGGGAAAGGACAGACGGAAGAAGAAAGAAAAAAGACGGGAGTCGGAAGTCCGAAGATAGAAGTTGTTTTAAAAGGAATTATTAATATGAGAAACAGCTATGAAATTAAATATTAACTGAGGATAGGGCCGGACTTCCGAGTTCAACAGTCTTATCCACTAAAAAAGGTCGTTTCTTTATATTAATGTGATTCTATTATTAAGGAGGAAAAATAATGAAAATCACTAAAAAAGAACTGGAATCCCTGCCCTGTATCCACGAAGGAATTAATTCTTTGATTTATCGGCAGGATACGACTGAATATGGGAAATCAGTTGTTATTAAGATTTTAAAGCAGGAAAATCCGGTGCCTGAGGAAATTTCCAGGTTCGTTAATGAGTTTGAAATAATTAAGGATATTGATATTCCGGGAATCCGGGCGGCATACGAAGTGGGAAAAATTGATGGAAAGCCGTTTATTATTCTTGAATATATTGAAGGATTAACCGTAAAGGAAGCATTTGTTAAACAAACCAAAGGCCTTGAAGATATATTAACAGTAATGATATCTGCTACACAGTCATTAGTGGAAATACATCATCTTAAAATAATTCATAAAAACATCAACAGTAATAATATACTCGTAAACCCCGGAGAACAAAAAGCAACTATCATTGATTTCAGTATTGCAACGAAAGCCGATTTCAAAAAAACCGGTCTTGTTAAACCAAAAGAGCCGGAAGGGATACTTCATTATAGTTCCCCGGAACAAACCGGCAGGATGGACCGCATTGTTGATTGGCGAACCGACTTTTACTCCATCGGTGTAGTATTTTATGAGATACTTACAGGGAAATTACCTTTTGAGACAACAGATGCATCTGAACTTGTCCATTTCCATATTGCCAAACATCCTGAGCCGGTAAGCAAGGTTAATCCTGATATTCCCGGGATTATTTCTGATATCGTCATGAAACTGATGGCAAAGAATGCCGAAGGCCGTTATCAATCAGCTTATGGCTTAAAATCAGATTTGGTAAACGGCCTGAATCAATTACAACAAACAGGTATGATTGAAGGGTTTGATTTAGCAGGGAAGGATTTTTCAGGCAGATTTCAGGTACCTCAGAAATTGTATGGCAGGGAACAGGAAATTCAAACCATAATCGAGGCATTTAACCGGATAAATAAAGGAACGAATGAAACCATTATGGTATCCGGCCTGCCCGGTGTGGGGAAATCTTCGCTTATCAGCGAAGCTAAAAAATATATAATTAAGAAGCGAGGCTGGTTCATATCAGGAAGTCACGACCAGTATCAAAGCAATATTCCTTATTCAGCCCTGACTATGGCGTTTACCGGACTGGTTAACCGGATACTGGCCGATAGTGCACAGCAGCTATCTCAATGGAAAGAAAATATTATAAAAGCGGTAGGCACTAACGGACAACTGCTGATCGAAATGATTCCGGCTATGAAACTTATTATTGGTCCGCAGCCGCCTGTTCGGGAGATGAATCCCACGGAGGCACAACACCGTTTTCATAATGTATTTCAGGATTTTATCAAAGCCATTGCTCAAAAAGAACATCCCCTGGTGTTGTTTATTGATAATTTGCAATGGGTAGATATTGCATCGGTAAATTTTATTAAATTTCTGATGACCGCCGCAGACAATCAATATTTATTATTCATAGGTGCATACCGCGATGATGAAACAGGGCCTGCTCATCCCCTGACAATGGCGGTTGAAAAAATGGGAAAAGCCAGGGCTGTTATCGACTCAATTCATCTGGAAAACATTAGCTCAGACACATTGAACCTTTTAATATCGAACTCCCTGCAATGTCAGCCGGATTATTCACAATGCTTATCGCGAATGATATATAAAAAAACCGGCGGGAATCCCTTTTTTGCTATCCGTTTTTTAATATCACTGCATGAGGAAGGAGCACTCAGCTTTCATTTTGATAAGGGAAAATGGACGTGGGATGTTAGCCAAATCCGCAGAAAGAATATTACAGATGATATGGCTGCGTTTTTTGCACAAAAGATTGAGGAATTACCCGGAGACACGAAAAAAATACTAATAATTTCCGCTTGTATTGGAAATGCTTTTTCACTTAAAATGCTGGCAGATGTTGCAGGACAATCAGTAAGAGAAATATCTGATAGTCTTGGAAAAGCAGTTGAAGCTGGACTAATACAACCACTTGATGACAATTACAAGATGGTACTGATGATGAAAGAAGAACAGCATTCAGAAACAGAAATTAACTTCGAGTTTTCACATAAAAGAATTCGGGATGCTGCTGGTTCCATGATCTCGAAAAAACAGAGGAGGTTGATTAATCTTACTATTGGAAGATTAAAATTAGAAAATACGAAAGAGAAAGAATTAGAGAAAAACATTTATGAAATTGCGGATCATTTTAATGAGGGTTTCCGGTACATTAAAGATGAAGAAGAGCAGCTCAGCCTGGCGAAATTAAACCTCATTGCCGGGCGAAAAGCGAAAAATGCAGCAGCATTTCAATCAGCAATCTGGTACCTGAGTATGGGTATTGGACTGCTGAAACCGGATAAATGGGTTCGTTACTATGAATTAGCATTAAAACTTTACCTGGAAGCTGTTGAAGCGGAATACCTTTGTTCAAATTTTGAGAGGGCAGAACTGTTATCCGGAGAAATCCTGCAGCATGCTAAGGAGCTTCCGGAAAAGATCAAAGTCTATGAACTTAGTATTCTGTTTTACACAGCACAAAACCTGAATTCCGCGGCAATCGGTTCCGGACTTGAAGCCCTTGAAATTTTAGGAGTCTCTCTCCCAACAGAACCGGGGGAGATCAAGAGTTATATTGAGAAGTCTTACAACGAGCTGTCCGAAAAAGTCGAACCAATTGAAGATTTAGCCAGCTTACCAAAGATGCGCAACACTCATCAATTGGCGGCAATGCGGATATTGATGAATATGGTAGCTCCGGTTCACAAGGCCAGGCTTGGGCTGTTGCCGGTGATTGTCCTCAAAATGGTTAGCATGTCTGTTAAACACGGAAACTCTCCCACAACAGCTTTTGTTTATGGAAGTTATGCGGCAATTTTAATCGATGTTTTCGAAGACATTGAGAAGGGTTATCAGTTCGGCAAGTTGTCCATGAAAATGCTGGAGAAATTCGATACTACAGAACTCAGGGCGAAAGTTATTTTTATGTTCAACACTTTTGTAAAGCACTGGAAAAAACATGCTACCGAAACAATAAAACCTTTGCTGGAAGCCTATCAATATGGAATTGAAACAGGAGATTTGGAATATGCCTATTACGGAGCTTTAAACCATTGCAGTTATATGTTTTGTACAGGTGTGCCTTTGGAAGATATTCGGGACAAACAGGCGAAATATCTTGAGGAAACAGAAAGATTCCGGTTAAAGTTTCACAGTGATTTCGGGAATGTTTGGGCTCAAATGGTATTAAATTTAATGGGCAGCTCATTGGATCCATGCCAATTGAAAGGTGAATTATTTGATGAATCAGAAATGTTGCCGGTTTGGAAAGAACAGAATAATGGTATTCTGATTTTTTGCACTTACTGCTGCCGGACTATTCTGCAGTATATATTCGGAAAATATGCTGATGCAATAGAATCAGCCCGTATGGCGGAAGAATATAAAGAGGGTGCAACAGCATTTATCTATTATCCCGAACACGATTTCTACTATGCACTGGCGCTTTTAGCGGAATATCTGCGGGTCGATGTCGATACGAAAACAGAGTACCTGGGAAAAGTGGATAAGATTCAGGAAAAATTCCGGCAATGGGCTAAACTTGCCCCAATGAATTTTCAGCATAAATACGACCTGATTGAGGCAGAAAGATCTCGGGTATCAGGAGAAACACTTAAAGCAATGGCGCTTTATGACCGTGCAGCAAAGGGCGCCAGGGAACAGAACTATATCCAGGAGGAAGCCCTGACTTATGAACGGCAAGCCGGGTTCTATATGGAATCAGGCATAGAGGAATTTTCCCAAACCTGCATGTTCAGGGCTTATGATTGTTATCGTAACTGGGGTGCGGTGCGCAAATCTGCTGATCTGGAAGAAAGGTGCAGTTATCTTTCAACAAAGGAAGCTGCAGTTTCATTAGATACGAAAACCATCATAAAGGCCTCTCACATGCTCTCCCGGGAAATACGCCTGGACCGGCTTCTTGATAAAATGATGCACATTGTTATTGAAAATGCAGGCGCGCAAAAAGGCATATTAATCCTGAACAAGGACAACAGGCTTATCATTCAGGCAAAAGGCGAAATTGAGCAGAAACAAGTTGAAACAATGCAGGCAATACCCATTGAAGAGAGTAAAGAAATTCCACTCTCGATAGTGAATTACGCGGCACGGACGAAAACGCCCGTTGTATTAAATGATGCCTCTCGAGACAGCACTTATGCTGCCGATAAATACATCATAAAACATCAGCCAAAATCACTGATGTGCCTGCCGATTGTCCATCAGAATAAACTTTCAGGATTGTTATACTTAGAAAACAACCTGACAACAAATGCCTTTACACCGGACCGGCTGGAATTATTAAAGGCGCTCTCTGCACAGGCTGCTATCTCAATAGAGAATGCCGGCCTTTATACCAATCTGGAAGAAAGGATCAAAGAGCGTGAACTGGCGGAGGAGGCATTGAGGGAGAGTGAAGAACGCTTCCGTAACCTTGTGGAGAGCACTTCTGACTGGGTATGGGAGGTGGATCAGAACGGCGTTTACACCTATGTTAATCCCAATGTGTGCGAATTGTTAGGATACGATGTTGACGAATTACTGGGTAAGACGCCGTTTGATTTCATGCCGCCCGGGGAAGCTAAACGGATCGCCACCTCTTTTGGAAGCATTGTGGCATTACAAAAGCCCATTACGAACCTGGAAAACATCAATGTCCATAAAGACGGGCATCTTGTGTACCTGGAAACCAGTGGGGTTCCTTTTTTCTCGCCAAACGGTGAGCTGCTAGGATACAGAGGTATAGACCGCGATATTACTGAACGCAAACTATTTGAACAGACCCTGCGCGAGAAGGAGGAGAGATTCAGAGGTCTGGTCACCAATATCCCGGGCGCCATCTATCGCTGCGCCGTCGATGCTGACTGGACGATGCACTTTATAAGTGATACCATAGAGGAAATATCAGGATACCCCGCATCTGACTTTGTGCAAAATAAGGTTCGAACATTCGCGAGCATCATACATCCTGATGACTTGAAAATGGTCGAAAGAACCGTGCATGAGGGCCTGAAGCGGAAAGAGGCCTATATCATCGAATATCGCATAATCAACGCTGATGGCAACGTACATTGGGTTTATGAAAGAGGGCAGGGTTTTTTTGGAGATAGCAGGGAGGCTCTCTGGCTTGACGGGGCTGTCTTTGACATCACCGAGCGTAAGCAGGCAGAAGAAGTACTTCAATTAAATGAATACAGGATTAAAACCCGGTTAAAACTACATCAAATGGCTTGGGCAAAAGAGAAAGAAATTATGGATTTTTCTCTCGAAGGGATGCTCAATATTACTGAAAGCAAAATCGGGTACATTGCTTTTATGAATGATGATGAAACCGTATTAACCATGTATTCATGGACAGCGGGAGTAATGAAAGAATGCAAGGTTGCAGGCAATCCAATTATTTACCCTGTTGAGAATACCGGTTTGTGGGGAGAGGCTGTGCGCCGGCGAAAAGCTGTTATCACGAACGATTACGTTGCCCCTAATCCTCTTAAGAAAGGGATTCCGGATGGTCATATAAAGATTGTCAGGCATATGAATGTGCCTGTTTTTGACGGTGACAGGATCGTTATGGTTGCCGGGGTTGGAAACAAAGAGGAGTCTTACAACGATTCGGATGCCAATCAGTTAACCATGATGATGTCTGACACATGGCAGCTTGTTCAAAAAAGGCGTGTCGAAGAAGAACTAAAAAAACACCGCGACCATTTAGAAGAATTAGTAAAAGAACGGACCAAAGAACTGGAAGCATTTTCCTATTCCGTATCCCACGACCTGCGGGCACCCTTGCGTGCAATTGATGGATTTTCAGAAATCCTTTCAGGTGACTATAAAGATAAACTGGATGATGAAGCCAAACGACTGATAAAGATTATAAGAAAGAATACACATAATATGAGCCAGCTTATTACCGATCTGCTTGATTTTTCACGTTTAGGTCGCCAGCAGATAAAAACTGTTAAAATAAATATGAAAGCCCTTGTCCGTGAAGTTTTTGATGAACTAAAGGAAATATATCCAAAGCGTAATATCAAATTTAAGCTCAGGGAAATTCCACCGGCAACCGGCGACATAAACCTGATACGCCTCGTATTTTCGAACCTGATTTCAAATGCCATAAAATTCACGGAGCCCAGAAAAATTGCTGGGATAGAGATCGGCTCCCTGCAAAAGAACAATCAACTTTTTTATTACGTGAAAGATAATGGTGTGGGTTTCGAAATGAAATACGCAGATAAGATTTTCAGGGTCTTTCAAAGGCTTCATTCTTCCGAAGAATTTGAAGGAACCGGGGTGGGCCTGGCAATAGTTCAGAAAATAATTCATAAACATGGTGGGGAAGTGATAGCAGAAGGGGAAGTTGACAAGGGTGCAACGTTTTATTTTTCTTTACCAGAAGAATAAGATTTGGTTTAATTTTATAACGAAAGGTTTAAAAATGAATGATAAACAGAAACTTGGTTTTACAGGTAACCGAAAATGGGTGATTTTAACTGTGTTTTTCTTCTTTGTGTTAGTGCATTCCACTGCCTTTACTCAAGAAAATCAGGTTAAAATAGGGGTTCTGGCAAAGAGGGGGCACGATATTACTTTAAAACTATGGGAGCCAACAGCTGAGTATCTGTCAGCTAAAATACCGGGTAAAACATTTGTGATTGTACCGATTCCCTTTGAACAGATTTACTCATTTGTTGAAAATGGAAAAGTAGATTTTATTCTTGCCAATTCTTCCTTCTATGTGGAACTGGAACATTGGTATGGCGCCAATCGGCTCGTGACATTGAAAAACCTGCGTACAGATGGTGTTTATACCGAATTTGCAGGAGTGATTTTTTGTAAGGCAAACCGGGGCGACATTCGGGAATTGACAGATATTAAAGGTAAAACATTTATGGCCGTCAAAGAGACCTCATTGGGAGGCTGGAGGATGGCCTGGCGTGAGTTTAAAGAGTTAGGGATTGATCCGTATCATGACTTTAAAGCACTGAGTTTTGGCGGAACACACGACGCCGTCGTCTATGCGGTAAGAGATGGAGAAGTTGACGCCGGGACAATCAGAACCGATGTATTTGAACGGATGCAAGCCGAGGGGAAAATCGATATTAAAGACTATTACGTGGTTCCATACAAAGGCGGGAAAACCGTGAAATTTCCTTTTCTTCATTCAACCCGCGGATATCCGGAATGGCCAATGGCAAAAGTCAGACATACGTCCGATACCCTGGCGGAAAAGGTGGCAGTCGCACTGCTTGAAATGCCACCAAATTCTGACGCCGCCAAAGCCGGGCAATGCGCTGGATGGACAATCCCTATGAATTACCAGTCGGTGCATGAATGTTTAAGAGAGCTGAAAGTCGGTCCTTACAAGGACCTGGGAAAAATCACTCTAGCCAGCCTTATCCAACAATACTGGCCTTGGATACTGCTTGGGTTCATTGGTATTATTATCCTTGTTGCTGTTACAATTTATGTAATCCGGTTGAACCGCAAACTAAAGATAAGTACAATTGAACTAAGAGAATCCCGTAACATATTGGAGCAAAAAGTTGAAGAAAGAACTTCCGAACTCAGGCAGAGCAATCAATCACTCCAAAAAGAAAATATGGATCGCAGACAGGCAGAGAAAGCACTTCAAATGGAGCGGGATAATTTTAAGAACATATTAGGATCGATGGAGGATGGAGTTTACATAGTTAATAAGGAATACGAAATTGAATATCTTAATCCGATGATAATAAAAGAGTTTGGCCCTGTAAATACACATAATTGCTATGAGTATTTACATGGGCGAACAGAAGTTTGTCCATGGTGTAAGATACTTGATGTTCTGGCGGGAAAAACCGTTCGTTGGGAATGGTATTCATCTAAAAATCAGAGGACGTATGACCTGATTGATACCCCGTTTAGAAATCCTGATGGCAGTATCTCGAAGCTCGAAATATTCCGCGATATTACCAAGCGTATGCACGTCGAAGAAGAACTAAAAAAACACCGCGAGCACTTAGAAGAAATGGTAAAAGAACGAACCCAAGAACTGGAAGGCTTTTCTTATTCTATATCGCACGACCTGCGGGCACCCTTGCGTGCAATTAATGGATTTTCAGAAATCCTTTCAGATGATTATAAAGATAAATTAGATGAAGAAGCCAAACGCCTGTTAAACATAATAAGAAAGAATTCACTGAATATGAACCAGCTTATTACTGATCTGCTTGATTTTTCACGTTTAGGGCGCCAGCAGTTAAAAACTGTTAAAATAGATATGAAAGCCCTTGTAAGGAAAATATTTGATGAACTAAAGGAAATATATCCAAAGCGTAATATCGAATTTAAACTTGGAGAAATTCCACCGGCAACCGGCGACAGGAACCTGGTACGCCTCGTGTTTGTAAACCTGATTTCAAATGCCATAAAATTCACGGAACCCGGGAAAATTGCCAGGATAGAGATCGGCTCCTTGCAAAAGAATAAGCAACTTTTTTATTACGTGAATGATAATGGTATAGGTTTCGAAATGAAATACGCCGGTAAGATTTTCGGAGTCTTTCAAAGGCTTCATTCTTCCGGAGAATTTGAAGGAACAGGGGTGGGCCTGGCAATAGTTCAGAAAATAATTCATAAACACGGTGGGGAAGTGATAGCAGAGGGCGAAGTGAATAAGGGTGCAACATTTTATTTTTCATTACCAAAAGAGTAAGATTTGGTGCAATTTTAAAGAGAAAGGGTCTGACAATGAATGATAAACAGAAAATTAATTGTATTGATTACCGGAAACGGGTAATTTTGACAATCTTTTTCTTTTCCCTTTTCGTCCATTTTACTACTTATGCTCAAGACAAATAGGCCAGTATAGGTGTGCTGGCGCTTAGAGGAGCAGATGAAGCACTAGATAGATGGACACCAACGGCGGAATACCTGAGTAACCAACAACTTTTTATTTTTCATTACCAAAAACAGAAGAATATAAAAATGGAAATTGACTACCAAAAGCATGAAGTGCCGGAAGAGTATCTGGAGAAGTGGCAAAAGACGGTAGACCTCATGGCCAGGCTATTTGAAGTTTCGGCTGGATTGATTATGCGCGTTGGTCCAGAACAGATAGAGGTTTTGGTGTCAAGTCAGTCAGAAGGTAATCCTTACAAACGTAGTGAAAAAGCCGATTTAGGAACAGGATTATACTGTGAAACCGTAATGGAGAGTCGATCGCAATTACAAGTGCCCAATGCACTGCAGGATGAGGATTGGAAGGATAAACCTGACGTAAAGATAGATATGATTTCCTACCTTGGCATACCGTTGATTTGGCCTGACGATAAAATCTTTGGAACCATTTGTGTGCTTGAAAGAAAAACAAGGAATTTTTCCAAGCTTTACCAGTCTTTACTATGGGAGTTTAAGGGAATCATCGAAGGCGATTTTAGAATCATCCAACAGAACCAAGAAATTAAACAGGAAAATACCTACTGCAAGCAGGCAGAGACAGCCCTGCAACACTCCCACGATGAGTTAGAGTTGCGAGTGCAAGAGCGTACCGCCCAACTGTCCGATTCCAATATTCAATTGCAGCAGGAAATATATGAGCGCAAGCGGGCAGATGAAATGATCCGGCAGCAGTTGGATGAACTGGATAAATCGCGCCATGCACTGCTGAGCATCCTGGAAGACGCTAAGCGTAGTGAAGAGGCGTTGAAAGAGAGTGAAAGAAGACTGAAAGAGTCACAGCAAGTCGCGCGCATCGGTCAATGGGACTTGGATATAGTGACTAAACAGCTCTATTGGTCCGATGGAATGTATGATCTTTTTGAAGTTGATCCTGATAAATTTACCCCTTCTTTAGAGGCTTTTGATAATGTGATTCTTCCGGAGGAAAGAGATTTTTTGCATAAAGCTTACTTCGAATCTGTAAAAAACAAGACCCCTTATGATATTATTCATCGTTTGCTCCTCAAAGATGGAACGATTAAATATGTAAATGAAATATGTCGCACAGAATACGATAAAGATGGAAATGCGATTCGATCAATAGGAACAATACAGGATATAACAGAACTCAAACGAGCCGAAGAAGAACTAAAAAAGCACCGGGATCACCTTGAAGAATTGGTAAAAGAACGAACCAAAGAACTGCAAGCCGCCAATCAAGAACTGGAAGCGTTTTCATATTCTGTATCGCACGACCTGCGCGCACCGTTGCGGGCTATTAATGGATTTTCAGAAATCCTTTCGAGTGATTACAGAGATCAATTAGATGAAGAAGCCAAGCGCCTGATAAACGTAATAAGAAAGAATACACAGGATATGAGCCAGCTTATTACTGATCTGCTCGATTTTTCACGTTTAGGGCGCCAGCAGTTAAAAACTGTTAAAATAGATATGAAAGCCCTTGTAAGGAAAATATTTGATGAACTAAAGGAAATATATCCAAAGCGTAATATCGAATTTAAACTTGGAGAAATTCCACCGGCAACCGGCGACAGGAACCTGGTACGCCTCGTGTTTGTAAACCTGATTTCAAATGCCATAAAATTCACGGAACCCGGGAAAATTGCCAGGATAGAGATCGGCTCCTTGCAAAAGAACAAGCAACTTTTTTATTACGTGAAAGATAATGGTGTAGGTTTCAAAATGGATTACATCGGTAAGATTTTCAAGGTCTTTCAAAGGCTTCATTCTTCCGAAGAATTTGAAGGAACAGGGGTGGGCCTGGCAATAGTTCAGAAAATAATTCATAAACACGGTGGGGAAGTGATAGCAGAGGGCGAAGTGAATAAGGGTGCAACATTTTATTTTTCATTGCAAAAGGAATAATTACTAAAATAAAAATGGAGGCAATTATGGGAACAAAAGTAATTGAGATTCTCCTTGTTGAGGACAACCCAAACGATGTGGAGCTTACTTTAAGAGCTCTCAAAAAAAACAACCTGGCTAACAAAGTTCATGTTGTAACAGATGGTGCTGAAGCCCTGGATTATGTTTTTGCCAAAAATAAGTATTCAGTGCGAAATATTGAAGATATACCCAAAGTGATATTACTAGATCTAAAACTTCCCAAAATTGATGGATTGGAAGTACTTAAAAAGATTAAGTCCGATGAAAAAACAAAAACCATTCCTGTTGTTGTACTCACATCTTCAAAAGAGGAAAGTGATATCATCGAGAGTTACAAATTAGGAGTTAACAGCTATATTGTAAAACCGGTTAATTTTGATCAGTTCGTTAAATCGGTTTCTGAATTGGGATTATACTGGCTTCTGCTTAACGAAGGACCAAAACCTGATATAGTTTGAATTTTAAAATGGTATAAGTATATGTCATTGTATTTCAAGTTCAACTTTCAGTATAAACGGATCGAAGACCTGGCAGATGTAGAGGTGGTTTTCGAAGATCAGGGCGGTGGAGCCGGCACTGATGGTGGAACCGTCGGAATAGTAAAGGGTGGTTGACTCACCTGTCTGTGGATCCACCTTGAAAACCTCCACGGGAGAGAGTTTTTCCGGGTCTTTAGCATGTTTAATGAACCGGAAAGGCTTAATATGTCCGGGAACAATGATCTAGCCATTGTGGATTCTGATGTTGTCATTGCCCCTCAGGCCTTTCAATTCACCAGCGGGTGATAGTCCCGTGCTTGAAATGTTGAATATGTGTATCCTGTGCAGGATGGCGTCACCTACATAAAGTTTATTCCCAACACGGTTGATCCCTGCCGGGTAACCCAGGTCCACAGCCATGATTGCTGACTCCCACCTCCCGTCCGGATTCTTCATCAGGCGCACTACGTTGGCACGTTTGAGCCTGAATGCCTTTTCTGCAAGGCTTCCCCTTTTGCCGGAATCGTTTACAAAGTAGATCTCACCTTCAGGACCGGTGACAAGTGCATTGGGTGAATTCTGCTGTGGGGTGTTGATCAATTCTTTGAATTCCAGGCTGTCGCCATGCAACCGGTAAACCAGGATGGGATGGTAGTCTGGTTCCAGTTCATGACTGATCACAAAGAGAATGTCCTTATCCAGGTAGATCCCGTGAGGTCTGAACACAACATCCCCGGGTTCATTATAGCGGAGAAGCTTCACTTGGCTTCCCGTATGAAGGTCCAGCGAAACAATTTCTCCGTAAGGTTCATGGGACTCCCTGCGGGCCGAACAGGAGATGATCAGCCTGGGATTCCCCTGGAGCGTATCAAGTACCATATCTTCCGGTCCGGGTCCGACCTGGATCTTTTCGGCAGGGACCTCAGAAACGGCCGGGGTGTTATAACAGCAATGGATGCCCAGTGTGGCAAATATGAACAGGATGCTACAGGATAGGATTTTCATCATCAAGCAAATGTAAGGAAATAATATATTAAGTATAAGTATAGAGGTGTATTAAAAGCAACCAATTGCCTTCTCCTTTCATCCTGTATTTGAATGAATCATGAACCGGATTATGAAAGGAGTTTTGTTTCTGATTACCGTACTCGTTCTGACTTCATGTGAGAAAAGTATGAATGAGGTAGAAATGCTTGGGGCGAATGCTGATATTGTGGGCACCTGGATAGAGAATGGGTATGAAGACGATGTCACTTTGTTTGAACGTGCAGAAATCCTCGACCATTTAAAATATGGTTTTACCATCAATGGGGATGGAACATTCGTTGAAAGGAAGAATATCGGATGGTGCGGAACACCACCCATCACTTACGATAATTTTAAGGGCGATTGGGTAGCATTGTCAGATAGCCTGCTGGAGATCACAGTGGGTTACTGGGGTGGTACCATGACTTACCAGATGAGGATTGTATTCCTCGACCAGGATAGCCTTGGGATCAGGTACCTCTATGCTGAGGACCGGGCTGATTCAAAATAAACTTCAGAGGGCGTTTGTGTTTTCAATCCAATTCCGTGCATTGACGAAAGCTTCCAGCCAGGGAGTTGCTTCGTCCTGTTTCCGGTCTGCCGGGTAGTACCCGCATTGCCAGGGCAGGTATGCCCTTTCCAGGTGGGGCATCATGGCCAGGTGGCGGCCATCGGGTGAACAGAGGGCTGCCACATCAAAATCGGATCCGTTGGGATTGGCCGGATAGGTAGGATGGCTGTACCTGGCAGCAATGTGGTAATCCCCTTCCTTCTTCGGCAGCTTGAATTGTCCCTCTCCATGGGCTACCCAGATCCCCAATGTCATTTCCTTAAGTGATCCCAGCATGACCGAATTGTTCTCAGGGATATCCACGCTCAGGAAAGCAGATTCAAACTTGCCAGAGGCATTGTGAAGCATTCCGGGCGATTGATCATGTTCCGGGACCACAAGGTCCAGTTCAATCATTAGCTGGCAGCCGTTGCAGATACCCAGACTAAGGGTATCCTCTCTTGCATAAAACTTTTCAAGGGTTAAGCGTGCTTTTTCATTGTACTTGAAGGCTCCTGCCCATCCTTTGGCCGAACCCAGTACGTCTGAATTGGAAAATCCGCCCACAAACACGATCATCCGGATCTCTTCCAGCGTTTCACTGCCGGCAATCAGGTCGGTCATGTGCACATCCTTCACATCGAATCCTGCCAGGTAGAGGCCATATGCCATCTCACGGTCGCCATTCACCCCCTTCTCCCGGATGATGGCCACCCTGGTTCCACTCTTAGTTCGCCTTCCCGGATCAATCCCCAGGCTTTTAAAAGTGCCCTCGAATTTGCTGAAAGAGAGGTCTAGCGGATGGTTCTTGTAATTTAGGAAACGTTCACCGGCCAGTTTCTTGCCCGATTGTTTCCGGTCCAACAGGTAGGAAGTTTTAAACCAGAGATCGCGGTAATGGTCGATGGATAGTTTAAGCACTGTATCGTGGGTTCTAAGCTGGATCTCACGTTCCTCGATAGGTCTGCCGATCACATGGTGCAGGATACCTTCCTTTTCCAGTAACCCGGTCAGCTCAAAGGCATGCTGAACCTGTATGATCACCCCCGGTTTTTCACTGAACAGCACTGGAATTGTTTCTCCCTGGATCCCTGTAATATCCACTTCCAGTCCACCAGATGTATTGGAATAGCACATCTCCATCAATGCGGTGATCAATCCACCGGCCGACACATCATGGCCTGCCACAATCTGACCATCCTCGATAAGCGTTTGCAGCAGGTTGAATACCTTCACAAAATACACCGGGTCTTTTATAGTAGGAGCTTCGCTGCCCAGCTTATTCATAAACTGACCAAAAGAACTTCCTCCCAGCTTAAAATCGTCTTTCGACAGGTCCACATAGATGATCCTGCTTTCAGGATCAGGGACCACCACCGGTTCAACGATTTTTCGTACATCGGTTACTTCCCCGGCCGCTGAAATGATCACCGTACCGGGTGCATATACTACCTGGTCGTCATACTTCTGCGTCATGGAGAGGGAGTCCTTTCCTGTCGGAATATTGATGCCCAGGGCCACTGCAAAATCACTGACTGCCTTAGTCGCTTTATAAAGCCTGGCATCTTCCCCCTCGTTTCTGCAGGGCCACATCCAGTTGGCGGACAGAGAAATACTTTTTATCTGATCGGGCATGGGAGCCCAGACAATGTTGGTGAGTGCTTCTGCAATGGCAAGCACACTGCCTGCCTCAGCATCCACCATCCCTGCCACAGGAGCATGCCCGATGGAAGTAGCATAACCCTTTTTTCCGCGATAGTCGAGGGATACGGCACCCAGGTTATTCAGAGGCAACTGCAAGGGGCCGGCGCATTGCTGGCGGGCGATCTTTCCGGTCACTGAACGATCCACCTTGTTGGTGAGCCAGTCTTTGCATGCCACAGCTTCCAGTTGCATTACGCCTTCCAGGTACACGGACAAAGATGCCTCATCATAAGGGATCTCCTCAAATTCATTGAACAGTGTGTTATCCTGCATCACTGTACGCGGCGGTGAACCAAACATATCGGCCAGTTCCAGGTCCATGGGTTTGTCCCCGGTTTTTTCATTTTTGAATACAAATCGGTGATCGCCGGTGATCTCTCCGATGATATAGACAGGAGCACGTTCGCGCCTGGCAATTCGAACCAGCTCATCTACATCGCCCGGTTTTATCACCAGTCCCATGCGTTCCTGGGATTCATTGCCTATGATCTCTTTGGACGAAAGGGTGAGGTCTCCAACGGGAAGCCTGTCCAGGTAGATGATCCCTCCGGTGTCCTCCACCAGTTCGGAAAGACAGTTCAGGTGGCCTCCGGCACCGTGGTCATGGATGCTTACAATGCTGTTTTGATTGGATTCGGCCAGGGCTCTGATGGCGTTGTAAACGCGTTTCTGCATCTCCGGGTTGGCACGTTGCACCGCATTCAGCTCGATGGCGTTTTCGAATTCACCAGTATCTACCGAGGAGACTGCACCGCCACCCATTCCGATCCGGTAGTTATCACCTCCCAGCAACACCACCACATCACCTTTTTCGGGGACATCCTTTTCAGCATCCGCTTTATTTCCGAACCCGATCCCTCCCGCCAGCATGATGACCTTGTCGTAACCAAACCTTTTTTCATGCTCGCCATGCTCAAAGGTAAGCAGGCTCCCGCAGATGAGGGGCTGTCCGAATTTATTCCCGAAATCGCTGGCCCCGTTGGAGGCCTTGATCAGGATCTCTTCCGGGGTCTGGTAGAGCCAGGGGCGTTCGGGCAAAGCATGTTCCCATTTCCTGTTTTCCCCCAGCCTGGGATAGGAGGTCATATATACGGCCGTTCCGGCCATGGGGATGGCTGCTTTTCCTCCTCCGATCCTGTCCCGGATCTCCCCTCCGGTTCCGGTAGCAGCCCCGTTGAAAGGTTCCACAGTGGTAGGGAAATTATGTGTTTCGGCCTTAAGTGATAGTACGGTTTCGATATCTGTTACCCGGAAATAGTCAGATTTGTCCTGTGATGCCGGTGCAAACTGCTCGATCACGGGTCCCTTTGCAAAGGAGCAGTTATCCTTATAGGCGGACACAATGTGGTTGGGATTGATCCGGGTGGTTCTTTTGATCAATTGAAAAAGGGAGGACTCCTTCTCCTCTCCGTCGATGATGAAGGTACCGTTAAAAATCTTATGACGGCAGTGTTCTGAGTTGACCTGGGAAAATCCGAAAACTTCACTGTCAGTCAGCTTTCTTCCAATGCGGTCGCTGATACCATTGAGGTATTCAATTTCTTCAGGATTCAGAGCCAGCCCTTCCTTCTTGTTGTAGGCTGCAATGTCATCCACTTCTATGATCGGATCGGGTTTTTTGTCAATGGTGAAGAGTTGCTGGTCCAGGCCCTTGTACATGGCTTGCAGCATGGGGTCATACGATGCATCTTTTCCCGAAACGGCGAAGAAATCTTCAATCCTCCTGATTCCGGAGATACCCATGTTTTCGGCTATTTCCACCGCATTGGTGCTCCAGGGGGTGATCATCTCTTTCCTGGGTCCCACAAAAGTTCCATTCACGCTGCTATCGGACAGGTATACAGCCCCGTCAAACAACCATTCAAGTTTTTTCCTGGTGTTCAGGTCAAATTTAGTGAAGCCCTCCAGCGCGATGATCCTGCTGTCTTGAAATTGAAAAAAATATATCATTCGATTCTTTTTAAATATGCCCTTCTGAAGATGCTGCAAAGATAGCCCTATTGTTTGATTACAGGTAAACCAGCAGCTGTCAGCATATCAATCCTTGTTAAAGATACATATTCACGACAAAGAGTTTGAGAAAACTCCCAAGCGAAGCATCAAACGTTTTCTGTATAAGCTGGAGGAGCAGGGGGCGCGACCGGAGGTCAGTAGGTTGATGTGCCTTTGTAAACCCTGGACACGGCAGGAGGGACCAGGAAACCCTCATATCTAAGTTGTCCGGGCCAGTTGGAACTTACGGTGGCATCTGCCCTTCCATCAGAAAAAACGGTCATCCTTATGTCATAGGTGCCTGTGGTTGTTCTTACGTTATAACTGATGTTGAAGACGCCGTTTTTCTCATTCCGGGTATACTTATAATTTGAAATGGGACCGTCCACGGTGATCCCGCCCACTCCGTTCAGGCCTACATGACTCTGACTGCCTATCTGAATGACACCGTTGATCGAGTCGCTTGCGATAAAGTTGATGGAGGCAGATACATTCACGGTGTTGCCACGTTTGTCCCTGAGCCGGTTTGCCTCAAGCACAAATCGCTGGTGTTCCACCATCAGGTTCACGATGGCGGCTTTTTTAGCTGCATCCTCCGCCTGCTGCTCTTTTTTCAAATGTTTCTGAAGTTCTCGCTGTTCCTTTTTACTGAGTTCCTGTGAAAAGGCAGGGGCGGTTAGCAGGATTGCGATCAGGTAGATGATGATCTTTTTCATGGCTATAAAATTTATCAATAAAATTATTTGGTTAAACAACATCCCAGGCCATTAAAGATACAACATATCGGTTAACCGAGGAGTTTATGATAAAGGGATTCATTCTCCTCATCAAATACAACAAATATTACTTCATCCAGTGATCCCGGGTGTTCCAGGAATGATTGTACCGCATTAATGGCAATCTCTGCAGCCTTCGCTTTGGGGAAGCCGTACACACCGGTTGAAATGTTGGGGAAGGCAATTTGCTTCAGTTTGTGTCCGGAGGCCAGTTGGAGGCTGCGCAGGTAACATTGTCTTAACAGGTCCGGTTCGTTCCTGCCACCTCCGGCCCAGAATGGCCCTACTGTATGGATCACATACTTACAGGGTAACCGGAATCCACCGGTTATCTTTGCATCACCCGCATCACAACCGTTCAGCTTCCGGCATGCTTTAAGCAATGCCGGTCCGGCTGCCCGGTGAATGGCACCATCCACTCCACCTCCGCCCAGCAGGGTGCTGTTGGCTGCATTGACAATGGCATCCACTTTAAGTTGGGTGATGTCCCCCTTCAGAAGACTGATTTTTGCAGACATGTTATTCCATCCCTCGAACTATCGCTCCGAGTTCCTTCTCAAAGGCCCGGGCGATTTTTTCCATTACTTTATCAATCTTATCAATTTGCTCATCAGTAAGGGTCTTCTCTTCGTTCAGCAGTGTAAAGGACAACGCATAGGATTTCTTGCCTTTTTCGATCTTATCTCCTTCATAGACATCAAAGAGGGTTACTTTTTTCAGTAGTTTTTTCTCGGTCTTAAAAGCAAGTTTTCTGAGTGACTCAAATGTTACTTCCTGGTCAAGCATCAGGGAGAAGTCACGTATCACTGCCTGGAACCTTGGGAGCTGTTTGAACAGTATCCTCTGATTGGCCAGGATTTTCAAAACACTGTCCCAGTTGAATTCAGCGGCAAAAACCTCCTGTTTGATGTCAAACTCTTTCAGTACAGCAGGTGCCACGCTCCCGAATTCAACAATCTGGTCTCCCCGGCAGGTGTATACTTCCCTGTCGGAAAAATCCGGATTCTCCTGTCCGCCAGATTCCAGTACATACGGATTGATTCCCAGCTTCACCAGCACTGTTTCCACATAACTCTTTAATACATAATAGGAAGATACATCCGTTTCCTGGACCCAGTTGCCTGGCCTGGATTTCCCCGAAAGAAAGATCCCCATGTGAAGCTCCTCATCAAATTTATCCAGGAGTTGCTCACCTGCGGCTTCGGGATCCAGGTAATAGCAATTCCCGAATTCATACAATTTAAGGTCGGGAAGTTTTCGGTTGATGTTGTAAGCTACAGCTTCCAGTCCACCGTACAACAAGTTTTTCCGCATAAGTGCCAGGTCCTGACTCAATGGATTGAAAAGGCGGACAGCTTCAGGATCCCGTTGTTCCTCCCGGTCATAATAGGAGGTACTGGTCAGGGAATTGGATTTCATTTCATAAAATCCATTGTCCGTGAGCAGGTCCGAAACCAGGTTGATCACTTTCTCCTTATCCGGTTTGGATGAGTAGGAGAGGGTAGATTGCAGACCGGCTCCGGTTTCAACCCTGTTGAATCCGTAAATACGGAGGATCTCCTCCACGATGTCAGCTTCCCGTTGAACATCCACCCGGTAGGGAGGAACACGAAGTACCATCCCCCGGTTGTTACGTTGCTCCACAGAGATATCCAGTGATTCAAGGATCGATTGGATGATATCGGGTTCAATATCATTACCAATGAGCCTGTTTACGTTGGCAAAACTGATTTCCACACGGAAATCTTCAACAGGCTCAGGATAGACGTCCACCACATCCGACGAGATGGAACCTCCTGCGATCTCCCTGATCAGCATGGCTGCCCGTTTCAGGGCCCATACCGTAATGTTTGGATCTGCGCCACGTTCAAACCTGAATGAGGCATCGGTATTGAGTACATGGTGTTTGGAGGTTTTCCTGATGTACACCGGATCAAAACAGGCCGATTCCAGGAAAATGTCCTTTGTTTCTTCGGTGACCCCGGCTTTGACACCTCCTAAAACGCCTGCAATGCACATGCCTTCTTCTGTGTTGCAGATCATCAGATCGGTTGCAAGCAGTTTACGATCCTGCTCATCAAGGGTGGTGAAGAGGGTTCCTTCAGGCATGGTCTTTACAATGACCTTTTGTCCGGTGATATGTGCAGCATCGAAAGCATGGAGGGGCTGACCCGATTCGTGCAGGACAAAATTGGTGATATCGACCACGTTATTAATAGGAGAAAGGCCAATGGACCGCAACCGGGTCTGTAACCAGGCGGGGCTCTCTTTTACGGAAATTCCTGAAATGGTAAGACCTGAATAGCGCCTGCAACCCGCCTTTTCCTCAATGTCAATGGAGATCGGCAGTTCATTGTTGTCGGTTTTAAATCCGTCCACAGAAGGTTTGTTCAGGGTTACTGCACCATCCTGTTTCAGGTAAGCTGCCAGGTCGCGGGCAACACCAAGGTGGGATGCCCCATCAATCCTGTTGGGTGTCAGGCCGATCTCAAATACCGTGTCGCTTTCAATTTTGAAGTATTCAGACGCAGGGATTCCAATGGGAGTATCCTGATCAAGCACCATGATCCCGTCATGAGATGAGCCCAGTCCCAGTTCATTTTCGGCACAGATCATACCCTGTGAAAGCTCGCCCCTGATCTTAGCCTTTTTTATGGTAAATCCTTCTTCGGTTGGATAGAGGGTGGTCCCTGCTATGGCAACTGGTACTTTTTGTCCGGCTGCCACGTTGGGCGCACCACAAATGATTTGTACAGGTTCTTCTTTCCCCACGTCAACAGTGGTTACGGAAAGCTTGTCAGCATTGGGATGTTTGCTGCAGGTAAGCACTTCGCCGATCACTACACCATCCAATCCCCCTTTCACCGATTGAAAGGATTCCACTGCTTCCACTTCCAGTCCGGTGTTGGTCAGGATGTCACCGACCTGTTCGGGGGGCAGGTCGGTGGAGATATATTGTTTCAGCCAATTATATGAGATCTTCATATTCAGGATATTGCATTTGAGTTGCAAAAATAGTGCATTTCGATCAGAGTTGAAAATGCTGTTTTACCCGGGCGAAAAGGAGGGTTTGGACTTCCGGGTAGGTGAGCTCAGAGGGGAGTTCATCAGAGAAGTACAGCTCCACAATTTCATGTTCCAGGATGGGGTCAAGTTCGTTAACAATTGCTCCATAGAGCCGTCCATATTCGATCTTCTGATGGATGCTTACCATATAGTCACAAATATGCACCAGTGAAGAATTTACAACTCCTGCTTCTTCAAACAATTCTCTTACGGCCGCCTGACCGGCCGACTCATCGTTTTCAATGTGCCCGGCCGGCATCTCCCAGGTAACCCTGTCCTGGTGCCTTACAAAAATCCAGTCACCTCTGTATTGAGCTCCGATCACCACATAGGTTAACTTCGACCCAACGATGGTGCCTGGAAGAAATATCCGTGTGTTGACGGAATCCATTGTCCCTGATTAATTGAAATCGCTTGAAATCCAGTATAGGTCTATGGTTTCTCCGGCCCTCAGCACGGTGATTTTATGTTTCACAGTTGCCTCCATCGTATCCAGGTAATCAAAGAGTTCTGAAACGCTTTCCTCGCCTCTGATAACGATATGGTCGAAAGCCAGGATCACATCTCCTCCCAGGAGAAATTCCTCTTCATCAATTACTGCTTTTCTGAAACCACCTTTCAGCCCGGCCACACCGGCTGGACTGTCCTTTACCACATGCTGAATTAACAAACCGGACTCCTGGGGTACATTGAGGAACCTGGCATATTCGTAAGGCAGAACCATTGCATCGATTCCGAAGAATTTACTGCTTCTTGATAAGAGCAACGACCTGGCGATCTCCGAGGTGGCGGCAAATCCTATTCCTTCAAAACCTCCTGACCTGGTGAGGATCGAACTGACCACACCGATCACTTCACCACGGTAATTGAACATCGGTCCGCCCGAGTTTCCTGTGTTGATCGCTGCATCGGTCTGGAAGAATTCCAGCATCTTGTCTTCGCTGGTAAGCTTATCCTCCGAATGACGCCCGCTGATGACTCCCCTGGAAAGGGAGTAGGGCAGGCCCATGGGTGCACCCACCACAAATATCTCTTCACCTGTTCTTACCTCATCCGAGTTCCCTATGACAGCCACCTGGGGATCAGTGGGGACTCTGTCCAGCTGAATCAGTGCCACGTCGGCGATTCTTGAGATACGTAAAGTTTTAGCCGGGATGGCTTCACCATCGAAAAACTGGACCATGATCTCCTCTGCATTTCCCACAACATGGGCAGCTGTAAGTACCATGTCTTCCCGTACAAGAACACCGGAACCCAAACCCATGCTGGAAGCGAAAGTCCGGGGATCTCCTATTCCGGTACTCACACTTTCCGCTACGTATATGGTCACAACTGAATGTTTGTTGTTTTCAAAGAGATCGGCCAGGTTCTGGGCCATCAGAAGTTGTGTCAGCATGATCATAGCTGCCACAATAAAGGTTCTTTTCATCATGGTTTACAAGTACTAATTATTTACTACATCATTAAAATTTTATACCCATTACAGTAATATCGTCGACTTGTTCATGCCCGTCCATCCAGGCATCAAGGGCCTTTTCCAGTGCTGCTTTTTGTTCTGGTACAGGCATGGAATGTATCTCAAGCAGCAAATTCCGGAACCGCTTTCGGGAAAACTTTTTGTCTTTCTCGCCTCCAAACTGGTCCTCATATCCATCCGAATAAAGATAGACCAGATCACCCTTTTGGAGGTTAATATCGTGTTTTGTGAAAACCCTGCCGGTGATAGCACCGATACCTATGGGCATAGGATCAGCTTTATACATGATTAACTCACCGTCGCGAATAATTATCAGGGGATTAAAACCTCCTGAATACTGCAGGGTCCGTTTCCCGGGATCTACCACACACAACGCCATATCCATCCCGTCTGAAGTAGATTCACTATCACCTTTCTGCCTGAGCGATTGTATAATTTGTTTTTTCAGGCTATTCAGTATCTCATTGGATTCAGTAATACTTTGATGATTTACCAGCTCATTGAGAAGGGTAATGCCCAGCATACTCATAAATGCACCCGGTACTCCATGTCCCGTGCAATCAGCTACTGCAACCACCAGTTTATCCTTTTTTTTGCCGATCCAGAAAAAGTCACCACTAACAATATACTGCGGCCGGCTGAGTATGAAACTTTCAGGGAAATACGTAGTTAGCAGCTCTGCCGGTGGAAAAATAGCCTGCTGAATGCGGCTTGCATAGGTGATGCTGTCTGTGATGTTCTGATTTATCAGCCTGATCTCATCACGCTGTATTTCAATCTCTTCCTTCTGTTTGACTACCTCTTCCGTTCTTTCCCTTACCCGTTCCTCAAGAATCCGCTTCTCAGCAAGCAGGTTATGTTCCCTGCGTTTGATATAAGCAACCACCGTGGCAGAGACCAGGATCAGGAGCAGTGCATAGAACCACCACCTTTTCCAGAGAGGTTTGGAGATGACAATGTGAAGCTTCACCGGATTGTCATCTGAGATTCCTTCACTGTTGAAAGCCCTCAGATTAAAGGTGTATTTACCGTCAGGAAGCTTATTGAAAATGACATAGTCTTCAGTGAAATCTTCCGACCAGGCATTACCCAGGCCCTCCATTTTGTACTGGTAGGTTACCGCTTCGGGTTTTTTCAGGTTTACACCCATAAACTGGATCCTGAGATCGTGTCTTCCCGGAGCAAGGTTCAACTGGTTGCTCACCTTTGCTTCTTTTTTATTGACAAGAATGGAAGTTAAAGCCAGAGCAGGCGGTGGTGGTTGTCTCTTTTCCAACTGAGGATCGTATGAAAGCACACCTGATGTGGATCCAAACCACAGGATACCGCTCTTGTCCTTAAAGACAGCATTGACATTAAATTCCATACTTTTGTCAATCCCAACTTCATCTTCAACAGTACTTACATAGCCATCGCTGAGCCGGATCCTGCTCAGACCACCCCGATGACTCACCCAGATATACCGGACATCGTCACTTACCAATGAGTAGCAGTAATCTGAAAGGAGTCCGTCACGGGTTGTGATGTTTGTTGCAGAGTCTCCCTCTATTTTAAAAACACCATTCCCATAGGTGCCCACCCAGATTTGATCATTTTTATCCATTGTTATGGACCGGATATTGATTGCTCCGACCACTGCCGGTATAACCCACCGGGTAACCGTGTCATCTTCTAAATAGGAGATGGTATTGCTCAGAGTGGACAACCAGACTTTTCCATCCTCATCCACCTGCAGGTAGTTTATAGTATTGTGAGGCAGGCCGGCATTGCTGATGGTAAACCAGGATCGCACATCAGTTTCCGTATCGATCTTGCATATCCCTTTTTCAGTAGCTACCCAGAGCAACGAACCTGATGCTGAAAGTGCATTAATGGAGTTTTCCAGGATCCCGGAACTGATATAGTAACTTTCAAACCGGGGTGCTCCCTTGCTCTTCCGAAAAATACCGTTCTCCTTTGTTCCGACCCACAGATCTCCATCAGGAGACACACTGATGGCTGTAATAATATCATCAGGGAGGCCATGCATGGAGCCGGCGACTAACTGAATTTCCCCACCTGTTTCATCGCAACTGATCAAGCCCTCTTCCGTTCCGAACCATCTGGATTCTTCAGAGATATAGATGGAGTGAACACTGTTATTAAGGATTGGATCTTCGAAATTATAATAGGTATAAGCTTCGTCCACCAGCCGGGCCAGGCCGGTACCATACATACCCAGCCAGATATTTTCTTCCCGATCCTGAAATACCATCTTAACATTATTGCCAGGTAGCCCGTTCTCCTCCATGTAGTTTACAGATCTTAAGAAATTACCGGAAGTATCGAGGGTCAATTTGTAAAGCCCGGATCCGAATGTGGGTATCCATAAGTTCAGATCTTTGTCTTCATAAATCTGTTGAGGGCCCTCTATTCCTATTTCCATATCAAAACCCAGAGGTTCAGTTTGCAGGCTGTATTGTTTTACGTTGTAAGTAAAGATTCCTTCATCCTGGGTTAAAATAAACAGCTCTTTTTCATTTTTCGACCGTAGAAGATCCTGTACTTTTGTTTCAGGGAGCCCCTCCAGGGGACCGATAAGTCTGAGTGTATTTGATTCGGATTCAATGGCATACACATATACTCCCTCCATAGAACCTACCAAGCATTCTGTAGAGGAGAGCATTTCCAACGAAAATATAGTTACTGATTCTGAAGGATCTGAATAGAGCGTGGTTTCCAGTGTAGGTTGAATTTTCCAGATACCGCTGGATTGTGTGCTGGCCCAGATATTCGAACCTGTTACCTTCAGATCTGTAATTGCACTTGTACCCTGACCTCCGGGTACCACTTTGATGAACGCTGTGCCATTGAACAGGGAAATCCCGCCATTCATATGCCCGAACCAGGCACCGCGGTCAGTTATAAGGGATGTGGTGATAAAATTGTCGCAAAGTGAATCAGAAGTAGTAAAAACCTGAAATGTTTTTCCATTGTACCTGGCCAGTCCGTCACCGGTGCCGATCCAAAGATGCCCTGTTGCATCCTGGTTCATGCTGTATACGTAAGGTTGTGGTAATCCGTTGTTTACACCGTGCTCTTTGACTTTATATACCTGTGAAAATGCAGTTGGGACGCATGAGAATAGTAAGACAATAAGGACCGGTATGAACCTGCGTATGAAGAGATCGTATTGTTGAGGTAGTGTCATAGGTATTATTTTTCGAGGACCCGCATTCTGATCTTTGGATTGTAAACGGGTATTCCTCCAATGGGTATCACAAAAAACGGCATCATCTCCCCGTACTGGTTCTGCACGGTCAACACCACATTGTTATTATTAATTGGACGTGACCGGTTTTTGATAAACTGGATCTCCATAGATGAGTTCTTCTCTTCTTCAATGATCTTAAATTCTCTGTGTACCCAGTTATTTTCGCCTGAAACCTGGCAAAGCTCTCCATTTTTAGCCACCGATACAATCCGGATGAAACCATCATCATCCCAGTCAAAATTAGAGATCTTTATGGAAATGGTCCTGTCATCAATATAGGGATAAATTTGTGATACATTGTTCTGGTTATTAGATAACCTGAAAGTGTACTCATAGGTGAAAAAGTTGCCCCCTTCTACCTCTCTGTTCTCTTTTTGATGGGTACTGAGGAAATATTTGTAAAGATTTCCGTCATCACCTGACTCCCCCTGCGCTATGATCTTAAATAAACGACCGTCAAATTTTTCGACATATTCTCCTTCAAGCGGATTGAAGGGTCCAAAAGTATACCAATTGTTGTCATACCTGTTGCTTACCCCAAAACTCTTTGATGCAAGCAGATTGCCACTCTTGTAGTTACCGATGGGATCAACTGCAAGTGCATCATCATCAGAATAGCATCCGCTTCCACCATAAACTGAGAACCTGACTTTTGTATTAAATTCACCTTTCCCTTCATCCAGTTCACCTCCCGTGTCGGGATCAAACACCCTGATGTAAAGAGGTTCGGTACGGGTTGCCGGGATGTGAATGAAAAAGATCTGGCAAAAATCATCATCCCCCCATGATTGTTCTGCCTGACCCCCGAAAGTGACCAGGTACGGGATATTCTCTTCAGCTGCAGGTGCCGACTGTGCCCGGCCGGGAGGCAAGAAAACCACCAGGAGGCACACGGCCATTGTGCTTTTTATTAGTCCATGTTTTATCCTTCTCATCATAACCTTTAGTTTGAACGATGCATTTTAACTGTTAAAACCGTCTGGGCGACAGCGTTTTTGTCTTGTTAAACGGAAAATTGTATCCCAGGTAAAGCTCATGTGTTCCTGCATTGAACTGTGTATAACCCATGGATACATCATATGAATAACCGAACACGAATGTATCCTGATGATCATACCTGATCATTCCCCCCAATGTATTGTTAAAGCGATATAGCGCACCCAATCCAAATTTCTCTTTTAATTGCAACAACCCTGCTATTTCAATAAAGGGAGAGTGGCCGCTGGCCAGTCCGATCAGCAGAGAGGGAAGCACCTTCAGGTCACCACTGATCTCATAACTGGTGTTTGCCCCCATATAAAGGATTCGCCGGGTCTTACTCCAATAGGATGTTTCACCTTGAAAGGGTGAAAGGTTGGCATTCAGGATTCTTGGGATTGAGATGTTCACATTGTAATTCCGGAAGATGTAGTTAAATCCGATCCCCACATTAGGTTGGAGCTTTAAACCCGGATCCTCCTCAAATAGTTGGTCGCCCTGGTCAATCAGCTGGAGTTGCATCAGGTGTATTTGTAGAATTCTGAATTCTGCCTGCAATCCCATCATGAGTCTACTCTCCTCGCTAATTTGAAGGGAATATGCGTAAGCTCCCGACACTCCCGTTTGCTGAACTGGCCCCATCCTGTCGTGGGCGAGTGTGAAACCCAGACCAAAATCCTTATTCTTCATCCGGGTATGTGCCAGGATCATATTGGAAGAGGGAGATCCTTCCCAGCTGATCCATTGCTGCCTTGAATAGATTGAGAATCCCGGAATGTCCCTGTTCCCGGCAAAGGCAGGATTATATAACATAGGGTTGTACTGGTGCTGACTGAAGAAGACCTGCTCCTGCCCGTGGACCTTCTTTATTCCGGCACACAGGAGGATAACACCCATGATCCATACAGGCAGATATTTAAGCTTATCAGTTACCACTTTCTTCATACTATTATTCCCTGTTCAGGTAAAAATATCCTTTTCTGAGCCCCGTCTCTCCAAATTTGAATATATAGTAATAGGTACCTTCGGGGAGCACACCTCCAAGAACGGCTCCCTGTTCAGGTCGTCCTCCCCAGTCATTTTCATAATTGACACGGTGGAGCACCTCCACACCCTGCCGGTTAAAGACCATCAATTCATTATCTGGATAGTTTTCCAGTCCGAGGATCACAAAGCGGTCATTGTAACCGTCTCCGTTGGGTGAAAAACCTTCCGGGATAAAGACCTCTGCCATATGTTCATCCACAGATACCATGATCATGGTAAGAGAGTCCATGCACAGATGGTCATCGGTTACAAGGACTGCATAGTACCCCACCGTCATTTCAGTGGCCTCCTGGTTATCCGAAACATAATCATCTGTGCCGGTCCAGGATACAGTGTATGGCGTTGTGCCACCGGTTATCTCAATTTCGATCGCCCCGTCATTCGCTTCATATGCAGTGAGATGGGTGACGCGATCCAGTGAAGCAACAAGCAATTCCGGCTCTGTGACGTTTACACCGGTACTTTCAGTGCTGCAATGGTTGCTGTCCGTTACTGTGAGCTCATAGATGCCAGGGGGTAAATCCGTAAGATCTTTCTGGACAGAAGTGTATTCGTCCGGACCTGACCATTCAAACTGGTAGGGTTCAGTTCCGCTGGTAACAGTGGTGGATATGGATCCGTCATCGTCTTCAAAACAGGTGATCGAGACTGTGTTAAAATATAGCTGCGGCACTGGCAGTATCTCCACTTCAACACTGTCGTTCATGAGAACGATGCAGCCGCTTCCGGGATCTTTAGCTATTATCCGGTAGATGCCTTCCTGTTGAACCGGGGACCAGGTGAGCGGGTCACCATTCCCCTGGATCGTGTCAAGCAGGATGGTATCGTTTAGCTGCAGGGTGTAGTGAATAACCGGATCCGAACCTGAAAGGGTAATCGAAACACCGGAGTCGCCCTGACAGTAGGAACCTCCCCCTGTAACATTAAATGAGGCAGGGCAGGGATCATTATATACCACCGCTGGATCTACCAGATAAAATGATCCAGGTTCGTTCTGGTTATGATAGGAAGCCATAATCCATCCGGGATCCCTTGTAACACTGGAAACCCTCAGTTCATCAATGGTACCATTGGCCGATTCCGAGGAAGGCATCCACGTCATTATGAATATTTCACGAACGGTATCCAGCCCTGCATAACTTACCGGCCCAATATCCAGCGTGCCATCCAGGAAACCCTTTACTTCAGTTCCATCCCATGTGATGGCAAGGTGATGCCAGGACGCTGTGTCCAGGATACTACCCCTGGCAAGGTCATATGTGTCACCCATCCCTGTACCCCATTCTCCGGTATCCCAGACCCGTAAGTATGCCCTGTCTGATATTGGATTCTTCTGGCGGTGTGCGAAAAAATAGTCAGAGTCGGTCAGCGGGATGGAATCAAGGTTGATCCACATTTCTACCGTTCCTGAGTCGGGATTGAATCCGTTTACAGGCATGGTAACATAATCATCCAGTCCATCAAAATCGATCCCGCCGGAAATTTTTCCCTCCATGAGGTCATTTTCAGTCATGTTTCCACCTGTTGTCCCGTGATTTATAAAAGAAGTGGCATCAATGATCTGAGGTGCGGTAACAGATGGGTCATTGTTCAAATGCCAGACAGCTGTATACTGGTTGCTCCATACACCTGCAGTGTCCCACTCAGTTGTCCCATCAGGATTGCCGTAATAGAAGAATAATTCCGTGCTGGCGATGGCGGAAACAGACGGGATGCGAATCCATGCAACAATGGTTCCGGTCGCCGGATTATAATACTCAAACTCATAATCAAGAATAGAGAGGCTGTCCTGACCGGTGAAACAGATGTCCCTGCCATCCTGAAAACTGACATATCCTCCGTTGGCTTTCGATTTCAGTAATGTATCGGTGTATGAAAAGAGCATGGGAAAATCGGTTAACGTGTCATTTCCGGGAATCATGGTTTCATCGATGGTGATCTTTGCCCTGTAATTGTAACCTTCAAGCCACTGTCCATGTAACCTGACCATTCCCGGTAAGGACAACAAGATGAACAGCATCATCAACCTTATATTTGCGACCGTTCTTTTCAAAATCTTCAGCTCATTTATTCGCTTTCATTCAGGATAATAAATTCCACCCGCCTGTTTATACTCCTTCCTTCTTCTGTGATATTTGCCGCGATGGGCCTTGACTCTCCGTATCCTCTGCCTATCAGCCTGTAACTATCAATGCCCTGGCTCACCAGGTAATCGACCATGGATTGGGCTCTTTTCTGTGAAAGTTTCATGTTGTATTCGAAGGAACCCATGTTATCGGTGTGGGCCGCAATTTCCAGTGCTATGCCGGGGTACTTTTGCATGATCTCAGCAACCCTGTTGAGGATGGGGTAGGAGGCTTCCCCTATCATGTAATCGTTAAACTCGAAATAGGCATCCGCAAACTCACCCAGCGAGCTGGTCAACTCAAGGAGTTCTTCCTCTGCAAGGTCGGCAAGCACATAGCTCTTCACACTGGCATTTTCATATCCTCTCGATATGACGTCGTTATAGATGGGATATGTTTCAAGCACACTGGTGGCTTCGCCGACGGTATAGCTGTAGAGGCTGTCCTCCCGCAGGTAAACCTCAGTAATATCATAGGCCCCTCGCAGCGGATCAAAGAGGGCAGTATCGATATCCAACCTCGATTCAGAGGTCAAAACCTCTACACGAAATACTGCATCCTTTTCAATAGCCTCCTGCATGGAGTACAGGGGATTGGACATGGATTCCTCCGGATCCACAATATCGGGCATTTCTGCCAGTTCCCCCTTTTGCCGTGCCAGGTACATAGCCATATCCTGGTTGTCCTCCAGGATCTCGATCTGCTTGTAGACACACGCTTTGGGCAAATACCCGGTACTGTCCTTCTTTCCGGTCACTCCCAGCTGTACATTATAGCTTCCCTTCCTTTCATAGGTGTGCATGATCTCTGCCCCTTTTATTTTTGTTCCATCCCCAAAGTCCCAGAAATACTGAGTAATCTCCATATCCGGCAAATTTGAATTCAATCCGCTGAATTCGATCTGCTGATCCATGAGCTCCATATCCGGTGAGGTGATGAAGGGCTGAACAGCATCTGTGATTTCCACGTCGTATGAAGTCTGGGTGAAAAATGTATTCCCTGTATTGTTATCAATAATATTCAACTCCACTGTGTAGTTTCCGGGTCCCGGAAAACAGTGTTCTGCTTCAATCCCTCTAATCCGGGTTCCATCCCCAAAACTCCATTCATAACTCAGCGGCAGGGTATCGACATCCATGAATCCCTCGTCGTAAAACAGATAGCAATAATAGTTCTTCTGAAGGCTGTCGCAGTTGAAGAAAGAGTGGATATCTGTTTTGAATATATAGATATCGTCGTTTCGCTTCCGGTTGGATGAAAAATATCCCTCTTCCGCATTCTTATCTGTGATCAGAGCAAAGTCATCAGCCTTCGAATTTATGGGTGCGTCCAGGTGGACCGGTAACAACCATTCCCCATCAATCTGTTTGGTGTAATATATGTCTTTTTGTCCAAGTCCTATCCATCCATCGGATGCAAAATAGAGTATCCCCGATTCACTTTCAAAAGGATAGGATTCATTACCGGTGGAGTTGATATTGGAGCCAAGATTGACCGGAGGCAGCCAGGCTCTACCATCCCTGTCACAATAATAGAGGTCAGCACCTCCAAAACCACCAGGCATGTCGGACGCAAAATAAATCCTGTTGCCGTCATACGAAAGTGCCGGTGTGGTCAGTGAATGTTCCGGATTGTTATAGGTAAAAGCGGTAATACTATCCCATTTTCCTTCTATCCATTGTGCACTGAACAGGCCCAGTTGATTCTCAGAGTCAAACACATCCCTGAGTTTTGAGTCCACTTCATTATTCCTTGAATAATAAATTACAGAATCTTCTCTGTTAAAGGTGGCCGGCCCGTCATGAAAATTGGTAAGCATCTCCTTTGAAAAGATCCTCGCATCTTCCTGAACCGTTGTGTCGCTTACAGGGATAAACCACATATTCACATTTTCGAACTGATTGCTTGATGAATATACCACCATCACATCATGCTTACGGTTGGAACAAAACACGATTCCATCCCTGAATTGTACCGGAGAATAATCATCATATCTTTCAGAGTTGAAACTGGCTCTTCCCACAGTATAACTCTGTGCACTGGTATCCAGTGCGCCAGCTGCAAGTGCAAGGAGGATCATCAATCGTACTGTAGTATTCAATTTCATAGCGATCTGGTTAAAAATATCTTGGACTGATCACATTAATAATATACCGGAAATCATACCTGATCATGATCTCATGTGAGCCTCCCATGTATCCTGCAATAATACCGAATCCCATGTCATATGTGTAGGCAACAGACAGCTGGTTATTAACCTGGTACATAAATAGCCCCACTATAGATTTATTGCTCCTGTAAGAAAATCCGGCCCAGATCTTATCCCTGTAGATCACATAGGTGTTCAGATCCATCTGAACAGCAGAACCAGGATTGAACCGGATCAATATTGATGGCAATACCTTCCAATTGTCTGAAATCTTAAACAAGTATCCGGCATTAACAAGATAATTGTATTCACTATAGTCATTTACAAGGTCAAATTTCTGGGTTGACGGATTAAAATTGTGCGAAAGAAACATGGGGATCGACAATCCGATGAAGAGTCGATCCGTATAATAATATGTACCTGCACTGAAGTTGGGCAGCAGGTAACCCGGGGTATTCCCAAGTAATAATGCATCATCTAAATCTATGGCTACCAGTTCACTCCAGGTATTGCTGGCAATGGTAAGCCCCCCACTTAGTCCAAAAGAGAGGATCCCTTGTTGCATCCTGATCTTGTAAGCAAAATTTCCGGAAATGCATGTGGAACGGGAAATTCCGAACCTGTCATTAACAGCAAGCAGGCCCAGTCCGATTTTTTCATTACGCATTGGGGAATGGACTGCAAGAGTTACTGTTTTTGGAGATCCCTCGAAACCGGTCCATTGGTTGCGGTGCAGCATGGTGACGCTCAAAGCTTCCCGGCTTCCCGCACAGGCCGGGTTGATGGCCAGATTATTCAGCAGGTACTGGTTGGAAAGGGGTTCCAGCTGGGCCTCCGCAAAGGTCCCTGAAACAATGAATGATATGATAAGAAGCCACTTTCGCATATTACCTGATGATCATGACATATCCCTTCCTGACATCATCGTTTTTTATTTTCAAAATAGTATAATATGTGTCTTCGGGCAGCATCCTGCCGTTACTGTTTACGCCTTCCCAATCATTCTGGTACGGAGCGGTACGGTACACCTCTTCCCCCCACCGGTTCAGTATTATCAGTTCCGAGGCATCGAACTGTTCGATGCCTTCCACATGGAAGTAATCATTTTTCCCATCCCCGTTAGGTGTGATCACGGTGGGGATGACGAAATCCTTTACACGGATCATTACCCGGTCTGTTGCCTCCGGACATACTTCGTTTGTAACACTCCATGCAAAAATATTATCTCCGATCACCAGGTCGGATACCCATGTAACAGGTGAATGGGGATCTTCGAATATCCCATTACCGGAGACCACAGACCACGCACCTTTTTCGTCTGTACCGAGTTTCGCCTCAAGGGTCGTTTCAAAGCGTGCGGTGTACTCCTGGTCGGGCCCGGCATCCACAAAGGGCCGGGGCAGTACAACTATGGTTACCGTGTCCGTGTCGGTGACACCGTCTGCTCTGGTTACGGAAACAACATAGGTAGTGGTGATCCGCGGTTTTGCCCACGGATCGGGTATGTCCGGCTGATCCAGACCGTCAGGTGGGTCCCATTTATAAGCATCTCCCCCCGATGCCTTTAGGTTGATACTGTCGCCCGGACAAAGCTTCACATCTTCACCTGCATCGGCAAAATCAGGAGGCCGTACCGAGATTACGACGCTATCCCTTCCCGAGCAACCGTTAGGATTGAAAACGGTCAGATGGTAAGTGGTGGTCACATGAGGATCTGCAAAGGGATCGGGGATTGAAGAGTCACTCAACCTGTAATCCGGGGTCCAGATCACAGAATCACCACCGGTACCAGTCAGTTGAACCACTTCTCCCGCGTCGATAGTCATATCCATACCGGCATCCACATCGGGCACTTTCAGAAATTCCACATCTGTTACAGCTGTGCCGGAGCAAATCCCGCTCGTGGCCGTCCATTGAAAAGTATATATACCATATGCATCCACCTGTACCGTGGCATCCGGGGTTTGTTCATCGGGTAGAAATGTAGCACTCCCCGGTCCGTTTGAAATGGACCAGGATCCAGCCGCATCTGTACTTGAAGTTACATTCAGTCCGTATTGCAATCCACATGTTTTGGCCCCTGGTATCAAAGCGATAACGGGTTGTTGAAAAAACCGTACCACAACGGAAGAGTTTCCGGTACAGAGCCCGTTGGTTTCGGTCCGTTTGAATTCATAACTTCCATAATCGGTGACGGTAACAGTTACATTTGCACTATCAGGAGAAGGTGTAAAGAATGCCGCGCCCGGTCCGGAAACCCGGGACCATATCCCGCTATTGAAGCCAGGAGTTGCCTGTAGTGCATCAACCAGCCCACAAACATCCCCCCCTCCGGAAATGTTGACTACAGGGAGGGGATTTACCTGCACATTGATAATATTGGAAGAATCGGGGATACAGATTCCCGATCTCAGATAGGCCCTGAAGTCAGCAGAGACCACAGGAATAAATACAATGGAATCTGACAGGTCGGCGGTTAGTGTACTCCAGGAATTCAGGCCCGGGGGCGAGGTTTGCCACTCTATATCACCATAATAGTCCTTTAGCATCAGGCGAATCGTATCAGCTTCACAGACGACCGGATCTGTTGTGCTGAGCACACCTCCGACCGCCTCCAGGCAAGGGAGTTGCAACCTGGCCAGGTACATATTCTTATTGACATTACCGGGAATGAAAATCGAATCGAATGAGGCCAGCTCAGTATAATTACCAGAGATATAAACACATCCGGAAGCAGTCGCTGATACACCATTCCCAAAATCGGGCTGTGAACTTCCGGCAGTTTTTATCCACCTGAATTTTCCGTCATTTGTATAGGAAACCAGGAAGATATCTTCCCATCCCTGGTTGTCGAAAATTTCATACATATTATCGATAGACAGTGTATAATATCCGGTAACGTAAAGGTTTCCGAAAATATCCATTGAGATATCCCTGGCCACCTGGTCCCCGGACCATTCTCCTCTCAGGGTATGGACCCAGCCGGTAGCCCCGTTTGATTTGGACATGGAGCAGATAAATGCATCTTGTTGGTTATTGTGGGACACGGGGTTACCGCTAAAGGAAGGAAAGAAGGCCGGGGCACCGATTGAGCCGGCCAGGTATATGCTATCGCTATCCATGGTTATCCCCAGGGAAAAATTTTCCTCATCACTGGTGATGGCCCTTGTCCACTGGTGGAGTCCGTCAATGGTGTATGAAGCAATAAATAGATCATTTAACCCGGCGTTTGCGTTGAATAAAGTGGAGATGATATTGCCTGCAGCATTACTGAGACTCAGTATACTGCCTTCAAACTCACCGGTCACATAGATATGGGTTTCATCGCATGCAATGTCTTCACCGTAATCAATCATGTTACTGCTGCCCCAAATGTGCCATTGTTCATCACCGTCGGGGGTATATTTTACAACGAACAGGTCCGAATTCCCATCTGCAGTGTGAGGAGGCAGCGGACCGAAAGAAACGATACCCACGTGCGCTCCTGTGACATATACACCCGAACTGTTTGAAGTGATCCCCCGCCCTTCTGTCCACGAGACCCCATCACTATGTCTCATCCATAATAATTTCCCCTGGAGATCATATTTCGCAAGAAAAAAATCATCACCATCCGTGTTGCTATAGAATGAATCGGGAGTCACGGAACCGGTTCCGGTAAAATGAATAGTACCTACTGAAGCAGATCCTGTGATGTAAATACTTCCATCCATATCCAGATGGATGGCATTGATGTTGTCATGATCACCTCCACCTATTTTGAATGCCCAGAGGAGATTGCCAGCTGGACTGTATTTGGCAACCAGGCCATCGTTTCCGCCATAGGTGTCCGAGAAATTGGTGGAAGGTGTTCCCCCCCCGGGAATGAAACCGTCCAGCGAACCCTGCCAGCGACCAACCAGATAAACATTCCCTGTTGCGGGATCTGCAATCACATCGGCAGCAATCTCCTCCTGACTTGTGTAAAGGGGTTTCACCCAGTCCCATGGGGGTGCCTGTCCTGTTAATCCGGTGCTCACAATTAAGAAAAGGATATACGAGATCCGCTTCTTTCTCATAAACTGTGCATTATACCTATAAATATATATAGAATTATAGAATGAGGTCACAATTTTATTAAAATAGACATATGAAATTTTTGATATTTTTGTAGCTTGTTTAAATCAAGGACGATGGGAAATACGAACAACAGACCGCTGATACTGGTAACCAATGACGATGGCATTGATGCGAAGGGACTGAAGGAACTGGTAAGCGTTGCCAGGGAGTTTGGGGATGTGGTGGTGATCTCAGCACGGGAGGCCATGTCGGGCATGTCCCATGCCATTACCATCAAGGTACCGCTTCGGGTTTTTTTGATTGAGGAAGAGGAGGGATTCAAAAAATATTTAACCAGCGGAACACCGGTGGATGGTGTGAAGCTTGCTTTTCACAGCCTGCTGGAGCGACGGCCGGACCTGGTGCTTTCCGGTATCAATCACGGTTCGAATTCGTCGTCAAGCATTCTCTATTCGGGAACCATGGGAGCTGCGATGGAAGGAGCTGTCAACCACATTCCGTCCATTGGATTCTCCTTGCTTGATTACAATCCCGATGCAGATTTCGGAACTTCCGTACAGGTTGCAAGGGAGGTGATCCGCATGGTCATGGAAAAGGGGCTGCCCGATGGAGTTTGCCTGAATGTGAATATCCCTGCTGTTCCACTGAATGAGTTAAAGGGGATCAGGATGTGCAGTCAGGCCAATGGTTACTGGAAAGAGGAATTTGAGAAGCGTACAGATCCTTCCGGACATGAATACTACTGGCTAACAGGGTTTTTTCATAACAGAGAGCCGGAAGGAGGAGGGATGGGAACCGATGAACGGGCACTGGAGGAGCATTTTGCTTCCGTTGTTCCCATTGATACTGATCTGACCGCCTATTCGGCCCTTGATAAAATAAAAACATGGGAAATGAAAGCTATGCGAAATGAAGGCTGAAAAATCTTTTAATTCGATAGGTCATGGGCTGATACCGGGAATCCTTCTCCCTGCAGGTTCATTGATTGTTTTCTGGACTGTGAGGTTCGATGGGGGATTTTTTGAGTTCCTGAGGCAGTTTCAGCAGCTTGGCATGCTTTCAAAGGTGGTAAGTCTTTCTACCATTCCCAACCTGCTCCTGTTTTTTCTCTTTCTCTGGTTCAATAGATCATTTTCAGCCAGAGGAGTTATATTTGCAACACTGGTCATGGCATTTGTCATGCTGGTGCTCAAATTTGCCTGAAATAACCATGAAGTATTTTCTAATAGCCGGTGAGGCCTCTGGCGATCTACATGCTTCGAACCTGATGAAGGGATTGCTGCAATTGGATAGCCAGGCTGAGTTCCGTTTCATGGGAGGAGACCTGATGAAGTCGGTTTCCGATGGAATGGTGATGCATTACAGGGAGACCAATTACATGATGCTCGATGTGGTGCTGCACCTGCGAAAGATCTTCAGGAACATGCGGCGGTTAAAGTCTGAGATTCAAAAATGGCAGCCCGATGTGGTGATACCCGTTGATTACCCTGGATTCAATATGAGGATGGCCAGGTTTTCCACCTCACTTGGATTGAAAGTTTTTTATTTTATTTCCCCAAAAGTCTGGGCCTGGAAGCAGCGACGCATAGAACACCTCAGAAAGTACACCAGCCGCCTGTTTGTGATCCTGCCCTTTGAGGTTGAATTCTTCCATCGTTTCGGTATGAAAGTTGAATATTTCGGGAATCCGCTGATTGATGGAGTCACTGATTTCAGGAATGAATTTGAGGGAGCGGCTGTGTGGAAAACAAAACACGGACTGGATGGCAGACCCATTGTTGCGTTACTGGCTGGCTCGCGGAGAAAGGAGATTGAAACAATCCTTCCAACCATGGTTGAAGTGGCCCGGGAACATCCCGGGTACCAGTTCGTGGTTGCCGGAGCTCCTGCTCTGGATTCCTCGCTTTATGACAGATATCTGAACGGATCGGATATCAGGATCGTATACCAGGAAACCTATGCGTTGCTGGAATCGGCACATGCAGGTATGGTCACTTCCGGAACAGCCACCCTGGAGGCGGCTTTGTTTGATACTCCCCAGGTGGTGCTCTACAGGACCAGGACACTGGCTTATGCCATTGCGAAACGATTAATAAAGATTAATTTTATCAGCCTTGTTAACCTTATTTACGGGAAAGAGCTGGTTGTGGAGGTTATCCAGAAAGATCTGCACAGACGGGCCGGCAAGGAGCTGTCAAGGATTCTCGGCGACTCAGAATACCAGACGGGAATGAGGGAAGGTTACAGGAAGTTGAGGTCAAAGCTGGGGGAGAATGGAGTTTCTGAGCGAATCAGCCGTCGAATGGTGGAACTATTAAAAGGGGATATGGAGTGATGCGGATATTGATTGTATTATTCATTGCTTTTCAATTGTTTGAAGCGGGAGCCCAGCCTGTTCAGGTGGGTTTATACCAGGACCAACTGGTCAATTCGGCAGTGGTTTATAGTTCATCCGGTAGTTTTTTACTGGTGGCCGAAGGAGTTGTTGTTTCAAGGTTGGGTGAAGGAGACATTCTCTATTTAACCCATGAGGAGGGAAGGGTGAAGGTACTGGATTCGGAGCGGGATTTTGGGTATTTTCAAACCATTGAGCTTAGGGGCATTTCATCGGAATGTGTTTTCCGTGTTCGGCCTATCCAGCCTGAACAGGAATCCAGGATGTACGATGATAACCTGATAGTAAAGGCGGAAGACCGATTCATGACCCTCATAAACGAGGTGGATTTTGATAAATACCTTGCTGGTGTGGTGGAATCTGAAGCGGGGCCCAATGCAGACAAGGAATTTTACAAAGCACAGTCGATCCTCTGCCGGACCTTTGCCATAAAGAACCTGGATCGTCACAAATCCGAAGGATTCTCTCTTTGCGACGGAACCCACTGCCAGGCCTACAAGGGAAAGAGTGTATATAACCCGGAGATCCTTGAAGCCATTCTTGAAACCTCCGGTATGGTCCTCGCAGATTACAATTATAAGTTAATCACTGCAGTCTATCATTCCAACAGCGGAGGACAGACCCAGAGGGCATCCGATGTCTGGCTTACCGATACCGAATACCTGCAATCGGTTATAGATCCCTATTCTCTGCACCAGTCCAATGCCAAATGGAGAGATACAATTTCATTTGGAGATTGGAAGTCATATCTGCTGAAGAACGGAATGAAATCGGTGATAAAGATACCCGACGAGATCATCTATGTGGAGCAGATGAGGCGAAAGAAATATTTTATTCTGGACAAGGATTCAATCAGGATGACCAAGATAAGAGAGGACTGGGGATTCAGGTCTTCTTTCTTTGATATGTTCCCTGATGGAGATTCCATCCTGATCTGGGGCAAGGGATACGGTCATGGAATAGGCATGAGCCAGGAAGGAGCCATGAAGATGGCCAGGGACGATTTTGCTTACCAGGATATCCTGCAGTTCTATTTTCATGAAGTGCGGTTGATGGATTACAGGGACCTTCCTGCTTCCAGTCTTCCGCTGGTAAAATTTTGAACCGGTACAATCTGGATGACCAGGCATGTGGACACTCTTTAAAAAGGAAATAAGCGGTTTTTTCAGCAGCCTGACAGGGTATGTGGTTATCGTTGTTTTTTTGTTGCTCAACAGCCTTTTCATGTGGGTCATTCCCGGCCAGTTCAATGTGATAGAGAACGGATATGCCACGCTGGACTCCCTGTTTGCCATAGCCCCGTGGGTATTCCTGTTTCTGGTCCCGGCCATTACCATGCGGATGATATCAGAGGAGAAACGGACAGGAACGCTGGATCTGTTGTATACCAGGCCGGTTACAGAGTTGCAGATTATTCTTGCCAAGTTTTTTGCATCCTGGACACTGATCCTTCTCTCATTAATCCCAACACTTATCTATTTCTGGTCGGTTTCAAAGTTGGGAAGCCCCCCTGGCAATATTGATACGGGAGGAACCTGGGGTTCTTACATCGGACTCTTCTTCCTGGGGGGCATCTATGCGGCCATCGGTGTGTTTGCATCGTCTCTGACCGGGAATCAGATCGTTTCATTTATCACGGCGGTTTTTGTATCATTCATCATGTACCTTGGTTTTGATTTTTTAAGCAACCTGGCAGGATCGGGCAGCACAGCTTTTTTGATCTCCCGCCTGGGTATTGAGTATCATTATAATTCCATGAGCAGGGGTGTGGTGGATTCGCGCGATATTCTCTATTTTATCCTGGTGATGGGATTGTTTATCCTGGGAACACGCACCGTTCTTCAAAGCACCAAATGGTAAGCTAAATATATGGATAGAAAGGACCTGAAAAGACGAAATTTGTTGCAGCTGACCATCGCACTGGCTGTGGTGATCATGCTTTCAGTCCTTTCAGACATGAAATTTTTCCGGATCGATCTTACATCCGAAAAGAGACATACCTTATCGAGGTCGTCCCGCCATCTGATGCAAGACCTGGATGATGTGGTGTTTGTGAGGATCTATCTGGATGGAGATCTGCCCCCGGAGTTTGTTAGCTTTCGCAAATCGATCCGTGAACTGATGGATGAATGCAGGGCTTATGCAGGAGGTAAATTGCAGTATGAGTTTATCAATCTGTATGATGAATCCGATGAAGTATTGCGACACAAGATGATCGGTGAACTGTACGACTCGGGATTGAAGGTAACCAATATACAGGTCCGCGATCGCGAGGGAGGAACTTCTGCCAAGATCATATTTCCCGGTGCAATGATCACATACAGGGGCTATGAAATGCCTGTGAACCTGTTGAAGAACAATCCATCCCTTTCCCATGAGCTGAATCTTAACAATTCAATCCAGACCCTGGAGTACGAATTTGCAAGGGCCATTCACAGCCTGACACTTGATGAGGTTCCCAGAATTGCTTTTATTGAGGGACATGGTGAACTGGATTCCCTTCAGACATATAGCCTGATGGATGAGTTGAAGAATTTCTTCCAGGTGGACCGGGGTTTTATAAACGGGAACACAGATGCACTTTTGAATTATGAAGCCATCATCATTGCACGGCCGGTGAGGATGTTCAGTGAAGCAGATAAATTTGCCATTGACCAGTACATTATGCGTGGTGGAAAAGCACTTTTTTTTCTTGACCCGGTACATCCCTTTGCCGACAGCCTTTCCGGCGGCACAACTGTTGCACTTGCCAACCAGGTGGGATTGGAGGATATGCTTTTTAAATACGGCATAAGGATCAACTACAACCTGGTGGCCGATATGCAATGCAACCTGATCCCTGTAAATACCGCCCCAGCCGGTGAGCAGGCCCGGTTCACCATGATGCCGTGGGTGTATCATCCATTGCTGTCAGGTCCACCGGCACACCCTGTAACGCGGGGCCTTAATTATGTGAAAAGTGAGTTTGCATCCTCCCTGGATACCATCGGCGGAAGTTCTCGGGATGTTGCGAAAACTGTGTTGCTGACCACTTCTGCAAGCAGCAGGAAGCGGGATGTGCCTCTTTACATCAGCATGCAGGAGGTAACCGTTCAGCCCGACCCGGCACTCTATACAGCATCAAACCTTCCTGTGGCCATTTTACTGGAAGGGAGTTTTGATTCATTTTATAAGAATTACCCGGTGCCCAAAGGCGTGGTTCCCAGCGATTATGAAGTGATCAGCAAAAGTTCTCCTACCAGTGTGTTTGTACTGGCTGACGGGGACATACCGGCCAACGAGGTTCAGTTTGAAGGGGGAGCTTACAGGGCGCAGCCCCTGGGTTTCGACAAGTATACCAGGCAAACATTTGGTAATCGTGAATTTATCATGAATGTGGTCAATTTTATGACCGATGAAACCGGCATCATGGAACTCAGGTCCCGGGAGTTCAAGCTGCGTTTGCTCAACAGGGAAGTGATCAACCAGAAGGCGATGGTTCTAAAATGGAAGCTGGTTAACACCTTGATCCCCCTGTTCCTGGTCCTGCTTTCAGGAGTGGCGATTCAGTTCATAAGGAAGAGAAAATATACCGGATAGGATGCAATCGCGCAGGTACATCGGCATGATCATCTCCGCATTGCTTATCATAGCACTGCTCGTGATATTTACCGATCCATGGAGTACGCTTCGCAGAGATAGCGATAGGATAAACCTTCGTGATCCTTCGGGTGTTGACAGGATCTTTCTGTCAGATCAATATGACTCCACGCTGCTGATCCGGCAGAATAAAACATGGTTGCTGTTCGGGCAGGAGGCCGCAAATCCGATTGCGGTGGAAAACCTTCTTTTTGCAGCAGAAAGGCTTCAGATTAATTCAATCCTGGCGGAGGATCCGGATTGGACAGGCAGGCCTGTGAGGAAAATCCAGTTCTTTAAAGGAGAGAAACCTCTTCTGGAATATGAGTTCCAGTCCCAGGGAAATCAATACATGGTCAGACCATTCCGGTCAGACCGGTCCTATTTTGTATCCATCTCCGGGTATACCGGTCTCAACCTGGACAGGGTGTTTTCAAGTACCGTGAATCATTACAGGGAACACATCCTGATCGACCTGCTCCCTTCAGAAATATCCCTGATTGAGATAGAGAGGGCGAACGGTGAGTCATTTCGCTTTTCACAGGATCTGAACGGTGAAATAACATGCTTGCCTGCGAATAGAGAAACCATCTTTCCGCTGGGAGTCCTGGATGATGTTTCCATCAGGTTGCTGTTCAGTTATTTCACTTCCATCATGTACGAGCAAAAAGCCGGAGTCCCGGCAAACCGGCTGACAGGTGCCGAAGGGGAAATCGAAATGATTGCCAGGCTTCATGTAGAATCCCACCAGGGTGAGAAACATACACTTACTGTATTCCCATTCCATCAGGATCCGGGGGCGGAGGCCCATATGTTCCGTGCGCTTGTGACCTATAATAATGATCCCGAAGCCCTTGTCGTAAACTATATTTACCTGGATGTTCTGATGCGGGATATGTCCCATTATTTTGCAGGTGGGGAGTAGCGGCTTTCACGTTTTTTTTTTGTATAATTGATGGATCATTCAGCTCATATCTCTAAAAAACGAAAACACTCATGAAATTTGTTGTATCCAGTATGGAACTGTTAGGTCACCTTCAGGCCATCAGTCGTGTGATCAGTACAAAAAACACACTTCCAATTCTAGATAATTTCCTCTTCTCAATGGAAGACGGCTTACTGGAGATCACTGCGTCGGATCTTGAATCCACGCTGATCACCCAGATCCAGCTGGAAAATGCAGATGGTTCTGGCATTATTGCAGTTCCTGCCCGCATACTAACCGATACACTGAAAGAATTCCCCGATATTCCACTGACTTTTGAGATTAATTCCGATAGTCTGATGATTGTCATCCAGAGTGAGAACGGTAAGTTCTCCATCATGGGTCAGAATGGTGCTGAGTTTCCACAGATGCCTGTGATCAAGGATGACCAGAGACAGCTTGTGGAGATTGAGCAGGAGGTACTTTTAACCGGAATCAACAAGTCCTTTTTTGCCACGGCCGATGATGAGCTGCGTCCTGTGATGAATGGCGTTTTCATGGAGCTGTCGCCCGATGATATTACATTTGTTGCATCTGATGCACATAAGCTGGTCAGGTACAAGAGAACGGATGCTTCTGCAGAAAGGGCTTCAAGTTTTATTCTTCCCAAGAAACCGGCTTCTCTACTGAAAAATATACTTCCCAGGGAAGAGAACAAGGTGGTGCTCGAGTTTGATGACAGGAACGCTTCATTTACTCTTACCAATTATAAACTGGTCTGCAGGCTGGTGGAGGGTAACTATCCCAGTTACGATTCTGTAATCCCCACCGACAATCCTTATAAGATGACCATTGACCGCCTGGCGTTCTACAATACCCTCAAAAGGGTATCTGTTTTCTCGAACCAGGCCAGCAACCTGGTGAAGCTTTCCCTGACAGGTAACCAGTTAAATATATCTGCTCAGGACATTGATTTCTCCATATCTGCCAATGAAAGACTCAGCTGCCAGTATGAAGGTGAAGAAATGGAGATCGGTTTCAAATCCACCTTCCTTATTGAGATCCTGGCAAACCTGTCTTCTCCCGATGTGGTGCTGGAAATGAGTGATCCGACCCGTGCGGGGATCCTGCTCCCGTCCGAAACAGAGAACAAAAACGAGGATACCCTTATGCTTCTGATGCCCATGATGATTAACACATAGTGCATGAGGCTGAACCTGAAGAATCCCATTATTTTCTTTGATCTGGAAACCACTGGTATCAATATTGCCTCGGACCGGATTGTGGAAATTGCTTTTCTCAAAGTTGATTTGAACGGGAACGAGAGCACGAAGACCATGCGGGTAAATCCGGAGATGCCCATCTCTGAAAAAGCAACGGAAATACATGGGATCAAAAATGAGGATGTGAAAGATGCCCCCACATTCAACGAAATTGCCAGAAGTCTGGTGAAGGATTTTGAAGGATGTGACCTGGGTGGATATAATTCGGTCAGGTTCGATATACCATTGCTGGCCGAGGAGTTCTTGAGGGCAGGTGTGGATATAGATCTGAAGAGAAGAAAGTTTGTGGATGTGCAGGTGATTTTTATGAAAATGGAACCCAGGACACTCTCCGCCGCATACAAGCTCTTCGTGGGCAAAGAATTGAAGGATGCCCATTCGGCATCTGCCGATACACTGGCTACCTACGAGGTACTGCAGGCCCAGCTGGATCGTTATCCAAACCTGGAGAATGATATTGGGAAACTTGCAGAGTTTTCTGCTCATACCCGCAATGTTGATTTTGCGGGAAGGATCGTTTACAATGAGCAGGATGAAGAGGTTTTTAATTTTGGCAAATACAAAGGTAAATCCGTGCGAGAAATCCTTGAGCGCGATCCTGGTTACTATGGTTGGATGATGAATGGAGATTTTCCCCTTTTCACGAAGAAGGTCCTTACCAACATCAAACTGAATTCCATTAAGAAATAGAACCATGAAGATCATCTGCATCGGCAGGAACTACGTTGCTCATGCAAAAGAACTGAACAACGATGTTCCTTCAAAACCGATTTTTTTCATGAAGCCCGATTCGGCACTGGTTACAGGGAATCGTCCTTTTTTCTATCCGGATTTCTCCGACATGGTGCATCATGAACTGGAGGTGGTGATTCGTATCGACAGGCTCGGAAAAAGCATTGAAGAGAAGTATGCTCACCGCTACTTCAGCGAGGTCGGATTGGGTGTGGATTTTACTGCCCGGGATCTGCAGAACGAAATGAAGAAGAAGGGACTGCCCTGGGAAATTGCCAAAGGTTTTGACTATTCTGCACCCGTCAGCGAGCTCTTCCCTGTTGCAACATGCAAAGATATCCACAACCTTGGTTTCAGGCTGGACGTGAATGGTAAAACGGTCCAGGAGGGAACTACCGCACTGATGATATTCGGTTTCGAGAAGATTATTTCCTATGTTTCCCGCTTTATGACCCTGAAAACCGGTGATCTGATTTTCACCGGGACACCGGCTGGTGTTGGGCCTGTTGCAATCAACGATCGGCTGGAAGCATACATGGAAGGGAAAAAACTGATGGATTTCCCGGTGAAATAATGGAGGAGACGAGATACACCATCCACAGGATCTCCCTTGTAAAAGTAGCATCATACCTGGTTTACAGACATGGAGAAGCTTTTCTGGTGGACAGCGGGAACAGCGGGTCTGAAGCAAAGATCCTGGAAACACTCTCCAAACTGGGACTTCAACCAGGCATGCTTAAACTCCTGATCCTGACACATACACACTTCGATCATGCAGGATCTGCAGGTAAACTGAAGGAACTCACAGGTTGCCGCATCATGGTTCACCGCTCTGAAGAGAGCCGGTTAAGAGAAGGACTCACCACAATACCCGGAGGAACACGCTGGAAGGCTAAACTCCTGGTGGGCCTGGGCAGGATCATTATCAGGCGTCTGATGAAATATCCTGGTGTTGAACCGGATCTGCTGGCTGGGGATTCATTTGATCTTCAGGAAGTGGGCTTCCCCGGAAAAGTAATCCATACCCCGGGCCATACCTATGGTTCCATGGTGGTGCTGATGGATGGAGGGGAATTGATTGCAGGGGATACCCTGTTTGGACTTCAAGGGAAAGAACACTTCCCTCCATTTGCAGAAGACATTCAGGCCCTGATTGAAAGCTGGAAACATATACGATCCCTCCCGGTAAAAATCATGTATCCTGGGCATGGCAGGCCAATTACTTCAGAGAGTTTCCTCGCCGAATTCGATCACGCCATGAAAAAATATCGATAAAATGAACCTTTTCGGAATGAGCCCTGATCAGCCAGATTCAGAACACGATCACAAGTACCTATTTAACGGTAAGGAATTACAAGACGAGCAACTGGGAAACATTATCCTGGACCACTACGACTATGGTGCAAGGTTTTACGACCCTGCGCTGGGGAGGTGGCACGTGATGGATCCCGCCGCTGAATATATGAGCAGTTGGTCTCCGTACAACTATACTTTCAATAACCCTATTCGGTATATTGATCCAGACGGTACTGTTCCTGATAATTTCTATTTTGATGAAAATTACAACCTAATTGACTATGAAGAGAATGATGATCCCGATCGGGTTTTCGTTGCTACCGGCGAAACTGTAATTGGTGGAAATTCAGATTCTCCAATGCCTGAGCCAGTTTTATGAGCAAGTTGAAATGTCAGCTGGAGAGATTGAGGAGAAAATGGACGCCAACGGTTATAAAAAGGTTACAAGCAAGGTTAGGGTAGAGAATGATGAAGTTTCGACAACAGTCAAAGGGGGACCGAATTCTTTCGATATTACGTATGGCAAAGAACACACTACTGGGATCGATGAGAAATATGTAAAGGAGGATATGGCTCCTGTTGGCCGTACCGATACCCAACATGAAGAATATGATCCGAAATTTAATGTGATTACCGGGAATCATTCACTTCATGAGGTTTATAATGAGCGCATTACCTATGGCTCTTCCAAGCAGGCAAAGAGGTATAAATTTGGACAGAAGGTCTTACAATTCCTTGGAGCCTCAAGAGGAGTTCATGATTACAGAAACAAGACAGAATCAAATATCTATGAATAGAATAGTCCTAATTTTTGTGTCCATTTTGTTAATGTCTTGGGGTTGTGATATCAAAAACCCCGGATACTATAATTCGGACTGGGCAAGAATAAGCAAAGATTTCAATGATTCATTGCTAGCTCATTTTCCGCAGAATGTTAAAGGGAGTTATTACTTCACAACAACATTCCCCATAAAGTGTAAAGAGAGCAATAGATGCGGGGTAATCTTAGCTATTCCAACGAATAGCAAATCATACAGGTCGCATATCCCCTCCTTTATAACTAGCACAATAGAATACAAAGACTCAGACCCGAGTGTTGTTATCATCAATGGTCAGAAGTCTATCGAAATAGAGCAAGGGTGTGGGGACTCTTTGAAGATTATTCCAAACATAAAAAGGCTTATTACTGAATGCAAAACTTGCAGTGAAATAGGAAACGAACAATTATCAGAGTTTAGCTACTATCTAATAGATACTCAGTCTGGAAGGTTTATTAAAGAAGAGTATCTATCTGAAAGAGAAGACTTACCTCAATTATGGAAGAATGGTTTTTCTAAAGGGATTGCTATTAACCAGTCAAAGACATTAGTAATATACTGGCTTGAGATTTGGTGATTCAAATAAGAACCCGGCCGATCGCCGGGTTTTTAATTCTCCAACTTCTGTATTAGGTATTAAAACGGTTGTAGATCATAAACCATGTTGATGGAATAATCCTGGGGTTCTCCTTGGTAATAAAGGCATTCAGGCACTCCTTCACTTTATCCCCGCCAGTTTAAGGAGTTCGTCCAATTCTTTATCGGAGATGGTCTTTTTCACAGACTTGTCATAGATAGTCAGCAGGTATGCTTCCTGATCAAGAACCTGAACGTAAGTGATGACTCGTGAGCCACCCGATTTACCCTGTCCTTTGGAGGTGATGGCCATGCGTATCTTGTAACAGTCCCTGCCCAGGGCTTTACCTTGGATTGAGTTTTCTTTCAAGGAAGCGATCAGCTTTTCAAGGTCGGCTTTAAGGGAAGGGTACTTTTTAGCAATCCTTTTGGTATGCTTCTTAAAACCGCTGGTGACAATTACCTCAAAGCTCATTTAAGAAATCTTCAGCTGATTGTTTTTCGAGTTTTCCTTCCTGCATGAGCTTCACTTCTTTCAGTGAGTGTTGTAAGTCATCCACAAACTCCTGCTGCTCAGGGGTCAGCTGGCGCACTTTCTTAAAGCCGAGATTATTAACAAGTTCCATGAAGAACTTGAGTTTACTATCCGGTATATCGATTACTACCCTTTGCATAGCCATTGTTTTACTTCATTGCATACGCTTGCCCCGTTTTAAAATCCCGTATCAGCGCATCTATTACCATATAGATCTGCTTTTTGGCGTTCTCTGGGAGAGCAGAGACTTCCTGGAAACGGTTTAACATATCCTGGTTCAGTTCAAAGGATGTTTTACCCACCAGGTAATCGATCGATACATCAAGCGCATCAGCGATGCGAATAATCACATCGATGGAAGGTTTTACTTCATCTCTTTCGTATCTACCGATCAGGTCTCCGGAGGTGGCGGCTCTTTTACCCAACTCGCTCTGAGAAAGCTTCTTTTCCTTCCTTAACGCGGTAATATGCTGTCCTAAAGTCATACTTATTTATCAGTAAAATGATATGAAAATCAAGGTATTTACAAAAATAGCTGATATAAATATCATAAATAAGTGGAATATTCTTTGTTTGGTTCTGATAAATATTATAGTTTTGTGATAGATATATCAGAGAAATGATTTTTATACTTTTTTCTAATGGAAATCCAAGAGATCAAGAATCGCCTTCCGATTACCGCCGTTTTGAAGCACTACCACCTGACACCGGATCGCAACAATCGCCTGAAATGCCCCTTCCATGATGATAAGACTCCGAGCATGCAGGTATACCCCAAAACTGGTACCTGGACGTGCTTTTCGAGCAACTGCTCAGCGGGCAGTGGTGACCAGATCGATTTTATCATGAAAAGGGAGGGCTGCACGAAACATGAAGCGATCCTTAAAGCCAAGGAACTACTTGGAGTAGCCACCCCTGCCTCTCCAGATGCTGAATCCTTCTCCTGGACTGCCGTACTCACCAAGATCTTTACCTCGTTTAGAAACGGCATGCAACGCAGTGTGGTGGGTAGGCAGTATGCCGAAGGCCGTGGCCTGGATCCGGATCGGCTGGAGATGGGATACAACAGTGGCCAGTACCACCACAATGGGAAAGTGAATGACCGGCTGATGGCCAGCTACGTGAAATACGGCCTTCTGAAACCAGGAGTAAAGGGTGGCCACCAGGTCTTTGGCAAGGGGTGTATCTGTTTTGCACTTCGCAATCAGAAGGGCCAGGTAGCGGGGTTGTACTTCAGATCCACGATGGAGCCGAACGGTAATAGCAACCATGCCCGGCACTTTTACTTAAAGGATCGGCAGGGGCTTTATCCTGGTTACTCAAATCCAGGCACCAGAAAACTAATCTTAACGGAGGCGGTGATCGATGCCGCTACGTTGCTACAGGTGGATGAGATATCAAAGGAATACGGAATCCTGGCCCTGTACGGCACCAATGGCATGACAGAGGAACATAAGGCGGCTATCCGTATCCTGTCCAACCTGGAAGAGGCGGTCCTGTTCTTGTTTTTGCAGGCAGAAGGAAGTATTGAAGCGGATCCGTTTAGCATGCTAAGCTTCCCTTCTCCGCAGAAAAAGGAAAGGGCGGTATTAACCAGGGCAGAAATAGAAAAGCTCTACTACGCCTGTGAGTGTTACAAGGACCGGACCCTGCTGGGTCTGTTCTACGGCTGCGGCCTAAGAAAAAGTGAAGCAGAGGCTTTGAATTTTAAGGATATCAGCTTTAGGGGAAAGTTGGTGTATGTACGCTCCGGAAAAGGGAAACGGCGAAGGGTGGTACCCATGCCGGAGCGGGTGATAGCGGATCTTAAAGAGTACTACTACCAGGAGAGGATCCATAACTTACACAAACGACAAACCACCTCTCAGGATCCCCAGCGGGCCTTTTTGCTGAATGTCAACGGAAGCAGGATGATGGGACAGAGTTTTTGGAGAAGGCTTCGCTACCTGGAAAGCACCCAGGTCTATACCAGGGTTGGCAGAAAACACCTGACCAGGGAACTGTAATCTGAAGTCTTATGAAACCGAATCTGGAAGCCTATCTGCTGGATAAATACTCCCCACACACGGTAAAGATCTATCTGTTGGATATAAAACGGTATCTGCAGTATATGGGAAAGGAAAGGGCCGAAAAGGCCACCTACCAGGATGTGATGGAGTATGTGGATTATCTTCGAAAGGGCTTCTCTAACCCGGTAACCATCAACAGGATGTTGTATGCGGTAAAAGCCAGGTATTTTTATCTGATCACTACTGGCAAAAGAGCGGATCATCCCTGCCGGCAGTTGCGATTGAAAGATGCCCGCTCAGGTGATATACAACTACATGATCTTTTTTCTTCAACTGAAATGGAAAAGCTGATGAACCGAAAGGAGCGCTATGAGAAGGCAGCTCAAAGAAACAAGGTGGTGATCAGCCTTTTGATCTACCAGGGTCTGCGGCAAACTGAGATCACAAGGATCTGTTTGCAGGATATCGACCTGGAATCGGGATCAATACACATCAGGGCAATGATAAGGGCCATGGCCAGGACATTAACCTTAAAGCCCAACCAGGTGATGCTGCTGTATGATTACATCCATAAGGTAAGACCGGGGTTATTGAAGACCGATACCAACAGGCTGGTGCTGACTCTTCGGGGCACTCCTGAGAGCGGAGAGGGGATCAACTACCTGATTGAAACCTTCAAGTGGATGTTCCCGGATAGGAACCTGAACCCTCGCACCATCCGGCAGAGCGTGATCACGAACCTTTTGAAGGAGGGTAAGGATCTTCGGGTGGTACAGGTCTTTGCCGGGCATAAGAAAATCAGCACGACGGAGAAGTACCGCCAGAGCGGACTGGAGGAGCTGCAGGCGGCCATTGAGAAGCATCATCCGTTGGGGTGAATTTTTAAGAATGCAAAACGCGAACATAAACCAAGAAACAATTACTTTTAAAATACAGAGAATCCAACATATGATGGCAAAAGAAGAAAGCTCAATTATAAGACAAGAAGCCGTAATAGCTGGTAAGATCATTACGCTTAGAGATGAGAAGGTTATTCTTGATGTTCATCTTGCAGAACTATATGATGTTGAAACCAGGGCTTTAAAACAAGCTGTTCGTCGTAACCGAGATCGTTTTCCTGATGATTTTATGTATGAACTTACTGATGATGAAATAGATGCTATGGTATCACAAAATGTGATACCCTCAAAAATGTATCTTGGAGGTGCTGCTCCTTTTGCTTTTACTGACAATGGTGTTGCAATGCTCTCTGGTGTTCTTAAGAGTAAGAAAGCTAAAGAGGTTAATATCGCAATCATGCGTACGTTCACCATGCTGCGAAAGATGCTGCTGGTGCACAAAGATGTCATGAAGGAGATAGATGTGATAAAGAGAACTATCTCTGATCAGGATCAAAATATCCAGCTAATCTTTGAATACCTGAAACAACTGGAGCAAGCCAAGCAACAGGAACTGGATCAGCAGCACCGAAAACGAATAGGATACAAATGAAAGAACGAGCAATTTGGGGGAATTAGCCAGGACAATCTGCAGAGTAAACTGAAGAAATATCATCCACTAAATAGCACTTTAAGTGAGTATTAATCGTTAAATTTGTATAGGTAATGAAAACAATCATGAATCTACAAGCAAAAAAATTAGAGCTGGTCCAACTTATCCTGAACACGGAAAAACCTACTGTTTTGGCGAAGGTGGAAGCTGTCTTTAAGAAAGAGAAGGGTGCCGACTGGTGGGATGAAATCAGTGAGGCTGAAAGAAATGCTATCGAAGAAGGCCTTGCAGAAGCGGATCGTGGAGAGCTAATACCACATGAAGAGGTGATGAAAGAGGTTCGGGCAAAATATAAGCTGGACTAATGAAAGTCAGCTGGACCACAAAGGCCAGGCGCACATACTTCGAAGTTATTGAACACCTGGAAAAAGAAGAACGTCAGAAAGGGTTTTGTCACCAAGCAGAATACCCTGTACTACCGGGTAAGGCCAAGAAAAAAGGAACTTCAACTAATTGTTTTCTGGGACAACCGGCAGGATCCTGGAAAGCTGCCCTATTAGGAAATCCTTCCCCACAAAACAAAATCCCCGCCTCTCGCTACGCTCAAGGCTTGCACGGTCTTGCAGAAATACCTTAAAACCAGCCCAGCCAAAATATGGGTTTTGGCCTACTGCAGGAACAAATTAAGAGTATTATAGACCTCCTGCTTCTGTGCTTCCGGCATATTATTGATCCTGGTCCTGTGCGATCCCTCTTCTTTGATAAAGATCCTTGAGTTGGTTTCCTCTGAAATGGTTATACCGGTAGCGGACCAGGTGTCATATTCACCATAGATGTATATGAAATTACTGGCCTCCTCCGTCAGGTATTGTAAAACCTGCAGGGATAACTCGGGATTGTACAATACCTCCAGGTCTTCAGGCATGGTGAAGGTGAAAATGGGGTTTTCAACGTGTTGCAGGTATTTCTCAAATTCGACCAGGTCGTAGCCGTAATATCCCATTTCAGTGAGTGCCTGGTAAAAGAAGGGCAGGTATTCAGTGATGAATGCATCACTGAAATAATCAAAACCAGCCACCCTGTTCATATGCTCAATAATTTCCCTGGGTCTGGCTGCCCTGCCCGGGATCTTATTGACAGGGACATAACCCCATTGCCAGAAGGCGAAAGAGTATTCAAGCACACAATATTCATATGCTTCTTCATATCCCCCTGCCAGTTCATAGGTGTAACCATTCTGTTCAGAAAAGGTCCTGAAAGCAGGAAGGTACCGTTCCTGGCGTTTGAGCGCCAGCTTCTGAAACCTTTTCACCTTCCTGCGGTCCCGCGCACTGCCCACCTGGTCCAGGAATGAATAGATGCGCACGTCTTCCACGGAAAAATTCAACGGGGCCACATAAGGTACCCGCACATCCACATCTTCGGGATAGTAGTAACTGTGGTACATGACAGTCTGACCACCTTTGCTGACTCCTGTGGAGATCCATTTCCCCGGATAGAGTTCTTTGAACAAATTGACAATCCTGTGGTGGTCGGAGGCAGCCTGCCAGGTATCCAGGTAATGCCAGTCTAGGCTGTCGGGCATACTGCGGCCAAAATACCTGTGTTCGACCATCACCTGGTTGCACTTCAGTTCAGCAGCAATCTCCGATGTATAGTAGTATTTTGCATCATACCCTGCGGTTACAAATACCACAGGTCTGAAAGGATCAATATGTGAAATATAGAGACGCTGGGTAAATTTCTCTCCATTCGGATTACGGTGGTCCAGGGGCTGTTCGATCATGACCTCCACAATTCTGTCGAATATGGACTCGCTCTCCAATACCCTGATCTCAGTAACTCCTTTCCTGTTGAGGAAATCATCCAGTTTGATGGTTGCACCAACCTGCAGCAGTAAAGCTGTAATCAGGATCAGGGTCAGAATGAATTTCTTCATATACACATCATTAGAAAACGGGCGGACAATACCTGTACGATCATGCAAAAATAGTTAATTTTATAGATATCAACAACTTACTTCTGCTGTCTGACTGGGATCATCAAGGCGCGCTTTTTCCAGTTCACCATTCAGTCTTGTAAAAAAATCAGTAACCAAATTGCTTCTATTGTTTCCTGTGATCTCCAGGAGGTAACTTTCAGGTCCGGTCCTTCCCTCCACGCTTAGTTTGCGGATGTAGTTTACCACCCCGATATGGCCCGAAAACACTTCTTCTGGATTTGACTCCAGCAGCAGCTGTTGGTTATACCTGTCATAGAATGATACCAGTTCGGTATACTGTTGCCGGTAGGCTTTCACTATGCCGGGACAATTTATGCAGCTCTTTGAAATGTTGTTGAACCTGGTGCTCACGTTTTCCAGAATGCTGATACCCAAGCTCATCAAGTCAATTCCTCTTTGCAGGTAGATCTCGGCGTACCTGTAAACACCAATAATCCCCAGTGCCTCCAGATCATCTGATATGGAAAGGATACTCAGGATATCCGGTGCGTTACCCGGATCAATCCCCGAGTAGATCCTTTCTTCCTTTATATCATGCCGTTCAATGGCATCCAGCAGCTCTTCGAACCTGGAAGGAGGCTCTATCTGCTTATCCTTGAAATAATTCTCGCAGATATCTCTCCCCAGTTTTCCATGTTCCTGCTTCGTGGAATGAACCATTCCAAGATCGTGGAAATAGGCTGCAATCAATACACCTTCCACCAGAGATTCATCCATATGGGAGTTGAATACGGCAATCTCTGTCAACAGGCTCCTGCAAATGTTCCAGACCCGCCGATGGTGGGTGTGGTCATGGGAGGGGAGAAAGGTGCCGGAGAACAGGCCCGCTGCGTGGTTGTGTAACGTATTGAGCCAGCGTTCCTCTGCTCGTTTGATCCATATGATGATCCTGTTGTCCAAATAATTGTCAGCTTACGTGGGTAAGCTTCATCATGTTGGTTTTTCCCTTTTCAAGGATGGGAATGCTTCCTACGTGCACCACAAGGTCTCCCTTTTTCAGGAGATTCTGGCTTACCAGGAACTCCACCGTATAGTCGATATAGTCGTCCACATCATAGCACTCGGCAAAGTAGTATGTCCTGACACCCCATACCAGGGAGAGGTGCCGAATCAGATCCTTGTTCAGGGTAAATGTAAAGATGGGAGCCCTGGGCCGGTGTGAACTGATCTTGAACGCGGTATAACCTGAAAAAGTCAGGGTGATGATGGCGGCTGCGTTTACCTGTTCAGCCATCTTTACTGCATTGTAGCAGATCGAGTCGGCCAGGAAAGTCTCATTTTGCAAAAGGGGAGGGTGTTCTTTGTAAAAGCAGAATTCCTCTGTTTCGGTGGAGTCAATGATCTTTTGCATATTCCGGATGGTCTGTACCGGATATTTCCCCACTGAGGTTTCTCCGCTCAACATGACTGTGTCAGCGCCATCCAGGACAGCGTTGGCTACATCGTTGGCTTCAGCGCGGGTAGGGATTGGATTGGTGATCATGCTTTCCATCATCTGGGTTGCCACAATGACCGGTTTGGATTTCCTGGTGCATTTCTTAATGATGCTTTTCTGTATCATGGGAACCCTGTGGAATTCAACTTCAACCCCAAGGTCTCCCCGCGCAACCATGATCGCGTCAGCAGCATCTATGATTTGGTCAATCTCCTCAAGGGCTTCTGGCTTTTCTATCTTAGCGATAATATGCGCATCGCGGGAATGGGCATCCACCAGCTCTCTGAGATCCAGCACATCTTTTTCCTGTCTAACGAACGAGAGAGCGATCCAATCCACCTTGTGGTCCAGGGCGAACCGGGCATCTGCAAGGTCTTTTTCCGTAAGGCTGGGCAGGGTGACTTTCGTATTGGGAAGATTAACCCCTTTGCGGCTAAAGAGAGGTCCTCCAGTGATGACCCTGGTCTTTACATGATCCTTCCCGTTGGATTCGATCACTTCAAAGGTCAGTTTTCCATCATCCACCAGTATTTTTTCGCCCACTGTGACGTCCTCGGATAATTGTTTGTAACTGATATATGCTTTCTCTGTGTTTCCAGTGCATGGCGTTGTCACAAACGAGAATGTCTGTCCATCTACAAGTTCTACCCCATCCAGCATTTCACCCACACGAAGTTTAGGACCCTGGAGATCAGCCAGGATGGCCACATTTGAGTAGAGTTCCTCGTTCAGCTGGTGGATAATTTTGATTGTTTTTAAATGGTCCTCATGGGACCCGTGTGAGAAATTAATCCTGCATACATCCACTCCTTCCAGGATCATCTGTTCCATGATCTCCCTGCTGCTTGTAGCAGGGCCAATGGTAGCAATGATTTTGGTGTGGGATCTTTCGTGTCGCATCATGAAGGTATTTGGTCACAATATAGTTATATAAAACTTCGTAGCAGTTTGATTTCATCCGCCCAGAGGCTGTCATCCGGTGTTTCAAGTACCATTGGTATCCCATCGAACCGGTTGTCGGCCATGATCCATTTGAAGAGGTCGATTCCCAGGAAACCCTTACCCAGACTATCGTGCCGGTCAACCCGGGATCCCAGCTCCTTCTTAGAATCATTCAGGTGCATGCCTTTCAGGTATTCAAAACCAATCACTTTTCCAAAATGGCTGAAGGTCTCTTCAAATCCCTTCCTGGTCTTCAGATCATACCCGGCTGTATAGGCATGACAGGTATCAATGCATACCCCTATCCTTGATTTATCTTCCACCCGGTCGATGATGTAAGCGATCTGTTCGAAGGTATAACCCAGGTTGGATCCTTGTCCGGCCGTGTTTTCAATAACAGCTGAAACTCCGGTTGATCCGGAAAGCACATGGTTGATCGATTCGGCGATCAGCTGCATGCACTCCTCATCCCCGGTTTTATTCAGGTGGCCACCGGGATGAAAATTGAGCCGGTCAAGTCCCAGTTGCTCACAGCGCTGCATTTCATCCAGGAATGCCATCCTGGATTTTTCAATTGATCCGCTATCGGGATTCCCAAGGTTGATCAGGTAACTGTCGTGGGGAAGGATCTGGAAGGGTTCATACCCGGCCATCTCGCAGTTTTTCCTGAAATTTCTGATGTTTTCCCGGGTCAGGGGTCTGGCCACCCATTGTCGCTGGTTTTTAGTAAAGAACGCAAAAGCTGTTGCCCCGATCTCCTTAGCATTCAGCGGGGCATTCTCGACACCTCCCGATGCACTTACATGTGCTCCTATGTATTTTTCCATGTTATGCCTGAAAATTTGTATTTAGAAGAATCTATATGTATAATAATTTGTTATATTTGATATAATGAACAAATAATTTTACAAATCGTTTATTGCAAATATTAACATTTTTAAAAAATTATGAAAGTAATGAAACTATTTATTCCGTTTGTCATTGTTCAGATGCTATTCCTGGTGTCTGGTTGCTACCCGGATAAGATTGACTACGTAGATGAATATGATATCGCGGTTACACGTTACGATGAGGAGGCAGATTTTTCATCCTATACTACATTTAGTGTGATTGACACCATTATTCATCTGACCGAAGACGGAGAGGATGATCCAAACCTCAGCCGGGAACATGATGAATTTATCATTGGCCTGCTACGGCAGAACATGCGTGATCTTGGGTATACAGAAATTGAGAGTCCTGATTCGCTGAACCGCCCGGATCTGATTCTTTTGACAGAAGCGTTGTCGAGTGATTACTACATGTACTACTATTATGATTACTGGTCATGGTACCCAGGCTGGGACTGGTGGTATCCCGGCTACCCATGGTATCCCGGCTACCCATGGTACCCCGGATATGTTTCCTCATACTCCACCGGGACGCTTATGATCGAGATGGCAGATCTGGATGAATTTGATCCTGAAAACGAGACCCTGGGATTTGTCTGGGCAGGTGTGGTCGATGGATTGCTTGTAAAGAACAGCAGCTCTACCCGCACCAGGCTTGAAACGCAGATCAACCAGTTATTTGAACAGTCACCCTATCTTCAAAAATAGACATAACGATCATGAAAAAATATATCATCACATTCAGTATTTTATTTTCAGCGCTTGCTCTGAGTGCTCAGGATGTAATATGGAAAATGACCTATGATGTGGGGATCCCCTTCTCCAGTACAAAAGAGTATGCCGACCAGGTGAGCTGGCGGGGTATTGCCCTCGATTTTGACCGGTTCATTAATGATAACCTTGCGGTTGGTATCGGAATATCATGGAATCTCTTCCTTGAAAAAGAGTCCGACAGCTATTATGAGCGAGATGATGCACTCATACATGGTACGCAGGTACGGTATATCAACAACATCCCACTGCTGGCAAGGGTTTCCTGGTACCAGCCACTGGACCTTTTTGATGCTTATTTTTCAGCAGGAGGGGGTGCAGTCTGGCAGGAGTCGCGCCGGGAGATCGGGACATGGGCATTTACCGGGACTTACTGGCAGTTTGCACTGAGTCCTGAGGCCGGGTTGGTATTTCCTATTGGACAATCCTACCTCACAGCGAAGGTAAGGTATGTACACGGATTCAAAACAAGCGATGCCCCAACCCTTTCCTATCTCGGGTTCGGAGTTGGATTCGCGTGGTAATTCATCACTAAACTTATAGGGTTTAAGTCCGGCTTTCAGCTCTGATCTTTTGGCTTCTCACCCAGGAGAATCTCATCGATCATTTGTTTGAACATCACTTTCGTCTCTTCCGGTGTTCTGGCGATGCCATTGCTCATCGTAGGTTTTCCTTCCTGTGGTACAAAAAGAAAAGCTGGAATGCTCTGGATCCCGAAGACAGATGCAAGTTCTCTCTCCTTCTCGGTATCCACCTTATAAATATGGATCTTCCCTTTATACTCTTCGGCAAGCTCTTCCAGTACAGGAGCCGCCATGCGGCATGGTCCACACCAGTCGGCATAGAAATCGATTAATGCGGGCATGTCCCCTTCATACACCCATTCGGTCTGGTTCTTCTCGTAATTCATTACCTTATCGAGAAAATCCTGCTTGGTTAGTTTTACCGTGTTACCGGAACCTTTCGCCTGGTCTTTGCTGTCAGTTTCGATGGCCATGGAACCCTTCTCAGTGGTCTCCAGTGAAGAGGCGGAACCGTTTGTGCAGGAAAGGGTCAGGAAGGCGACCGAAGCTATTCCTAATGCTATTTTTTTCATCTGTTTATCTTATTGTCCGGTTAAACTAACCAGGGTTTAAAAAATTACTCATTTACGCTTAATACCTCAGAAATGGCCTGCTTGAAGGTTTCCTTCGGCAGGGCTCCCATGGCCATCTGGGGCTGTCCCTCTTTGGGGATAAAAAGCAGGGCTGGAATGCTCTGGATCCCGAATACGGATGAAAGCTCTTGTTGCTCCTCGGTATTTACCTTGAATATATCCAGCTTGTCTCCATACTCATCTTTCAATTCCTCAAGAATGGGACCCACCATTTTACAGGGTCCGCACCAGTCGGCATAAAAATCGATGATGGCAGGAGTTCCGCCTTCAAATTTCCACTCTTTCTGAGCCTCGTAGTTAAATATTTTCTCTTTAAATGTTTCGGTTGTTAAATGCTCAAGTTTCATAACTGTATCTGTTTATTGTTTAGATCTGTCGCAAAAATAGGGTCAAACTTACAACCTAACTGTAACTTAAGTCACATAGCATCAATTGAGCATGTTATTCGTTCCCTGTGAAGGACATTGCATGGTTGAGGTAATTCACCAGTGGAAACAGGCCCTTGAAATCAGTTGTCAGCTTCTGCGCGAAATCTTTTTCCCGGATTTCCGGTTCGCTATATTTCCTGGAATAGATGTAGTGTTTGTATTTGATCTCCTCCAGGAACTCAAAATCCTTTGGGAATCCTGCAGGCCCTTTTTTCAGCATATCATCCTTTCCGGTCCGCTCATATCCTTTTTTGATCCCCGGGTCGTTGATCATCTCAAGGTAAGCTGCGGGATTAAAAACAATTTCCTGCCGTATCAGGCTCAGTTGTTCTTTTGGTGGCATGTAGACACCTGCAGCCATAAAGATGTTATCCGGCTCCAGGTGGAAATAGTACCCTGCATCGGTGGATTTTCTGCCTCCCCTGGTCATCCAGCATCCAAAGTGGGTTTTATACGGGGTTTTATCCCTGGAAAACCGGACATCCTTGTAAATCCGGAAGATGGTGTCCTTTGCCACAAGGTCGCCCAGCGAGGGATCAAACCTGACAATCCCGGTCAGTACTTCACCGGTAAATCCCCTGAACAACTCCAGTGCTTCCTGGTAGGTCTTCTTATGATCATTAAACCACTCCCTGTTATTGTTACGTGCAAGTGCACGGAGAAAAGATATAATGGAATCCATGGACTGTTTAATAATAAAACATAGGTCGCATAAAGATAGTTCAAAGGTAAGGAACTCACAACGCAAGCTTTTTAATAAGATTATGTTATCTTTAGAATACGACTGGTCAAACGGACACAGGTGTGGTAATGAATTACATAAATATCCCTGAGGAATTACTATCGCCCTCCAATGAATTTCTTTCGGCAGCAGAAGGTCTCGGAATTTACTGGTGGCATTGGAATAATAGAGAGCGTATTCTGTCCATCAGTCCGGGATTACTGAAAATATTAGGCTATGCCCCCGATGAGTTTGATCCATCCGAGCCTACCATCTATAAGAATATCCACCCCGACGATGTTGAAGAAAATATGAGACGGATCCGGCGTCTGCTTCACGGTGAGACCAACCTCTACGAAATAGAGTACAGGGTGAAAGAGCTGGATGGGACATGGCAATGGTACTATAACCGGGGGACCATTATCCAGCATGACGAAGATGGCAAGCCATTGATTATTGGTGGTATTTCAATAGATATTTCCGGGCAATACAAATACCTGCTTTCCAAGGTGGAGGAGAAGGAAAAGTTTGAATTTATTTTCAGGAACACCAATGAGGCTGTCCTGATCATTGAAATAGAAAACGGGGAAGCCGGCAGGGTACTTGATGCGAATAAAGCCGCGGTTGCACTATTAGGTGAGGAAAGAGATGACCTGATCGGACAGATTCCAAAGGCGTTTGCTGCTGACGAAATAATCGGGAGAAAAGGTAAAATGGTTCAGCAGATTATGGATAAAGGCTTTGCCAGATTCGAGAAGAAGCTTGAGATAAGTGAAAATAACAACCGCTGGTTTGAGTTCACTGCCCATTCATTTATGAAGACCGGTGAGAACCTGATGCTGGTTATTATGACCGATAAGACCTCGGGTAAAAAAACTGAAGCGGCATTGCGGGGGAGTGAACGTTTGTACCGGACGCTGTTTGAAGCTGCCGACGACCGGATCGGATTATTTACGATAGACGAGGAAGCTATTTTATTGAATTCATCCTTTTACGAATCCCTGGGGTACACCAGGGAGGAGTTCCTTGCATTAAACAGAGATGAGACCATCCATCCCGACGACAGGGAAAGACTGGAGCAAGAGGGCAAGAAGTTCCTTTCGGAAGGATTCTCTTCGTATGATTACCGGGTGAGGCATAAGCAGGGGCACTATCTCCATATGTCATCAAAGTCTGTTCTTATTAAAGGTGAACCGGGAGAGAAGGATCTGGTCCTGTTCATGATGAGGGATGTTTCAGAGCGGAAACAGGCCATGAGGGAACTGGAACAAGCGAAAGAGCAGGCCGTAGAGAGCGACCAGTTGAAGTCTGCTTTCCTGGCCAACATGTCGCATGAGATCCGGACACCCATGAATTCCATTGTAGGGTTTTCTAATTTACTGGTCAATCCTGATCTGGAGGAAGGAGCAAGGGAGGTATATGTCCAACGGATTATCAGGAATTCGGAATTGTTGCTGACCTTGATATCAGATATCACCGACCTGGCAAAGATCGAAAGCGGTCAGCTTCCCATTATTTATGGTAAACTGAGGCTTTCAAGCCTGATTGAAGATATGAAACAGTACGCCCTGGATGAAGTGGCTCGCCTGGATAAACCTCATATCAATATCATAACCACAGACGGGAACGAAGACTGTGAGATCGAAACAGACGTGATCCGGATCGCACAGGTAATGAAAAACCTGATCAATAACGCTGTCAAGTTTACCGAAAAAGGTAATGTGACAATCGGCTGTACAAAAGTAGAGGACGATCAATCAGTCATCCTCTTTGTGCAAGATACCGGGATCGGGATATCGGAGAAACATTTAGTCCAGATATTTGATCAGTTCAGACAGGTAGATGGATCCAATACCAGAAAATTCAGAGGAACGGGATTGGGCCTTGCAATCAGCAAAAACCTGGTACATTTGATGGGCGGCCGGATCCGGGTTGAATCTGAAAAAGGAAAGGGGGCCCTGTTTTCAGTAGAGTTACCCCTCGAGGCATCCTGGAAGGTTCAATCGGATGCAGCCGAAAAGAGAAAAGCAGATACAATAGTGAGTAAGCCCTCAGATCTTTCCATATTGGTTGTAGATGATGAACCGGACACCCTTGAACTGTTTCAGGAAATGCTGACTGCCACAGGTAACAGGGTGGTTACAGCAATATCAGGTTATGATGCGTTGAAATTGCTTGAGTACCAGCCACTGCCCGAGCTGATCTTCATGGATATTCAGATGCCAGTTATGAGTGGAACAGATACCCTGAGGATCGTAAAGGATAGGTATGAACACATCAAAGTGGTGGCACATTCGGCCCATGCGCTTGTGGGGGACCGGGACAGGTTCCTTGACAGCGGGTTTGATGAATACCTGCCAAAGCCTTTCTCTGAAGAACAGCTATGCGCTATTCTTTCAACACTTTTTCAGGGATAGCAGATTTCCAACTTCTTAAATTATTGCTACTTTTATGGACTTTGGGAGTCGCATTCATTTCATTTTTTTTTTCATGCAAAAAATCAACGAATTCCTCCTTTTCCTCAATAACTACCTGGGAGGCCACCAGTGGTTCGTGTTTTTGCTGCTGGGAACCGGCATTTTTTTTACCATCTATCTGGGTCTTCCGCAATTCCGGTATTTCAGGCATGCCATTCGGATTGTAAAAGGAAAGTACGATCGTGCTGAAGACGTGGGAGATACTTCCCATTTCCAGGCATTGACCACAGCGCTGAGCGGGACTGTGGGTACCGGAAACATTGCTGGAGTAGCCCTGGCCATACACCTGGGCGGACCGGCAGCCCTGTTCTGGATGCTTATGACCGCATTATTCGGTATGTGTACGAAATTCGTTGAGGTAACTATTTCCCATAAGTACAGGGATATCCTTCCAGACGGTTCCATATCGGGCGGACCCATGTACTATATGAAGAAACGGTTGAACATCACCACCCGTTCAGGGAAAATTATCCGGACAGGCGCGATACTGGGAGGATTCTTTGCTTTTGCTACCATTCTCTCTTCTTTTGGGACGGGAAGTCTGCCTCAAATCAACAGCATCTCCGATGCCATGTTTTCCTCTTTTGGGATCAAACACACGCTTACGGGTGGGGTGCTTGCATTATTGCTGGGATTGGTGATTATTGGAGGGATCAAGCGTATTGCCAAGGTGACTTCAACCCTGGTTCCTCTAATGGCCTTTATTTATTTAGTTGGTGCCATCCTTGTCATTGCCACCAATTATGAAAATATTTTACCTTCACTTGGTTCCATTTTCACAGATGCCTTCACAGGGAGCGCTGCAGTGGGCGGATTCCTTGGAGCCGGTTTTGCTTTTACATTTAACAAGGGAGTGAACAGGGGGCTTTTCTCCAATGAAGCTGGACAGGGTTCGGCCCCCATTGCCCATAGCGCTGCAAGGGCCCAGGAACCTGTATCTGAGGGTATGGTAGCCATTCTTGAGCCTTTCATCGATACCATAATTATCTGTACTCTGACAGGGTTGGTGCTTCTTTCATCGGGTGTCTGGAATGAGAAAATTGAGAACCGTTTTGAACAGGCCGACCTGGTCGTTCTGGACGGGACCTACTCTGAAGCGGATGATTCCGACCGGGCCCTGATGTACAGGGCCTTTAGCAATGATACAAGCCTGGCCCTGTATACAGGTACTCTCCATATCAACAATGGCCGGATTGAATCCGATGGCATCACGCTAATCCATGCTGAATCATTTGCTGAAGGGGTGGTTGTTACCCGGGGAAAATCGATGTATACCGGCCCGATCCCGGTGCAGGGCGGAGTAGTACAATTCGGGAAAATCTCTTCGGAAGAGGAAGTGTACTTTACCGGAAGATCTTTGATTCATAGTGCTGCCCTAACCACCGAAGCATTTAAACGGAGCGTTATGGGGGACTGGGGCCAGTACATCGTATCCATTGGACTGCTGCTGTTTGCATTCTCAACAGCCATATCCTGGTCCTATTATGGAGGAAGAGCAGTAACCTACCTGTTTGGGACGAAGTATGTGATCGTCTACAGACTGATCTATGTGGTGGGTTTCTTCATTGCTTCGTTCACCGACACCACCATTGTATGGAACATTTCGTACATCACCATTGCCATCATGACCATTCCAAACCTCTTCGGCCTGCTGGTATTAAGAAAGGATATTAAAGGAACCATTGGAAAATACTGGAAAGATTTTAAAAAGGATTGGCCTGATGAGGATATTCCCCTGAAGGCTTAGGTCTGATACTCCTTGCGGATCTCGAGTGACGCAATGTTCTCCACATGGTGGGTATGGGGGAACATGTCCACCGGCTGGATCTTCTGCACCGTGTATGACCCTCCAAGCAATTCCACATCCCTGGCCTGGGTGGCTGGATTACAGGACACATATACAATGCGCTGTGGAGCAATTTTCAGGATCTGTTCCACAACCCTGGCATGCATACCTGCCCTGGGCGGATCGGTGATAATCACGTCGGGTTTACCATTCTCTTTAATGAAACCATCTGTAAAAATATCTTTCATATCCCCTGCAAAAAACCGGGTATTTCCGATGTGGTTGATCTCCGAGTTGATGTGTGCATCTTCGATGGATTCGGGGACCGACTCAATTCCCACTACAGTTCCGGCCTGTGAAGCCATGAAATTGGCGATGGTACCTGTCCCTGTATAGAGGTCGTACACAGTTTCATCTCCTTTCAGTGCTGCAAACTCCCTGGTTTTCTGGTACAGTTTCAGGGCCTGGTAGGAATTGGTTTGAAAGAAGGACTTGGGTCCGATCTTAAAAGTGAGATCTTCCAGCTTCTCAAAGATGTGGTCCCGCCCCGAATAGGTAATGATATCCTGGTCGAACAGGGTTTCATTCTTTTTTGGATTGATGGTGTACATGAGGCTGGTGAGGTCAGGGAACTTTCCTTTCACAGATTCAAGCAACTCGTATACCACTGGTTCATCATATTGCACAGAGAGGATTACCATCACTTCGCCCAGGGTGGTATTGCGGATGATCAGGTTACGCAGCAATCCTTCATTTGTTCGGTGATCATAGAATGAAAGATCCTTTTTAAGCGCCAGTTCTCTCAGGTAATTTCGAACCTGATTGGTTGGTTCATCCTGCAGAAAACAGGTACCGATATCCACCACCTTGTCGAATCTTCCGGGCACATGAAGGCCCACCGCATTGGTGTGTTCAATCGGGACTTCTGAAGCTGCTTCATGATCCAGCAACCAACGGTGGTTTGAAAAGGTGTATTCAAGCTTGTTCCTGTAACGGATGGTGGGATCAGAGGACAGGATCGGAAAAGCTATCGGGATTTCAATGCCCGCAATGTGCCGGAAAGCGTCCTCTACCTGTTGTTGCTTATAGAACAATTGTTTATCGTAAGGGAGGTGTTGCCATTTACAACCGCCACATACACCGAAATGGTCACAAAAAGGTTCTGTACGCTGATCCGAATAGCTATGATACTTTACCACACGGGCCTCCATGTAACGGCCCCTTTTCCTGAAGACCTGCATGTCAACTACATCTCCCGGAACAGCTTCTTTCACAAAGACCACCACATTGTCAACCCTTGCCAGGGATTTGCCTTCCGCTCCAATATTCTCAATGGTCACCTCCTCCAGGAGGGGTAAATTCTTTTTCCTTCCCACAACCTTGTTTTAGCTGTGCAAATATACTATTCTTCCAGTATTTCAGCGATGATCTCCTCCACATCGCTTGCTGCAGCAGACATGGTTTTCCGGATAGCCTTCGACATGGGCTTTGCTACAAATCCCGAATTCATCCTGGAGATCCAAACCGATCCGTCTTCCTTTTCATAGACAGCAATCCTGCACATAGGGTATTTTCCAGCCTTTTGCCACCACGACTTCTTCTACCCGGGCGACAGTTGTATCAAAGTTTTTCTTACTCAAGTCCTCCCGGAACATGAGTGAAGGTGAAGAAAAAAAGAGAATGAGCATCCCAATGATGATTCCGGTCACCAGTCCTATAATGATTCCGGTTAGCATACGTTTCATTTTAGTGATTCAGATTTGATAATGTATTGGATATTTATACAACTGACTCGGTGATTTGTTCTATTTTTGCCCCCATATGGTTCGGATCGGGCGGAAAATTCCGCATTATAAAGAGGAGTGAGATTATGATTTCTGTGGATAGCATCACCATAAGATTTGGGGCATTTGTCCTGTTTGACCGGATAGGTTTCCAGGTGAATCCGGGTGACAGGATCGGACTTGTAGGTCGCAATGGTGCGGGAAAGACCACCATTCTGAATCTGATTGCCGGATTACAGGATCCGGATGAAGGAAGGGTGGTGAAATCCACTGGGAAAACGGTAGGATACCTTCCACAGCAGATGAGGCACAGCAAGGGGAAGACACTGTACCGCGAAACCCTGGAGGCTTTTTCCCATGTAATTGCCCTTAAAAAGAGAATCGATTCAATTACTGCAGAACTGGGTGAACGGACCGATTATGAGTCAGCGGCTTACCTTTCGCTGATCCAGGAGCTTTCCAATACCAATGAGCAGTTTGAACTGGAGGGGGGCCATACGATCCATGCCGATGTGGAACAGACACTGACCGGACTTGGATTTGAGAAGAAAGACATGGACCGACCGGTCCATGAGTTCAGCGGTGGCTGGCGCATGAGGGTGGAGCTGGCCAAAATCCTGCTTCGGCGTCCCGACTATATCCTCCTGGACGAGCCCACCAACCACCTGGATATCGAATCGATCCAGTGGCTGGAAGGATTCCTGAGCAACTACCAGGGAGGGATCCTGATCATATCCCATGACCGGGTTTTTCTGGATAGGATTACCAATCGTACCATAGAAATTTCACTAGGTAAACTTTACGACTACCGGGTTGCTTACTCCAGGTATGTGCAGTTGAAAGAGGAGCGCATTACCTATCAGAATGCAGCTTATGAGAACCAGCAAAAACTAATACAGGATACTGAGGATTTCATCAACCGGTTCAGGTATAAAGCCACCAAGGCTGTCCAGGTACAATCCAGGGTCAAACAGCTGGAAAAACTGGAACGCCTTGAGGTGGAAAAGGAGGATACCCTGGTGATGAACCTGAAGTTTCCCCCTGCAAAAAGATCTGGGACCATCGTTGTAGAAGCGACAGACATTGAGAAAAGCTTTGGCGATCATCAGGTTCTGGATGGTGTCAACCTAGTGATCGAAAGGGGCGAAAAAGTAGCCTTTGTGGGTCGGAACGGAGAGGGGAAGACCACCCTGTCGCGGATGCTGGTGGGTGAGCTGGATTTTGGAGGAAAGCTGAAAATGGGTCATAATGTGGAACTTGGATACTTTGCGCAGAACCAGGATGAGATCATGGATGGCAACCTGACGGTACTGGAGACGGTCGATTTCGCAGCTGTGGGAGATATCCGCACCCGGACCAGGGACATCCTGGGGGCATTCCTGTTCAGGGGTGAGGATGTGGATAAAAAGGTAAAGGTGTTGTCGGGAGGAGAGCGCTCCAGGTTGGCCATGGCCAGAATGTTGCTGCAGCCTTTTAACCTGTTGATCCTTGACGAACCCACCAACCATTTGGATATGCGGTCCAAGGATATATTAAAGAATGCGTTGCTGGCTTTTGATGGTACGCTTATTGTAGTTTCCCATGATAGGGCGTTCCTGGACGGACTGGTGGATAAAGTTTTTGAGTTCAGGCACAGGAAGGTCAGGGAACATCTGGGTGGGATCTACGAATTCCTGCAACGCCGGAACATTGCTTCGATTCAGGAGATAGAGCGTAAGGACAGTACTGTTGCACCGGCAGTGGTGAAACAGGAGAAGAGCAGGAATAAGATCGAGTACGCGGAGAGAAAGGTGTTTGAGAAAAAGATCAGGAAGATCTCAAACCGGATTAACTCGCTGGAGAACGAGATTGAGCAGATGGAGGCCGAGATGACAAGGATGGATGAACTGCTTATTAATCCCGATAACATAACCGGCATGCAGGTTTACGAGGATTATGAACAGCTTAAAAGGAAGCATGATGAAAAACTGGCCCAGTGGGAGAAGCAAACCATTCTGCTCGAACAGGTGTCAGAAAAAAGAAAATAACTAAATTTAAGGGTCATGGGAAGGATCAAATACCGGCTGATAGTCATATGGGTGATCGCAGCATTGCTGGGTGGGTGTGCAACTACCAAGCCAACTGCTACTGAGAATTCCGTCAGGTATCTTGCTTCCCTTTATAATCCCAGTCAGCTTTCCCTTCATCCCGACTATTCCATCTACCATGAAAGTGATCTTTATTCCGTGCTGTATATAAGGGCTTACCCGGCTGAGCTGAGATTTAGCCAGACCAATGAAGAAGCGGAATACAGGGCATTGTTATCTATTAAGTACCGGTTAATTCAGCTGGATGATTCGGGAATGGAAGGTGCTGTGGTGGATTCTGCATCTGTGACCTATAAACTGGAAGCTAAAGATGAGAAACGCCCGGCCTTTTTTGCTTCACTCTCTATTCCCGTAAATTCAGGGAAGCGCTACCTGCTCAGGCTTCAGGCCCAGGATCTCAATCGGGGCAGCATTGGCCTTGAGTATCTTTATATCGACAAGACCAATCCTTATGGTGCCCAGAACTTCAAGGTCGTTTCGCTCTTTTCCGGATATCCCAAGTTTATGCGGTTTTTTATGCCGGGGGAGAAGTTCAACGTACGTTATCGGGATCCTTCCGTGGACTCCATACATGTGCAATACTTCAGGCTTGAGAGTGAGTTGCCGCGTCCGCCCATTACTGCGACCATCGATTATACCATGAATTTCACTGCCGATACGAGTTTTGTATTCCCGCTCGTTGATTCGGCCCATTATGATCTTATAAGGGAAGGGATGTATTTTGTACGTGTGGATAAGGAACAGGATGAGGGACTTACCCTGTTTAACTTTGGAGGATCTTTCCCGGATGTAAAAACCTCTGATGAATTAATGGAACCCCTGTTCTACCTTGCTACTCTTGCCGAGTACAGGGATCTCAGGAAGGAGTCCAACCGAAAGCTTGCGGTAGATGATTTCTGGTTGAAGAGGGGCAACAGCGTGGAAAAATCAAAGGAACTGATCCGTATCTACTACAACCGGGTGGTTTACTCAAACCTCTATTTTACTTCCAACAAAGAAGGGTGGAAAACCGACCGGGGCATGATCTTTATCCTTTTTGGCCCGCCCAGCCGGATCCAGATGACTGGCACAGGAGAGCGATGGTACTATTTTGCACGGCGCAAAAGTAATCCGGTTGAATTTCGCTTCAACCGTCAATCCGATGCTTTTTCATACAACCATCTGAAATGGAGTAAAACAACCGAATCGCAGGTGCTCTGGAATGAGGCGGTACGTTCCTGGCGGAATGGGAAAGTATATTCACCGGGTTCCTGATATGGCAAAAGACGACAGAATCATATTCGGTATTCATGCACTCCTCGAGGCCATCGATGCGGGCAAGGATATTGATAAAGTTTTTATGAGGCGGGATGCCGGATCTGATTTATTCAAAAAGTTAATGGGTGAGTTGCGTAGAAGGGAAATACCCATGCAACAGGTCCCCGTTGAAAAACTGAACCGGATTACCAGAAAGAATCACCAGGGTGTGGTTGCCTATCTTTCAGAAATTTCCTATGGTGATATTACCGGTATACTGCCTTCCATTTTTGAAGCGGGCAAGGATCCGTTGGTTCTTTTGCTGGACGGGGTGTCGGATGTACGAAACTTCGGGGCCGTCGCCAGGAGTGCTGAATGCGCCGGGGTGCATGCCATTGTCATTCCTTTATCCGGAAGTGCAGCCATTAATGCAGATGCCATCAAAACATCTGCAGGTGCCCTGCACAGGATCCCGGTTTGTCGTCACAGGGACCTGCGCTCCGTAGCCAGGTTTCTCCGTGAGAGCGGACTCAGGTTATTCGCGGCAACCGAGAAGGCGGAAAGTGTAATGTACAAAACTGATATGACCGGACCGGCGGGGATCATTCTTGGTTCCGAGGAAAGGGGAATCTCGGCTGAATTGTTGAAGGACGCTGACCAATGGATTTCCATTCCAATGCAGGGGAGCATCTCTTCGCTTAATGTATCGGTGGCAGCCGGGGTCATATTGTTTGAGGTGATCCGCCAGCGCAGCAGTTGAAGGATTACTCCAGGGGAAGCTGCCGGTTGAAGCTCTCCTCCAGGGAAATAAACGTCTCCGTTCGGGAAATCCCGGGGATGGCCTGTACTTTTTCCACAAGCACATGTTTCAGGTCCTCATTGTCCCTGGTAAAAACCTTTATAAATATAGAGTACCCTCCTGTAATATAATGGCACTGAGTGATCTCAGGTATCTCCTTAAGCCGGACTACTACTTCGGGATATAGACTGGCACTATCAAGGAATATTCCCACATAGGCACAGGTATGGAACCCGATTTTCTTGGGGCTGATGATGAATTCCGATCCGGTGATTACCCCCGTTTTTGTAAGGCGCTGTATCCGTTGGTGGATGGCAGCTCCTGAGACTTTGCACTCCCGGGCAACTTCCAGGTAAGGGATGCGTGCATTCCGGGTGATCAGCGAAAGTATTTTGCGGTCAAGGTCGTCAATGTGATGAGAATCTTCCATATGTCAGCAGTTTCTAAATATTATTGTAGAATAGTCAAATGTAGTTACAATTTGAAAGAAAATCACAATGGGTAATGTGATATTAAACATGAATGAATAAAAAAACTTTCAATCAGTTTGCGGCCAGCTTCTGAAAATCCTCCCCGGTGGGATTCTGGAAGACATGCAGGCCAAACTCCGGTATGATGGCCAGGATGTGATCGAAAATATCGGCCTGGATCGATTCATAATTGGCCCATTCCTGGTCATTGCTAAATACATAGATTTCCATGGGAAGCCCCTTTTCGGTGGGCTGAAGGTGCCTCACCAGGAAGGTCATATCGTTATGGATCTTTGGATGGTTGTACAGGTAGTTCTCAAGGTATTTCCTGAAGGTCCCCAGGTTGGTCATCCTCCTTCCGTTGGTCACTGTTGTCACATCCAGGCTGAGTGATTCATTGTACGCATCGATCTCCTTTTCCTGTTTGGAGATGTAATCTTTTAAAAGGTGGTACTTCCTGAATTTCTCAATTTGATCCTTATCAAGGAAACCAATGCTCTTCATATCAATATTGATGGAGCGTTTGATCCTTCGGCCCCCGGATTCCTCCATGCCTTTCCAATTGTTGAAAGATTCTGAGACCAGTGCATAGGTGGGAATGGTGGCGATTGTCTTATCCCAGTTCTGCACCTTTACCGTATTCAGGCTGATATCAGTAACGGTACCATCCGCATTGAATTTTGGCATGGAGATCCAATCGCCCACATTCACCATTGTATTGGCTGATAGCTGGATGCTGGCCACAAACCCCAGGATGGTATCCTTAAACACCAGTATAAGGACTGCGGCCATCGCACCCAGACCTGCAATCAGGGCTTTAGGAGCTTGGCCGCTGAAGATTGAAATGAGCAGGATAATGGCTGTGAAATAGAATATGATCTTTACAACCTGGACGTATCCTTTAATGTTTCGGCCCTTGGAAACAGGTAGTTTTATGAATACCTCGTGGAACGCATTTAAAATGGCATCGATAACCAGCAGTATCACGATAATCATATAAGCCTGCGTAATATTCTCCAGAAAACCAACAAGTCCTGGAGCATCGAAAATATACTGAAGGGCATAGTGCACAATGATAGCAGGTGCCAGGTGAGCAAGCCTGTTGAACACCCTTCTCTCTACAAATATGTCGTCCCAGATATTTTTGGATTTCCGGGCAATCCTGGTAATGGTAGTGATGATGATCTTTTTAATGATAAAATCAGCCAGGATGGCCAGCACGACTGTGACGAGGATCACCGTTACGTTTTCAATAAGAACAGCCAGTTTTTCTGATATCCCGGCCCTGACCAGGAGTTCCTGGTATGCGACAATCCATTTTTCAATCATCTGGATATTGTTTTGTGGTTCTTTCGCTAAATTATAAATTTAATGCACTAAAATGACAGATATGAACCGTCCGATTTCCATTTTCCTGAGCATTTTCCTGTTTTCGATCTTTCAACCAGCACAAAATCAATCATTCGATCGGTGGTTTGAAGATGGGGTGATGCGGATTGACCTGATGTTTTCCGGGACTTCAGAGGAGACTACATACTCATTTTCCGTACTCAGAAAAGAGAAGCATTACAGCGGATCCCGATCCATTTTGATTGACCCGTTCGATTACGGTGACCATAAATTCCTTGTGAAGGATGCGGCCAGTGGAGCACTGATATTCAGCCATACCTACTGTACCCTCTTCCGGGAGTGGCAAACCACCCTGGAAGCAGATACACTTAAAAGGGCATTCAGCCATGTCCTCAGGTTTCCCTGGCCAAAAAACAGTGTGATTGTTGAGATCCATGACCGGGATAAGAATGGCGATTTCAACCTTACATGGATCGGGAAAATTGATCCGGCAACCATCTATGCAGATCCGGGGAACCAGCTGGTTTTTGAAACCGTTGATCTTGAAATAAATGGTCCACCTGAAGAAAGAATTGATATCTTGTTCCTGGCAGAGGGCTATACCGCCGATGAAATGGATAAGTTTGTTGGGGATGCAGAGCGGTCTGCCGGTTTCATTTTCTCAGAAGAACCTTTTAAAAGCAACCGCAGTGCTTTTAATATGAGGGCTGTGAAATCGGTGAGCAAGGATTCTGGCACCGATATACCCGGGCAGGGGATATGGAAAAATACTGTCATGAATTCTACCTTTTACACATTCGGGATTGAACGTTACATGACCACGCTGGATTACCAATCGGTTTGTGATGTGGCATCCAATGCGCATTATGATCAGGTATATATCCTTGTGAATACAGCTAAATATGGCGGAGGTGGAATATACAACCTATATAGTATTTCAGCAGCTGATAATGCTGCTTCAAGGGCCGTTGTGATCCATGAGTTCGGACATGCCTTCGGAGGACTGGCAGATGAGTACTTCAATTCGGCTGTGGCGTACAATGACTTTTTTAACCTTGAGGTTGAACCGTGGAATCCCAACCTGACCACGCTGGTTGATTTTGATTCCAAATGGAAGGGAATGGTGGCTAAGGATACTCCCATTCCAACACCATCCACAGATCAGTACCAGGAAACAGTGGGTGTATTCGAAGGTGGGGGGTATGTATCAAAAGATGTTTTCCGGCCCATGATTGATTGCCGGATGCATACCAATGATGCCGGTTTCTGTCCCGTCTGCAGTAAGGCCATTCAGCAGATGATCCGGCGGCATGCGGGGGATTAGAACCTTTCATATTTTATTTCGTAAGCATATCGGTAGGAATCACTTAATGTTTATATTTGTGGTTCAGCAAAATGCAACCCTTCTCTAGTGAAACGGCTGTCGGATGAAGAAATACTTACAGGACTCAGAAAACGGGACAATCGTGTTCTGCAATATATCTATAAGAACTCATTAAATCCGGTTAAGCAGCTGATTCTCAACAATGCAGGATCCGATAGCGATGCTGAAGATATATTCCAGGATGCACTGATTATTGTATTCAAGAAACTCAAGGAAGAACCTGATTTCGAACTCACCTCCGCATTCAATACCTATATATACTCCATTTCCCGACTGCTCTGGCTGAAACACCTGCGCCAGATCAGGAAAATCGAGATCGATCCCCTGAACAGGGATATGGAAGAGCGAATTGAATTCGAAGAGCCGTTACCGGTGCAGGACAAGGACCTGAGGATGGCCATTTACCAGCGCACCCTTCTGAAAATTCCGGTGGATTGCCAGAAGATCCTTCGCCTGACCGGACAGGACATTACCTCAAAGGAGATTGCACGCCAGCTGGGATTCCGTAGTGAAGGCTATGTGCGTAAACGCCGCCACTTCTGTAAAGAATACCTGATAAACAAGATCAAGGAAGATCCTGATTACCAGGCTATGTATGAAGATTAGGGAAGCTATTATTGTGTTTCTTCTATGTTTAGCTTTAATAAAAATCCCACTTCAAATTATCAGGGAGTCATTTATAGAATTGGGTGGTGGTGTTTTACAAGACCATGAATCTAGAACACAGATAGAGAAAGTGATTTCTGAGAATCTTTTGCCTGATTTTAAGGAAAACACAAATTATATTACCAAGCTTGGAAGCAGCTATTTAGTTGTAATTTATCTTACAATAAGAACAGATAGAGTTAGTGTGGAATGGATTGAAACTTTGAGAGAAAAGATTACAAATTCTTTAGTTCAAAACTTTCATGCGATTAACGTGGAAATAATACTTAGAAAATAAAGGCACAGAACCTCCGTTTAGCGTCCCATTATGCTCAATTTCACATAACACATGATGATTTTTTCAGAAAACAGATACATTTATTTTGTAGTAATTCTATTGCTTAATTTACCTGTGTCAATATTTGCGCAAGTAGATTTTAATTCTTCAGATATTCCAATAATTATTATTGAAACAAACGGACAAGAGATACTGGATGAACCCAGAATTGTTGCCAATATGGGAATAATAGATAATGGCGAAAGCATGAGAAATTATCTTACTGATTCAATTAACGGATATTATGGAAAAATAAGCATTGAAATAAGAGGCGCAACTTCTCAATCCTTTCCCAAAAAGCAATATGGATTTGAAACGCAAAATGATGATGGAAGTAATAATAATTTCTCATTATTGGGTTTGCCTAGTGAAAATGATTGGATACTTTTTGCTCCCTATTCTGATAAAACTCTTATAAGAAACATACTTGCGTACAAACTGTCAGAGAGTTTAGGACATTATGCTCCTCGTACAAGATTGTGTGAATTGGTATTGAATGGAGAATATGCAGGTGTTTATGTGCTTACAGAAAAAATAAAAAGAGATAATAACAGAGTTGATATTTCAAAACTGAACCCAAATGAAATAAGTGAGGATGATTTAACTGGCGGTTATATTCTAAAAATTGATAAATCAACCGGAAGTAACTGTTATGGTTGGAGCACGGAAATTGCTAAAATTTACATTCAGAATGAATATCCGGATTGCGATAATATTGTTCCTGAACAGAAATTATATATTCAGGATTATATCAATAGTTTCGAAGAAGCTTTATTCTCGGAACATTTTGCTGATCCTGTTAACGGATATCGACAATTTATAGATTTAGATTCATTTTTGGATTATTTTATTATTAATGAAATATCAAAAAATATCGATGCATATCGCTTGAGTACTTTTATGTATAAGGATAAAGATAGTATGGGTGGTAAATTATCTTTTGGCCCTGTTTGGGATTACAATATTGCTTTCGGTAATGCGGATTATATGGATAGTTATAAAACAAATGGACTAATAGCTACCAGCCATGTATGGTGGAATCGTTTATTACAGGACACAACTTTTAATAATACACTCAAAACAAGATGGAGTGAAATAAGGAAAGAAAAATTTAGTAATGTCCGGATTTTAAATATAATAGACTCACTAGTTTACATTCTGGAAGAATCACAACAAAGAAACTTTCAAAGGTGGAATATTCTTGGAAACCAGGTTTGGCCCAATTATTACATTGGACATTCGTATGAAAGTGAAATCAGTTTTCTAAAATCATGGATAATCAACAGACTTAACTGGCTTGATATTAATCTACCTGGCTATTATGAAGATTATAGGCCCTTTATGGATTATGAAACAAGTATCTTCCCTAATCCTTTTGATTATTTTTTTACTTATGTGTTTTCTTTAGAAGAAGCTGGTAATATTTCATTACGTTTATTCGACTCAAGTGGAAGACTAATTACAAATATCATTAATAACTCTTATTATGAAGAAGGCAAGCATAAGATAATATGGAATAGCTTTTTACACAATAATATAGTACCTAGCACCTTTTACATTATAACATTAGAGGTTAATGATAGAATTGTTTCAAAAGAAAAGATAATAAAGAAATTTTAAAAAAAGCATAACAATTAGGCGGGATCAAAGTCTTCAAGAAGATCGGGCAATACCCAGGCAATTGGAGGTTGGTTTTTCTGATCGCACTCCTAGCAATAGCTGGGTAGAACCTGAGTAACTGAATTACGATTTTCGATACTGGAAGAAAACAATGATCCCGATAAATATAGTCACAATGATCATCCAGTAAGACATCCCTGATTTACGATAAATAGGACTGCTGTCTCCTACAACGACAAATCCTGACCAGAAATATGGGTTGGAAGTAAGATCGTCCGCAGCATCAAGGTAGTCTATCTTTGCCAACCGCATGGCTTCTTGCTTGCTCTTACCCCTCTTGAGATATCTGTAAAATGAGGTCATCAGATCAGAACTGGACTTATCGGATACCTGCCACAGGGTCATTACAATGGAGGGGCATCCTGCATAAATGAATCCTCTCGCTAAACTCATCATGCCCTCGCCTTTCTGCATTTTTCCAAATCCACTGCTGCAGGAACTGAGAACGGCCATCTTGGCATTCAGCTTCAGATTGTAGATCTCATATGCATACAACCTGTTATCTTCAGTAGTGTCACTGGTTTCAACCGTAGTAAAGGCCAGGAGGGAATGTAGAGGATTATCATCCTTCATTATGGTATGCATGGCCAGGTGCAGCACATTGTAATCGGGAGCGTATTTTTTAAAGTTGGCTTCGGTGGCTTGCTCATTTAAAAACACTTTCGACGGAACAGTTTCATTGATGCTCTGAACTTCTTTTATAATGCCAGCAAGGGGCAGGAGGAACTCAGAATCAGAAATGGACTGCCGGATCCAGGCAGTGTCAATTATATCCAGGGGATTAATATATTCAGGAGCAAATGCAAGGACTTTATTCTCCGGCGATTTACTCTGGATCCGTTCGCTAAACATAAGTGTTGATGAGTGGGAATACCCAACAGAATAATCCCTAATCATGTATGGGAGTATCAGGTAATTGATGTACTCAGTATCAGCGTCGTCTGTGAGCAAACCCTCAAACGGGAGGTATGTTATCGCACCATCAGGAACAATGGTAAAATTTTCCCTATCAGTATATTGCAAGCATGGTTCTATCAATATCTGGTAAAACTTCCTTCCGAGTGTAACGAATCGCCTGTAATTATCATGCACTCCGTTGCTGAAATTCTGCTTATGAAGGATATTATAGTACTCAATGCACTCACTAGCAAACTTGGGCCCAATTTCCTGCGAGAATACATTGATGCCTTTTTTATCTATTACATATGTTATCAGCATTGTATCGGTAAGGACATATTCAATCAAAGCATCCCTGTATGGAAGTTTCTGCTGTACTTCTTTCAGGGTTACGAATTTCGGATTGTACTTAAGCTCAAAATACTTTGCATATTTGAGTTCAATATCCTGCATAAGGTCATTGTAATCATCCTTCAGATGAAATAGCTTATTCCGAAAGAAAGCTATTTGACTACTGTCAGGCTCAGCAGATAACTGCTCCTCATACAGCATCTCTTCGTATCCCTGTATCTCACCAATAAAACGCTGTTCTTTTTCCCTAACATCAGCAGGAAGGTCTGAGAATTCCATTGCCTCAACATCTTTGATTTCACTAAACAATGCAAATGATTTACTACTTTCCGCAAACTCAAATGATTTTTCAAGGTACTGGAGCTCCCCCGTCATTTCAAACAGCAATTTGCCAACGTAGATTGCTTCATTATATATCTCTGGAATTGCAGCAGTGGCGAAGAACTTGCTGTTTTCATTTTGCATGGACAATTTCAAGGAGTTTAATGTAACTATTGTTTGTTGATATGCACGATGTGAAGCAACTAGATCATCAATTGAGTTTGATTTCTCAAATTGATGAAATAGTATTCGACTGCTTAATATATATAACTCAGGAAGGATCGAAGAGTATTCGTTTCTTACAGTTGCATTTAGCTCAGAAAATGATAAATCATCAAAGAATTTATTGAGATTTTTAATTCCTCTGTTAACAATTTCTATCGCTCTATCATAATTTCCTTGTTCATGTTTTATTGTTGCAATTCTATAGAGAATATTTGCATGATAGATAGTTTTATTTTTTGTAGAGTAAGGATCCAATGATTCAATAAATGATAATGCTTTCGCACAGTGTTTAAGAGCGGCTCCATATTCCTCATAAAGGATGTTAAATTCAACTATATGATAGTAATATGTAATAGTATTACTGTGTACTTCATTTGTCATTTCACTTTCAAGGATATTTCGTGCCTTGTCAAAATAGAAACTTGCAGATTCGTATTTGTCAAGTTTGGAATAAGTTGTTGCATTTGTAATATAAAATCGAAATTGAGTATTGGGGCTGAGATTAAGGGTTTGAATGTCTATCATTGATAATTGCTCTTCTGCAAGATCATACTCTCCTAACTCAAATAGTAATTTGATATAGTTTGAAAAGATATGAGAGAAATTTGTAGTATTCTGATAGTCGTTTTTAATCAGAAAATCAAGAGCATATTCATAGTATTCCTTCGTTCTATAGAAATCATTTGTGGCCCGGATAATGTTACCCTTATTATTATAAATATTACTAAAGATCAGGCTATTAGGATCAAAAACTTTCAGGATATCTTCAGCACAGTTTAGATGGTAAAGAGCTTCGCTATTATTGTAGAATCTTCTATAGACAGAAGCTAGACATACATGATTATTCGCTACTCGATCATCTGGTTCATCATAACTAGAATACTGTAGTTCTAGTGCCTTTTTGAGGTAATATTCAGCAGTGTCAAGATTAATGCTGTATTCTACGTTGTACCATCCTTTGTACCCGTATTCATGAATAAGACTGCGCAACTGAGGATCCTCTACTGAACCTTCTTGCGAATAAGCCTGGAAGAAAATTCCACTTAATGTGAAATAAACTATTACATACCTTCTGATGAATAATCTATTCATGCGGCTAAATGTAACGTAAATGAAAGAATTATTGGGATATGATGCAAGTTTATCAATGAAATCTACAAAAATATTTATTTTTCAAACACCAGATAAACAGCGAAATAACAAGGTTGATAAAATAAAAAGTAAAAAAAATGAAAATATCTGGGTAACGTTTGACGACAATTGGGAATTAACTGATGAAAACAATAAACAAACAGTTAATTAACCCCTAATTGCAAACGTTATGAAAGCTTTAAATTTCGAATCATTCGCAAAAGACAAGATCCAGGAAAAAGAACTGAATTTCTTAAAAGGTGGTGGTTCAGATGATCCGGTAAGTGATGTTTTGAATCCCCCAAGGAGATAAATAGGATTTCCAAGAGAATATTGATCTGACATTTAGACGGTCTTTGACCGCAAGACATATTGATCCGTGAAGTTGGTCGGGATGATTGAAGTCCCGGTACAGTGAGGCGGACGGAACAGCCAGAAACGGAAGTTCCGATAATAAAGCGTACATGAACGTGCGCATACTCTGGATAGCATGCAAGTGTGCATGCAAGAGGGAGTACAGGTTCCGAACTGGACGGCCAGAAGTGGTTGTACAGGGTTCCTGAATCCTTGAAACTAATTAAATATTGATAATATGAAACGAGACAGGCACATTTTACAAAAGTACCTGGACAACGAGCTCTCAGAGAAGGAGTTGGCCAGGTTTGAGCAGGAGCTCAACGCCAGTCCGGAATTATTGGTGGATCTTGACCTTTACAAAGAGGTGGATGAAGCCGTAGCAGACACAGAAGTGCTGGATTTCCGGGCCCAATTGACCGACCTGCGGGAAGAAACAAGACGATCAGAATCCGGACGCAGGGTTTTTCGGTTTTCCAGGCCATGGCACTATGCAGCTTCAGCAGCATTGGCTCTGCTGGTGGCAATTGGTCTGGCCACAGTTCTTGGACGACCCTTATCCAATAATGATCTATTCGTCAAGTACATGAAACCTTATGAACTGGTGCTCACCAACCGTTCGATGGACAATGAAGTTACAAAACTAGTAATGAGCAAGGCTGAATCAGCTTATCTTAATGGTGACTTCGAAGGTGCCATTCAATGGTTCAATGAGGTGCTTGAGATCAATTCAGAGAAAGTGGAAGCTGATTTCTACAAAGGAGTTTCAAGTATGGAACTTAGCAAATATGTAGATGCCAGTGAATCATTTTCAAAGGTGATCGAGCATAACGACAACCTGTTCATAAATAGAGCCGAATGGTACATGGCAGGATGTCTGCTGGCAATGGATGAAACAGACCGTGCGCGCAGGCAGTTGGCCATGATCGCATCATCTGCGCACCATTATCATAAGGATGAAGCTGCGAAAATTCTGAAAAGGATGAAGCGATAGAGCTTACTTGCCGCCTCGGAGTGAGGTTAGGTTTATCTACTATATTGATTTATTGTTGAAGGTGATGAGTGATCAACCTGATTATAAGGAGCTATTGGAGTACACGCGGCAACTGGAAGAAAAAGTTGTCTGGCTGGAGGAAAACCTGAAGCAGTTCCAGTCTGATGGAACAAGGGTTAAGACCAGATTCCTCTCCAATATTTCCCACGAGATCAGGACCCCAATGAATGCCATTATAGGATTCTCTCACCTGCTTGGTGAGGAAGATGTGGACGGTAGCCAGAGGGATACGTACATCAACCATATTACCAGGAACAGCAATTCGCTCTTAAACATGATGGACAACCTGATTGATCTTTCCCTGATTGAAACAGGTAACCTGAAACTGAAGGAAGATGTTGTTGAGATCTACCCGATGATCAGGGAACTTTACGATCAGTATAACATGGACAGATATAGGGTAAACAGGGAAAGGGTGGCACTCCTGCTTAATGTGAGAGATGCATTTAAACTGGCGAAAATCGTTACTGATAGGCAGCGCCTGTCACGAGCTTTAAGCTGTCTTATTGAAAACTCCCTGACCCAGACCAAAAAGGGCGTCGTTGAGATTGGCGCATCATTCGCCGATAAAAATACACTGGTTTTCACCATAAAGGATAGCAGCAACATGCTGTTGCAGGAGAGAGCCAAGAAGATCTTTGAAACAACTGAAAGAGAAGAGGACTGGTATAATACCTCCGATACAATCGGACTTGGCTATAAGCTTGCCAGGGGACTGGTGGAAGCCATGAAAGGAGAAATCATGGTCAAAGACAGTTCTTTTAAAGGTACAACCATTGAGTGCCTAATTCCGGTAAAGACAGTGACGCCAAAGTATTATCAGTCTGGCGAAGCTGACAGGATGATGATTGAACATCCAAAGGAAAAGTAATTCACAGGATTGATAGTTCTGCAAACAAAGTAATTAGGGGTTTGTTATTGTTTTCAAGTTTTCAAAAAGGCAGATCATCAATTCCGGAGTCATTTTCCGGCGGCTGGGAAGGAAAGGGTGCATTCTGATCAGGTAAGTTTTCCTGAACCGGGATTTCAATGGCGGGCTCGCTGGTCTCGTTTTGTGTCTTCTCAATGCGCCAGGCTTCAAGGTTTGTGAAGTAGGATACCTGGCCATCTTTTTCCCACTTGCGTCCTCTCAGGTTAAAGGCCACTTTAACCATGTCGTCAACGTTATACTGGTCCAGTAAGGAACATTTATCCTGGGTAGTCTGGAATTTGATTAAGTCAACGAATTCATATCCAGTAGTACCTGACGACTTGATTTCCAGAATAAATTCACGTTTCTGGAATCGTTCAGAGACCTTTTGTGTTTCGAATTTCTCTGCCAGGCGGCCGTTTATTTCGAAGCTCATATTTGAAGTTCTTTTTACAGTTGGGATTTATTATTGTGCCAAAAGTAACCATTTCTTAAATAATACTATTGGGCAAGGAAGATTGTTTTTTATTGAAGAGAAGGCTCAATTCTGATCTATGAATCAAAAAAAAAGGCTGTTCGCATTGACGGACAGCCTTTTTTAATATCCTTGATTTTTTATTCGATTCCGAGTAGCTCAATCTTGAATATAAGCGCCGAGTTACCTGGAATTGGACCAGTCTCCCTGGGACCATATGCGAGATTAGATGGAATGTAGAATTTGTATATAGAACCAACAGGCATTAGTTGAAGACCTTCAGTCCATCCTAGAATAACACCATTAAGAGAAAAAGATACTGAATCTCCTGTTTCGTAGCTACTGTCAAAAACAGTCCCGTCAATGAGCGTTCCTTCATAGAAAACAGTTACCGTGGAAGTATCGGTAGGTTTAGGTCCATTGCCATCAGTGACAATTTCATATTGTAACCCGGTTTCAGTAGTAGTTACACCTTCTTTTTTGCCATTTTCCTCGAGAAATGTTATGCCCTTTTCAAGGTTTTCCATGGATGCTGATTCAGCCTCCATGGCCTCAATCTCTGAAAGAGAGATGTTTAGCTGGCGAAAAACGGCCTGGGCAGTCATCTGATCAAATACTGATGAATCAGACAGAACCTGGTTCATTCCTGATGCGATCAATCCTGCATTGGCATCCCATGGTGCACCGCCAAGATCGTAACCCAGGCTAAGTCCCAGGAAATAATTGAGGGAGTCGGATTGGTTTTTCATTGTAATCTGACCTTCCGATCTAATACCATTCATGCCTGCACCGATGAAGTATCCACCAACCAGTGCTGCAACTGCTACTACTATGAGTGTGATAATTTGTCTGTTGTTCATTTGTTTAACAATTTTGAAAAATAATGAACTGCGAAGATATAAGAAATATTATAGACCACACAATTATATTCTGGTGGCCCGGATCATTTCCCATTTTCCAGGTGGCCCGGGTACTCTTTCCACTTTGAATCCGCAGGAAACCAGATCCCTACGCACACTTCCCTTGGCAGTATAACTTACCAGTATCCCCCCTGGATTTATTAGTTCGTATAGCTTTGAAAAGATATTAGGTGTCCACAGCTGTGGTTGTTTATCGGGGGCAAAGGCATCATAGTATACCAGGTCGAACCTGCCCATGGGATCCATGGATCGGATATCAGATTGCTCTTTATAGATACTGAAACTCTCTGTCAGGTTGAATTGTTTTCCCCAGGGTGCTTCATGCATCTTCAACAGGCTCCCCGATGGAATTCCATCGATAATACGCTCGAAATTAAGCTGGCCAAATTCAGCAGGTTCAAGGGGATATTTTTCTACTGCATGGTAATACACTTCGATCCTAATCTTTTCAGATTCAATAAGAGTAAGCATCATGTTTAGACCGGTGCCAAGTCCGATTTCCAGGATGTGCATAGGGGATCTGGAAATTGTATGAAAGCCCTGGTTGATAAATACATGCATAGATTCCTGCAGTGCACCATGGATTGAATGATAGGATTCGTCAAGCCCGGTCACGTATACTGTGTGGGAACCATCTTCGGTTAGCCGCAGTTCTCTTTCCATGCAACAAAAATACAATTTCAAGCAATGTTTATAAATTAAGCATTGTGGCGCCCTATTTCATGGTATTATTGTAGGTGATGAGAATCCGGTATTATATCGAAAGGCGAAATGATGACGATGGGAAGTTGATGGTGAAGGAACGCCCCGTATTCATGAGTGTTTCATTTCCAGGAAATCGGGTCATGATTAGTGCGGGGATCAAAGTTGATTTTAATGGCTGGGATACTGAACTACAAAGGGTGAGAAGCTCCTATCCCGGATCACATGCTTTCAATTCCTGGTTGGACACGCTGTCAGAAACTGCCAGTACTACCTGGAAGGCCCTCCAGAATCTGCAGGAGAAACCTGATTCTGAGCGATATCGAAAATTGTTCCAGGAATTGAAACCCAAGTTTTCATCGGGATTCTTTGATGTGTTTTACCTGTTTATGGAAAAAGGCAGCAGTCGATGGAGCCTCTCTACCTATCGGAAGGTGAGGACCATCTATAAACACTTGCGGGAATTTGAGGATATCACGGGTTTCAGAATCGCTTTTAACAACCTGGATGACACGTTTCTTGAGAGATTCACAGCTTTTTATTCAGAAAAAGGGAACAGCAAAACCACAACTTACAAAGCAGTGAACATCCTGGTCTGGTTTCTGAATTGGGCCACCGACAACGGGTATAACGTTTACAGGGAGTATCGCAGGTTCTATCAGAAGTTGGATCAATCGAAGGAAACTACCCGAAACCATCTTTTTCTTAGGTGGGATGAACTTATGAAGATAAGAGAGTTCATTTCTGGTAATCGTAGGACGGAACGGGTCAGGGACCTGTTCTGCTTTATGTGTTTTTCCGGAATACGTTTTTCAGAGTTGCAGGTTCTTAAGAAAGAGGATGTTGGAAATGAGGAAGTTATTGTGAGGAAAAATGGAGGGAATCTACGAAGACTACCATTGAATAAATATGCCAAGGAAATCCAGCAGGCTTATGAGAATAAGTACTATCTGAACAATGCCGCATTTCCTTCAATGAGTATCATTACCATGAATAAGTACCTCCGGCTGATCGGTAAAGAGGCAGGACTGAACCGGGAGGTTATACCAGTGTCCGGAGATGATGCAAAGGTCCCTCTTTATGAGCGTCTGACTGCCGGCATTGCTGTAAATACTTTCATTGCCAATGCACTTGAACTGGATGTGCCAGTTGAAATCATCTCCAGCTTTACAGGTGTTCAGAGTGATAGCCGGGTACGCAGGATAAAAATGGACCTGGCCAAGGAGGAGATGAAAAAGTTTAATCAGAAGTAACAAACTATTTAAGAATTACCTGGACAAATGAGTAAGGTCCGGCTTCAACCTGAAGAGATTTATTAATCTTTTGTCCTGCCTGGCTAATCGAGTTCTTCACGATGGCATCAGGATTATCAAGTGTATTCATCTCTAACGGGCCATCAGCACTTAATATGATCGTTTCTTTGGAGGAAAAGGTCTTCTTTAGCAGGGTAAGGTCAAATTCCGCTTTCCTGGATAATTCTGTACGATTAAAAACGTATAGCACCAATGCCTGTTTATCCCTGGACCAGGCAGCCTGCACCTGGTAATTGTCCGTTTCGTCGGTTTCATAATCCTGGATAATCAGCGGCCAGGCTGCCGGAGAACGGCTCAGACTTTCAAGTGCCACACCGGAGGCTGAAAGATATGCCCCTTCCTTGGGTGTATTGAACACACACTGATTATGAGTATTGGCCAGGTTATTAAAATTCACAAACAACACATCTCCTCCCCGTCGTTGAAAAGCCATGAAGGTTTTGATTACATTCATCCCGAAATACCACTTGCTGAACATATAGGAACGGTTCACCCATTCACCACTATCCTGGGTATTGTCGGCGTAATTTAACTGGCCATCATAAAACAACTTCTCTGTATTGCAGTATGCTATATAACGGCCTGAGGTGTTTTCATAATCCCGAAGTCTTTGGAGCATGTTGTCAAGGCCGGGACCTGCACCTCTTCGATCAGCCAGGAAGTCCACCTGATTACCGCAGATCTCAAGCATCTCTTCCAATTTCTCTGAATACCGGGGACCACCCTTACGGCTTCCATAGGTCACCAATCCCACCTTAATGGCTGGATCCACATTCTTCATGACCCTGGCATAAACATTTACTGCCCGGGCATATTCATCGTGGGAAAACCATCGATGGACCTCATTGTCCATCTCCCAATAAACAATACCAAAAGGTTCAGGATAACCATGACTTACCCTCAGGTCTGCCATGGGATGGGTTCCTGCAGGCAAATTGCAATAAGCCACCAGGTTGGCTGCTTCCCTGGCTCCAACCTCAACATCGGTGAACTCCGGGAACTCAAAACCCATTTTCGTGCCCGTTCCGTCATCCCAGCGGTGATCCCATTCTTCTTTTAGCGGATGAAATACATTGAGACAATACATCATCTGTGCATTCGCAGCTTTTGCAAACTGGACAAGTTCCGCAACACCGACATCGTTATAGTTAAGGCCTCCCCAGAAATAGGATGGCTGAGGTTTTCTGGTATCATGCGGTCCGATCCCATCCCGCCAGTTATAAAAGGAAGCAAAGCAACCTCCGGGAAACCTGATTACACCGGGATTAACCCGGTTGGCACAGGCAATGGCTTCCGGACGCCAGCCTCTGATGGTATGGGCCGGCATCAGAGACAGGGCATCAATGTTTAGTTCCGAACCAGGCGGGATCCAGATGGCCAGGGTGGCCATGCCTGTATAGTCATGATTTGTGAACCGGATCTCAAGCTTTTCAAATTCAGCTTTGGTGTTTATCAGGATGGGGATCTGATGAAGGGGATCCTCCCATTTTCCTTCAGGATAGACCCTGATTTCAATCTTAAGGGGTGCTTTGAGTGCTTTAAAATGACCGGAGAAAAGATAGGTGTTATTTGCATTTAAAAACTTGCCTTCCTGGGCAATGCCTCCCCAATCCTCACCAGAGTTTTTGGCAAAAAGGTATTGTTCGCCATGGATACCGCCTTTACGCTGTTCAAGTTTCACGGGACTCTGCAGATTCTCATTGATGAAAAAGGTGCTGCTGTCATCAATAGGCAATGGGCCACCAAAACCAGGTGCTGCAAACCAGGCATTGTGCTCGTAGCCACTATGATACCAGTCCTCACCAGTCCAGTCCGTAATGAATTCGGAGCAAGCCTTATTTTTACAGAGATCAAACCAGACCTTGTTGATCTCCTTGTACGGTGAAAAGGGCTCAAAGCTTCGGTTAAACAACATTTCTCCCCACATGGGTTCTACTTGTATTCCATAACCCAACTCAATAAAATTGCTGTATAGCAGGGGACTGATTGGTTTCTCCACCATAATTTCCGGGGTGACTTTGAAGCAATCGGTATGCTGTGTACAGGCTATACTGAAAGAAAGAGAAAGGATAAAACCGGCATTTTTTAATTCCATATTGCAAAGATAACGAATCATTGTACGTAGGAATTCTCCTTTTCTTTTGTAGCCTATTGGTTTACGATTTTTCAGCCTTTTACATATACATTACTTCTTGAAGGAGGCTGAAGTTTCAAAGAACGGATAGTGAAAGATACTGATTCCTTTCAATTGAATGCCTCCTCGAAGATCCAGATATGCTCAAGAGATTAAACTATGGAGAACTTGCAGCCAACGGCATTTCTCCATAGATATCACCAGGCTCAATCAACTATTCAATCAACTTTCTTCGTCAAATACTTCAATTCTCATAGGCTACCTTTTCCTCCGATAGGAATATATTAATAAAGACCTCTGTCAATTGAAGCGATACAATTCCTATCATACCAACATTAAGCAGCTGGCCAGAAGAAACAAACTTCCGGGAAAATACTCAGAATTCATTGACAGATCCACCATATGGCGGTGGAAGAAAGAAAGCGATGATAAGTATCTTGGATCTGAACTCTCGAAAATAGATCTTCTTGAACAATTCCTTGATTGCCGGGAATCAGACACTGTAATCGAGACCTACCTCAAACTGACATTAACAATTTCCAGGATGCTTTCTGAATCCAAGCAGTTAAAGAAGATCTTTTGCAGAAACAAGGAGAAGTTTGTCAGTTCCATGCTCAGATACCATAAGAACATCAACCTTAAATTCGTCCTCCGACTATGCAATATCTCTTCCTCAGTTTATTATCACTGGAAAAACCAGGTACTCAACAATTGCCCATCTTCCTCAATAAAACTGTGCAGGCGTATCTATTCAAATCAATTGACCAAGAATGAAGTGAACCACATAAAGGCTATGTTAACCGATCAGCGTTTTCGCTACTGGCCTGTAAATTCTATTGCATACTATGCACTAAGGAACAACATCGTAAATGCCTCCCTGGCAACATGGTATAACTATATCCGGAAATTAGGGCTTGATCGGCCCAGGGTTCCAAAGAAAAAGAAATATGGAACAGGTATCCGGGCAAATCGCCCACATCAAGTGTGACATGCCGATATTACAGTTGTAAGATGTCTTAATGGTACGAAGTATTATTTATACCTTTTGATGGATAATTATTCCCGGTTCATTCTAAACTACCATGTATCTGAAAAAGTTTCTGCGAAAATCCGAATGACAAGTATCCGACAAGCCTTTGAGCAGTATATCATAGTTCCTGGAGAAGATGTCAGACTCATTGTCGATGGCGGAGTAGAAAACAACAATATAGCGGTTGATGATTATATAAACTCAGAAGATATAAGCGTTCAGAAACTTATAGCCGGTAAAGATATCAGGTTCTCGAATTCCATTGTTGAAGCTCAGAACAAGATCATTAAGTATCGCTACCTATTCAAGCATGAATATCATGATATTCACGAATTAAGAAAGCTGCTGGACTGGATTATTACCGATTATCAGTATAATCGTCCGCATCATTCCCTGAAAGGATTAACTCCATATGAAGCCCTGACAGAAACTCAGCTGCCCAAAAAGAAATGGCAACAGCAAATGCAGGAAGCCAAACGGATCAGACTGCATCATAACCTCAAAGAACCTTGCGAAAAATGTGAAATCAAGGAATGATGAGCCTGAGCAGAAAGAGGAGCCGCCTCAGGTATATCAGATCACCTTTTCTCTGTTGGTCATTATGTTGATTCGTAACCTATCGTTGAATAGTTTGGGGGAGCATAGCCATATTGTTGCAATTTTGCAACGCCAAATTCCAATTTTACCTTAGGATTTGCAGCGGACAACGGGAAGCTTCGGTTAAATACCTCGATAAGCTCGCCAAATTCTACGGCGTAACCATTGATGAGATTGTACACCTGGAAGGGGATATCCCCAAAGAGGTTACCATCGAGGATAAAGGATTGTTTGAACAGGTGAAGCTAATCCAGGAACTGGACGAGAAAGATCGGACCACCGTCTTTAATGTCATCGATACAATGCTGACCAAAAGGAAGTTCAAAGATTTCTTCAATAAAAACATTGCTGCCCTGTAAGCAAAAACCCGGCGATCTGCCGGGTTTTGTAGATATAATCTTAACATTCAATATATTATATCACTTCGTCGAAATACTTACTAATTCAAATAATTTATTTAAGTAGTAGTATAAGAAGCACCAGAATAAGGAAGAATACAAAGATAACTATTTGGATATTAGCTATCTTATCTACTTTCTTAACTATTTTCTCATTCCTACTCTCTTTCTTCATCATCTTTATGTTTTTGGTTCTGTTCAGTGGCCAGTTTATATAGCCCATTAAATGCAGACCCAATAGAATTCAGAAGCGTCCCCTGCGTGGCTAACTCTGCACTAGTACTTATGTTTCCAACTGCTACGGATGATTTTAATGCGCTTGAAACTCCTTTACTTGTTGCTATTCCTACTAACCCGGCACCAACCTCTTTTAAGGCTTCATTCGTATTCCCTTCTACAGCATTAACTAACGCTTTAACGCCATTGCCTGAAGAAGATATAGCGGTTCCTAGGGCGGCTAGTGATAATGAAGCTCCTCCAGTAAACGGTGCTGCTACTATTCCAATATAACTAATGGCCGCACCTCCCTTATCCGCAGCAGTGCCAATATCGTAGGCAACCTCATTAGATAATTTTCCCGCGGTTTCAACAACTGTAGCAGCATCTGATACTTTACCAGATAGGTTTACCATTGATTGATTGTTCTCAGACATTGAGGACCTGACCTCACTTGGTATCCGACTAGTTTGTGTTGAACCAACGACTAAATTTATAAGTGAATTCCCACCTTGACCGGCAATAGCTGAATATTTCGCTTTTAACACTTCAAGGCCTGCCGTCATGTGGATACTCCAGGCTTGTAGCCCCCATAAGTCAATGTTGGCAATCGGACTGTTTTCAGCATAATTATAAGGAGAAACATGATAGAACTCTTCAGCGATGGGATCAAGCCCCGTAAATCGCCCTAAGGCAGGATCATAGTAACGTTTTTCGAATGAGTACCAGTCAAGATTCACACCGCCTAATTGCTCGTCTTGAAGTTCCTTGCCATTGTATAGGTACTTGTTCTCACTGGGCACCATTTTTACCCCACTATCAGCTCCTTACACCTTCTCAAGCTGGTGCAGCATATTCAAAGAACGCAGTTTAAAGATACCTATTTTCTTTTCAAATGAAGATTTCAAGTGAAGAAAAAAATCAACTGTTTTCAACCTACTCCCCGCAGCTGCCGGCCCGTTCCGCGCCCTTCGCCGGCAGCTGCTCCCCACGCCTGCGCTTCGTTGTTCGTCCAGGACTGATCGCCCTGGACAGAACAACCCAAAGACTATGTTTACATAATGGGATATTATAGACGCAACACATGGTATGGAGTGGGCCATCTTTTCCTGGAGGATCCTGGATCCAGTGTGCCTGGTTCTTTGCAGGGTCGGCCTATAATACACACTATGCAAAATAGCCCCAGTGCTGACCCGCTTAAGATCTCTGCAGCAAAACAACAAAAAAAGTTGCCAAGGTATGCGGGCTCCGCTCGTAACTGTCCCACCTTAAAAACGCAAGGGTAGTACAGAGTTCCGCTACGCTGCACCCTTGCATTTTTGCCACGCCCGTATGGGATCACCGCTTTCTTTTTTGTCCTTTTTTCTTTTAATGATCATTTCAGATGAAAAGAGAAAGGCCGTTCATCCCGAACGACCCTTCTTTCTTGCTTACTTCTTGCGCCTTCTAGGCTTCTCTCTTTGAGACAGTGCGCTACCAGCTGCAGTTTTACTCTTAGAGCTGGTCCGTTTGTCTTTGAGCACCTTTGACGCGGCAGAAGCAGCCTTTTTACTGGTCACTTTTTTGGCCATGGGTTTTCTTTTTAAAAGTTAAACATTCATTTACCTTACCTGTTAAGGAGTGTACTCTGTGTGATTACACCTTGGACAGGGTGGCAACGTATCAGTGTTATCATCCAACACTACCACTTGTCCGCAGTTCTTACAGGTGTACGCCCCTTTTCCAGGCTTTTCTCCTGTACTAGACATAACAACATGTTTTAGCGTAAGTACTCGAAGTAGGTTACTTCTACCAGGTGCGTCTTCTTTTTGGCGTTTGATATCGATGTCATATATTTGTCTTGCTAAAGAATACAACATCAATAACAAAGTCAGGCTTCGCACCTTTGCAGGCCTGGCTTTTTTCTTTGGCCGTTACCCACAAAATGGGTGCCGTATAATGATTTCATTAACAGGTAATTATCAACATTTGTTGATGATAACTGCACAAGTCTTGCAACACTCTCTTGGTCAGGAAGATGTGTTATAGGATTCACGTTATGTTTCTCACTTAAAAAGTATCGTAAATCACCCAAAGTCAGTCAGGCTGTTATTCTGTCATGCCGTAATCACCTATCTGACAGCATTAAACACAACCGGCCTTAATACCGGATTAGGCAACTTCACAAGCCGTGGGCGGGCAAGTGTCAAGATTCCCCGAAGGGGACCCTTCAGGGCTTGACCTTGACTGCGGGTGGAGCTGGCTTATCTTGCCGGATTCGGTTTTAAGGTATTTCTTGCACTGATATGGTGCAAGTTTTATGCAGGACACACCGGCGCGTTGGCCGCGCGGCTATTTTACATAACTGACTTATAGGGCGCGGCCTGGAGTTTGGTGAGGATTCATTTGGATTTTGGGCCATCCTATTCATCGTAGAAGTGTGTTGATTGATTCGTGCCCCTATAAGAAGCTGTTATGTTAACATAGTCTTTGGGGCGACTTTGCCGGCGGGGAGAGCTTGCAGCTCTTTGTAAAGTATTTAGTTTGGCGTAAGCCAGTGGGGCTTTACAATGGGCTGCAACCTGGGCCAGCGAGGCAAAGCGCCAGAAGGGCGGGGTGCGGAACAAAACAAAAGACCAGGCGAGCCTTGAGAGAAGCGAGAGGCGGGGATTTTGTTTTGTGTGGAAGTATTAGCTTCCTCCCAGCATCTTGATGTCCCGTTTGATGAACTCTTTCAGTTCTTTGACTGTGGGAAGCTCTACCTGGTAACGGCTTACAAACAATTGATTATCCAATGAACCAGTTGCGTATTTCACCGTAGAAGATTTCTTATCTGTACAAAGCACGATACCTACTGGAGGATTGTCACCTTCTGCTATTTCATTATCCCTGTAGTAGTTCAGATAGAAGTTCATCTGGCCGGCATCGGTATGCTTGAACTTCCGGGTTTTTAAGTCAATAAGAATAAGGCATTTTAATATCCTGTGGTAAAAGACCAAGTCGACATAAAAGTACTCCCCATCGATGGTCAGCCTCTTTTGCCTGGATTCAAAACAAAAGCCTTTGCCCAGTTCCAGAAGGAACACCTGCAGATGGTTGATCAAGGCATCTTCCAGCTCACTTTCTGCATATTTTTCCTTGGGTTCTAAACCAACAAATTCAAATATATATGGATCACGCATGACACCTATTGGTGTTAATGGTTCAGCTTGCTTATTTACATCCAGGATAAGACCAGTCTTATCTGTAGACAACCCTGTCCGCTCATACAGTAAGCTTTCCATCTGTCGTTTTAACTCTCGCACCGACCAGTTGCCTTTGATAGCTTGTACTTCATAAAATACCCTTTTCGTTGGATCCTTTTCTCCCATGAGTTCAATGATATGAGTGAAGGATAAGCTGCTTATTAATAACTTTGGATCCACCCCAGGTTTGTCAGCAGTTTCTTGTATTATCTCAGATTGTGCAGTCACTGCCTGCACAATTTGTTTTGGCAGGTTCATATTTGCAACAAGTTGGCCTGCTTTAGGATACATTAAATAAAACTGACAGAAGTAGTGCAGGTTTCTTTTCGACAGACCTTTTATGTCTTTATTTTTTAGGTCTTTTGCTATTACAGACAGCAGCTGATCTCCGTACTTTGCCCGGTCACTACCGCTCTGTTCGTATTCTACAATATGATAACCAAGTAACCAGTTACGGATAGTCAATGACTGATTTACCGTTGATACTGCTGCTTCTTGTAAATAGTTATGGGCCTGTTCACAGACCTGTATTAACTGTTCAAAGTTCATTTTTACTGCTATCGATTAAGTCAAAGATACTGCCCCCGCTTTCATTTGCAAGGCGGACAAAATAATCTATAAACTGAACGTGGGCCTTAATGGCTCTTTCACTTTTCAGTAGCCCTCCCAACATGATAATGCCAGGTTCAGAGAAAGCATAGCTTCCATCACCCAGCCGGACCATAAAGTCTGAAGGAAAACGATCTGTGTTTTGCTTTACTTCTTCCCGGAGCTCCTGCACGTCCAGGCCAAACAATTCGGCAAGGTCTACATCTCTGGCAACACGCATTCCCTGGTGGATAATCATCTTCTCCTGCACCAACTGCTCGATGGCTAGGAACAGTGTAAGGTCTTGATTCATTTTGGTACTCATTAGTTCAAAAGTTACTTATTTCACTTGAAAAACATACCACCTTATCCCAACGGGTGATGTTTCTCTATGGCCGCCTGCAGCTCCTCCAGACCGCTCTGGCGGTACTTTTCTGTCGTACTGATCTTCTTATGCCCGGCAAAGACCTGTACCACCCGAAGATCCTTGCCCTCTTTCAAGAGGTTCGTGATCACACTCTGCCGGATGGTACGGGGATTCAGGTTCCGATCCGGGAACATCGGCTTGAAGGTTTCCACCAGGTAGTTGATCCCTTCTCCGCTTTCAGGAGTGCCCCGAAGGGTCAGTACCAGCCTGTCGGTATCGCTTTTCAGAAGTACCGGCCTTACCTTATGGATGTATTCATACAGCAGCATCACCTGGTTGGGTTTTAGGGTTAATGTCCTAGCTACAGCCCTGATCATTGCCCTGATATAAATAGTTCCCTTCTCCAGGTCGATATCCTGCAGGCGGATTCGGGTGATTTCGGTTTGTCGCAGTCCCTGGTAAATCAAAAGGCTGATCACCACCCGGTTTCTTTGGGTGGCCATCTCATAGCGCTCCTTGCGCTGCATCAGCTTTTCCATTTCAATTGAAGAAAAAAGATCCTGTAGTTGTATATCTCCCGCCCGGGCATCTTTGAGCTTTAGCCCAACTTGCGCCTGAGTGAGCGCAACTCCCAGCCCCACAGGCTATTGTGATTTTTGGTTTCATGTTTCGGGTACAACAGATTTTTTCATGACAAATGGTTGATATTTGAAATCCAGCGCAT
>JAGLOO010000032.1 GCA_023138875.1 Bacteroidales bacterium
GGGAAATTCTACAGGAGGCAGACGGCCCAACATCTACGGTTTGAAAGAGGGATCATTCTTTTTACTCTGCATTGATATCGGCAGGTTTCATGTCAGGCTAGCCATCCTTGACAGCAATATGAAAATAAAATCAGGAATTATTACACATGAGATAAAATTCCAGGATGATTTCAGTTACCTGGACAGGATTTGTGAATATACTGAAATCCTGATCGATACCTCAAAGGTCGAGGAAGACAAATTGATTGGCATCGGTTTGGACATGCCAGGCGTGATAGATTCGAAAAATGGTATCAACTACAGTTACTTATACACCCCGGAAGAGACATTGGTCGGGATCCTTGAAAAGAGATTTAACCGTCCCGTGTTCCTGGAAAATGATGCTAATGTTCTTGCACTGGCAGAATTTCGGTTTGGGTATGCCAGGGGGAAAAAGAATGCGATCGTTGTACTTCTTAGCTGGGGTATTGGAATAGGCATGATTATTAACGGAAGAATATATCGGGGTTCATCCGGTTTTGCAGGCGAATTCAGCCATATCCCAGTCAAGGAAAATGGAAAATTATGTTGGTGTAATAAACAAGGTTGCTTGGAAACAGTTGCCTCTGCAACAGCTTTATCTGCACTTGCAAAAGAAGGTGTCAACAATGGAAATGCATCTTCCATATTTGAGATGATCGATCATAAGAAGGAGTATATCGATCCCAGTCTTATCATAAACGCAGCAAATCAGGGTGATCAGTTTGCAGTTAAGATTTTATCTGACGTTGGATTTGAACTGGGAAAAGGAATTTCCACTCTAATTCAAATCCTTAATCCTGAAATCATTGTTATTGGGGGCCGGATGGCCAGTGCCAAACAATACATTATCACACCCGTCCAAAATGCATTGAACTCATATTGTAATCCGCTATTGATTAATAATTTAAAAATAGAGACAACTGAATTTGGGCAGGAAGCAGCTATTATGGGCTGTGCAATTGTTGTAATAGAGGGATTGTTATCAAGAAATGATTAGAACAACAGGATATTAACTTGAACTACATATGCAATTCTTTATGAACCTTAACCTTAACACTATGAAACAAAAACTATTATTATTTTTCTTACTCTTGTATGCGGGAGGCATGTATGCCCAGCATACAGTGACCGGGAAAATTACATCTGCTGAAGATGGAAGTGCCCTTCCCGGAGCTAGCATTCTTGTTGAAGGTACAACCACAGGTGCTGTATCTGATGTGGATGGAAACTACTCCATTTCTGCACCTGATCCAAATGGCGTACTTGTTTTCTCTTTTATCGGATTTCAATCCGAAGAAGTAAATATCAATGGAAGAACGGTCATTGATATTACCCTTGCACCAAGTGTTTCAGCACTGGATGAAGTTGTGGTCACTGCCCTCGGAATATCCAAGGAGAAGAAAGCACTTGGATACGCGGTTACCGAGGTTTCAGGTGCCGATCTCAACAATGTCAAGGAATCCAATGTGATCAACCAGTTGGCTGGCCGTGTCGCCGGAGTGGTGATTACCCAATCAACTTCGGGACCGGGAAGTGGTTCCCGGGTAGTCATTCGGGGTAATAATTCGCTTACCGGTAACAACCAGCCATTGTATGTTGTGGATGGTATCCCGATTGATAACTCCGGTTTTGGCTCTGCTGCCGGATCGGGGACTGCCAATTACAGGAGGAATGACTATGGTACGGGTATTTCTGATGTAAATGCGGATGATATTGAGTCAATCTCTGTTCTGAAGGGCCCGAATGCTGCCGCACTGTACGGTTCCAGGGCTTCAAATGGAGTCATTATTATTACCACCAAACAGGGAAGCGGTAAAGCAGGATTGGGAATATCTGTAACGTCCAATCTCACCTTTGAAACCCCGATGATTTTACCTGAATACCAGAATGAGTATGGACAGGGTAAAGATGGTAATATTCCTGCTGATTGGAATGAGTTTTATACCAGCACAGGAGGTTCCTGGGGCCCGAGAATGGACGGTTCATCTCAATACTATTTTACGGCCGAAGATGATTTACGTCCTTACAGCGCTCAACCGGATAATGTGAAGGATTTTTTCAGGACGGGTTCCAATTTTGTGAATACCATCGCCCTGGATTATGGCGGGGAAAAATCATCTGCAAGATTCTCCTACACCAACACCAACACCAACTCCATGCTTCCCAATTCAGATCTTTTACGGCATAATTTCAACCTCAGGACGGTTGCTCATCTTTCCGATAAGTTATCTATTGATGCAAAGGCCACCTATTTCAAACAGGATGCCAATCAACGACCTTCACTTGGTACTGAGGGAATCATGGCTTATCTGTATGATATGCCCAGGAATGTTGATATTACCGACCTGGAGGATTACCAGAATGATGACCTGACAGTGAAAAGCTACCAGAAGAATACAGGGAATCCATACTGGATACTGCAGCATGATGTAAACCATGACAGTCGTGACAGGTTCCTTGGATTTGCCAAAGTGGATTATGAATTTACAGACTACCTTAAAGCATTTGTCCGCATTGGAACTGACCGGGTATCACAGAACATTGAATCGATTGAACAATACGGTCACTGGTTCTATAGCACCGGACGTTTCAGTTTCAGTACAAGGACCACGTCTGAGACCAATGCTGATTTTCTTTTGATGTTTAACAAAGATTTTGGAGACCTCAATATATCGGTCAATGCCGGGGGAAACAAAATGTATCAGACATATGAACGCTACAGTATTTCCGGAGAAGATTTTAAAATCCCTACCAAACCTATCGTGAGCGGGGCCAATACCATCAATACTCCGGGTTATACACCTCTACGGGAAAAGAAGATTCACTCGCTGTATGGTTCGGCTCAATTTGCTTACAAGCGGGCAGTTTACCTGGATGTTTCAGGAAGAAATGACTGGTCATCCACACTTCCTGAGGATGACTGGTCTTATTTCTATCCCTCCGCCAGCTTATCGTTTCTCGTCAATGAGATAACCGGACTGCAAAGTGATATTTTGAATTACTCCAAGCTCCGGTTCAGCTGGGCACAGGTTGGTAATGATACTGATCCTTATCTGCTCGATAATGCATTCAACTTGCGGGGCACAACCAGCAGTTACCTGGGTCTGACTATTCTTACCAGGCCAGAAACGTTTTACGAGCCCATCAGGCCGGAGCAGGCCACCTCACTTGAGGGTGGAATAGAATTAAGCCTGCTGAACAATACGGTATATGCTGATATCTCAGTTTATAAGATTACCTCAGAGGACCTTATCATGAAAATCCCCGTTCCGGCTGCCACCGGATATTCCACGTTCCATACCAACGTGGGAGAAGTAACCAATACGGGCTTTGAAGTTTTAGTGGGCGGATATCCTGTGAAAACAGACAATTTCACCTGGGACCTCTCGCTGAATATTGCCAAGAACACAAATGAATTGATTGAACTGATCGAAGATTTTGAGACCTTTCAATTCAGTACAACCAATGCTGGAAATGTAATCGTTCAGGCAACAGCCGGAGGAGAATATGGTGAGATCTGGGGTACTGAACATAAGACAACTCCTGGTGGCGACATCGTGGTCGATGCTACCGGACGTCCCCAGGCTTCCGAAGAAAAGGTTTTGCTTGGTAACTATCAGCCGGATATGACAGGGGGTATTTTCAACCAATGGTCCTATAAAGGATTCTCATTAACGGCCCTTATCGATTTCCGCATCGGAGGTGAAGTATTCTCCGGAACAGATGCAGGGCTTGATGCTACAGGAGTATCAACCAGAAGCCTGGAATACCGGGATGGTATCACGGTGGACGGAATGGTGAACGTGGGTTCGGCAGAAGAACCAGATTACCAAGCCAATACACTGCAGATTACCGGACAGGACTATTGGGGTGCCATGAGCGGTATCGCATCTAATTATATCTATTCCCAGACAAACGTCCGGTTAAGAGAATTAACGCTGGTTTATACCATACCCCGTAGTGTGCTTGGAAATTCCTTTATAAAAGGATTATCTGTAAGTCTGGTTGGCCGTAATTTATTCTTCATCTATAAGGATATTGAAAATTTCGATCCTGAATCCAGCTACAGTACCAGTAATTTTGCACAGGGTATGCTCTGGTACAATCTGCCAACTGTGAGAAGCCTTGGATTTAATTTGAATGTTACTTTTTAAACCTTCAAAACTGAATAATTATGAAACGCTATAGATTATTGTTTTTAATATTTATTGCACTCGGAATGGCTTCCTGTACAGATGATTTCGTGGAGATCAACAAAAATCCGAACGCCATTGTCAAAGAGGAAGCGAGTGCACGATACTTTATTACGGATCCGCAGTACCAGCTGTATTCCCCTGACAGATATCCCTACTGGAGGGCCCATTTGATCCATACAGACAGGTACGCAGGTTTTTTTACATTTGGATTCAATGGATGCTGGTGGACCGATGAACTTGGTTATTCTTATTCCTCCGGGTATACCGATGCCGTCTGGGGATGGATGAGCGGTTACTTCGGAAACATTGATAATTTCATGAAGCTAACAGAATCTGGCGGGGATTTTGAAAATGATCTTATGCATGCTACTGGTAAGATCATTAAAGGGTTTTACTACCAAATGTATACCGACCTGTTCGGTGAAATACCTTATTTGGAAGCCGGTGTGGAGGGCATTGTCACTCCTGCATATGATGAACAGAAAACCATTTACCAGGGTATCATTGAAGAACTGGATGCAGCCATGTTAACCATCGGCGATAATACCAAGACAGGTGAAGGAATCGATGATCTGGGTGTAAATGATCTGTACTTTGGGGGTGATCTGATCAAGTGGAAAAAACTTGCCAATTCCCTTAAACTCAGAATTGCTTTGAGGGCATACGGTGCACCGGGAGCAAATTTCGCCGGCCCGGCCATTACTGAAGCCCTGAATGCGGGGCTCTTTCTGGAAGATGAGTCTGACAACTGCGTCATGGGTAAGGATGACGTAATCTCACAGTGGAGCAGCTCTGCTTATGGAGATGTATGGCACAACTTTGGTGGCAAGGGATCGAAATGGCATGTCGGCCAGCCCCTGGTGGATAATTTGCGCAATAATAATGATCCACGTCTGGAAATGTATACTGTACCGGCTGCCGGAGGTATTATTGATCTCATCAGGCCTGCTGAAGACCCGGGGAAAAGCCTTTTTGACAAGCATGTTGCTTTTGTATCACAAACTTTGACCGATGCGGGAGTAATTTTCAACGAAACAGTGGATGGTGATACTGTTACCATCGATATGCCGGAGGGCCTCTATTATGTGGGACAACCGGTCAGAATGGGTGGAGATATATATTCCTATATCCGCTATGAATTTTTCAGCGAACCGGCACCGGAAGTTATTGCCAAGAAGAATTCAGGGACTAATATGTGGGATGAAATTATCATGACCACCGGTGAAGTATATTTACTGAGAGCTGAAGCTGCTTTGAAAGGTTTCACAGGTGATGAGCAAACCTTATATCAGGAGGGCATAAGATATGCCATGAAGCTTTGGAATGTGTCTGATGGTGATATTGAAACCTTCATAACTTCAGAAGACATGGCGCAGCTGAATGGAACATCAGAACAAAACCTGGAAAAATTAGGTATTCAGCGATGGTTGGCCTGCTATACGGATGGATTTGAAGGATGGGCCAATGTAAGGAAATCAGGGTATCCCGCGGAATTAGCCCAAACCCTGACTGACCCTGAAATTTATGGACTGGGAGACATTAACGGACTGTATCCGGAAAGATTGAGGTATGGAAGTAATGTTCAAACCCAGGATCCGGATAATTACGGCATTGTTATTTCACGGCAGGGGCCTGACCGTCAGGATACGCAGCTCTGGTGGGCGAAATAACAATTATTCTCTAAGTTAGTTTTGGGTTATAGTGAAAGGCAGATCATTTTGATTTGCTTTTCACTTTCTTTAATTCATTCTCCAGATGAAATTACTTTTATTCACAGTAGCGCTATCAATCCTAACCAACAATGCTCTGGGCCAGAATAACCGGCAGACATTTTTTCAAGGTTATGTGGAAGAAGTTAGTGGAAAGAGGTTTGGTTATCACTCCCCTTTTCCGAATGTAAACACTTCACTGCTATTGCGGGGACAGGCGGACTATGCCCCTATAGGGTGGAAAACAGAAGTAATACCCAAAAGCTATGGCGAAAGGTATATAACTTTTATATGGCTGTTTGGAATGGACGTTACTTCAAATCCTGTAAACTTCCATTTAAGCGTCAATGATAAACAGTTGTTCTCTTTTAGTAGTCCTGGAACCAGCAAATTAGGAATAACAACATTACGAGGAGAAGACGGCGCAGAGCTTAGCTTTAACGTCACCATGCTTGACAAACATGAAGACCAAATGGGCTTTGCAATTTTGAAACTTCCTGTAAAAGCTGTTAAGTTGGGAGAATCCACTCACCTTAAGGTATCATCAGAAACGACTGACAATAATGCCTGGTTTATGACCTATAAAACCAGCATTAAAGAAAAAATCGACCTTTATCAAAACAAAGTAGTTGCAAAAAAAGAGGGCCAATTATTTCACACAATAAGTGCCGATTTTATTCATGTGGGGGAAGATGCCAGGGCGAGTGTTACTATTGGGGCGACCAAATCAGAAACAGTTCTAAGAGCTGGATTTAATAAATTGGAAATATATCTGCCGAAAGCGATAGATACAACTCAGCTCATGGCTGAGATTAAAATTGCTGGCAAAAACCCTGTTAAAAGGATCTTCACACTTACCCCGATCAGGGAATGGGAGATATTCCTGGTACAGCATACACATACCGACATAGGTTACACTCGTCCACAAACAGAAATATTGCCGGAGCACCTTAGGTATATTGACAATGCCCTCGATTTTTGTGACCGGACAGATGAGTATCCGGATGCGGCAAAATTCAGATGGACGTGTGAAACTTCCTGGTCAGTCAGAGAATACTTGAGAAGCCGTCCTCAGGAGCAGGTAGAACGTTTGCTGCAGCGTGTCAAAGAAGGAAGAATAGAGGTTTCGGGCATGTTTCTTAATTTCTCCGAAATTGTGGACGAATCAGCATTGGCGGCTCAGACCAAAACACTAAGAATGCTGAGGAACCAAGGCATCGATGTAACTACGGCCATGCAAAACGATGTGAATGGGATTGCCTGGTGTATGGTGGACTATTATCACAACACCGATGTTAGGTACCTCACCATGGGAATCCATGCGCACAGAGCTCGGAAACCCTTTGATAAGCCTACAGCGTTCTGGTGGAAATCTCCTGCTGGAAACCGCTTATTGGCCTACCGGAGTGAACACTATCAACATGCTAACGCATTATGCCTAACAACTGGTCAACAAGATGTCTTCAGAAACAATCTGTCCTATTACCTAACCGGTCTGGAAGAAAAAGGATACCCCTATGATAAAGTATCCCTGCAGTTTTCAGGTTATATGACCGATAATTCGCCACCATCAGCAAAGGCCTGTGACATTATAAAAGAATGGAATGATAAATATGAGTGGCCAAAATTAAGAAGTGCCCTGGCCAGAGACTTCATGATTCATCTGGACGAACAGTATGCAGATGAGATCCCTGAACAAAAAGTGGCATGGCCCGATTGGTGGACAGATGGAGTTGCTTCTGCAGCAAATGAAACCAAAGTAGCCAGAACAACCCATGTAGATATTGCGGCTATTACAGCAGTTCTATCCATGGCCAAGATGCTGGGTGTTGAAATGCCGGAAGGTATCCAAAAAGAGATTGAAGAGGTATATGACAATCTATTGTTTTATGATGAGCATACGCATGGAGCAGCAGAAAGTGTTTCTGATCCTCTGGCACAAAACACAATCGACCAATGGGGCATGAAATCGGCTTATGTATGGGAAGCAGCAAAAAAATCACATGCTTTAGAGGAGAAGGCCCTTGCATTCATTACACCTGCTTTTGATAAATCGAGTGTACCTACCATTGCTGTTTTCAATACCCTGAATTGGAAACGCTCCGGTATGGTCGATCTATTTATCCAGTACGAAGTAATTCCTGACGGAGTTGATTTTACGATTACTGATCATAATGAAAGAGAAGTTCCCTATCAAAGATATCAACAGCGATTGGAAGGTGCTTACTATGGACTATGGGTAGAAGACATTCCTCCATTGGGGTATAAAACACTTCAGGTAAATCTGGGACAAAAAAGCAAAGCTATTCCACCAGCAGGGAGTCGGCCATTCGAAAACGAGTTTTATCATTTGAATATTGATGAAAGTAAGGGAATCGTGACCAAAATTTTCGACAAGGATCTCCAAATCGATTTGATCGATCCTGATGACACCCTCTCATTAGGACAGCTTATATACGAACAACTCAGTAACCGGCATGATCTCGAACGTTTGACCAATACAAACAGGGATACCTTGTATGTACCTCTTGACCTATCCAGGAAAATGCTTGATAACATCCAGGTCTCAAAAAGAGAAAATGGTGCAATTTACAATAGTGTTTTCCTGAAGGGAGACATTCCGATTTGTGCAGATGAAAGAGGAGTTACTATTGAGATCAGGTTGTATAATCATCAAAAGAAGATCGAATTTCATTACCAGATGTTTAAGCTTCCAGTATCGGATCCTGAGGCGGTATATGTTGCATTTCCCTTTAATCTGGAGGGTGGAAAACTTGCGTTTGAAGCCCAGGGAGGGGTAGTGTATCCGGGAGTTAACCAACTGGAAGGTACTTCCTCAGACTGGAATACCATACAAAACTTCGCAGCAGTCAAGAGCGATCAATCGCAAATTGTTTTCGTAAGTAAAGAAATTCCTTTGGTCCAATTTGGGGATATAAATATCGGAAGATATTACTACCAGTTGAAACCAAAGACCAATCACATATATTCCTGGGTATTGAATAACTATTGGGTAACCAATTTCAAAGCTAGTCAGGAAGGCGAATTGCGGTGGACCTACAGCTTAACTTCTTCAGCAGATTATTCGGATATGTTTGCCACTAAGTTCGGCTGGGGTGAAAGAGTGCCACTTATATCAAGAGTTATATTACCCTCTACAGGAGTTAAAAGAACTAAGCTTGTTTCACACTCGATATTGGATTTAGATGTACCCAATTTATTGTTGGTGAATACCGCCCCCTCATTGGATGGGAAAGGGATAATTCTTCATGTGAGAGAGGTAGAGGGTGACCATGCCGTTATAGATATCAGACAACTACTTGAAGACACTAAAGCCACATCTGTTCAGGAAGTAAATGTGTTGGAAGAAGAACTGTCCACATTGACATTTTCATTGCTAATAGAGCATTTCGAAACAAAATTTATTAAGTTAAATTTTGAATAATAATACATTGTTTACTATTATGCCGCTATTGGTAGTAGAACAATATGTTAGCTTAAGGAGTATAGTATGAGTAGAGAAACCTCCATAATCAAGTCAGCCATAGAAGCAATCGGATCAACACCGCTGGTTGAATTAAGCAGAATAACTAAAGACTTAGACGGAACAATTCTTGCAAAGCTTGATTACTTAAACCCAGGATTTTCTAAGAAAG
>JAGLOO010000033.1 GCA_023138875.1 Bacteroidales bacterium
CAGTGAAAGGCACATGAATCACCGGAATCATGAAAGCTGAAGCGACTTACCGGAATCAATCTGTAACAAGGTTTATTGATACCACGGATTGATACCACGGATTGATACCACGGATTGATGCATGGACGATCTGGTATTTCAAGAAGCGTTTATTAGCTGTTAAAGCCCCTATTACCCGGGATAGCATTGGTCTTTCTGAGGTGCAGGAGTTGGAGCAAGGGCTGGAGCAAGGGCTGGAGCTGGAGCTGGTGGACAAAATCCCAGGCAACAAACCCAGTCAAAAATTCTGTGAAAAACTGGTCAGGGTGTCCCGATGACGAAAACAGGACAGCTGAAAATTGAATTAATCCAAATCTAGTACAATCCTCAGATTCTCCCTGGTGGTATTAACTACGGAATCAGGCAATTTACCTATCTTCTTTATGAGCCGCCTGTTATCAATGGCTCTTAACTGATCGATCAGTATACCGCACTCCTGGTGAAGATTGGCCATTCCTTTCTTTAAATGGACCCTTAACACTTCTGATTTTTTAAATACTTTCGAGGTGATTGGACAAATAAGTGTTGAAGGATGGGGGATCTTATTGAGAAGGTCGGTTTGGACTACGATAACCGGTCTGGTTTTTCCGGATTTAGTTCCGATTCGGGGATTTAAATCTGCCAACCAGATCTCATACTGTTTAATCTCCATAGTCGATCTCCTCAAAATCTCTAAGAATGTTCATGGAATCCTCTTTTACAATGCCCGATTCCTTCTGAAGTTGACGCTCAAGCATCAGTCTCTTATGATGTTTGTTGTAAAAATCAATCGCCTCATTAATATACCTGTTCCTTGGTTTTTTCATCAATGCAACGATTCTCTCAGTTTCACTGAAGATGTATTCATCTATATTTAGTGATATAACTTTCATATGGTCGGTTGAAAGGTTATTCAGGAACGTGTGGAGGACTCCCGAATCACCAGTTTGGTGTTCATTTCTACCTGCCCGGGAAACAGTGGAGATAGAAGCATTCAGTTCCTTTGCCTGATCTTTTAAAGAGATATGTCTTTTGTGCTTTCAGCATGTAGTGGTGAAAAAGAGGCGGCGAAACCAAATATCCTCTTCATTTTTGCTTTAAATAGCTGAGTTTCGTGCGCTATTTTGCTGTTTTTTCACCAGGCATTGTAACTTTGGCTTTTAATAATTATCAAATCCTTTGTTATGGGCAAATTTGTCATCAAAAAGCTTCAGGAATGCAGGTATGCCTGTGTGTCACTTGGCGAAGTAATGCTGCGACTGGATCCGGGTGAAGCACGGATCAATACTGCACGGAATTTCCGGGCCTGGGAAGGAGGCGGTGAGTACAATGTGGCACGTGGACTCAGGAAATGTTTCGGACTCCCGACTGCTGTGGTAACAGCATTTGCGGATAATGCGGTCGGTCGTCTGGTGGAGGATTTTATTATGCAGGGTGGAGTGGATGTGGACCATATCAAATGGATCCCGTATGATGGCATTGGCCGGAGTGTGAGGAATGGATTGAATTTCACGGAACGTGGATTCGGGATCCGGGGTGCATTGGGTGTATCAGACCGTGGACTTACAGCTGCAAGCAAGTTGAAAAGGGGAGATATAGATTGGGATCATATATTCGATGAACTTGGATCTCAGTGGTTCCATACGGGTGGGATTTTTGCTGCTCTGTCTGAAACCACTCCGGAAGTTATTGAAGAGGCCATGATCTCAGCGAAGGAACATGGTACGGTTATTTCTTACGACCTGAACTATCGTCCATCTCTATGGAAGGCCATAGGTGGAATTGAAAAGGCACAGGAGGTGAACCGCCGGCTGGCCAAATATGTAGATGTGATGATCGGAAACGAGGAGGATTTTACAGCCTGTCTTGGATTTAAAGTGGAAGGGGTGGATAAGAACCTGTCTAACCTGGAATCGGATAGTTATAAAAACATGATCCTGAATGTGGTAAAGTCATACCCCAGTTTTTTGGCAGTTGCTACCACCCTTAGAACAGTGAAGACAGCTACTGTGAACTCCTGGGGGGGGATATGCTATTATGATGGAGCGTTTTATGAAGCCACCCATCGTCCCGACCTGGAGATCCTTGACAGGGTTGGTGGAGGTGACAGTTTTGCTTCAGGACTCATTTACGGATTTATGTCCACAGGTGATGCGAAAGAAGCTGTGGAATATGGAGCTGCCCATGGTGCTTTGGCCATGACCACTCCCGGCGATACCAGCATGGCTACACTGGCTGAAGTGGAAAAGGTAAAAGGAGGAGGATCGGCCAGGGTAGACAGGTAGAGAGAATGTTAGAAAGAGTATTGGGAAGAAAGTTATAATGTTAGAAGGATAGATCTGAAATAGAACAAAGAATTTAAGAGGAAATAAAAATGAAATTAAGAAAAAATGTAAAATATGCCATGGTGATACCCACCAGTATGGGAATCAGGATCACACCTGTAAATGGCCAACCCGTTCACAGCAGCGATATGTTCAAAATGCAGGCCACCAGTGCCGAATCCAATGTGGGGAGTGTTTCGTCGTACCTGGGATTACCTGTAAAGATACTGACCACTTTTGTGAAGGATAGCCCTATCGCTCGATTAATCAAAGACAACCTGTCCAGCCGGCATATGGATTATGATGGCAAAGAGGTTGAACAGGGAGATCCCTGGGGGTACAGGCACCAGATCAACATTGCAGACAGCGGTTATGGATCCCGCGGACCCCGTGTGCAAAATGACAGGGCAGGTGAAGTAGGACGGACATTGAATGTAAATGATTTTGACCTGGATCGCATCTTTGGCACTGAAGGAGCTCAAATCGTGCACCTGTCGGGATTGATTGCAGCGCTTTCACCGGAAACCGGTAAGTTTTGCCTTGAAATTGCCAGGGCTGCCAAAAAGCATGATACCAGGATCTCCTTTGACCTGAACCACCGGGCCTCATTCTGGGCGGGAAGAGAGCAGGAATTGCATGAAATATTTAAGGAGATAGCATCAGTTTCTGATATACTGATCGGAAATGAAGAGGATTTCCAGCTATGCCTGGGGATTGAAGGCCCGGAAGCAGGGGGGGAAGACCTGGCTGCCAAGATTGAAGGGTTTAAGGGAATGATCAATCGGGCAAAAAATGCCTTCCCCGGGGTATCAGTATTTACGACCACCCTTCGACAGGTGATCAGTACAAACCAGCATATGTGGGGAGGCATTATTTCTGAGGGAAATCACTGGCATGTAGTGGAGCCCCGGGATATCTATGTGTATGACAGAATCGGAGGCGGAGACGGATTTGTAAGCGGGATGCTCTATGCCATTCTGAAAGGATGGGAGCCGGAAAAATGGATTCAGTTCGGTTGGGCCAGCGGAGCTTTGGTTACCACTCTGGAAACGGATTATGCCCAGCCGGCCGATGAAGACCAGATCTGGAGCATCTGGCAGGGGAATGCCAGGGTAAAACGTTAAAGGGATGCAAGGGCATTCGATAAAGGCTGACTATTTTCATATCTGATTTTCCTCATATGATACACAAGTTTATATTATCGTATGTTTCTTAAGATAGTTAATACATAACTTGTAGAACTCCGCTAATTTCTTTTTTGAATTGAAAAGGCTGTTTAATGCAACAACGGCTTCTTCATCAACCATAGGGTATTCATGAGATACTTCATTTCTGAGTTTTCTAAGATAAAGCCATTTTGTTTTATCCGGAAGAACCTCAAGTTGTTCTAATTTATTAAGAATATCAATAAAGGCCAAGGATTCTATCTTCTCTTCAACTGATTCTAATATCATGCGAAATAGCTTTTCTCCCATGATATCCTGAATTTTTGAAAAACGGAATATGTACTGGTCAATAAAACTGATCTGTTCGGCTTCAAGGTTTGTAATTCTTGATGCATTAAAAGGAAGGAGTAATTCAATCCTCGAGTATGCATAATCAAGTCTCTCGAAGTTTATTTCGAGCAATTTCAGGATCTTATTCAGTTTATCGACATTATCTTCGTCTAACATATTGCTATTCCTTTTTCTCCGGCTGTTTTAACGATAGTCCTTTTGTCATCAGGTTGTTGAAGCAGCAGATCGATGTTTTGCTCACCCAGTTGCTGCTCGATCTCAATAAGCATAATTATTTTCTTATGCAACATTTCCTCCATTGAGGCCTGGATCCCCGGTTTAACCAGCAGGTCTATATCTCCTCCTTTTCTTCCATCAATCGTTCTGGATCCAAATAATATAACGTGGGTATTTTCGCCGAACTTATCTTTCGCGCATGATACAATCACTTCTCTTTCATATTCACTTAATCGCATATCTGAGTAATTCCATTTTCAAACAAATTTAGGGATTTAATTTAAAACAGTCTGCATGAAGGAACTGACCAAGCACAATCGGGTAATTAAAATTCATTCTTCAAAATCGTCTCAATACGTTGCTTTAATTCAGGCAGATCTTTTACGATTATATTCCATACGGCTTCAAGTTTAATTTGAAAATACACATGGGATATCAAATTCCTGAATGCCCTTACTTTATGCCACGGATACTCATATTTACTGAGTAAATCTTCTTCAACGTGAATTAGTGCTTCACCTATGACACTAAACTGGAACAGGACTGCACTTACTATGAGTTGATTATTCAGGAAAGCCTCTTTGTTAATATCACGACTGAATGCTTCAATCATATTGATTGCCTTCTGAATATGGGCTAATCTTTCGTAACTATCAACTCTTTGGTTTCTCATATATAAGTTTTAAGTCCTTCTTTACATTTTCAAGTATATTCGGTCTGAATGAATCGATAAAACCAATGTCGATTTTGCGGTTCAATGCAGTTTCTAATTGAAATTGTATATCGGCAAGGTCGAAGTAACTAAACCCTTGATTTGTTTTCACAGCTATATCAATGTCACTTCCGGGCCCGTCGTCTTTCCTTGAAAAGGAACCGTACATCCAAGCCTTGCTAACTTCTGGATATTCCTTTAGTATTTTTGCAATCCTATTGATGATCTTATTTCTGTCCGGCAGTTTGAAAGTCTTGTAATCTATCTTTTCTTCCGCAACCTTCAGGGCTTCTTTTGCATATTCCTCATTACCAATTTCATAAATAATCATATCGCTCAGATATGTAATCAACATCTTTTTTTCATTGTAGTTAAAGAACCTGGCAAGTTTAACAACCTGCTCTTTTTTAATCTTTCTTTGTCCCCGTTCAATTTTACTTAATATAGCCTGGTCAATATCCAGAATGGCAGCTACCTTTCTTAATGGGTATCCTCCTCTCACCCTTAAGGCCCTTATTAAGTTTCCAATGTTTTGCATTTTGAAAATATCGTTTTGACAAATATAGTCAAATTCTTCATCTATTGAGTGAAACTTTAAGACAGGATAAGGAATAACTTGTTATGCAAGCACTAAATGCCAATTACAAATGCCGAAAAAGAATAAATCGCAAAAATGATAGGTATCTTATCATCAATGTTCGGGATATGACTTTAATTGATATTTTTAATCACATGAATTCTAGCTCTCGAACTGATCCCTACATAGTAGATGAGAAATCCATCTTACCAGCCCCTCTTAAATTCAGACAGAGATTGAAGTTCCTTGGACCCGGATTTATCCTCTCAGCCTCCGTGGTGGGCTCCGGGGAACTTATCGCCACCACTGCCCTTGGAGCAAAGGCCGGTTTTGTAACCCTCTGGGTGATCCTGGTAAGTTGCCTGGTGAAGATTGTTTTACAGCTGGAGTTTGGCCGTCAGTCCATTATCAGGGGCGTATCGGCCATGAATATGATGAATGAGCTTCCAGGACCCAGGTTCGGAAAGAGAAAGACCAGCTGGGGTGTGTGGGCATGGTTGGTCCTATGGGTGGTTAAACCGCTTCAACTGGGAGGCATTATCGGGGGTGTGGCGATTATACTGAACATGGCCATTCCATCCCTATCCGTTGCTTCCTGGACGGTGTTAACAGCCCTGGTGGTGATATCTGTGATGCTGTTTGGTTATTATGGATTGGTAGAGAAGATCTCGCTTGTTTTTATGGGCCTGTTCACCCTGTTTACCCTGTTGGCTTTGATCATGGTTCAGAAAACCGGTTTTGCAATAACCATGCCCGATATTGCGGAAGGATTATCCTTTAAATTACCCAAAGGTACGGTAGGTTTTGCTATTGCAGCCTTTGGTCTTACAGGGGTAGGAGGGGATGAGATTCTATCCTATAATTATTGGTGCATTGAGAAAGGCTATGCCAGGTTTGCGGGACCACGTGAAGGAGATGAGGGATGGGCTAAACGGGCTCGTGGCTGGATCAGGGTAATGTACATGGATGCATTTTTATCAATGATCGTTTATACCACAGTCACTGCAGCATTCTTCCTGCTGGGTGCCTCCATTTTATATCAACGTGGTGAAGTGCCTGAAGGATACCAGATGATTGAGACCATTTCCCGGATTTATACGGATTCTGTGGGCCCTACTGCGAAAAATATTTTCCTTATCGGTTCTTTTGTTGTCCTGTTTTCCACACTGTTTGCCGCATTGGCTATCCGAACCAGGGTCTTTTCGGATCTGTTCGGGGTATTAAAGTGGATCGATTTTAACAACCTCAGAATCCGGTTGCGAACCATCAGGATCCTGGCCATAGTTTTTCCGGTATTGTGGACTATTGCTTTCCTGGTGATCAAACTGCCAGTACTGATGGTTACCATCGGAGGGATCGCCACATTTATCATGCTGATCATCGTTGTAATTGCCGGTGTTTATTTCAGGTTTGGTTCAAAGGACCAGGCCCTCCCTCCGGGAAAATTCTACAACATTGCCCTTATCATTTGCTGCCTGGCCATTATAATGGTAGGGGTATATGGAGTGGTTAAACTGTTTTAATTTATATCCTGCCTATATTAGCCCCAATTAAATGTAAGCAGATGAAATTCTTAAATATTTCTTAAATATGCAGGAAGAAACATGTGCAAAAATGGCAGAGAGAGTCAAAAGTCGTAGAATAAGCAAGAATCAAAAAACCGGAATAGTTCTGATGATTTTCCAGCAGAAAAAATCCATTGGCGATTTTCAATCGATAAACAAGATGCAGGCCGGAGCGGGAACGTTGATGGTATGTTCGGTGGATGTCAACAAACCTGTCTTCCGGTCAATCCGGTACAATTGGATCTCATCTGATCTTTGCCCGGCAACCAGGAGGAAACTGCCATCCGGTTCAATATTAAAATCCCGGGGCCATTCCGGAACATCTTTTACAACCTGGATCCTGGTTGCAGCTCCATCATTTTCTACCCGAAATACTGCGATGCTGCTGAAATCACCCCGGGTTGAGGCATACACATATTTGCCATTGGGATGCATGCGTACGGCAGCCGGGTATTTACTGCCTGTGTACGAATCAGCTTCTGTACTTTCCGTATTTAATGCGGTCAGGATTCCATTATCCATGTCATAGCTACAGGCGGTCAAAGTTGAATTGAGTTCATTGACCACATAAACAAATTTTCCGGTTGGGTGGAAGGCCAGGTGGCGCGGACCAGATCCAGGCTTCAGTTTGAAGAAGTTCTGCTCAGGATTCGGCGTCAGGATCCCTGAATCATGATCAAATTTATAAACCAGTACCTTATCTGAACCCAGGTCGGGAGATAACAGGTAATTCTCTTCAGGGTCAAGGGAAACGTAATGCGTATGCGGTCCTTTTTGCCTGCTTTCAACAGGTCCCGAACCGGTGCTCTGGACCGCACTGGAGGCCTGCTGGATCATTCCATTTTCCGAAATCGGGAATGCAACCACATTTCCACTCGTATAGTTGGCTGTGAACAGGAAAGTGCCCTCTTTGCTGCAATGCACGTGGCAGGGTCCTGCTCCCTCACTGGACTGGCTGTTCATCAGTTCCAGTTTATTGTTGTCCTGGTCAACCTTAAAAGAACTTACGGTCTTGTGATTTGTGGCCGGATCTGAAACTTCATTGTTGATCGCGTAGAGGTATTTTCTGTCAGGCGAAAATGCCAGGTAGGAAGGACCTCTCGCCCCGGCAAAGGAATCAATAACCACAAACTGACTTGATCTGAGGTCCAGTTCACAAAGAAAAATGGAATATTCCAGGCTTCCATCTGATGAACCCACATAAAACTTGATGTTGTCCGTGTCTTCGGTTGAACCAGTACAATTAATAACCAACAGTGCCGATAGCAAGATGAAGGTCGAGCTATAAAATGTTTTTAGTATCCTCATGACTTTCTAAATTTTTACTTTTTATTTTTCCAACTTTGGTCTTTCGGAGTGTTGTCCATCCTGATCTATTTTATGTATTGATTGATAATGGCTTCATAGAGCTCCTGTTTTCCGGAGATCTGCCTGGGTTCTCCCTGGGATTTTGCCAGTTCGCTCAGTTCTTCGAGGGATAACGCTCCATTCTCAAACTTTGCTCCATGACCGGAATCGAAGGAGGCGTAGCGATCGGCTTTTATCTTTTTGTAGGATGATTTCTTAAGCAGATCCAGGGTGATCTCAAAGGCCCTGGCAAATATATCCATACCGGCAATATGGGCGATAAAGATATCCTCCATATCGGTGCTGTTGCGCCTGGTTTTTGCATCAAAATTGATGCCCCCGGATGTGAATCCACCACCATCCACAATGACCAGCATGGATTCAATCAATTCGTAGAGGTTGATGGGGAACTGGTCCGTATCCCATCCATTCTGGTAATCGCCCCTGTTGGCATCAATGGAACAGAAAAGGTCATTGTCAACCGCAACCTGAAGTTCGTGCTGGAAGGTGTGCCCTGCCAGGGTGGCATGGTTCACTTCAATATTCATCTTGAAATCTCCGGCCAGACCATACTTATTCAGGAATCCAATCACTGTAGCCGTGTCGAAATCATACTGGTGTTTGGTGGGCTCCATGGGTTTTGGTTCAATCAGGAATGGCCCTGTGAAACCTTTGCTGCGCGCATAATCTTTGGCCATATGGAGGAACTGTGCCAGGTGCTCCTGCTCGCGCTTCATGTTGGTATTGAGCAGGGACATGTATCCTTCACGACCACCCCAGAATACATAGTTTTCACCGTCCAATGCAATGGTAGCATCCAGGGCATTCTTCACCTGTGTGGCCACCCAGGGTAGTACGTTGAAGTCTGGATTTGTGGCTGCTCCGTTCATATAACGCGGATTGGAAAAGACATTGGCAGTACCCCATAACAGCTTCACTCCTGAATCAGACTGTTTCTTTTTAGCGAATTCCACCATGGTCTGCATATTGGATTCATACTCACCCACGGAATTACCTTCTGAGATCACATCGATATCATGGAAGCAGTAGTAGGGAGCTCCTACCTTGGTGATGAACTCGAAGGCCGCATCCATCTTATTCTTTGCCCGCTCTATGTCATTGTTGCCTGTGGCCCATGGAAAAATCTGTGTGCCCGGTCCAAAAGGATCTTCTCCGGTTCCGCAGAAAGTGTGCCAGTAGGCAATAGCAAAACGCATGTGTTCCTTCATGGTCTTTCCGGCAACCACTTTATCCTCATCATAGAATTTAAAGGCCAGTGGATTGTCTGAATCCCTGCCTTCATATTTGATCTTTCCGACCCCCGGGAAATACTCTTTGTTTCCTATTAGATATTCCATTGCATATAAATCTATAGTTGTTTGTTTTCTAACTCTTTTTAATGCAAAGCTCCAGCACTTTCTTCCAGTGATGGAATGCTTCAGAGTATTGCTCACTGTTTTTTCCACTGGGTTCCACAACCATCATTTTGTTAAGGTTTTCGAATGCCTCTTCGAATGAGCCAAAGGTGCCCGATCCGATCCCTGCGCCGTTAGCCGCTCCGATGGAACCATCCGTATCATACAGTTCTATGGTAGCTCCTGAGATCTCTGCAAGGGTATCCCTGAAAACCGGACTCAGAAACATGTTGGCAAGACCTGCTCTGATCACCGTTGGATGGATTCCGATCTCTCTCATGATCTCCATTCCGTAATGCATGGCAAAAGCAACACCCTCCTGGGCTGCCCGCACCAGGTGTGCACTGCTGTGGATGTTAAAATTGATGTTTGTTACAGTAGCACCCACATTCAGATTTCCCAGCATTCGTTCAGCTCCGTTACCAAAGGGAAGCATGAGCAGTCCTTCTGAGCCGATGGAGGCTTCCATTGCCAGGTCATTGAGGGCGGGATAATTCATCTCCTGCTGGGCCAGATGCTGTTTAAGCCAGGAATACTGAATACCAGTTCCGTTGATGCAAAGCAGCACACCAAGCCTGTTTAGCTCGGGACTGTGATTTACATGGGCAAAGGTATTGACCCTGCTGTGGGGATCATACTTTACTTCATCGCTTACCCCGTAGACAACACCTGAAGTGCCTGCAGTAGCTGCGATCTCGCCGGGTTTGAGCACATTCAGTGAAAAGGCATTGTTGGGCTGATCACCCGCCCTGTATGAAATCTGGATCCCGGGTACGAGCCCAAGTTCTTCAGCCGCATCTGAAGAGAGCCTTCCCTGCTCAGAAAAAGTGGGAACAATATCAGGGATCAGGTGTTCATGGATCCCGTAATATTCAAACAGGAAATTAGCAATGGAATTTTCCTGGAAATCCCACATAATTCCTTCAGATAGTCCCGATATGGTAGTATTGATTTCACCTGTAAGCTTCATGGCGATATAATCTCCCGGCAACATGAATTTATAGGCTTTTTCATAGATCTCCGGTTCATTCATGATTACCCAACTCAGCTTGGAGGCGGTAAAATTCCCCGGTGAGTTAAGCAGGTGGGAGAGACACTTTTCTTCACCAATGGATTTCATTGCGTGATCTCCATGGCCAACAGCCCTTGAGTCGCACCAGATAATGGAAGATCGGAGCAGTTTATGATCTTTATCCACCAGCACCAGGCCATGCATCTGGTAAGCAATACCGATGGCCTTGATAGAAGAAGGGTCAATCTCAGCGGACTGCAGAACATCATTGGTGGCCAGGATCAGGTTGGCCCACCACTGTTCGGGATTCTGTTCGGCCCAATCTGGCCTGGGGGCATCGATCTTCATCTCTTTTTTGGGATGGAAAGCTGAAGCGATGGATCGACCGGTTTCCACGTCGATCAAACTTGCTTTTACTGACGAACTTCCCACATCATAACCCAGTAAATACATAGTCAAATAGTTTAAAATCAAAAGTTAGAAACAAAGTTAACGTTAACAATATGCTAACTATACGGGTGAGGGCAGAGTAATGATAAAGGTGGATCCGGCTCCTGGAAGGCTTGTTACCCGGATTTTGCCATTATTCAATATCAGGAATTCCTGGCATACCAGCAAACCAAGACCGGTCCCCGTTTCTCCTGCTGTACCGGCTGTGCTTTTACTCTTCTCAAAGGAAAACAGTGCTTTTATCTTATCCTCCGGAATACCAACTCCTGAGTCTTTGATACTGATGTCAACAAATCCATTCTGTTTGATTGCAGAAAATGTGACCTGGCCTCTCTCGCCTGTAAATTTGATGGCATTGTTGACCAGATTCCTGAGAATTGTGTGGAGCATTCTCTGGTCTGTATAAACCTCCAATCCAGGATCAATCCTGTTTTCAAATTGGATCTGTTTATTTTTAGCCTGGAGAGAAAGAAGCTCTATAATCTCAGAGATCAGATCTGCAATCCCAATGGTGACCGGATCAATTTTAATGATTTTGATCTGTGCCCTGGCCCATTCAAGAAGATTGAAGAGGAGATCATATGCAGATGTTGATGAACTATGGATGAGTTCAAGGTATTCCTGGACTTGTATGTCCTCGAGGTTCTTATAATCATCCTTTAGCAAATCGGAGAATCCAATGATGGATTGAAAGGGGTTTTTCAAGTCATGAGCAATGATCGAAAAGAGCCGGTCTTTCCTGGCGTTTAGCTTCCGCAGTTGATCACGCTGGGATTCCAGCTTATACTTCTGTTGCTTGATCTGGAGATCTGCCTTTTTTAACCCGGTGATATCAGAATCGATCAGGAAGAGCGAACTTATCTCCCCATCCTCTGCAAGAATAGGTGTGATGTTGGTTTGATACCAGACATCATTCCCTTCGGTATCCAGGGTCCTTGAACTATACGTATAGGGTTTTCTGGTATTATTGATCTGTTCCAGGATTTCAACTATGTTTTCGTTTGAAGAGTTTTCCCTCAGGTTTACACCATTTTTATCGACAAACTCTTTCATAGTACCACCATACCTCACCTCAAATCCCCTGTTCACCCATTCAAAATTCCCGTTCCCGTTCATGATAACCACCACGTTTTCAGTTCCGCTGGCCACCTTTGAAAGCTGTTCAAGGCGCTTTTTATTTGCCTTCTGACTTGTAATATCCCGGCCGTAAAGGATTGACATTATCAGCAGGCCAATAACAGCCATGGCCATAAGCAACCAGGGAAACCAGAAGGAGAATTGCAGGGCAACTACAAACAGCATATGCTAAAAATAGTAATTTATTATTTCATCAACAGATTTGGAAGCCAGAGACTGATGGACGGTATGTAGGTTACCAGCATTAACACAATGATCATGACCAGGAACATGGGGAGCAACGGTCTGATAACCTGTTCAATCTTTAGTTTTGCAATGCTGCATCCAATGAAAAGGACTGAACCTACCGGTGGTGTACACAGCCCCACACAAAGGTTAAGCACCATGATGATCCCGAAATGAATGGGATCCATGCCCAGCTGTGTGGTCACGATGGGCAGAAAGATCGGGGTAAAGATCAATACAGCAGGTGTCATGTCCATGAAAATTCCCACAAACAGAAGAATGAAGTTGATGATTAGCAGGATCACAAAAGGATTATCGCTCAGGCTTATTAACCCGGCGCTTACATCCTGGGGGATGTTTTCATAGGCCAAGATCCATGACATGCCTATGCTGGTTGCAACAAGTAACAAAACCATGCAGGTAGTTCTGATCGATCTCAGAATGATGGTGGGTAAATCCCTCAGTGTGATCTCCTTGTAGATCAGGGCCAGTATCAGTGCGTACAGAACTGCTACAGCGGATGCCTCAGTGGCAGTGAAGTAACCGGCCACGATCCCGCCGATGACGATAACGAGCATCAGCAATGAAGGAAAGGCATCGATGAATTTTCTGAAGGCAAACTTAAAGTAGTCCCAGTTTTTAGCTGATTTGTAGATTGCACCAGCCAGTGCCAGGCTGAGCAGACCATATACCACCGATGTAAATAGGGTAGTGGAGGCATTGGTATGTAACGCTTTGAGTCCGATCCCGGCACCCAGAAGTATCAGTGATAGCAACAGGATTTTACCAAGGGTTTTTAATAGGCCTGTAATTCCTTTGTTTTTGAAAACCATCATGGACATGGCTACCAGCATGATGCTAACTCCGGTAAGGATACCGGGGATATATCCAGCCAGGAACAGGGCAGTGATGGATGCGCCGCCGCTGGCCAGTGAATAGATGATCAGGATGTTACTGGGGGGGATGGTCAGTCCGGTGGTGGCCGATGTTATATTCACTGCAGCACTGAATCTTTCATCGTATCCTTCTTTTTTCATCTCCGGCCCCATAATGCTTCCTATGGCGGAGGTTGCGGCAGCAGCGGAACCTGAAATGGCGCCAAACAACATGTTGGCAATGACATTTACAAATGCCAGACCTGCAGGCAGCCTTCCCACAAGAACACGTGCAAAATTAATCAGTCTCTGTGCAATACCACCGCTGTTCATAATGAATCCCGCCAGTACAAAAAACGGAATGGCAAGGAGTGCAAAACTATCGAGACCTGTTGCCATGCGGTGGGCATAGGTTGTAAACGCCGGAAGAGCATCTATGGACATGAGCATGGTGAGGATCCCGGCGATACCGATACTGAAAGCAATGGGAACTCCTATAACCAGAAGGATGATAAAACTGAGGACGAGGACAAGGACTTCCATTCTATCTGGATTTGTTTATTTCGACCATATGGAATACTTCGTAAAACATGATGATCAGTCCGCTTATGGGGAGAACGATATACACATATCCCAGGGGTAATTGAAGTGCGACTGATTTCACCTGCAATACAAACCGGGTGTACATCAGGATTACTCCTCCAATGACCATGACGAAAAGTGCAAATAGAAATACAAGGGTATGGATGATATATTGTAATCGCTTTTGTCTTGCGGGAGGTGATCGTTGCAACAGGATGTCAATGGCCAGGTGCTCTTTCTTTCCTGATACATATGCAGCTCCAAGCACTCCAACCCAGATCAGGAGGAAGCCAGCCAGTTCATCGGTAAAAGAGCTGGGGGAGCTAAGGAGATAACGGCTGAAGACCTGCCAGAGCACATCAATGACCAGAACGGACATCAGGATTACCATGGTGACCTCCAGGACCTTGTTCAATGTATGCTGAAATTTTATCATAATTTGACTTTCCACTTTTGACTATTCCACCGCTCTGATCCGGATGATTAAATCATAAATACTTTCATTGTCCCTGTAGGACTCAATCAGTGGTTCTACCTTTTTTGCAAAGGGTTCTTTATCTGGATAGGTAACAGATACACCGGCCTGCTCTACGATCTCCAGGGATTCCTTTTCGGATTCAGCCCACAATTTGCGCTGCACGGGAACAGATTCGTCAGCGGCCTGTTGCAGCCATTCTCTTTCCTGGTCTGTGAGTTTTTGCCATACCTTCTGACTGACAATCAGTACATCCGGTACCATGGTATGTTCGTTCAGGCTGTAGTACTTGCAAACCTCATAGTGATGGCTGGTACAGAAACTGGGAGGATTGTTCTCAGCTCCGTCCACCACACCGCTTTGAAGGGCCGTATAGAGTTCTCCCCAGGAGATAGGGGTGGGTCCCCCTCCCTGGGCTTTTACCATTTCCATGGCTGTGATGCTTTTCATAACCCTGATTTTCAGTCCTTTCAGGTCGTCAGGATGGTTTACCGGCCGGTCAATGGTATAGAAACTTCTACTACCGGCATCGTAAAAACACAATCCCCTGATCCAGAAAGGTATTGTACGCAGTAGCAGGTCATCTCCGATCTCACCATCGAGCACCTTGAAGGCATGCTCCTTTGAACGAAATACATAGGGTAATCCCAGGACCTTGAAATCTTCGATAAAACTCTCCAATACTGCTGCCGAAACCTTGGTGATGGCCAGACTCCCGATCTGTAGCAACTCCACGCATTGTTGTTCGGAGCCCAGCTGGCCGCTGGGATAGATATCAATGGTCAGTGCGCCGTCCGATATTTCTTTGCATCGGTCGGTCATGAATACCATGGCATTATGAACTGGATGGGAAGGATCAAGGCTATGTGCCAGTTTCAGGACACGACCCTGTTGCTGTTGCCTGCAGCTAATGAGCAGCAATGCAGATAAAAAGAAAATTAGAATGGATCTGATATTCATCGGTTCGGATGGGATTAGCTTCTGATTTCCAGGATGATCTCCAGGGATTCCCTGGATACCTGTTCAAGCTTCATAAAATCCCTGGTTTCTATGATCTCTTTTGAAATGAGCTGGGATCCCATTCCTACACAGAAAGCTCCGGCATTGAACCATTCAGTCAGGTTCTCTACAGTGGGCGATACACCACCCGATGGCATGATGTTGGACCAGGGACAGGGACCCAGGAAAGCTTTCAGGAATTTGGCCCCCCCCACGGTTGGTCCGGGAAATAGTTTAACTACTTCTGCACCCAACTCCTCAGCTTTGTTGATTTCAGAAGCAGTGGCGCATCCAGGGATCCAGAGAACTTTCCTCCGGTTGCAAACTTTTGCCATATCTTCATTGAGCAAGGGAGATACGATAAATTTTGCGCCCATCTGGATGTAAATGGAGCTTGTCCCTGCGTCCACAACAGTCCCAACACCCAGATCAAGGTCAGGTAATGTTTCCCGGCTCCATTTAACAAGCTCAGCAAAGAGCTCATGAGCAAAGTCCCCCCGGTTGGTGAATTCAAATAATTTCATTCCACCCCTGTAACAAGCTGAGATGACCTCTTTACAAATTTCAATATCTGGGTGGTAATAGAGTGGGATTGCCCCAATTTCCCTCATTTTCAGTGCTATGTCCAGTCTTTTCATGTGCATATGTACAATCGATTGCGCAGTTAAAAGTAAAGATAATTTAATAAAGATTAAAGATAAATTATTAATCCTGATTGATGCCTGTTCTATTAAAAACGAAATGAAGTTGGCTGGACCAGTAAGGTTTAGATTATCAGGGTAGCCGTTCGATGATGACAGACTGGGCCCAGCGGTCTGCCTCGATTTTTAAGAATTCCGTGACCATTTCAAGCGAGGCCCATCTGGGATCTTCTTTTTCCCACAGTGCATAAAACCTGTAGGGAACAGGTTGATCTGGCTGCGCATCAAGCATCACAAAATAGGTTTGGGTAATACCATCACCTCTCTCTTTTGTTTCACCGTATTCTTTCAGATAACCGGTGGGAACGACCAAAGCCATGGCCAATAGTGTGGTATCTTCTGCCTGGTAGTCGTGGGTCATCAAACCAGTAAAATGATCGTTCAAGTTCAGAACATACATGGTATCGCTTTTCATATTCACGATACCCGGGACCAGGGCTAAATTCATATCAGTACCAGAATAGGTTACTGAACTCTGGTAGCAATGTCTGCCAGCGACGATTTCGATCTGATGGACTACATCCAGTGTGGTTTCGCCAACCCGCCAGTTTTGATATGAGAGGTTGAACCTGCTGCGCTGGGAACCTTCAAACTGGACATCATAGGATCCAGATCCATTGTCACCCACCCTGTAGATGGAATCGTTGAGCATGTATCCGATAGCTCCAGCACCCAGGCTGGTTCCAACCTTAAGTACATCCATTCCCCACTCATCCGGATCATGATAACTCTGTCTTCCGGCTACTCCCACGCTGTCAAGGACCATGGCCCTGGTTAGTTTCCCGAATATATCCATCCCATTTCTCTGGTCCATGTAATTCCTGAAACCAACCATATCACTCTCCCAGGCCGGACCTTCCATTTGGAATGCTGCTCCGGTACGGCCGGAGTAGTTATGGTAAGCTACCCCTTCCAGCCGTTTTGCATTTTGAAGCTCAGGATATCCTGGTTGGTTGGCACCCAGTCTCAGGTTTGTCCGTGCATCAAATGATGGAAATTTCTCCGAAGAGATAAACGTAAGGAGAAGGGTCATTTGACTGGATGGACCCATATCGGTCAGAGCAAATAGCTCATTCCATTCACCGTCTCCATTCAGATCATCAACCTGACAGGGAATATGAACTCCATCCTCATTCTTGAGAATGGGTAATAGGTCCATTGGGATATCGGTCCATTTTGCTATTGCACCCCTGGAGAGAAGGATGGTAGCATCATTCCGCTGCTGGTCCAGTGGATTGAAGACTTGCAGACGGATCTCATCTCCCGGATTACATGATACAGTGACAAGAGAAACAATGAAAAGGATGATTGCTCGGGTTTTCATAACACGGATTTTTAATATATGAGATGATTTTAATGAAAGTATGCTTTAATCTTCATTGGCAGGTTTTCCGATGGTGGCAAGGATCCCTCCGTCTACATACACCACCTGTCCGTTTACAAAATCGGATGCCTTTGAAGCAAGGAAAACGGCTGTACCTGCCAGGTCTTCCGGATCACCCCACCTTCCTGCAGGGGTCCGGTTTAAAATAAAGTCATTGAAAGGATGTCCGTCCACACGGACGGGTGCTGTCTGGGTGGTGGCAAAATAGCCTGGACCGATGCCATTGATCTGGATGTTGTATTTAGCCCATTCAGTGGCCATGTTCCTGGTAAGCATCTTCAGTCCACCTTTGGCTGCTGCATAAGCCGACACAGTATTCCTTCCAAGTTCGCTCATCATGGAACATATGTTGATAATCTTGCCATAACCGCGCTTAACCATACCTTTTGCCACTGCTTTTGAAACGATAAAAGGGCCGGTAAGATCCACATCAATCACCTGCCGGAACTCTTCCGCCTTCATCTCGAGAATGGGGATCCTCTTGATGATCCCTGCATTGTTTACCAGGATATCAATGGGTCCCACCTCTTTTTCTATGATGGGGATTGTTTGGTCCACAGCGTCCTCGTCTGTTACATCCAGGACATAGGTATGAACGGTGATACCATTTTCTGCATACTCCTTCTTGGCTGTTTCCAGTTTTTCAGAGAATACATCGTTGATGATGAGGGTTGCTCCAGCATGGGCCAATCCGGTGGCAATGGCCATTCCCAGACCATGTGTGCCGCCAGTAACCAGGGCGGTCTTTCCCGTTAGGTCAAATAGTTTTACAGACATAATGATAGATAAATTATGGATTAAACGAATTCTTCCCGGATGGGGGTGAAGCTGTCTATAATCCTCACCACCGGTGTGAGTGTCTGAACTGTATGGGGGATTCCCGACGGTATCGCAAAAAGATCGCCTTTCTGAAGCTTTTGCTCTCCTACACCTTTGATAAAAAGTATGAGTTCGCCTTCTGCAATATAAGATACCTGTTCATGGGGATGGTCATGAAAGGGGACCTCAGCAGGTCCGTTGGTGAACTCCACAACAACCATCATCAGGTGATTGGTATGGATCAGTTTTCGTCTTAATCCTGGTGCCAGATCGGTCCAGTCAGACTTGTCATTGATTAGAATGTGGTCATTTATCATAGTTCAGAATTCTAACGCAGTTCATTGGGTTGAAATAGATCCATATCCCCATAATCCAGGTTTTCGCCTGCCATACCCCAGATAAAAATATAATTGCTGGTTCCGGCTGCTGAGTGGATGGACCATGGGGGCGAGATGACGGCCTGTTCGTTCTGCATCCAGATGTGCCTGGTCTCTTTTGGATCACCCATAAAATGACAGATGGCCTGTCCCTCAGGGACCTCAAAGTAGAAATAGGCTTCCATTCTCCTGCTGTGCAGGTGTGGAGGCATGGTATTCCAGACACTCCCCGGCTTCAGCTCGGTCATACCCATCTGAAGCTGGCAGGTTTCCACCACAGAATTCACCAGCAACTTGTTGATCTTTCTTGCATTGGACTGCTCAAGGGCACCCAGTTCCATCACATCAGCGTCTGCAAGGGTAACCCGTTTACAGGGATAGGATTGATGGGCCGGAGCTGAATTGAAATAGAGGTGTGCCGGTAGGTCTCCATTCTTGCTGATCAATGTGATATGTTTTGAACCGGCACCAACATACAGGGCATCCTTATAATCAAGGTCGTAGTCCACGTCATCCACCTGGATGCTGGCATCACCACCTACATTAATAATGCCAAGTTCACGTCGATCACAGAAGTATTCTGATTTTAATGGATCGATGGTGGTCAGTTCAAGTTTCTCTGCTACCGGTACTGCGCCACCCACAATATACCGGTCGTTCATTGAATATACCAGGTTGATTTCACCGTGTACCATCAGGGTTTCCACAAGGAATTCCCTGCGCAGCTTTTCTGTTCCATACTGCCTGGCATCCTCTGGATGGTTGGAGAAACGGACTTCATAATTAATTGCCATTGTTATAGTATTTATTTGTTTAGTATTGAGCTATTTCGTACGATTAGTTCCGGCTTCAGGACGATTTTTTCACAATCGGCCTGTTCAGAGCTTCTTTCAGCACATTGCAGGAACATTTCTGCCACGATCTTGCCCATCTCACCACCCCGCTGGTCTACCGTAGTAAGGGAAGGATTCAGGAATGCAGTAAATGGTTCATTGGCAAATCCGCTAATTCCCAGGTCGTCAGGTATTGTGAGTCCTCTCTTTCGGGCAGCCTGCATGACTCCCAGCGCGGCAAAATCTCCAGCGCAGAAATAGGCATCGGGCTTTGTGGATAATTCCAATCCTTTGAGAAATGCCGATTCACCACCTTCCTGTATCAGGGACCTTTCCATGATCCAACCCGGGGGTACATCGATTCCTGCTTCAGCCATAGCGTCAATGTACCCTTCTTTCCGTGCCCTGAAAATGGTGATGTGATCAGCACCGGCTACATGCATGATATTTCTGTAACCCTGTTCAAGGAGGTGTTTCACATTCATGTAAGCACCAAGCCGGTCGTCGATCACAACCGAGCCAGCATTAATGCCTTCGAAAATACGGTCGAAGAAGAAAAGGTGAATACCCTTATCAATGAGTGTTTGGATATGTTCTTTGTCAGTGGTTTCGAGAGAGATGGAGAGAATGATTGCATCCACGCGGGCATTAACAAGCGTTTTTATAGCCGAAATCTCATTTTCAAGTTGCTCGTGTGTCTGGCAAATCATAAGGTGATAATCCGAAGCGGCAAGGACCTCTTCCATCCCTCCAATTACATTGGCGAAAAAATTCCGGTTGATTCGTGGAACAATCACACCCACAGTTCTGCTCTGCCCCTTTCTCAGTGAAGAAGCCATCACATTTGGCTGGTAGTTATAACTGGTTGCCAGCTGCTGTACTGCATCGCGGGTGGACTGACTGATGCGGGGATGGTTATGCAGGGCACGTGAAACCGTTGATGCAGAAATATTCAGCTCCCTGGCAATATCATGGATGGTTATGTGCTGTTTTTTCATATACCAAGTTTCATGTCATGACACAATGGCAAAGTTAATAAAACTGTACAATCGATTGCGCAAAGTTTCAAAAAAAATAGAAAGTTCAGTTATTGACAGGTGTCACGATGTTAATGGATGGGCTCGACATGGATGGTGGCTTCAATGTTCATCTCTTCTCTGAGTGCTTCTTCAATCGTGCTTGCAATTCCATGTCCCGTTTCTACATCCAGACTTCCCTGTATCATAATATGAAATGTCAATTCCCTGTGATCACCATAAGTGTGGATGTGAAAGTGGTGGGGACAGATTTTCTGATCGGTAATCCGGTTGATCAGTTGTTTAACCTCCTCTATCAGGGGGTCATTGGGGTGCTCTCCAAGCAGTTTATCAACCGAGTTGCGGATGATTTCAAAGACAGCATAAAATAGCATCAGGCTGATGAGGAAGCTCAGTACACTGTCCATCCACCAAAAATGATTTCCAAGAAGGATACCAATGAGGACAACCAGGGACGAAATGGCATCACTGCGGTGGTGCCAGCCATCGGCCCTCAGGATTTCGAGACCTGTCTTCCGGAATGTCCAGAAGGCATACTGTGCAAGTCCTTCCTTGACGAGGACTGAAATGGCAGTAACCACAATTGCAAGTGTCCCGAATTGGGTAGATTCGTGCTGACTAAACTTTTCTATGGAACCAGTGAGAAATTCGTAAGCCACGATTCCAAGCAGAAAGGCAATAAAGATGGAAGCAATCTGTTGATAGCGTCCGTGTCCGAAGGGATGCCTGCTATCAGCTTTCCTGGATGAGAGTCTCACGCTTCCTACCACGATCAAAGAACTGGCCGAGTCCGAGAGGGTATGCCATGCATCGGCAATCAGTGCCAGGGATCCGGTAACGACACCTGCCCAGTATTTCAGCCCAAAGAGTACCAGGTTGGCCACAATGCCAATAATTCCTTCCATGTACCCGTATCTGTTCTTTTTATCCATGAATCGGATCAGCTGGAACAAATTTACAAATTACTTCCAAGAAACCATTTTGCTATATTTGCCTGACTAAAACTACACAACATGCAAAAACGCACCTCTGTTTTACTGCATCTCCTGCTGGTGATTATTGTATTTGTTGAACTGGCGGGCAGGTTTACGAATAACATTTCCCTTGAGTACCCGGTGAAACCGCTGATTATGATCTGGATGGCGGCCTATTTTTTAATTTTCAGGAAGAAAAAGCAATTTACTGTTGCTGTACTGGTGGCTTTCTTCTTTTCCTGGGTCGGGGACAATTTCCTGATGTTTTCCGGTAAGAATGAGCTCTTTTTCTATGCCGGTGTGGGAAGTTTCTTTTTTGCACAGTTGACATACATCTATACGTTTGCCAGGTACAGTGAAACAGGAGGCCGGGGATTCCTGCAAAAGCATCTGATCACCGGATTTCTTTTTATTGTTTATGTGGCCGGAATCTATTATCTCCTTTATCCGAATCTGGAAGGGATGATGAGGCCCATCATCTTTATTTATGCCCTTTCCCTGATCGTGATGTCCATGATGGCACTGAACAGGCATGGCAGGGTGAATTATCCAAGCTATTTGCTGGTATTCATAGGCTCGGTGCTCTTTGTGATCTCAGATAGCATGATTGCCCTTAATAAATTTTACATGGAGATCCCGCTGGCTGGTTTCTGGATCATGATTACCTATATCTCCGCCCAATACCTGATCTTGCGTGGCCTGATCCTGGAACGCTGAATTCATTAGTGAGGTATTATTCCCGGTCATGGTTCCTGATGGCTTCCAGCGCAGGATCTATTCCATTCATGAAATCCTTAAAGTATAGTAAGGCTTCAATCTCAGGAACGATGGATGAGGGATCTTCTTCTATTACTTTAAAATATTTACTGGAATAGCTGACCACCAGTTTTGATTCAGGCAGGACAAACCTTTTGACCTCTCCGTAATGATTGGGCCGGCCCCCGGTTCCTTCCCCCACGATCACAGCATCGGTATTTTTCAGGAAATCCAATGTGTTGAGGATTGCCGAAGAAAATGTATGTCTCCCGACAATGACAAAGATCTTTCCTGCACCGTTGAGTTTTGTATTACTCAGCTTCTCTATGAATTTTGTTCCCTGGTATGAATTGCCGCCACTATTGAAGCGCATATCAAAAACCAGTCTGTCAATATCCTGCTTCCTGATGGAATGAAACACCTGTTTTTCGAATTCCCTGAAGGAGGGCATAAATAGTGCGCTGGCACCCGAACCAAATTTCTCTTCTGCTTCACGACTCCAACATTTGTTGTACTGTATGTAATAGATCTTTTCATCAGGTAAGTACTGATCCCGGAAGAATGATTTCCTGTCCTGCCATCCCAGTGGAAGTTCTATGGGCCTGATCGATACAGTCTCACTCTCTTTCGCCGGCAAATGAATATAATGCTTCAGGGCCTGTCCGTGTTCATCCTCAAGCTCCAGTTCAAGACCATTCCGGTCAGCGAAACCAAAATGTTCCAGCAACTGGATCCAGGGAATCATACTGGGTAACTCAGCTTTTAGCAGGAATGGATTATCATCTACGATAAGCGTGGCCAGGGAATCAATGACCCGGGCCAGGGGATATCCATTGATGGCGGTGAGCCTTTTTCCGAGAACATCCTGATGCTCCCTCTTTGTCTTCAGTATATAGATTCCTTCTTCAAACCAGTAGCACTCAAGAGGGAGAATGGAAGCTCGATCAATATTAAAGTGGTAATTGATGCGGGTATGGGCGTCTCCCATTGCGGCCAGTACCTGTTGCAGTTGAACGGAGACATGGAAAAGGGAATTCCCGCTCGCCTGGGCAGCTATGTGATCCAGGGCATCGAAGAATTCAATCGAATCGGTTTGAAAAAAGAGGTTTTTATGCTTCTGTGCAAGTTCCTTTCCCAGCAGGTCGATTTCATACTTCCAGTCAATGTTTTGATCCTGCTGTGCGCAGAGTGGGCCATGGGACAATAGAAAGAAAAGAAGAAAGAGAGTGGGCCTTGAACCTGCCATGAGCTTTTCATTAAGGCTCAAATATAGGTAAATTCCCTCTTTCTTCTTTTGTGCTGTAATCAGTTGATCCTGAATCGAATGCCTGTGTATAGCTTTCGTCCGAATATGGGTCCCCATATCAATGAACTATCGAAAAAGGGTCCGAATGGATCGTCGCTGGCAATGATCGGGTCCTCCTGTCTGAAATCAAACAGGTTCTCCACACCTGCATATATCTCCATTCGCTTGGCAAAGGTTTTGCCTATCTGGAGGTTTATCAATGAGAATGCAGGGGAGAAAGTTTTCAGCTGGTAAGGTTCCGGATTGGATTCAGTTCCGGGTATCCGTTTGCTATCCTGCCCGTTCCATGTTATATCAAACGTCCACTCACTCATCGTGGTATACCCCATGTTAATGAATACACGGTGCTTTGAAGTAAGCGGTTTGGGAAGTAATTCGCCACCAAATGTGGATTTCACATCATTAAACCGGTACGCAATCCTGATATCATACCTGGCCAACGGCTCCACATCCAACTGGAATTGGAAGCTGTTGGAATAGGATTGTCCCTCCAGGTTATAGAAGTGGACCTCGTGGGGATCCTGGTCCAGGTCTGCAATAATCTGGTTGGTAAATCTGGTATGGTAATAGTCTGCGTTGAGAACTGCATCTCCGCTTCCAAGTTTGAATCCATGGGAAAAGTTCAAGCCATAACTCCAGGCCACCTCCGCATCAAGTCCGTAAGGTTTACCCGGTTCCGTTCCATCAATGGAGATCATCCTGGAAGAAGCAAAAATACCGATGTTTTCAGCAAATATACTGGCTGTTTTCTGACCCCTGCCGGCTGAAGCCCGGAACACGGTCTTTTCAACAGGCTCAAACCTGAGATGCAATCGCGGGGTCATGAAGGTGCCGTAATTGTTGTGGTGGTCAGCTCGCAGACCAGCCACCAGTGTGAACAGGTCCATGTGGTTGAAAGTGTATTCAACAAAAACTCCCGGCACCCATTCCAGCCTGTCATAATACCCAATGGTAAGGGATTCATCGCAATGATCCAACTGGAAACTCATACCAGCCCGGTACTGGTGATTGGTGTTGCCCAGGATGGACTGGTAGATCAGGTTGGAATAAAGGCTTTGTTGATCGGCCAGATAATCGGTGAGTCCAAAATATGCATCTTGCTGATGGACAAGGCCCGAGAACTGGAATCCGATACTGGTATAGGGTCTGTCTTCAAACACTTTACCCACTTTGGCCCAGGTTTCAATACGGCGGGTGTTCATCTGTGAGCCCCAGAAATCCTGCTCGTCACGGGGAGTTTCAGGATCGAAACCTACCTGTCCACCTGCCTGGTCCAGGTAGGTCACCTTTACGCCCAGCTGACTCTCAAGTCCGTTTTCACCTGAATATTTGAATCGTTTCAGAACAATGAACTGATTACCTGTAGGATGATCCATGAAGCCATCGCCATTGTGGTCGAGCTTAAATGGTCTTGTGTTCCCATGGACCAGCAGGCCTCCGTGCCATTCATTATTCAGGGCATACGAGGTGTTGATATTGGCTTCCATCCGACCAGCACTGTTCCCATAAAGGTTCAAATAGAACTTTTCACTATTCTCCGGCTTTTTCAATTCTACATTGATCTGGCCTGTGATGCTCTCAAATCCGTTGACCACCGATCCTGCCCCCATGTTCAATTGTATCCCCTGGATCCAGGGTCCCGGTGTATAGGTTAGTCCGTAAAGCGCTGACAATCCCCTTACATCGGGCATGTTCTCCCGGGTGATCTGCACATAGGGTCCTGCCAGTCCCAGCATTTCGATCTTCCGGGTTCCGGTAACAGCATCTGTAAATGATACATCTACCGACGGATTGGTCTCGAAGCTCTCTGAAAGGTTGCAACAGGCAGCCTTGGTCAATTCTTTTTCGCTGATATTCTGAACTTTGTAAGCACTGCTGAAAGAGAAGGAAGTGGGCTTTATTCTGTGTATCACACTGACCTCATCCAGCATCAATGCTTTTGAGAATCCAACTTCCACTTCAGCAGGATCATGAAGGTGTATAGTATCATTTCCATATCCTACAAAACTGACGATCAGCATATGGGCACCCTCCTGCAGTTCAATGGAGAACATTCCCTGTTCATCGGTGATGGTTCCTGATGTGGTCCCCATCCAGTATATGTTGGCTCCGGCAAGAGGAGTCTTTCCTCCATTCTCGCCTGTTTCAAAGACAGATCCCGTTACTTTACCTGCGTCATCTGTTTTGAAGTCTCTGTATTTGCAGCACAGAGGCAGTGCATCATAGACTGGATCGGGAGCAAGCAGTTGCTCTGTATCATGGCCCACACTTGCAATGTTGTAATGGAGTCTCCGTTCTTTGAATTTACCTGGGTCCAGGCTTAGTGAAAGCATGCGGTTTTCACCATTCCAGGATGCAGTATTGACCCCCCTGGTCTTGAGCGCAACCTCCTCAATACGGTTTTTACACATCTCGCATAATCCATTGACCCATACTGAGAGGGTATCACCCTCCTGGATGGATTGTCCGTTTATTGGAGAGCTGTATGCCATATATGCCACACACAGTAAAATCCATGTTTTTATTTTCATAGTAATTTGATTTTGGTGAACTGAAAATGATCTTCTTGAAAAATCTCAGTTAACCGAGACGGGGTGGCTGGAAAAGCGGTGTATAATAATCGAAGAAATAATTATTGAAATATGATCCATAATGGCAGGATTGATACTCCACATCGGACATGGTGAGAAATCTATATTCAATGGCCATAATGTGAAAGCAACAATCGCAGTCACAGCCGGATGGACAGGTGTGATCATGCTCCTGACCCTCTTGCTCCTGTTCACAATCATCATGCGAAGCACAGCAATCCATCTCACAGGTTAATTCCGTCTGGAGCCTGCCAGGCTCCATAACTTCCATAAACCAGTTGATGCCAAGGAATATCAGGCTGAATACAATTATGTGTGCCGTTATTTTCATTTCCGGTACAAGTATAACAATAATCGGTCAATGATATTTAAAACCTGAAGTTGATTTTTACCCCGAATCCTTTGTAACTCCAATTCTGAAATCCAACATAGACACCTATGTCAGCCAGGAAGAACAACTCATTCAGGCTGTAACCCAGTTGCACATAATGGGGAATGTGCGGAGTATAGAGATAAGAGATTCCAATGGATTCTTTCCAGAGCCGTTCACTGAACCAGGGAAGGAATTTAACCAGCAGGTAAGAGGAAGTAAGTGTTGTCTGTAAGCTGGTCCAGTATTCATCTGTACTGGCTTCATAATAATTCAACAGCATAAATGCACGGTCAAATCCTGCCATATCGATTAGCAACGGGCTGGTTTTAAAGTGTTTAAAATCCGAGAAATGAATGGATTCTGAGCCCGTGAAATAGCCCGATTCAACGGACCAATCAAGTTCTGATAACAATCCCACCTTAAGGATTTGTCCGATACCCACTTCAACCAAACTGAAATCTGACCAGCCAGTCTCCTCCAGGGGAATGGCTTGCCTGTATGCCAGAGAAAAGGTAGGCCATTTTGATTTGCGCATGGACTTTCTGAAATTACGTATCACATAATAATGCCTGGGGGTAAATTCAAGACTGATTTGGGCTGCCAGCCGCTGATGGTTGCCCAGAACCGGATCATCGGGTTGCAGATCTGCCGGTGTATTTGCGGTAAAATCCTTCTTTTTTCTGAGAAGGAATGAAAAATCGCTGTGATTGGTCAGGCTATTTTGGACACCGTAGGAGGCAGAGGTGGTCAGGACCAGTCCGTTTGCCACGTCGATGCGGTTATAGAGGGTGGCGTCAATCTGTTCGTACATCTTTCGGTAGTTTTCTCTGAGGAACAGTGTGTAAACCAGGTTCGTGGCTGTGGGGATCCCTGTAGATCCATTGAAATCGGAAGAGGTGTAATTGAGGTAGATCGCCACTTTTCCTCTTGCCATGGGTGCATACAGGAGGTCTGAATTCCAGGAGATCATGGGTGCCTTACGGTGAAAGGCATATCCTGCCAGCAGGCTTGACCTGAGGGTATGGATGCTGTCGGGTTTCCAGTTCAGTCGGAAATCCTGACCGTAGTACAATCCGTCCACCGTATTATAACCAAGCACACTTATGTCGATCAGTCCCCCGTGGGTAAAACGAAACCGTCCCAGGTCTCCTCTGTAGGTTTTACCCAGCAAAATGTTTCTGACCGGTTTGCCCCTTCGGCTGGCCATCCGAACCGAATCGGTTTTCGTGCCGACAGCTCTGGAACCAATGATTGAATCCCTTACCTGCAGTGTCACGTGTTCTTCCGGTGTAAGGGGGATTGGACGAACTCTGTTCCAATATAGCGAGTCGTTTTTTACAGCATTTTTAGCCACAGAAAAAGTTGTGCCGGTCTGGTTCAGCTCTTCACCATCTTTACCGGTATCGGCCTTTGCCGCCTCTTTTTCCATCAATTTTGAGAGCCGGGTCACATCCCGGTTGCTCAACTCCTCCTTTTTCAGAAGTTCATTGATCTTCTCCTGTTCCTTTGAGATGGGTTTTTGTTCCCCGGCAGTTGCCCCGGGCTCCTTCTTAAGGTCATTCATGGCTGTGAAGTATGCCTCAGGGAGGTTGGGATTCAGTGTCACATCAGCATACTTTAAAGAGGAAACATAGGTCACATTGCCCTTTACTCCGGCTATCTCCACATTGGCCTGCAACTTGTGATTGACAGGCAACCAGGCATCCATAATGATATTGGCATACAGTTGTTGAAGGAAAAGGGTTCCTGCAATGGTATGTACAGACAGGTCTGAAGAGTGCAGACACCACAGGTCTTCTACAATATAGAGGTAGCCTTCGCACAATTGCTGGCTTTTTCGTTTGGGGATGACCTTGATCTTGTTAACGATGTTTATACCTTCCAGGAAAGTGCCCTCAAAACTATACCTGTAGTACGAAAATGCGTTTCGCGCCAGGGGTGAAACAAAGGATTCGATCTGCTGCTGGTACAGACTCGCATTGATATAATCCATTGGATTCACATTCTGCGTATACCCTGGCAGGGTATTTTGCGAGGCAATCACCTGCATCTCGTATTTGTCCGGCGCAGTATATTGAACCTGGTTTAAAGATTCCAGCATGTATACTTCATCTTCCTTCACCTTGATCTCACTGACTTGGATCCTGCGTGCGATGGCCCTGGGCATTTTCTCAATGTAGGCGGTTCCTTTGATATAGATTTCCGCATCATAATTGGACACTTCGTGAAGGTGATAGTTGGCCAGGCCAATGGTCTTTCTCATGATCCAGTAGGCAGGATCTTCCCCGCTGGCACTGATCCTGACTTCAGGGATCATGTAGGTTTGAGGCGGAAGCTGAATTGCCAGCTCTATGTATTCGTCCAGGACTTCTATTGTCTTTGAAACCTCGGTATAGCCCAGGCTGCGGAAAAAGATGGTGTATTCACCTTTGGGCAGTGGCAGGGAAAAAAGGCCCAGTGCATTGCAAGTGGTTCCACGGGTCAGTTCTTTGATGAAGATGGCAGCATAGGGCACAGGTTCATCGTTCATATCCCTTATCTCTCCACGAATTCCCTGTGACAGAGTCACCGGAAGGATCCCGAACAGGAAAATCAGTATAATAAAAGGTTTTCGCATGGACTGATGCATCAGTTCCGTATAAAATTACAATTATTAAACGGCAAAGGGATGCTTTTACGTATCGGGTTCTATTAAAATCCGAAATAGTTTTTTGCGTTGAAATAGCAAATATTCTTGACCAGTTTTTCAAGCAGGCCCTGGTCATTGGGAAGTTCCCCATTCTCTACGTCAGTACCAACCAGATTGCAGAGGATCCTTCGGAAGTATTCGTGCCTGGGGTAGGAAAGGAAACTTCTGGAATCAGTGAGCATTCCCACAAACCTGCTGAGCATTCCCAGGGAAGAGAGGGTATTTATCTGGTCGATCATGCCGAATTTTTGATCCATGAACCACCATCCTGAACCAAATTGCATTTTCCCCCGGGTGATCCCGTCGTTGAAATTATTGGTCATGGTAACCATGAGTGCGTTGTCAACGGGATTGAGGTTATAAAGAATGGTTTTGGCCAGTTGATGACGCTGATCCAGTTTATCAAGAAAATTTGACAGGGAATGAGCCATATCAAAATCCCCAATTGAATCAAAACCTGTATCCGGACCCAGCTCGTGGAATCGTCGGGTATTGTTATTGCGGATGGCCCCTACATGGAATTGCTGGGCCCAATCCTTTTCATAGTCCATAACGGCCAATTCGATCAACAGGGCTGATTTGAAATGCCGTATCTCCTGAATATTAAGGATACGGCCTGACCGGACTTTGAGAAAAATCTTTTCGATTTCCAGGTGATCAAACTCCTCTGCATAGAAGGTTTCTATCCCATGATCGGATATTCTGCAGCCCATTTCATGGAAGAACTCATGACGTATACTGAGGGCTGTCAACAGGTCCATATAGGTTGAAATGGAGGTATTGGAGGCTTCTTCAAGCTTTTCAAGGTAATGGTTATAGGCAGCCGGATCTTCCACACCCAGTGCTTTGTCAGCCCGCCATGCAGGAAGCACCTTCGTCTCAAATCCATCCTCTTTGATTTTCTGATGATGTTCCAGGGAATCCACAGGATCGTCTGTTGTACAGATGACCTCCACATTCATTTTCCGGATCAGGTTCCTTACACTGAAAGCTTCTGTAGCCAGCATCTCGCTGGCTTGATCGTAGATCATTTTAGCAGACCCGGGGGCCAGCAGATCATTGATGCCGAAATAGCGCTGAAGCTCAAGATGAGTCCAGTGATAGAGGGGGTTTCGCAGCGTGTCAGGAACAGTCTCGGCCCATTTCATGAATTTCTCTTCATCGGTCGCCTCCCCTGTACAATACATCTCATCCACCCCATTGGCCCTCATGGCCCGCCATTTATAATGGTCACCGGCGAGCCAGATCTGAGTCAGGTTCTCAAATTTGATGTCCCCTGCAATCTGTTCCGGTATAAGGTGACAGTGGTAGTCGATGATCGGCATCTGACTGGCATACTCATGATAGAGCCGGCTGGCAGTGTCGTTGTCCAGCAGGAAATCCCTGTCGAGAAATTTTTTCATATTTGTTGCATTATTATTAAATATCAAACAACCTTCTGATGTGCCTGTCATAAATATTGGTCATCACCTGTTCTCCCACCACTACACTATTTTGCCTGACCATGGTAAGGAATTCATCTTCCATTTCTGCAGCCACTTTGTAGCCCACATGGATCAGCTGTCTGAATCCGGGATGGTAATCGGGATGACCCGGAATATGTCTCAGTGTGTTTGCAAATTTCTCACCGTCCCATTCACTAACTTCAGTGGGGGAAGGTAATGTTTCAGGGTCAATATTGATCACTGTGAAATAGGGTCCGCACAATTCTTCCTGGCGACCATAAGCATTGGAATAGATGATTCTGGCCATTTGAAGCGCATCCCCTCCGGCCAGGGCCAGGCCGATTACTTCCTCAAGCCACGTGGTGCCGGCGGTCTTCACATGGATCCCTTTATCATATTTCAAAATGAGTTCGCCCATGATGGGATAGATGGTGAATTTATCACTGCCTGAATGCACACTCAATTTAAGATTGCCAGGCAGGCCAAAGGAGTTTATGGCATGTTCAATGACCAGCAAGTCCTGCTCGAACTCCTTTTTGAATTGATCCACATTGCCGGCGTAATCAACACCTTTGTTAAACCTGCCGGTGAATTTAGGGGCAATGGTCTGGGCCGGGATCCCATAGTGTTTGATCATCAGAAGGATAAAGAAAAGCTCCACTGGAGTCTGGGGATTTTCGACCTCATCCATGGAGACTTCAGCAATGAAGTTATCAGCCCCTTTGTTGGATGCAATATGGTTATATATGGCAGCGGCCTCCCTGACGGCTCCCAGGAAAGTCTTTGCAATCCGGACCAGGTCTTCCCTGGTGATCCGGAAAGGATCCTGAATCCCTGGTATCTCCAATGATCCAATATACGGGGAGCTGATTCCAAGAAATGTATCTATTTCTTTTCCTGAAACTGCTGCACCGATATAATCGGCCACATCCAGGGTGAAGAAGTTGGAGTGGTCCAGAAATGAATCAACGGTTCTCAGGTTGATATGGTCCGCATCCACATAGTAAGGGTCCTTCCAGTTGAGCTTAAGGACAGCTGCATCGGCTTCAATCCTGGTATCTTCCGGTGAAGAATTGATGATCTGGTGTTCCCGGTTGGATTTGTTCCACACAGGTACAATATCAATTCCGTTATCTTTTGCTTTTATAATTGCATTTAATTGTGCTTCACCCTGTTGGGCGAACCTGTCTCCAATCCCGAATGAATACTTCTCTAATACCATAATATGTTTGATTTACCGTGTGCGAACACGAAATTAGGAATTTTCATGCGTAATTACAAAATATTTTGCTTAATTTTACAAAAGATGTTTGCAGGTATATGCAATACATTATACTCGTAAACCTCTAAGGTTAAATAAAATATGGGTAAGATACGAATCAAGGATATTGCTGAAATTGCCAATGTTTCCATCGGTACGGTGGACCGGGTGATCCATAACCGTGGTGAAGTCTCCCAGGCCACCCGTGAGAGGATACAGAATTTGCTGGATGAGTACCATTATAAGCCGGATATTATCGCCAGTTCACTGGCATTGAAGCGACAGGTCCACCTTGCTGTGGTGATGCCACGCCTCGTTAACGAACACGAATTCTGGAAATTGCCACAGTCCGGTATACAAAAGGCCCTGGATGAATTGTCCCATTACAAGATCTCCGTTGATACTTTCTACTTTGACCAGTTCAACAGGGATGATTTTGTCCGCCAGGTAAAACATTTCCCCTATCCCCAGGTGGATGGAGTATTGTTTGCACCCGTCTTTCAGGAGGAGTCCATCGCCTTTATCAGGAGGTGTGAAAAAGAAATGGTACCCGTAATACTTTTTAATTCCCTGCTCGACGATCCCTCCATCAGGAGTTTTGTTGGCCAGGATGCCTATCACAGTGGATATGTGGCAGCCAAACTGATTAATTATGGGATGGAACCCAGAAGGGATGTGGCCATTGTCAATATGTCTGTAAGAAATGATCATTATGCCCACATAGTCAGTCGTGAAAAAGGATTCCGGAGCTATTTTGAGGAGCACAGCGATCGCCTGAATCACCTGCTGACCATAGACCTGAACGGGGTTGATGACCAAAAATTGATGAAGAAACTGGATGAAACCTGTAACAATTATGATATCGCCGGTTTGTTTGTCACCAATTCCAGGGTATATAAGGTGGCTGAATTTCTGGCAGAAAGAGGATCTATGAATGTTCGGCTGGTGGGTTATGACCTGTTACCGGGCAGCATTGAATACCTGAAGAGGGATTTTATTGATTTTCTGATTTCCCAGAAGCCCGAAGAACAGGCTTTCAGGGGGCTTTCTTCCCTGTTTTACCTGGTGGCATTCAACAGAGAACCTGAAGAGAGACAACTGTTGCCCATTGACATCATCACCAGGGAAAACCTGCGTTATTATCAACCTTAATCAATATAATCAATGGAAGATCTATCCTTTAAAGATTTACAGAACAGTGTATGCGTTATCACAGGCGGCGCCGGAGTGCTTGGCAACTCCATAGCCAGGAGTCTGGCATCTGTCGGAGTGGTCCCTGTCATCCTCGACATCAATGAGGAAGCTGCCAGGCAGGTGGCAGAAGATATTTCCTCCGAATTCGGAGTGAAATGTTACGGGTATAAAACCAACGTCCTTGACAAAGGCTCCCTGGAAGATGTCCACAGGCAGATCCTTTCAGAAGTGGGTGAGATTGATATGCTGATTAACGGAGCAGGAGGGAATTCTCCCAAAGCAACCACCAAACTCGAGCAGCTTACAGAAGATGATCTGAACGATCTGGAGGATGGTTTCTTTGGACTTGAACTGGAAGGTTTTCAGAAGGTATTTGACCTCAATTTTACTGGTACGCTTTTACCAACCCTGGTATTTACAAAGGATATGGTTATCAGGCAACGGGGTGTGGTATTGAATATATCCTCTATGAACTCATACAAGCCTCTGACCAAGATCCCGGCTTATTCCGCTGCGAAGGCATCGATCAATAATTTCACTGAATGGCTGGCTGTCCATTTTGCAAAGGTAGGGGTAAGGGTCAATGCCTTAGCTCCGGGTTTCTTCCTTACCAACCAGAACCGTTTTCTGCTTCTGGATGAGAAGAGCGGTAACCTGACAGCCAGGGGAGAGAAGATCATTGCCAATACGCCCATGGGTGTATTTGGTGAACCGGATGATCTGAATGGAACTGTACTGTTCCTGCTATCGGATCTCAGTCGGTTTATCACAGGGATATGTATTCCAGTGGATGGAGGCTACAGCGCATTCGGTGGTGTATAAACGGAGAAATTCAACGGAGAGAACAAATGATCTATTTCGAAAAAGGCAGTCCCGACACTCTACTCACTGATGAAGATATCAGGGCAGGGCTTTATATTGCACTGGATAAGATCGGACGGAGAAACAGGGTGCTTGCCATTCCTCCTGACATTACCCGGTACCATAGCAAGGCAGGTCTGCTTACTGAATTTGCCTGGCAGTATTTCGGAGAGCGACTGACAGATATTTTGCCAGCGCTTGGGACCCATGCATCCATGACAGATCCGGAGGTGCAAAAAATGTTCGGGTCCACACCGATATCCCTTTTCAGGGTGCATGACTGGAGGAAAGATGTAGTCACCCTTGGTGAAGTACCCCCTGAATTCGTGGAAAGCGTATCGGAAGGCAGTGTCTCATATTCATGGCCGGCACAGGTAAACAGGTTGCTGGTGGAGGGCGGATATGACCTGATCCTGTCCTTTGGTCAGGTGGTGCCGCATGAAGTGATCGGTATGGCTAATTATAACAAAAACATTTTCGTCGGTACCGGGGGACTTGAAAGCATTAATAAAAGCCATTTCCTGGGAGCAGTCTTCGGGATGGAGCGTATCATGGGAAGGGCTGATACTCCTGTAAGGAAGGTGCTCAATTATGCGTCTGACCATTTTTTAAAAGATATGCCCCTTGTGTATGTCCAGACGGTGATAGGACGGGATCATGAAGGTAACCTTGTGGTTCGCGGCCTGTATATCGGTGACGATGAAGAGTGTTTCATAAAGGCTTCAGAACTCTCCCTTCAGGTAAATTTCGAAATGTTTGAGAAGCCCCTGGATAAAGTTGTGGTGTATCTTGAACCCGAAGAGTTTAAGAGTACATGGCTCGGTAACAAGAGCATTTACAGAACCCGTATGGCCATTGCTGATGGGGGAGAGCTGGTGGTTTTGGCTCCGGGACTGAAGGAATTTGGGGAAGATGCAGAAATTGACAGACTGATCAGGAAATATGGTTACCGGAGCGCCACTGAAATTCTGAAAGCGGTTGATGAAAATGACGATCTGAAACAAAACCTTAGTGCGGCAGCTCACCTGATCCATGGATCGACCGAAGGAAGGTTCAGGGTTACCTATTGTCCCGGATCTATTTCGAAAGAGGAGATAGAATCTGTGAATTACAACCATGCTGATCTTTCTGACATGATGAGAACGTATGATCCGGACCGGTTGGTGGAAGGATTCAATACACTTCCCGGGGGGGAGGAGGTTTTTTACATATCCAATCCGGCACTGGGTCTCTGGTCATGGAAGGAGAACTTTAAATTGTAATACCCTATGATCCGTATAGTTGCCGATGATAAGATCCCTTTTTTAAAAGGTGCCCTCGAAAGGGTAGCCAGGGTGGATTATCTTCCGGGGGATGCGATTTCAAACAAGGATTTGAGCGATGCGGATGGACTGATTATACGAACGCGTACACAATGTGACCGGAACCTGCTGGAGGGAACGAAGGTTCGGTTCATAGCGACCGCCACTATCGGTTATGATCATATTGACAGGGATTATTGTGAGGCTTCAGGAATCCGTTGGACCAATGCACCTGGATGCAATTCAACCTCGGTTCAGCAATACCTGGTTTCCACTTTGCTCTTTCTTGCAAACCTGAAAAACCTGGATCTCGGTGAATTAAAGCTGGGTGTGGTGGGCGTGGGTAATGTGGGAAGCAAAGTATCCATGGCAGCCGAAGCCCTTGGTATGGAAGTGTTACTGAACGATCCTCCGAGGATGCGCAGGGAAGGTGGTCATGCTTTCGTTGAGCTGGATGAGATGCTGGAGCTGGCAGATATCCTCACCCTTCATGTTCCTTTGAACCGGGGGGGAGTGGATAATACAATTCATATGGTGGACGAGCGATTTATCCAGCGGGTAAAGAGGGACGCGATACTGATTAATACTTCCCGGGGTGCGGTGGTGGACGAAATTGCCCTGTTTGAGGGGATCAGGACCGGGACGCTGTCTGATGTTGTTATGGATGTATTCGAAAATGAGCCAAATATAAATCTGGAACTGCTAAAGGCCACTACAGTGGGTACACCGCATATTGCAGGATACTCGCTGGATGGAAAAGCCAACGGGACCACCATGTCTGTAAGGGCTATCAGCCGTTATTTTGATCTGGGCCTTGATGAATGGTCACCCCTTGACATTCCCATGCCCCCGGAACATTTGCTCTACGGAGACGTTTCAGGTAGCAGTAAAAATGAGTTGCTCTGGGATCTGGTCAGGCAAACTTATGACGTAACATCAGATGATCGGCGATTGAGGAGCAATCCTGAAGCGTTTGAGCGTTTAAGAGGGGATTATCCCCTTCGGAGAGAACCTGCTGCCTATTCGGTACGTCTGTTCCAGGGATACACTGAGGTTACCGTGCTGCTTGAGAAACTTGGGTTTTCGGTGCTTACAGATTATTGTGCATGAACGTCCGTCAATTTTTTTAAGTAAAATTATATCAATTAGTTAAAATTATTAGTACATGAAAACAAAAGCTGATATTGGCCTGATAGGCCTTGCCGTGATGGGTGAAAACCTTGTATTGAATATGGAACGGAACGGATATACTGTGGCTGTCTTTAACCGAACAGTGGAAAAAGTGGATAAATTCATCAATGGCCGGGGAAAGGACAAGAATTTCATAGGAGCCAGGTCCATTGAGGAATTCATTGCTTCGCTGGAGCGCCCCAGGAAAGTGATGATGCTTGTGAAAGCCGGTAAACCTGTGGATGATTTCATCGAGCTATTGCTTCCCCACCTGGAGGAAGGGGACATCATCATTGACGGTGGGAATTCCCATTTTCCGGATTCAATCAGGAGAACCCGTTACCTGGAAAGCAAGGGGCTTCTGTTTGTTGGAACAGGTGTTTCCGGAGGTGAAGAAGGTGCGCTGCTGGGTCCATCCATCATGCCAGGTGGTTCTACAAATGCATGGCCACACGTGAAAGAGATCTTTCAGGCTATTTCTGCCAAGGGAGAAGATGGGACACCCTGTTGCGACTGGGTGGGTGACGATGGTGCCGGTCATTTTGTGAAAATGGTACACAACGGTATAGAATATGGGGATATGCAGCTGATCAGTGAGGCTTATAATCTGATGAAAAACCTCCTGGGAATGAATGCTGATGAGATGCACGCAATCTTCAAGGAATGGAACGAAGGAGACCTGGACAGTTACCTGATCGAGATCACCCGGGATATCCTTGGATACAGGGATGAAGACGGTGAACCACTGGTAGAAAAGATACTGGATACGGCGGGACAGAAAGGAACCGGGAAATGGACCGGAATTGAGGCATTGAACCTGGGGATTCCCCTTACACTGATCGGGGAGTCGGTTTTTGCAAGATGTCTGTCTGCGCTGAAAGAAGAGCGGGTGGAAGCATCAAAGGTTCTTTCGGGTCCGGTGCCCTCATTTCATGGAGATAAGTCCATTTTTATTGATGAGATCAAAAAAGCACTGTATGCTTCCAAGATTGTCTCCTACGCACAGGGATATACCCTTTTGAGGGAGGCGGCTAAAGAGTATGGATGGCAATTGAATTATGGCAATATCGCCATGTTATGGAGGGGTGGATGTATTATCAGGTCAGTATTCCTGGGCAAGATTAAAGAAGCATATGATCAAAACCAGGACCTGCCCAACCTGTTGCTGGATCCGTTCTTCAGGGAGAAGGTCAAAGCGGCCCAGGAAGGTTGGCGCAAGGTTGTAGCCACAGCTATTGTCAACGGGATCCCGGTTCCGGCCTTTGCGACAGCCCTGAACTACTTTGACGGGTATCGCTCCGAACGCCTTCCCGCCAATATGTTACAGGCCCAGCGCGATTACTTTGGTGCTCATACCTATGAGCGAACGGACAAACCCAGGGGTGAATTTTTTCACACCAACTGGACAGGAAGGGGGGGAGACACCAGCTCTTCAACCTATATTGTTTAGCTTATTACCGGGCCTGATTGGATATTGCCGGGAACCTTTGAGTTTACTGGAAATGTCGGGTCCTGCAGCTATTCCAGGATTCTGAAGGTATTTATTCAGGATAATTCTCCCACCCGGAGAAAGTATGACCTTCAGCCACTGCTACTACTGTGACGCGGGCTTTCATCGGGAAGAAATTCAACGCTTCGGTTTCAGCATTCTCGCATGCACTGCTGTTTATCCAATCCTGAGCCATTGGCAGGCATAATGATGAAACCTTCCATAGTACCAATCCAATATGAAAGAAATCTTCAGGTCTTTTGTAATCAACCGGCGCATCTGATCGCAACTGCCACCATGTGCCTGGGGAACCTAGATTCGTTTCTGATACTGTTCCAGGTCCACTGTTGATAATAAATAAGGGGGAGACTGTTTCAGAGTAGCCTCCGGCTTTTTCCAGGTCCTGCCATATACCAATCTGGATTCCGAATGAACTATCGGAAGGTTGTTCCAACAACTCAAATCGCATATAAAAATTTCCCCTTTCAAAATCATTGGGTGACTTCCAACAGGACTGAGATCAGAATTACCTTGAAAGATCCTTTGGTCATTATCCCCGGTTTTTATTGATAATGAAACACAGAACTTTTCTAGCAGGGATACCTAACCCTAACCATTAAAGCCGCCAACCCGTTGGTAGTTCTCCTGGGCGTTGATGTAGAAGGCCTTGTATTTAATATAGTGGTTCCCTTTCTTGAACTCCCAGTGTACATTCTTGGCTTTGAAGATTTTGCCAATACATGCCTCAAAGATCAGGGAATAGTTGACTCCGGTTATCATTTCAGCTTCCAGGATGCTTTTGAACTCAACACTCCTGTCCGCAAAATGTCCGATCACCGGTAGTCCGTATTTTTTCTGTGCTCTTTTCTTTCTTGCTCCCTCATTAATGAGGGGAAGCCTTCTTGCTTGTGCTGGTTTATCTGACATGCAGCGTATTTTTTCTGTAATACGTAAATGTATATCAAATTGTTATGTCTCCGGTAAATTTAAGAAAAAAAATGGAAAACAAATGGCATCTAATTATTAACATGGAAATAGACTGTATTGTGGTGGTAAAATTTGGAAGGTACCTGAAATAGTGTATTTTTGACACCAGGGTTTTATGAAGACGCTGATTGCATATTCTACCACACTGGGCTGCACCGAGCAGTGTGCTTCCAAACTGAAGAACGATCTGGGCGCTGATGTGGAGATGGTTCGTATCTCACGCAGGCGAAGGTATAACCTGCATAATCATGAAACGATCATCATAGGAGGTTCCATTCATGAAGGAATGATCCAACGATCAGTGTATAAATTCTGCGAAAACAACCTGGATGTCTTACTTCAAAAACAGATCGGCCTTTTTGTCTGTTGCATGGATCCGGATGCCAATGAGCAGAAGCTCATTAAAAGAGCATTTCCTGATCAACTCGTGAAGCATGCGTTGGCCAGTGGGTTTTTCGGTGGTGAGCTGAATATCAAGAAGATGAATCTGCTACAAAAGATCATGACCAGAAAAGCTGCCCGGCTACAAAAGGAGCCGGAGATTGATTTCCAGAAGATCCTTGATTTTGCCCGAATGCTACAGGAGAACTGATTACCTGTTAATTTCAATCGATCCGTCATACACATGCGAAGCAGGTCCGGTAAGGTAAATTTCGGAATAGTGGCTGTGGTGTTGAGCCTTAAATGAGACATTCAGGTTACCACCCATAGTGTGTATATGGTATGAAAAAATGTCAGACTTAAAATGAAAATATGAACAAATGGCAGCCGCAGTGACACCAGTTCCGCATGAAAGTGTTTCAGCTTCCACCCCCCGTTCATAAGTTCTTACAGATATCCGGTTGGAGCTACTTCCTATCTCCACAAAGTTCACATTCACACCTCCTTTGCCGAAACGGGACTGATTTCGGATCTCCTTCCCTTCAACATCCACTTCGATCTGGTCCAGTTGTGAAACAAACTTCACAAAATGAGGTGAACCTGTGTCAAGAAGGTACCCGTCCTCAACCCACCTGATCCCGTTTACATCCTGCAGCTTAAGGTGTATTTCCCCATTGGGCAGGATGGTGGATGAATGTTTACCATCAATTCCTTTAAAAGTGGCATCAAATCTGATGATCCCCAGATGTCGGGCGTAGGCGGTGATACACCTTCCACCGTTCCCGCACATGGTTCCTTCAAAACCATCGGCATTGAAGTAACGCATTCTAAAATCGCACTGTTCCTCTTCCTGGAGGATGATCAGACCGTCACTACCAATACCAAACCTGCGGTCACAGATCTGGCGAATCAGATCGGGATCAAAGTAGGATGTATCCTGGCTCCGTCCATCTATCATAACGAAGTCATTCCCAGTACCGTGATATTTAGAGAAATGAACAATCATATCCGGAAGTTCGTTAAAAAAGGTTAAAACCGGAGTTCATTGTCAATTTTTTTTCAATTTCAGCTGTTATGATAGTAACTTGCTTATATAAAGGCATGAAAATTGATCATCAGATTCGGAATAGCAAAGGTATTAATTAAAAAAATATGAAGATGAAAATGAGGAGATTATTCGGATTGTTTGCCGTGACCGCGCTGGGGGCAATGGGAGCGGTTTTTGTGTATGCACGGTTTTTTCAACCTGAAACCACCATCGTGGAAGTACCCGTTGAAAACAAGATCAGATATGTAAATCTTCCTGGATCCGCTGAGGGTGCATCTATGGATTTTACCCAGGCAGTGGATCAATCCATCGACGCAGTGGTGCACGTGAAGACCAAGGTATTCCGGGAATATGCCATTAATCCGTTGTATGAATTCTTTTTTGGAGAGCAGCCCAAAGGTGAACCTACACCGATCCTTGGATTTGGGAGCGGGGTGATTATTTCAAATAAAGGATATATCGTTACAAACAATCACGTCATTGAGGGTTCGGATGAGATTGTGGTAGTGTTGAATGACAAAAGGGAGTTTAATGCAGAATTAATCGGAGCGGATCCGACAACCGACATTGCATTGTTGAAGGTGGAGGCTGATGGACTGGTAAATTTGAAATTCGGAAATTCGGATGCCCTGCGGCTGGGTGAATGGGTGTTAGCAATAGGAAATCCCTATAACCTGACAAGTACTGTCACTGCCGGAATTGTAAGCGCAAAGGCCAGGAACATCAATATCCTCAGAACCGAATTCAGCATAGAATCCTTCATTCAAACTGATGCAGCTGTCAATCCGGGGAACAGTGGAGGAGCGCTTATTAATACCAGGGGTGAACTTGTGGGCATCAATACAGCCATTGCATCAAGGACAGGAGCATTTTCGGGTTATTCATTTGCAGTGCCGGTGAGCATTGTGGAGAAGATAGTGAATGATCTCATTGAATATGGTGCGGTACAGCGTGCTATTCTGGGAGTAATCATCGAGGATGTTACGGCAGAACTTGCCGAGGAGAAGAATTTTAAGGAGATCGAAGGAGTATATGTGAATGATGTCCGCCCGGAAGGCGCAGCCAAGAATGCAGGTATAAAAGTTGGAGATGTTATCATATCCATCAATGACGTTCGCGTGAACAGCGGGGCCGAACTGCAGGAACAGATTTCAAAACACAGACCCAATGATAATGTAAAGGTGATGATCAGAAGGAACGGAAAACTGAAACAATTTGATGTGGTTTTACGTAATCTTGAAGGTAGTACGGAAATTGTTAAAAGAAATGATGTTTTTGAAGTTCTGGGCGCCAGTTTTGAACCGGTTTCTGACCGGGACAAGCGTTCACTTGGTATACCTAACGGATTGAAAGTTACCTCGGTGAAGCCTGGTAAGTTCATGAAAGTGGGTATAAAGGAAGGATTTGTTTTAACTTCTGTAAACAAAAAACCTGTTAACAACGTCAAGGACATTGTAGACATCTTAAAGGAAACAGAGGGAGGAGTTATCATAGAAGGAGTGGACAGGAATGGTTCAAGGTCCTATTATGCCTTCGGAATGTAAAATAACTCTCATGCATTCAGGCTAATTTAAATTGATTATGAATAAATAAGCGAGTAAATTTGCAAGGTTTTTAATAATATGATTTTGAGGAGTAGTACATGAGACAATTAAAGATCACTAAATCTATTACCAACAGGGAAAGTGCTTCGTTGGATAAGTATTTACAGGAGATTGGTAAAGAAGAGTTGATCAATGTTGAGGAAGAGGTTGAATTGGCTCAACGGATCAAAAAGGGCGACCGTGCTGCCCTTGAAAAACTCACGCGTGCAAATCTGAGGTTTGTCGTTTCTGTGGCAAAGCAGTATCAGAACCAGGGACTTAGTCTTCCCGATCTTATTAACGAAGGCAACCTGGGTTTGATAAAGGCAGCTGAGAAATTTGATGAAACACGGGGTTTTAAATTCATTTCCTACGCTGTCTGGTGGATCAGACAATCGATCCTTCAGGCACTGGCGGAGCAATCAAGAATCGTACGCCTTCCACTGAACCAGGTAGGTTCGCTGAATAAGATTAACAAGGCGTTTTCGAAATTTGAGCAGGAAAATGAACGCACACCTACACCAGAAGAACTTGCTGAGGCGCTGGAACTTCCCAGGGAGAAAGTGTCTGACACACTCCGCGTATCGGGAAGACATGTTTCTGTTGATGCACCCTTTGTCGATGGTGAAGACAACAGTCTGCTTGATGTACTGGTGAATAATGATTCACCCACTGCAGACAACACACTTATTAATGAATCTCTCTCCAAGGAAGTGGACCGTGCACTGGCCACACTTACCGAAAGGGAAAGAGATATTATCAAGCAATTCTTCGGAATTAGCTGCCAGGAGATGACACTGGAAGAGATTGGCGAGAAATTCGGACTGACACGCGAACGCGTTCGTCAGATCAAGGAAAAAGCAATACGCAGACTCCGCCACACATCCAGGAGTAAATTACTAAAGACTTACCTGGGATAAGAAACATATGTTATTTACTTTTACCCAGTAACTCCTGGTACGCATACATTTCGTCCCTGAACCTTGCAGCCTCGATAAAGTCCAGCTCTTTTGCCGCCTTTTCCATCTGTTTTTTGGCCATATCAATGGCCTTTTCCAATTCCTCTTTCCCCATGTATTTCACCACCGGATCGGCCGCAATATCTGCCTTCGCCTGATCTGCATAGATACCACTTCGTTTGATGTCATCCCGGTGCTGATCAAAGAATGACACGGTCGATTTTGTGATCTGCATCGGGGTGATATGATGTTCTTCATTATACCTGAGCTGTTTCTTGCGCCTTCGGTTGGTTTCATCAATGGTCCTTTGCATGGAGCCGGTGATGCGATCGGCATACATGATCACCTTTCCATTCAGATTCCTGGCAGCACGTCCCGCTGTTTGTGTCAGAGACCTTTCAGACCTTAGAAATCCCTCCTTATCTGCATCCAGTATGGCCACCAGGGATACCTCAGGAAGGTCAAGCCCCTCCCGTAACAGGTTAATACCTACCAGCACATCAAAAGCCCCTTTTCTGAGGCCATCAAGGATCTCTACACGTTCCAGCGTATCAATGTCCGAATGGATGTAACGCGTTCGGATATTCAGTTTTATCAGGTAATTGGAAAGCTCTTCCGCCATCCTTTTGGTCAGCGTGGTCACCAGCACACGTTCTTTGCTCTCAATCCGCTGGTTGATCTCCCCGATCAGGTGATCAATCTGGTTCAGGCTGGGATTGATTTCAATGACCGGGTCGACCAGACCGGTGGGACGGATCACCTGCTCCACGATAACTCCACCACTCTTACCCAGTTCATAATCGGCAGGAGTAGCACTCACGAAAATGGTCTGACCTATCATGTTTTCGAATTCATTGAACTTAAGAGGCCTGTTGTCCATTGCCGCTGGCAGCCTGAACCCATATTCCACCAGATTTTTCTTCCTGGAGTAGTCACCACCATACATGGCATGGACCTGTGGCAGGGTCACATGGCTTTCATCAATAACAGTAATAAAATCATCGGGGAAATAGTCGAGCAGGCAGAAGGGCCTGGTACCCGGTGGCCTTCCATCAAAATACCTTGAATAGTTTTCAATTCCGGGACAGAATCCAAGCTCGCGGATCATCTCCAGGTCATATGTTACCCGCTCTTCAATTCGTTGAGCCTCTATGAGTTTCTGGTCTCCTTTGAAGAATTCGACCTGTTTCATCATGTCATCCTGAATCTCCTCAATGGCTGACTTAACCCGTTTTTTTGACGTGATGAATATGTTGGCAGGAAAGATGACAATTTCATTCAGTTCCTCCACTGTATGTCCTGAGACAGGGTGGATGGACTTAAGGGATTCAATTTCATCCCCCCAGAATTCCACTCTGTAGGCCTGGTCTGCATAAGCCAGGTGAATGTCCACCGTATCACCCCTCACGCGGAAGGTGCCAGGTTTAAAATCCACTTCATTTCTTGAATAGAGACCATCTACCAGTTTCCTCAGGAAAACATTCCTGCTGATGGTTTCCTCTTTTCTTGCCCTGATGGTGGAATTGTGAAAATCAGAGGGATTTCCAATGCCATAAAGACAGGAGACGGAGGATACTACGATCACATCCCTTCTGCCCGATAACAGGGATGAGCTAGTACTCAGTCTCAGCTTCTCAATTTCATCATTGATGGAGAGATCCTTTTCAATAAAGGTGTCGGTAACAGGGAGATAGGCTTCTGGCTGATAGTAATCGTAATAGCTTACAAAATATTCTACTGCATTTTCAGGGAAAAACTGCTTGAATTCACTGTAGAGCTGTGCTGCCAGCGTTTTATTATGACTGAGCACAAGAACGGGCCGTTCCAGTTCCCGGATCACATTGGCTACCGTAAAGGTCTTGCCCGAACCGGTCACACCCAGCAATGTCTGGAACCGGTCATCCGCATTGAATCCTTCCACCAGTTGCTGAATGGCTTCGGGCTGGTCGCCGGTGGGCTTATAATCAGATGTTAGTTTAAAATTCACCTTACCATGTAAAAACCGCATATACAGGCAGATGGTCACTCGGTCCGCCATAATATTCCGGCCCCCCGTAGGTTGAAGATGGGAGACTGGTCCCATATTTTTCGCTGTCGTACATCATCCACTCCTCTTTTAATACCCGGCCACCTTCAAATCCTGTGGTCAGACCTCGTTTCTGGTTCAAGAGGTTGTAAGAGACGATGATCTGGTCCAGCATGTTCCAGTTGCCCTGGTAGCTATAAGTTCCCTCACCCTTGATGTTATGCATGTCATAATGAAGATTGAAATGTTCACCCAGGTGGATGTTTTTACGTTTGTTTGACGCAGATAATCCGTTTATAATGCTCCTGTTGGTGGGTTCATCATTGAAATCGCCCATGATGATTACCTTGAAATTGGATTCCCGTGATAGAAGCATATCCAGTTGCTTTCTGAGGGTAATGGCTGAAAACATGCGTTGTCTTTCTGTTTCATTCTGTCCGCCACTTCTCGATTTCCAGTGATTCATGAATATATGCAGGTTGGATCCGTCAGGACCGGTTCCCTTCACATGCAGGATTCCCCTGTAAATATAGTCAGGATCAACAGGGTCCTCAATGGGGATGTATTCGTGTGATTTGTATTTAAAAAGTTCTGGCCTGTAGAGCAGGGCACACTCTATACCCCTTGGATCTTCACCCTGATCATGAACAATTTCATATCCGCCCCTTCTGATCCCACGGTTGTTTGACAGGTCCTCCAGTACTTTTCTGTTTTCAACCTCGGCAAGACCAATAATAGCAGGAAGCTCCTTCTCAGGAATGGAGAGGATTACCCTTGCCAGGTCGGTCAACTTTTTATCATACCGTTTATACGTCCAGTTTTTTACACCGGCAGGTGTAAAATCATCGTCATTAAATTGTGGCGCATTGACTGTATCAAATAGGTTTTCAACATTATATGAAACAACAATAAAAGATCTGTCGTTTTTCTGGGAAAACGCTGGAGATAGTGTAGTCACAATACACAGGAGGAGTACGGTAATATTTTTCATCTTACTGAGCTAAGGAACATAGCAAAGATATAAAAACAAAAAAAAATTGAATTACTCCAAAAAAGGAATTATTTTTATTTGATATGGGAAAGAAACAGGATGAGCTTTTAAAACGGATTCAGAAACTGGTAAAGCAGAACCAGAATCTGTTCGACAAGAATGAGAAACTGCAGAAGGCAGTAACTGAACTGTCCGAGCAGAATGAGATGATGAAGCTGCGCCTGAAAGAGTCGAAAGTTGAAATAAAGGAGGGCGTTCAGCCGGAGGGTGAGGAGCGGGTGAAGAAATACAATATGGCCACCGTACTTTTTGCCTACATCGGCGGATTCAAACAATTGACAGAAGAGGAGGAGTCGGAAGCCATCATTGACCAGCTGGACGAGTTACTGATTGAATTCGACAGGATACTAAAGAAGTATAAGATCCATAAGATCAAGACCATCGGCGACACTTACATGGCGGCAGGTGGTATTCCTGTAAAAAATATTACCAATCCCATTGATGTGGTGATGGCGGCTCTGGAAATGAACATGTTTCTTGATCAGCTTCAACAGGGCAGAGTAAAACAGTTTTGGAACATGAGCCTGGGTATTCATACGGGCCCGGTCACCGCCAATGTATCCGGAAAGAAGAAAATATCATATGATATCAAAGGAGATACGGTTAACGTTGCCCACCGGATGCAGGGGATTGGTGACAGTGGTAAGATCCTGATCTCCATAATGACTTATGAACTGATCAAGGAATTTTTCATCTGTGAATATTACGGGAAGATGCCCGTGAAGTACAAAGGGGACCTGGAGATGTTCGTGGTGAACGGTATCCGGCCGGAATTCTCACAAGACGGCAAAGGAGCCCTTCCGAATGAACTGTTCGATACCAAATTCAAGTTGATCCAGTTTATTGATATCCAGGAACTGGTCCTTGACAAACTGGAGCGCGAATTACCGGATTTTCTCTACTATCACAATGTGAAGCACACAGTAGATGTGGTAACAGAGGTGGAGTTAATAGGCTGGGCCGAGGGACTGGATGATGATGGAATACTCCTTTTGAAGACTGCAGCGCTGTTTCATGATGCCGGACACACAATCGCATATGATGAACATGAGCATCATGGAACGGTTCTTGCCCGGGAATTTCTTCCTAAATACGGGTATACCAAGGAGCAGATAGAGATAATTTGTGACATTATTATGGCCACCAGTCTTCCTCCCAAACCTGGAGATATTTACCAGAAAATCATCTGTGATGCTGACCTGGATTACCTGGGCAGGAGCGATATGATCCCTGTTTCCAATACCCTTTTCCGGGAGATGAAAGGGCAGGACAAGATCGGCACACTCAATGACTGGAATAAACTTCAAATTAAATTCATATCCGGGCATTCCTATTTCACCAAAACAGCCAGGAGCCTCAGGGAAGTAAACAAACAGAAACAGATTGAGCGTATTAAAAAACTGATTACAGACGATTAATACAGGTTGTGTTAATTTGTTTAATATTGCACAATTGTTTTAAACCTATTATGAGATTTCCATTTTTCACATTTACTGTTATATCGCTTCTTGCGGTTATTTCGGGCTATTCACAGAGCATCAATCCCGGTGAATCAAAGAGCGATGATTGGGATCGCACCCAGGAGATTCTAAATTGCGTACCAAAACTTGTTGACCGCAGGGATCTGGTCGAGGATAATTTTAAGCATAGCTATGTTACAACTAATCCAAGAGACATAGAAGTAGGCTATTTTTCTGTTGAACCAATTACCTATTTTGAAGAAGGCAGACGGTTTTGTGAGGCTTCACTTCCTGCAGCTGGTGTTAGTCAGTCTTATTTCAGAGGCACCTACGAAACCACCTATGTCTTGCCGGGAGACCGTGTTTATCATATCAATGTTGAGTCAAATGCCCTTATTTTTAACAACGGGATCAGGATTATCAATGCCCAGAACACTGTTGCGGAAATTGAGGCTTCACACAGATTGCAGATCATTGCGGATACATCGTTGAATCCTTCGGTTTCAACAGATCCAAATTCATCAACCAGCAAGGCCTACACCTGGGAGGTGGAGATTGACGAAACAGGTAAATGGCAGGGAAATGTTTGCAATGGTGATTGTATTTTGCAGAATGAAGAGATTCCCAGTGGCAATTCAACCATCTCTTTGTCCCGGAAAATCAGAGGTCCGGGTGTAGTTATAGTCAAAGAATCTGTTATTTTCCATGTTGATGCACTCTCATCGTATAAGTATGAACTAATTTTCCAGGCAGTATGCCAGTTTAACCTGGAACCCCTCAGTGTTTCAGCAAAACTTCTGCCGTGCGAAGAGTAGATTACTCGCTAAACAGAACACAACAAAATAGCTGAACTATAAATTTCCATGGCTTGTCATATATATCAGGTTGGGCATATCGGCTCCTGAGATGACTTCACCGAAAAAAACAGCATTAAAGTCCAGCTTTTTGAAAAGGGCTACTTCGCCACCCTCATTGAACATCTCCAGGAAAGCTTTCAGGAGAATACTTTCGATACGGGCATAGGCCGGCTGATCATGAGCAGCGTCAATATATGCTTTACCGTCTATAAGGTATTGTTCGTCATTATTCAGGATCTGAGGCAATTCTTCAAATTCCTCCAGCGACTGGAACGGTGAATCACTATCCAGGCTGTAGATCTTTATCTGGTAGTAATCCCGTTCTGAATCCTTCATCTGATTGCATGAAGTGAATAGCTCACCAAATGTTTCTCCTGGATAATCTTCTTTGTGATCATCTTCAACACTATTCATATCAGCTGACAACAGAACATGAATATCCGGATTCAGATGATTGGAATAGTAACACTCATCCTCAATGGTCCACCTTAAAGGGAGTGGGGAGGTAGAAGGATGATTCGGGTCCATAACCAGTACATCAAATGTTTGATAGGGCGCATGACGTACAAATTTCCCCCCTACCAGTGCCCAGTACCATGGCCATTCCCGCTCGGTGGCATTTGCAGAGTGTATTGCAGCAAATCCTTTACCACTTCTAATGAAATCCTGGAAGGCTTTCTTTTGATCCTTAGTATCGAAACCCTCATTGTTAGAGTTTGAAAATATGATCGCATCATATTGATCCAGATTTTCGGCTGTAAAAACATCTGGTTGGTCAGAGACATCCGTTGTAATATTCTCTGCAGTGCAAATCTTTTTCAGGGCCGCAACACTGGCAGCAATATTTTTATGTACGAAGCCTTCCCCGTTTTTGGTATAAATCAACACACGTTTATCTCTTTCAGAATCACCTGTACAGGATGCTGCATGAAAGAGTAGTACAGCTACTACGAATAACATGCTGTTCAGGAATATACGAGTGCATCTTGAAAAGAAGAACATGGTTTCAGGTGTTTGCTTCTACAAAGATTGAAAAAATAGTGGTATCATGAACTTCAGGGGGAGATATTTGTTATTTTAATTGCATGATTGGATGTTGGAAATCAAGAGCTTGGAGCCAGCGAAGCCACTGCACTATCCGCTGATTTTACCCCAAAATAAATTTCTTAGAATAAAATTGAAAATAGGAAAATCAAATATCTATCTTTGCCGGACCTTAAATACCAAATGATCAGAGAGAAGATGGATGGAAAAACGAGAGAGCCTTTAGCAATAGTAGGGATCGGATGCAGATTTCCAGGTAATGTTAGTACTCCCGAAGAGTTCTGGAAATTAATCGTTGAAAGAGGTGATGCACTGACAGATGTTCCGGCCGATCGCTGGGATGTAAATGCCATGTATGCTCCCGATTTTAAGCAAGCCGGTAAAATTAGTGTCAGAAGGGGCGGATTCATTAAGGACATTGACAAATTTGATGCATCCTTCTTCGGGATATCACCTATGGAGGCATCTCGTATGGACCCTCAGCAAAGAATGATTCTTGAGCTCTCTTACGAGGCTGTGGAAAACGCCGGCCTGACTTTAGAAGACCTGGATGGTTCACGTACATCCGTATTCATTGGGATTTCATCTCATGATTATGGTGATATCCAAAACGCTCCGGTCGAGCAGGTAAATATAGGAGCACATACCAACCTGGGATCAGCCCTGTGCATTACTGCCAACAGAATTTCATATTTTTATAATTTAAAGGGCGTCAGTATGGCCCTTGATACAGCATGTTCATCATCACTAAATGCTGTTCATCTGGCATGCAGAAGTATTTGGGACAAGGACGCTGATCTTGCATTCGCGGGTGGTGTCAACTCAATATTAAAACCCGAACCTCAAATGGGTTTTTCCAAAGGGGGATTTCTTTCTCCTGATGGTAAATGTTATGCTTTTGATTCCCGGGCTAACGGGTATATAAGGAGTGAAGGAGCCGGATTGGTAATCATCAAACCCCTTTCCCGTGCAATAGAGGATAATGACATAATCTATGCTACTATCAGGGGATCCGGCGTTAATCAGGATGGCACAACAAATGGGATATCAGTCCCCAATTCCATTGCCCAGCAGGAAATGATTCAAATGGCGTATGAAGATGCCGGGGTAGATACCCAGCATGTAAAATACATTGAAGCCCATGGAACAGGAACCTTTGTTGGTGATCCCATTGAAGCAATCTCTATTGGGAAAATTGTAGGAGCCAACCGCAAGGAAAAATTCTATATAGGTTCCGTGAAAACCAATATTGGCCACCTGGAGCCTGCATCAGGTATTGCAGGGATTATTAAGCTGGCCCTTGCCATGCAAAACAGGATCATTCCTCCAAACATACATTATAGAAAGCCAAATCCAAATATTCCTTTCGATGAATTGAAGCTTGATGTGCCTGTTGAACCGATGAAATGGGAAAATGAGAAAAATGGAAGTGTCTATGGAGGAGTAAACAACTTCGGTTTTGGCGGTTCTAATGTACATGTTGTGCTGGAAGGAATTGGGAAAAAAAAGGAGACTGAGCGGGCAACAAAAGACCGACTTCAAATATGTACACTCTCAACCAGGGATACTGAAGCCCTGCGGGAACTGGTGGAATCATATATAACCTATTTTCAGGATAGGAACAACAAGACAGGTCTGAATGATATATGTTATTCATCAGCAGTGCGCAGGACACAGCATAACAACCGTTTGTCTGTCGTAGCCGGATCAAAGAAGGAGATGGCAGATCATCTTCAAAAGTATCTTGATGGAGAAAATCTCAGCGAAGTCTCAGAAGGACGGAGCAATGAAGTCAAGGATAAAATAGTTTTTGTTTTTTCAGGCCAGGGACCTCAATGGTGGGCCATGGGCCGGCAATTGCTGGAAAATGAGCCTGTTTTCACGGAAACAGTACACAAGCTGGATAAGCTTCTCAGTAAACATGCTGATTGGTCTTTGATAGAAGAACTTACAAAAGAGGAGGAGGCATCCCGGATCAGTGAGACAAATATTGCACAACCAGCCATATTTGCAATTCAGATCGCTCTCTTTGAGATGTGGAAGACATTGGGTATCAATCCGTCAGCTGTAGTCGGACACAGCATTGGTGAGGTGCCTGCCGCGTATGTATCCGGGGCTCTGACATTGGAACAGGCTGTACTGCTCATATTCCACAGAAGCCGGGTACAGTTTAAGGCCACTGATAAAGGAAGAATGCTGGCTGCCGGATTACCCATAGCAGAAGCAACCAGTTTGATTCAGGGTCGTGAGGAAAAAGTTTCCATAGCTGCCGTCAACGGCCCTGCCATGGTTTCCCTTTCAGGCGACACGGATGTTATTGAGAAAATTTCTGAGGAGCTCGAAAAGAAGGATGTTTTTAACAGGGTGCTGCAGATCAACGTTCCATTTCATTGTCACCATATGGAGCCTCTGAAGGAGGAGCTGCTCACCTCCTTGAATTCATTAAAACCTTCAGCTACCAGGATCCCGTTTTATTCCACAGTGACTGGATTGGTTATGGATGGCAAGAAACTGGATAACAGGTACTGGTACCGCAACGTAAGGGAAACAGTCAATTTTGCCGGTGCGATTGAGGAATTGATCAATGATGGTTTCGATACCTTTATTGAATTGGGGCCTCATCCTATTCATGCCCTGGGGATCAATGACCTGCTTGCTGCAAGGCAGAAAAAGGGACTCGTAATTCCCTCGATCAGGAGGAATGAAGAGGAGAAACGTATTTTTCTCTCTTCCCTGGGGATGCTCCATACCTGGGGATGTAAAGTGAATTGGAAAGCTTGTTTTGGAGATAATAAGTTTGTCCGTCTGCCTGCATACCCCTGGCAAAAAGAGCGGTACTGGCTGGAGACTGAAGAAGGAAGACAAGTGCGTCTGGGTTCCTTTGTCCATCCTCATCTGAAACGGAAAACCATTTCAGCAAGAGAGAACCACAACATCATCTGGGATATCGACCTGGATAAAAGGACCCGTCCATATATAGATGATCATAAAGTACAGGGACCCATCATATACCCGGGAGCCGGACATGTAGAACTGGCTATCTCGGCGGCATTGGCTTCATTTGGCGAGAAGTTTGAATTCCTTGAAGATCTCAATTTTGAAAATGCATTGTTCCTTCCTGATTCCGGTGAACCGGTATTTATTCAAATGGATATATCCCATGACGGAGGTGACTATTTTATTTACTCAAAGCCAAGAAGTGAAAATGCTTCCTGGACCATGTGTTCCAATGGTAAGATGAATCATATAAAAGATTCATTTAAATCCATTGAGGTTGATTTTAAAGAAGTCCGGAAACGGATAACGGTTCCTGTTCCGGTAAAGGCTCTGCATGATGAACTTCTCGAAAGCGGACTCTATCTTGGTCCGAGTTTCAGGGCTATCAAACACTTGTGGAGAAGTGAAAATGAATGGGAATCTTTCAGTGAGATAGAGGTGCATGAAAGCATCCGTTCCGAGTTCTTCCAGTTCAATCTTCACCCGGGAGTTCTGGACAGTTGCTTCCAGACCGTATTCGGAATATTTAACACCGGTGAGGAATCGGACAGGAAAATGGGTGTCTATATCCCGGTTCATATTGACAGGATAAAGTTCCATAAAAAACCCAATTCCTTTAAAATGTTTGTCTATGGCAGGTTGAGGGAATGGACGGATGAATATGCACTGGGCGAATTGGTTATTTTTAATGAAGATGGAGAGACTATTGCTGAATTCCAGGGCTTCCGCTCACAATATCTGAAAGGGTCCAGGGGAGAGACAGCAGGCGAACAGGAAAAATGGTTTTATGAGTATAACTGGAGCATGAAATCCAGGTCGGACCAGGAACTTGTCCGTAATCCGGGTGATTACTTACCTTCTCCCAATGCCATCAGGGCGAGCGTTAATGAGACCATCCGGGAGATAAATGCACTCCCCGAACAGGCTGAGTATTATGAAAATTACGAGCCCCGGCAATACAACCTTACCATAGGATATATCTGCAATTCCCTGAGAGAGATGGGAATGCCTTTCATTGCCGGGACTAAAGTCAATATCAGTAACCTTATTAAAGAATTTGGCGTGATCAGCGATCATCACCGCCTGTTTTACCATATATTCAATTTACTGAAAAAGGCCGGAATTGTGGAGGGCGACCAGGATGATTACGTAGTGATTAAAACTCCTGATTTCAGGGATCTTAAATTATGGATCGATGAAATCAATGAACAGTATCCCCAGTTTCGTCATGAAACAACATTGCTGGGCCGTTGCGGACCTGAGATTTCAGGGGTATTGACAGGAGAAGTGGATCCGATCCAATTGATTTTCCCGGAAGACCAGTGGGATCTGATCGTCAATTACTATGTTGAAGGTTTTGCATTTAAGAAATACAATGATCTTGCTGCCCGTGTTGTTTCAGAATTGATACATGGTATTCCTGAAGACCAAACACTTCGCATTCTTGAAATAGGTGCAGGCACAGGAGGCATGACACAGGCTGTCCTGTCATTGCTGCCTTCCGGCCGAACAGAATACTACTATACAGACGTTTCCCATGTTTTCATGCTTAAGGCACAGCAAAGGTTTGCCAGGTATCCCTTCGTACAATATAAATTATTGGATATCGAGAAGGATCCGGCTGAACAGGGATTTGACATCAATTCATTTGACCTGGTTATTGCATCTGATGTGATACATGCCACCCGCAATCTTAAAACAAGTTTCGGGAATGTGAAACGACTGCTTGCATCCGAAGGAATACTGCTCATGCTGGAGGTAACCAATTCTCCCGTTTACCTCGATTTTATCTTTGGGATGACTGAAGGATGGTGGTTATTCGAGGATACGGATATCCGGCCTGATCATGCTACAATGAGTCCAGACAGGTGGAAAAAAGTGCTTGAGCGTGAGGGATTTTCAGATGTTGCGGCTTACAGTGACTTTAAAAATAATGATTCTTCCTGTCAGAGTGTGATTCTTGCCCGGAATACGAAGCTGGATCTGACCAACAAAGCACTGGAGGATTCACCAAAGCTTGGCAAGGCAGATTGGCTGGTCTTCGCTGATGATAAGGGTGTGGCTGATATCATACAGTCCAGACTGGCTGCCATTGAGAAACAATCTTACATGGTCAGACGTGGCGAGGGTTTTACTAAAATCAAAGAAACTGAGTTTGAGATTGATCCAAAGAGCCAGGATCATGTAAAGAGGTTGATTAACCTGGTTGCTGAAAAGGGTAATTTCCAGGGAATCATTTTCTTATGGGGACTGGATTCGGCTGCGAACGAGCAACTTAATATAGATAACATCATTCAGGCAGAAGACCATTCTTCACTTGCGATGATGAATATAATGAAACAATTGAATGCCACCAATTACGAGAAGAATCCCGAAATCTGGATGATAACTGGTGGTGCACAATCGGTTGGGGGAACACCTGAAACAGTTCAGCTGTCCCAGGCCGGACTGAGGGGTGTGAACAGGGTGATTATCAATGAATTTCCTGTTTTCAATTCCACCATGGTCGATTTCAGTAATCCTGTGCGGGAGGAAGAGATTGATGCATTTATCGAAGAAATAGTGGCAGGTGATAACGAGGATGAGATCGCTTTCAGGGGTAAAAAACGTTTTATTAACAGGCTGGAAAGGATCTCCACCGATAATATTGCACAACGTGCTCTGCGAACATTGTCCGCCGGCGATTTGCCATTCACTCTGACCATCGATGAGTATGGAGTCCTCGATAACCTGGTAGTCAGGGAAACATCCCGCAGGCTACCCGGTGATGATGAAGTGGAGGTCAGTATCAAAGCATCTGCTCTTAATTTTCGCGACATCATGCTCTCTATGGGACTGCTTTCAAATGATGCCATCAACAGGGGATTATTCGGAAGGACCATGGGACTGGAATGTGCCGGAATCGTCACTGCTACAGGAAAGAGTGTTAAGGATGTAAAGGTAGGTGATGAGGTTATGGCAACTGCTCCGTCCTGCCTGGGTAACTTTGCCTATCCAAAGGCCTGCCATGTTGTTCAGAAACCCGGAAACATAAGCTTCCCCGAAGCCGCAACCTTGCCTGTGGTTTATGTCACCGCGTATTATTCCCTGGTACATCTCTGTCGCATCAGGAAAGGGGAGAGGATACTTATTCATGCGGCGGCCGGAGGCGTTGGTGTTGCTGCCATACATATTGCCAATGCTGCAGGTGCCGAGATATATGCGACGGTGGGTAGTGAAGAGAAAAAAGCTTACATCGAAAGCATAGGAGTCAGGTCTGATCATATTTTAAACTCCCGTACACTGGAGTTTGCCGACCGCCTTATGGAACTGACCGGCGGAGAAGGTGTGGATATCGTTCTCAACTCACTTTCAGGAGAAGCTATATTTAAGAGTATCAGATGCTTATCGCCTTACGGAAGATTTGTAGAGATTGGCAAGACCGATATTTACCGCAACAGCAAGCTTGGACTGCAGCCATTTGGTAATAACCTGTCCTATTTTGGAGTAGATGTAGACAGACTTTTCAAACAGAAGGAGAAATTCAGCGGTGAACTGTTCCAGGAAGCCATTGATTTCTTTGTTGATAATACATTCCCTGCACATCCATCCGTAATTTACCCGATGTCGGAGATCAAGGATGCTTTCCAGTACATGGCAGGAGCCAGGCACATTGGCAAGATCATTATAAGCATGGAAGATGATGTTAAGGTGGCTCCACCCAAGGAAATCCGGTTTAAGGGTAATGCATCATATATGCTGACAGGCGGATGTTCGGGATTTGGACTTGCCGTTGCCGATTGGATGACAACGAAGGGAGCCAGAAACCTTGTGCTGATGAGCAGGTCAGGTCCCAAGACCGATGATGAGAAAAAGATCATTGACAATATGCGTGAAAGGGGAGTGAACGTGATGATCGCAAAAGGGGATGTATCCATCCGGGATGATGTGGACCGGATTATGGATCAGGTTAAGCAAGAAATGCCCCCTCTGAAAGGGATTCAGCATGCTGCAATGGTTCTTGATGATGGCAGCATACCGGAAATTGACCATGATCGTTATTTGAAGGTTTTTATACCAAAAAGTATTGGTTGCTGGCTGCTGCATGAAGCCACCCTGGATATGGAGCTGGATCATTTTGTACTCTACTCGTCCATCTCGTCCGTTTATGGTAATCCGGGACAGGTGAGTTATGTTGCAGGGAACAGTTTCCTTGAAAATTTCGCGCAGTTCAGGCGTTCACAGGGAATGACTGCAATGACAATTAACTGGGGTGTTTTGGGTGATGTGGGATTTGTTGCAAGAAGCGGAAATGTGGGCGGATTGCTTTATAAGCAGGGATGGAAAACCTTTACCTTGAAACAATCTACAGATATCCTGGAGCAAATGTTGCTGACCAATCCGGTTCAGCGGGTAGCGACTGATTCTGACTGGGAAATGGTGGGTAATTTTTATCCGCATTCCAGTAAAACAAGCCGTTTTGGCCATCTGATCAATGAAAAGGAGATGTCAGCCGTTTCGGCAGCCGGGGCTGGAGATGGCGGATTGAAAGCTTCTTTAATAGAATTGAGCAAGGAAGAACAATCTGATATTTTAATAACTCATTTAAGGGATACATTTGCCAGGGTGCTGGGATCTACGGCCGATAAGGTTGATCCTGCAGAACCAGTTACCAAATATGGTCTGGACTCCTTGATGGCAAATCAACTCAGGAACTGGATCCAGAGCAGTGTGTCGGTGGATTACTCCATGATGCGAATCATGAAAGGTCCAACCCTTCAGGAAATGACAGAACAGATCCTGGATGAACTCAATGGTCAGCTCAGTGGCGGGGATGGCCAGGGAGAGGAGAAAGCGGAACTGGATAAATGGGTACAGCGTTCGAAGAAGATTGATAATCCGAGAATGCGACTCTTCTGTCTTCCCTATTTTGCCGGAGGTGCTTCTGTTTACAGTACCTGGCATGAGTATTTACAGGACGGAATTGAGGTATGTGCCATTCAATACCCGGGGCGCGAAGAGCGCATGGGTGAAAAACCAATTGACAATTATCTCGATCTGGTCAAAGCGATCTCAGATGTTATCGATCCATTATTAAATTGTCCGGTTGCATTCTATTGCCATAGTGCCGGGGCAGGCATCGGACTGGAACTGGCGAGATATCTGAGAAGGGAAAAGGGCATTCAACCTGTTAAATTTATCGTTGGCGGATGGCGGTCACCTCACCTGGTGAGTCCCTTTAAATTTCTGGATGCCATTGAGGATGATGAGGTTTATATGGATAAGAATATTCCTAATATTCTCAACCACCTGAGATCACTTGAGATCCCTGAGTCAGTACTTCAGAATGAAGAATTGATCGAAGAGATGCTCCCGGCCCTTCGTGCCGATATACTCCTGGGTAAACGGTATAGATACTATGAAGATGAGCCCCTGAATTGTTCACTAACCGCTTTTGCGGGGAAGGACGATACTGTTTTTTCCGCGGAGCAGGTCAAGGAATGGAAGAAACATACCTCAGGTGAATTCAGGTTCATCAGCGTGAATGGTGGTCATCTTTTCTGCAGGGATAACAAAGAAGAGCTCCTGGCATTAATAACTGAGGAATTAATGGAATATGCCAATGCCTGATGTTCTAATTTTGAATCAACCTGATACAGAGTATTTTCCAAATCTGTTGAAAGGGGATATTCATCTTTGGACCATCTCGCTTGATACTTCAGAAGATCAGATTGAACGCTTGCGATCAGTTTTGTCTCCCGCAGAAAAAAAGAAAGCATCTTATTACAAATTTGAGCCCATACAGCATCATTATATAGTAACCCAGGCTGTTTTAAGGATGCTGCTATCCGCTTATCTGGATATAGGACCTGCGGATATAAAAATGGGAGCTCACAAAAAGGGTAAACCATTCCTTGTGAATGATGCTTCAATTTTTTACAATATTTCCAATTCACATGATCTCTGTGTTTATGCATTCTCGCGCGATGGAGAAGTGGGGGTCGATATTGAAAAAATCCGGGATATGCCTGACATCGACCAGCTGATTGAAAAGAATTTGACAATCCGTGAAAGAAAGTATTTCCAGAAAGATACTGATATCAAGTTAACCAGGTTCTTTCAATTCTGGACCTTTAAGGAATCTTATCTGAAGGCCATCGGAGAAGGGATGCGACTCACACCGGAAAATCTTGAATTTTCACTGGAGAACGGAACGATCAGGCTGCGATTTGTTAAGTACGGATTTGATGCCGCAGACTGGCAGTTCAAAGGTTTTACCCGTGAGGGGAACTACACAGGTGCGCTCGCATATACAGGTAAAGAAACTGTCATCCGGGAAATGAGTATTGCTTTAAAACGTTAATTATCTGAACTGCTGAATAGAAAGAGAAATAAGAGTATGCTTTTGGATTGTGAACACTCATCCCTTTTATCACTTATCATAAGACGTATCTTACCGTGGGATAACCATGAAATTCACACGCCTCTCACCCTACTTCAGCCAATATCTGCTATAGAAATTACATATACCTCAGCTCCACGAATATCAATATGCCAATTTTGTGGCAATAAGTGTATGTTATATTAGAAACGATGAAGGTATGAGTTTACGAAAAGATCTGTTTTTTCTACTTGGGATCGTAACCTTTTTTCTCCCGTTTTTTGTCTTCAACGAAGTATTTGAAGCTTATTATCAATTCAACCTGGAGCATGGAGTGCTGATGAGCTTTATCAAGTTTTCCATTCTGGCAACACTGGGCGAAGTCATTGGACTCAGGATTAAGACTGGCAGCTATCATCAAAAAGGATTTGGACTGATCCCGCGTGCCATTGTTTGGGGATTTCTTGGAGTTACCATTCATATGGCTTTTGCGATTTTCGCAGCCGGAACACCTGTTTTTCTTGAGAAGGTAGGCTTTAAGGATGCAGGCAGTATACTGCATTCGGATCTGAGCTGGAAGAAAGTACTTGTTTCATTCAGTATTTCTACTGCACTGAATCTTTTCTATGCTCCTGTGATGATGACTTTCCATAAAATTACTGATATTCATATTTTGGAAAATGGCGGAATGTTGCAAGGATTTTTTAAGCCTATACATTTTGCCCGGATATTTGAAGAAATTAACTGGGATGTTCAATGGAATTTTGTGTTTAAGAAGACCATTCCACTTTTCTGGATCCCTGCACAAACAGTAACATTTTTGTTACCAGAGGAATTCAGGGTGCTGTTTGCTGCCTTCCTTGGTATAGTTTTGGGTGTGCTGCTTGCTATTGCGGCATTGAAGAATTCTGCATAAAAAAATTCCTGATCTATGGGGGTTCCGCCCGTGTCGGTCGGTCCGGGTTGCGAAACTGTGCGCTGAATTTTCCACACGATCGGGCTTTCCCGGCCGATCAGCCGGTCGGTCGATCCGGACAGATCGATAAAACATCGTGCAACCTGGCATTCCGTATGCGGCAGGATCAAATAATCTCATTAATTCAATATGTTCACAAACCCGGTTGTGCATAACGGTGAAAAATTGTATACTTCTGTCCATAACCTATCCTGGTTCTTACCGAAATCCCGAACAGAACTGAGATCGCTTGTTTTCCTGCGTGTGGGCAAATCGGGCAGAGAAACACCGTCAGGTCAGAAGATTTTGTAACTACGAGGAAGATCATTAACCCAACTTGCGCTATTGACA
>JAGLOO010000034.1 GCA_023138875.1 Bacteroidales bacterium
ATAACTACCTCAGCTCTTATCAATCATCGGTATGCAATAACCTGTGCTGTGCGCAATGATCGATAGTGCTTTCCGTCCCTTTCTTTTTTCCCTGACTAACACCTCTGAAATATCATGGGACACCCAAAAACATCAAAATCAATGACTTATATAGCTGATTATCTTTACTTTAAAAAGACACGTCGAAAAGAGTGACGAAAACAGGTGCTTCTGTTATTTTATTGAATTCACATTGTATTTTAACGTGTCATGGAAGGTGGGGTATCTGCCGGATTGCTGCCCCACTGCAGATTCGGTTCCCATTTTAAAAATCAGTTCTCACTCGAATGGATTGGAAAACTAAATAGTTTTGCATTAATTAGCCTTGGAAAACTAAAAGTATTGTGGAGAGATATATTTTTTCAGACCTGAAAAACTGGATGTTGAAATCCAGACGTAAGCCTTTATTGATGAGGGGCGCGAGGCAGGTTGGTAAAACATGGTTGGTTGAAAGATTAGCTCAGGAGGAATTTCAATACTATGTGAAAGTTGATTTTGAAGAAGATTCTCATTTTTATTATCCCGTGACGGAAATTTCTATCCAATTGAAGTAAAAGATGGTCCCTCAGGAAGGCTTAGAAGTTTACATCTATACAGGGAAAGGTATAACCCTTTGTATTCTCTGGTTTTTCATGTCGGGCAAATGCGAGTCCTGAAAAATGAGAAAATCATTTTTTAACGTGTCATGGATGGCGGAATGTCTGTTTCATTGCTACCCCAATTCAGGTTCGGTTCGGGTCCCATTTCAAAAATAAGTGTTCCCCCCTGAACGATCTCCTGGTGAGAAAGCCAGGTTTTGCTCATTGATTCACCATTTAATGTTGCCGATTGAATGTACTTATTGACCGGCGACACATGATTGGCTTGAATGGTGAACTCCCCGGCATTATAGGGGCTATTTAGTTTGATTGTCGCTTTTTCAAAAAGGGGTGATCCGATGACATAAACATTCTGACCCGGAGAGACAGGATAGAACCCCATGGCGCTGAGAACATACCAGGATGAGAGAGAGCCCATATCCTCATTGCCACATATTCCACCCGGTCCGGTTCTGTACAGATCCATAATCTGGCGAACTTTTTCCTGGGTTTTCCAGGGCATTCCTGCATAATTGTAAAGATAGGCAACGTGATGTGAGGGTTGGTTGCCATGAACATATTGTCCGATTGTACCGACTACTCCGACGTATTTCGGTTCACTGATCTCAGGACTCATTGAAAAGAGAGAGTCGAGCTTCGTAACAAACTCAGAAGTATTTCCAAAAAGATCAACCAATCCGTTTATATCATGCTGCACTGACCAGATATATTGCCATGCATTGGACTCTGTATAGTAACGGTTTGGGCGTCTTCCAACCAGGAGAGGATCGAAACAGCCATAGTAGGTATGATCGACGGATTTGATTATTTCAGCCGGCCGGTTTTCACAGGACTGAAGCCACGAGCCGTCATGGTTTCTGGGGCGCATAAAATTGGTACCGGGATCAAACAGGTTTTCATAATTTCTTGCTCTTTGCATAAATAGTTTATAATCAGCATCCCTGCCAAGTTTTTGAGCCATCTGCGCAATACACCAATCGTTGTAGGCCAGTTCCAGCGTGTTTGGTACCGATTCGGTTACTTTATCCACCGGAGTATATCCCAGCTCCATGTAGTATTGTATACCAGACCTGCCGGCAGATTCAGGGAGGGGTGAGGGGGGGAGTCCGGTGGCCTTTTCCCGCATGGCCTCAAAAATGAAATCCACATCATAATCCCTGAAGCCTTTCATATAGGCATCCACAATGATTGGAACCAGGTGATCGCCCACCATTCCCTGTCCGAAAACATTTCGGTGGTGCTGTGCCGGTAGCCAGCCGTAGTTCTTGGCTTTTGATACGATCGATTTAATCATATCATTAACGTATTCAGGTTCTACCAGAGTCATGAGCGGATGTTCAGAGCGATAAGTATCCCAACATAAGAATGAAGGAAAAAAATCATAATCCTCTGCTACATGGACTTTCCCGTCCATCCCAAAATATTTTCCATCCACATCGGATGAAATCACCTGAGCCAATAAGGAGTGGTAGAGCGCTGTATAAAATACCTGTTTTTGATCTTCGGTTCCTCCGGCTATTTCAATTTTTTTCAGTTCTGTGTTCCAAATATTATTTGCATCTGATCTCACACGGTCGAAGTCCCATCCGGGAATTTCGGCTTTAAGGTTGTTGCGTGCTCCTTCAACACTCACATATGACACCCCTACTTTTACGAAAATAATTTCATTGGAGCTGGTGCGATAATTCACAAAGGCACCGATATTGCTTCCTGACTCCGCAGATTTGTATGGGAAGAGACTCGCACCTGACTCAGGTGTAGCGTAATTTCCATCCCAGGTTCCGTAAGCTGCAAATGGCTTGCTAAACTCCGCCACAAAATAGAGCGTGGCTTCCTGGGATAGTTTATAACCTTCAATGACATTATTATTGACAAATTCCAGATGTGATTTCCCTGATGGTGCATCACCGATGATGTGTCCAAGGTCCACCAGTATATGTGCATTTTCCGATTCCGGGAAAGTATATTTGTGCATTCCTGCCCTTCTTGTAACCGTTAATTCAGCCTCTATATCGTAGTCCTTCAGATAAACGGAATAGTACCCGGGTGAGGCTGTTTCATCTGCATGGTCAAACCGCGAACGGTACCCTTCATCGGGATTCTCCCTGGAACCGGGTGTGATCCGGAGTTTTTGTCCAACCGTAGGCATGATTAACAGGTCACCTTTGGCAACCATCCCAACCCCACTGTAATGGGTATGGCTAAAACCCATAATGGAGTTGTCTGCATACTGGTAACCAGAGGCATATGTCCACCCCTTGGTATATACATCCGGGCTGAGATGCACCATTCCGAAGGGTAATCCAGGCCCGGGAAACATATGTGCAAAAAAATCTGTTCCGATAAATGGATCTACATAATCCACAGGTTCCCCGGATTGTTCACAGGCAAGGGTAAAGAGGCCCAGTGCTGCAATGATCGTTGGAATGAAAGTAGGCTGCTTAAGTTTCATGTTGAGTTTGTGTTTATTGGTTATTTTAGCATGGACGTTTCATCAATCATAGAAGGCGGTGCTGCTACAGGTGATGCGCCCCACTCTTTATTGGGGTAGGGGCCCATCTCCAATTCGAGGGTGCTGCCATTAAGTATATCCTCATGGGTAAACCATGGACGGGTCAAAGGCTCTCCGTTCAGGCGTGCTGACTGGATGTATTTATTCACCTTTGAGCATCCATTTGCCACAACTATAAAAGTATTGCCATTATCCAGCGTCATTGAAACTTCTTCAAAAACGGGACTGCCTATATTATAAACAGGTAAACCGGGAGTTACCGGGTAAAAACCCATTGAAGAAAATACGACAAAGGCGGTCATGCCACCACCGTCCTCATCGCCGGGAATTCCGAATATATTGTCCTGGAACCAGACATCCAGAAGAAAACGAATGCGCTTTTGGGTTTTCCAGGGCTCTCCTGCATAATTGTATAAATATGGAATATGGAAGCTCGGTTCATTTCCCATGGAGAACTGGCCTACCAATCCGGTGGCATCTGCAAATTTTGCCCAGAACTGGTATTTTGTTCTTCCCAGATCCTCCCGAAACAGTTGATCCAGGTTTGCTGTGAAATCTTCACGTCCGCCCATCAATTCTATTAATCCGTGAATATCATGCTGGGTCTGCCAGGCGTAAGTATAGCCGTTGTTTTCATCATAATAATCACGCCCACCCGGGCCACCATCAAACTTTGGATCAATGTCGAGCCATTCCCCGGCAGCATTTTTAGGCCACATCAGTTTTTTATCGGGGCGGTATAAGTTGCGGTAGTTTGCCGCTTCGGTAATGAAGTACTTATAATCCTCAGTTTTTCCCATTTCTCTGGCCATTTCAGCAAGGGCCCAGTCATCGTAACTGTGTGCCAGGGTTAAGGCTACGCTCTGGCGTCTTTCAAAACTATGAACCTCCTCAACAATCTCTTTTTCGCCTGGTTCAAGTGCCGGATAAAATCCGTTTTCCCGGTAGAAATAATCAAGTTCTGTTTTTGGTCCATTGCGCCAGGGAAGCATGGTTGCCTCAAGGGCATTTTTCTTCATTCCATCATATGCCATTTCAACATTATAATCGCGGATACCTTTTCTCCATGCGTCCAGAAAAACAATGGTAGAGTGGAAACCGTGCATCGCCGGATCATCTTTGTAAAGAAGGGGGAATTGAGGCATCCAGCCATATTGCTCATACATGTCTACATAGGATTGGAGCATGTCTGCCTCTTCCCGGGGATCAAGCAGCATACGCAGCGGGTGCTGGGCAAGATAAGTATCCCAGACCCAGTCGTCCACATAGAAATCACGATCACTTTCATGTACCTGGTGGTCATAAGCGCTGTAGTACCTGCCATCCTCGTTAATATTCACCATGCGTTCGTAGCAACGATACAGGGATGTGTAAAATGTCCGGCGTTGGGCATCGGTGCCTCCTTTTACCTGTATGGCTCCGAGTTTTTCCGACCATGCCTTTTCCCCCCGGTTTTTCAATCCTTCAAAATCCCAACCGGGAATCTCACTATCAAGGTTGGCTTTGGCTTGCGCTGCATCGATGAAAGAGATCCCATATTTGAATTCGATGGGCTGGTTTTCCTCAGTCCGGAATTCAAATAGTGCAACGGGTTCTGAGTGGCTGGTTTTTTTCCTCGTGTTCACCCGGGTCTGCTGATTCAGTGTTCCATTCCCTGATGAATTGAATTCACCATACACATAAGCCTTCATGCCCATAAAAACCTCTTCTCCTGAAATAGTATTCCCTGAAATGATATGCCATTCACCACCCTGGTTGATTTGAAGCTTTATCAAATTGTTGCCTTTTCCAGGGAAGGTAAACTTATAATACCCGGTTTTACTGCCTGGAGTGAATTCCGTCCGGATGTCCGAATCAATAAAGTAAGTTGAATAATAGTATGGGCGTACTGTTTCAAGGTCGTGATCATAAGTTTGTCTTGTCCTCCACGATCCATCATCCACTAAGCCTGAATAGGGTATAATCCCAAATAACTCACCTTTCCGGTGCGATATAATGGTAAGAGGGAAAAAACTGATCTGGTCATCAAGATAGTCGGCACGCAGGGGATGCATCCGGACCATCTGGTTAGGAAGTTGCACATTGGGCCGGGTGGGGTGGAGCAGGTGTCCCATCCCACCTATATGTGGATCAACATAGTGGAGATTCGAATTAGTTTCAGGCTGAGGTGCACAACCAACCAGCAAGAAGGCTGTAATAAATCCTGCAGCAAGAATTCTTTCTAAGTATATTAACCTGTTTGCTCTGTACATGAGTACTTATTTATCTTTTTGTATCACTATCTGTTCGTTTCTCCTTCTATTTTGTGTGATATAAAACTGATGCCGGGATTTCGGTTTTTTCAAATCCGGGACCTTTCCAGCTTACTTTATTCATAAAACCTCCTCCCATTTGAAAATATTTTTGATCAATTTGATATATGCCCTTTTTAAGGGCGATGGTTCTAAACGATTCGTGGGCAGGGTGTCCACCATCCATATTGATAAATTCTTTTCCATCCAGATAGAGAATACTGCCGTCATTGGTTTTATTATAAAAGGTATAGGCGCCATCTCCCGGAATACGAATGAAACCATTGTATTCATACCCAAAGTACATATCAGTTTTACGATCCTCAATTGAAAAATGGGAAATAATGCCTGTTTCTATTGGGTTGAGGGGTGAAAGTTCCCTTACAAACATTACATTGTTCTCGTAATACCTGTATTTCAAGCCCTGTGCCATGGTGTTACCCTCATAGTTTTGGAATCTCTCGTATTCAAGTTTGTTTAATTTCTCAGTAACCGTGAGGCTCGTGAGTAATCCTTCTTTACAGGCTATGAACTTTATAAGGGTTGTATGTTGAAGTTCAAACGGAGCTGTATAGCGTTGAGATCTTTCAGTAGGTTCACTACCATCCAACGTATAATAGATCTGCGCACCTTCGGTCTCGCATTCCAGGATTATTTCAATGCTGTCCAGGAAATTATGGTCTCTATGAAGGATGTAGGGCATGGTTACGGCCGGCTTAAATTTCCTTGTAAAAGGCCTGTCTTCCCTGGAAGTGCCCCAGCTATTGTTTGGAGCCGGGCCCATTTCAAAAACCAATTCGCTCCCGCTGGTAATATCATCATGCGTAAACCATGATTTTGTATAAGGCAATCCGTTTAAGGTAGCTGACTGAATGTGTATGTTTTTGTCTGACACATGATTGGCTTTGATGATAAACTTCTTCCCATTTTCAAGATGAACAGTGACCCTGTCAAACAGGGGTGTTCCAATGATATATTTGGCATCACCGGGATTCACAGGATAGAAACCCATCGAACTTAATATATACCAGGCTGACATCTGTCCGCAATCTTCGTTCCCTTCCAATCCATCAGGAGTATCATCATACATGGAATCGAGGATGTCCCGTATAATTTTTTGGGTCTTTGGTGCTGCGCCGGCATAATTATATAAGTAGGCCATGTGATGGCTAGGCTCATTGCCGTGGGCATACTGGCCAATAAGACCACTTGCATCTTTCACCCCTGCATCATGTTCAGATTGATAAGTGAAAAGCCGGTCTAGCCATTTTTCAAACTTGTCATCGCCACCCAATAATTCAATCAGGCCATTCACATCATGTGGGGCAAAAAGGCTGTATTGATACGAATTGCCCTCCACAAAATGTTCACTTCCTTCTGCCGGATCAAAAGGTTCCACCCAGGAGCGATCGGAGTTTTTCGGACGCATAAATCCTGTGCCAGGATCAAATACATTTTTGTAGAATTGGGCACGCTGCTGATAGCTCTGAAGGTCATCTTCTTTGCCCAGGTTTCTTGCCATTTCGGCGAGACACCAATCGTTATAGGAATATTCCATTGTCACCGAAACAGACCCTGAACTCTTATCAGCAGGAATAAATCCCATGGTTGAATAATAGCCACTTTTATCAACCTGATTTTTCATTGCTTTGTATGCAAGGTCGGTATCAAAATCCCGGATTCCCTTGTTATAAGCATCCAAAATAACAGGGAGCGCATGGTGCCCGATCATTGAGCCGGAATAATTACCCCATATTTCCCAGTGAGGCAGCCTGCCTCCATTTTTATAAACTGCCAGGAATGTCTTAATAAAATCATTCATCCGGGATGGCTCCAGGATCGTAATGAGTGGCATCTGAGCCCTGAATACATCCCATAACGAAAAAACCGTATAGCGGGTAAACCCTTCAGCCTTGTGCACTTTCAGATCAACCCCCCGGTAACTTCCATCCACATCATTAAAAAGATTGGGCGCCATGGCAGTATGATACAGGGAAGTATAGAAAATACGTTTTTCCTTCTCCGATCCGCCTTCTATCTCAATTTTAGACAGATGTGTACTCCAGGCGTTTCTGGCCTGGTTTTTAATATCCTTAAAATTCCAGCCTTTGTTTTCAGCTTTCAGGTTTAGTTTTGCACCTTCAATGCTAACAGCAGATATTCCAATTTTTACAAGTATTTTTTCATCCTGCCTGGTATGATAACTCACAAAGGCTTTAATATTTTTCCCTTCTGCATGAATGATGTTATCAACCAGGGTATCGTTGATGGCAATACCCCACTTCTCAAATGGTTTTGAAAACTTTGCATAGAAATAGACATGTTGATCTTTGGCCCAACGGATTGAACGCCTGAATCCTGTTATTTCAGTATCACTTACGAATTGAATATTTGATTCAATGACCCGGTCCCGGTTTTTCAAATCGATGATGATATTTGAACTATCTGAAGCAGGGAATGTATATTGATGAAACCCCGACCGCGTTGTTGCTGTCAACTCGGCATGAACATGATAATCATCAAGCAGGACGCTGTAATAGCCGGGTGAGGCAAATTCGTTGTTATGGCTGAATGAAGAGCGATATCCTGTCCTGGAATCCTTTTCATCTCCTGCAACTACCTGTACCTTCCCAACAGTGGGCATTAATAAGATATCGCAAAACTCGGGGGCACCGGTTCCGCTTAAATGCGTTTGACTGAATCCCATGATTGTTTTGTCAGAGTAGTGATAGCCCGAAGAACCATCCCAATTCTCCATCCTGGTATCCGGACTGATTTGCACCAATCCAAACGGAACCATTGCTCCGGGGAAGGTATGCCCGTGGCCCCCGGTACCAATAAAGGGATCAACATACTTTGTGAGATCTTGCTTTATTAAAAACTTGATAAGCTCTTGAGGCTTATCAGTTTGAATGCCATCTGTCCCCCAATTCAATATTTTGGTCCATTCTGCTTCATTCCCCTGATCCTCATCGACAAAAACCCTGACATTGTTTTCATGAGCGGTTAAAACAAAGTTTTCACTTAATTTACCCATATCGGTTGCGAGCACAAGCGGTTGTAGCTTTTCAACAACTCTTAAAATGTTTTTTTCTTTGCCAGGATCAGGCATTACAATGCAATTATCACAGTTTTTCTTTAATTTTTTTATCTCTTTCATATTGAAAACCGGGATATACCAGACAATGTCACGCTCCATTCCATACTTCTTTATAATAGGAATAAGTTCATCAACTACCGGCTTTTTCAAATCAAGATAAATACCTATTTGACCTTTACAGAGTCGAAGAATTTCCTCGAAAGTGGGAATCCTTTCATTTTCCCATTCCGGACCAACCCGTATACCTATATCCAGGGCTTTTAACTCGGCAAGGGTAAAGTCACTTACTCTTCCACTTGCTCCGTTTACATAAGCATCTATGGTTGAGTTATGTATGCTAACCATCCTCCCGTCCTTAGTCTTTCGAACATCGATTTCAATAAAATCACACCCCAGGTCGATTGCTTTTTGATAGGCAGCCAGTGAATTTTCTGGAATACCATTGTGTGCACCACGGTGCGCAATTACATAAGTGTCCCCATTTTTAGGTGTTGGAAAGGTTTCCTCTAACCGGGCCTGACCTTTTACATCAGGTACTGCATTCATAACAATCTCCTGCCTTTGATTATCAGAATTAGAGCAACTCCCTGAAATCAATAATATCATTAAATAGATGAGGTTCTTCATAATTATTCTCTTCAAATGAAAAACGTCATGGTATTCTACTCTACCACAGCCTTAACATTAAAGTAGGTACCCACGATTTCACTTTGCCAATGGTCGTTAGGATTGGTGCGGGAATACACTACCAGTAAAATATCTGGAGCCACCTCCACCATGGAAATATAATTACCACAGTCTGGAGGATAAAGGCCATTGTAGAATGGGATAATGGGACCCCAACTCTCCCTCTTTCTATCATTAAACATTATCCAGTTTCCCGGTCGTCCGTAGGTCAATGCTATGATCCCATTTTCCATCAGAACAGCATCCGGCCAAACACCATGAGAAGTTATTGGGTCGGCACAACTCCAGTTTTTGCCACCATCGCCGGAAATACTCATATATATAGCTGTCTGCTTTCCATAACTAAAAGGCATTTTGGTATCCCAATCATTGTTATTAAAACTACCTAAAGAGGCCTGGTAGCTTGCACCTGTTCTCATGAAACTAAGAATTTTACCATCAGGAAGAACCAGCAAAGATGTTTCATTAAAACCCTCACCCCTTACATCTTCTCTCATGTCAAAGGCAATTGTTGAAAGGTAATACCAGGTCTTACCCCGATCAGTGGAGCGTAAAGCAATGGTGCGATATATTCGTTCAATATTATTCCCCTTTGTATTGTTACTGTACATACTCATTAGCAGACTACCATCTTCAAGTCCAACAATCTTACGACATAAAACATTATTCCAGTCGCTAAATTCTTCCGGCAGGAAGATTTTAGCAGACTCACTTACTCTACTAAGACCATTATCTTTTGAACGGAAAAAATTGGCTTCAAAAACTCCTTTCTGATCAGTTTCCTGCATAGAAACTTCCGGTCTTCCTTGATTCGTAGAACTTCCTGCGGAATTAGCAGATTGGAACATGATCACTTCGCCATCCGGTTCAGGATACTGATATGTGGAATTCTCAAGAATATGATCTACCTGGTACCAGGTCATCCCTCCATCGTTGGAGCGCCGGTCATAGACTTGAAGATCCCCATTGTTGAATATAAAAACACTGCCAGAAGGACAAAAACTTTTGTTTTCAGGGACAATCAATTGAGTTTCACCCCTAATAACCTTAATTCCAGGAACGTAGCTAACCCTGGCCTTAATCTTCTCATATTTGGCATCAAAATATGGTAGTGCTGTGTCTGTTTTGCCAGTAATTTTTGCATGATTTTCCTGTGAAAATGAATCTATCGTATAAAAACAGAACATATTTATCAAAAGGAATGCATTTAAAGTAAAACATTTATAACATTTCATTTTCCAAATTTTTATCAATTTTAAACTGTACACTTTTGCTTTCATCCGGAATCAGGCTGACCCTGGAAAATCCTTTCAGAGATTTTACTTCTCTTTCTACACTGGCTTTTTTGTCACTTATATAAAGCTGTACTATTTCATCTCCGGCCATTTCCCCACTGTTCCTGATCGCCACTTTCACGACTATTGTATCACCTTGCCCAATCGTATTTTGATTGATTTTCAGGTCACTGTATTCAAATGTTGTATAAGAAAGCCCATAACCAAACGGGAAGAGAGGTTCAATATTCTCTTTATCGAAGTGACGGTAACCAACAAAGATGCCCTCCTTGTAATTGGCAACTTCCTTTTTGCCGGGATAGGTCCCATACACCGGTGAATCTTCCCATTTTTTCGGAAAAGTGACAGGAAGTTTGCCTGAAGGAGAAATATCACCAGGCTCGTAGGGAGCAAATCCCAATTTACAACGGCAGGTCCCGATGTTTTCATAAAAATCAACCTGGAGTTCATATTCACGGTTCGCTTCAGTAACCACTCCATCTTTAATGGCATTTAACAGCTTATCATCATAGTACTTCCCATAAGGCATTTCCAGATCCAATCCGGAGTTAGCCATTGGTACTGTAGAGCGAGCACCACCCCAATCGGAAATGGCTACCCCTGTAAATCCCCAATCATCCTTCAAAACATCAGTGAGCAGATATTTATTTTCACAGGCATAAGTTCCTAACCATCCGGGACATCAGGTAAGGGTCTTCACCAAATCCTTCAAAAGTTCTTCCCCCATGAGGTAAGCGGGCAATATTAATGTTGGGGCCCAGAAGCAAATTTCTTCCCATGATCCTGGTCTCTTCACCTATTTGTTCAGCTACGCTGTACATCAGATCAGGGTTGAAGGTGGCAGCAAGATTGATCATTGCTGAATAATTGGTCGAATGCCCTTTTGCGTTCGGGCCAAGCGGTCCGTCCGTCATAATCATCTCAGGTATTCCCAAACGGGAGTTTGACCTGGATTTGAAGTCATTTCCACCAACGATGTCCACTTTTTCTTCAAGGGTCATCTGTGCTAATAAATCTTCAACACGTTCTTCAATTCCATTATCAGGATTCTTGTAAACAGGTATTTTGGTTGTTTGTCCGATCATCTGGCCAGAGATGATCCACTCTTCCTCAAGAGCAATATGTTTTATTGATTTCTTTTCACCTGGTAAATGATAAGAGTAAGTTACATGTATCCTGCCATCCATAGCTTGTATAACAGATGGGTAGGAGAAACTTCCACCTTTAATATTTTCAAGTTTCCTCTTCCATTTCCAGGACTTCCCCTGATCATCTGAAACCGCTGCTGCCAGGCTATATCTTCCATCTTCAACATCATTATAAACCAGGAGCCAATTGCCACTTTTTAATTTGATCACCTCAACACTTGCACCGGGATTTGGAATGTCTGACTTTTGCGCGTAACTCCATGAATAGCCCTCGTCATCTGAATGACTGATTAAAATCCTGCCGGGTTCATCTCCATCATCCCGCATATAGGCATCTATTGAACCATCATTACGTACAACAAGACTCGGCTGATTTAATCCGCGGCCAACAATTGGCAGACTGCTTTCCCAGGTTTCACCTTCATCTGTTGAGATTGCAATCAATCCAAAATTAAATCCATCCGAATAAAGAGGTAATAGTATTTTCCCGCTCTTCAAAACAGTTGGATGCGTTCTGGACATCCACCCGGTTTCCCGTTTCTTAGGATCCTTTGCGGCTTCCGCAAGCATCTCTTCATAAGGCAGTGCATATTCGGCCCAGGCTAAATCTTCCCTGCCATATTTTTCAAATTGTTCCCTGACCCTTTTTTCAAATTCCACACCGGGTTTCAACAGTATGACATCCTGCCATTCCCATTTCGGGGCGCCTTCATCCTTATAATCTGTGGTAGTTCTAACTTTCAAAATGGAGGTTTCCCACCTGTTGGCCTGTACTGCAATCCATACTAAAAACAGCTTATCATTATTGTTCAGGAATAATATGGGATTGCAATCGGGCTGACCGGGAGTATCTGCCATTAAAAAGGAGTCGCTCCATTTCGTTTCGTCCTTCCTTAATCGTGAACCATTGATTACCACATCATTTGCAGTTCGCTCGCCGCTTCCCTCAAACCAGCAGGTTAAAAGATCGCCATTCGGCAGTTCAACAATACTGCTCGAGTGCACATGCTTTTCCTGCAATGGAAATATTAATTCGCCTTCAACTCCGTGCTGTCCGTGGAGATTGGCGGCAATGAATATTATAGAGACAACTGTTAGAAATATTTTCATGCCATTCTATTTACTAAACCGGCTCAACTCCTCCATTGCGAAATTGGGATACAGCACGAGGTGATTTTTGCTTGAGTTGCATATTGCCACCCATCAGCATGTTATTGCCAGCTCTTACTTTTGCTACAGCATTTCCATAGCCGTCAAAATCGGTAATAAACAGTCCTTCAAATCCCCACTCCTGCCGCACGATATCCTGTAACAACTCTGGTAATTCGGCAGTATAGTATCCGTTTACTTTATTATATGAGGTCATTATTCCAACTCCATTGGATTGTAAACCAATCACCATGGAAGCAGATAGTTTCCCTGAAAGCAGGGGATCCTCGGAGTAGTATTCAAAATTGCGACCGCATTTAGGATTACGGTGCAGGTTTAATGCAGGCATAAGTACGAGATCATAGTCGTATTCCAGGACCTCATTCCCAAAGGCCGTTCCCACTTTCTCCAGCATCCCGGTATTCCAGGTAGCTGCCAGGCATGTTGAGGTAGGAAAAGCTGTGGTATAGGTATATTCCGTAGCTCCTTCCGGACAAGGGTCTCTGTTTAAACCCGAGGGCCCATCGCTAAGAGCAGTGGTCCTGACAGAGAGCCGGGGTATTACCAGTTTTGAATTTTGGTTGGCAATAATAATACCTGTGCCTTGTTCTATTGTTTTTGGATCAACGGCGGGTAAAAATTTTCCATCGCCAACGGTCATACCAATTTTCTCCTCGAGGGTTATGGACGCGATAAGCGTTTCAATTTTATCCTTGTCCGACTGTGGTTTTTGATTACCCGTGCAGGCTTGCATTAATATTTGAGCCGCAATCAGGAATACTCCTCCTATCAATAGATTTTTTACTCTCATTTAACCATTTTTTAAATTGTATTCAATACATCTTTGGCCTGTCTGGCCCGTCATAGGGTTTTGCCCCGAATTCCTCATTTCCCTTAGGATTGACTGAGATTAAATCTTTCTCAACAGTGGCAGGAGCTTTAATGATCCCATGATACCGTCCCATCCAGTAATCACGTAAAAATCCGGTTGGTTCCATGACTCTTCTGCCACTGACACCCCCGTCATATCCAAGGGCGTTGCGGCTGCCTCTTTTTACGCTGGTCTCACGGGGCGATATGGCCTTGGTGCCTCCTTCGTAGGGAACGTAACCCGGCTCCGGGATCAGATCGTCCCGGAATGAATTGCGGTAATTGTGTTCAACACAATCCAGGGTCCATTCACGCAAATGTTTTACACCCTCTTCTGCTTCACAGTCATTTCCTGTTAAAGCCCCATAGGCAAAATTGAACCAGGCAATGTGTTCCAGTCTTTTTACTTCAAAGGTGCGTTCCAGGCTGCGGAGGTACATGGATCTCAACACCGGATCCCCGGTATAACGCAATACTGTGTAATAACTTCTGAATGCTAAATTATCATCCCATGGTGCCACATTTGTGGGAGGGAATGTGTTTTTCAAACGGACGATATAGTTCTGGTATCCCCAATCCAACAGTTGTTGAAATCCTTCTTCAAATTCTTTATCACCTGTCAGGGCATAAGCTGTCTGCATAAATGTCATTGCTTCAAGACCATTTAAACCTTTGTCGGAATATCCGTACGGACTAAGCAGATATTTTGCATCCCAACGGCCCCACCGGGTAGGCTTGCCATCCATATCGATCAGCATAAAGCCGTTATTTTTTATGAAAGAGGCGATTTTTGCCAGGTGTTTTTTAGCCATCTCCTTCTCTTCTCCTTCTGCGACCAGGTCATGAAACAGAGAGACGGAATAAAAATGTGCTATTATTTCATCGCTTGAAGTATCTCCTTTCCAGTACCATTTACCATCTTTCGTGGGATACCATTTTGCCGGTAGACCACCTGAACCATGCCTGCCCCGTGTGTCTGCATCGGCTGTGGTTGACCAGATGGAGCGCGCCACAAAACCATTCACCGTGGTGACCTCTTCCAGCCACAACATGGCTTTAAATGATTCCACAGCTTCCAGACGAGCTGTATTATCTCCGGTTACAGCATATTTGTATGACATTGCTGCCAGGTAGGGTGCTGTATGTCCACCATCATTATCGCTTACTTCCCGAATCCACTGATCACCCTTTTTATATATGGTATGTATAAATCCAAGTCGCTTATGGCCCCACTGATCAAGGTGCCTTTCATAATAGTCAGCTTTTTTTCGAAGTGTGTAGGGTTCATAGCGTACAATACCAATTCCATGATCGGTGGCGATATAAACCACATTGTTTCCAACGGCTATGTCATTCACATGATCACCGGGCAGCCAGTGATCGGCCCCAAAATAGTGCCAGTCATCTTTTAGCATACGTATGGCTCCTCTGGTGGTGCCTATCCAGATGTCATTCTCAAAACCCGCTTCAAGGCAGGTGGTCTCCTCAAAAGGAAGTCCGTCTTTGCCTTTAAGTGAAGTTAAGGCGGCACCCCGTAATACGCCTAAACCACGGTAGGTACTGATAAACAGGCGACTTCCAAAACTAAGCATATCACTGGTGTTTGGTGATGGGAGCGTACCCCAGTCAACAAAATCCTGATTCACTATTTTGCCATCAAACAGAGCCAGTCTTCCGCCTGGTCTGAGTACATAGAGAGTACCGCTGAATGAAGCGATCCGATCAATGGGTCCTATCTGAACGGGATCGGCAAGAACCTGGCTGCCATCTTCCATGAGCATGGTTATATCACTGGAAAGATATCCGGTTTCCGGTTTAATGTCTATGAACCTATCATCCTCAAGCCGGTACACCTCTTCCCTGGTGGCTGCATGCAAAACACCCAGATGCAAACAGATATCCACAAATTCCTTATCATCTATTTTCTGCCATTTATTCTCTTCCAGGCTGTAGATTCCGTCTGAAGAAAGGGCCCAGAGCGTTCCGTTCAGGGATTTTATTTGTTTTACATTGACCGGAGCCGACATCACAGGATTAACTAACTCACCTGAGAGCGTGTGAATACTTCCCTCCACAACAACATAGCACTGATTTTTGAATAATGCGATGGATGTAGCTGGTTTTTCCAAAGGGATTTTTTGTCCGAGCTCCTGGAGGTAAATATTGTCAGGAACGGGGTTCCATAAGTGATCTGTGAGGCCGAAAAAATCATCAGCGTGTTTTTCTATATCTTTATCAGGGTTTTTGTAAACAGGTAGTTTTGTGGACTGTCCTGTCATCTGGCCAGAGATGACCAAGAATGAAATTAAAAGTAATAACTGCTGTATTCGCATGATCTGTTTATCAATTAAAAATTAACAACTAATTAAAAGCATATATAAACCGAAAACAACCAATATTTTCACCAATGATTCAATAAAATTGCACATTACTAAAAAAGAGCCATAAGGGCCATGGTTCAAAGTGTGATGCGTTTGAAAAAGTTGCTGGATAAATAATCATTTAGAATTAGAGAAATTGAATATTTCACTCAGCGGATTAGACTGGATAGTAGGTCTTGTCGTACTTTTTGGCAGCCTGGCGATAGGCTTGTATATGGCATACCGGGCAAAGGCTGGCCAGAGCAGCTCGAATTTCTTTCTGGGTGGCCGAAAAATCATGTGGCCGGTGATAGGGGCATCACTTTTTGCTACAAATATTGGTGCCGAACATCTGGTTGGACTCTCCGGTGATTCTTACAGGTATGGTCTTTCTGCAGGCTCAGTTGAACTTACAACTGCAATTACGCTCGGTTTTGCATGTGCGATTTTATTTCCCTATTACCTGAAAAACAAGATATACACCATCCCTGAATTTCTCGAATTACGGTACAATAAGCAGGCACGAACATTTTTTTCAGGCTTGATGCTGATTATAAGCGTGATGACCAAACTTGCCTTTACGCTATTTGCCGGAGCATTGGTGTTGAATGGTCTGATGGGATGGAATATTATGACAACCGTAATTTTTACCGGATTCATGGTTGCGCTGTTTACGATCATCGGGGGTTTTACAGCAGTGGCCTATACGGATACGATTCAGGCAACCATCATGATTGTTGGGGCGAGTATTATGGTATTCATTGGGCTTGATAAAGTAGGTGGCTGGAGTGGCTTGATGGAGAAAGTTCCTGAAGCAATGAGTATTGCTAAACCCTATGATGATCCTGTCTATCCCTTCTGGGGAATTCTTGCCACAGCATTTTATGCAGGCATATTTTACTGGGGCATTGACCAGGTCAATGTTCAACGTGTTCTTGCAGCCCCAAATCTTAAACAGGCAAGATGGGGAGCAATGTTTGCAACGCTGCTTAAACTCTTGCCGGTCTTTATCTTTGCCCTGCCGGGTGTCATAGCTTATGCTTTATATCCCGGTCTCGAAGGGGAGGAGACCAAGCAAACTTTTATCGTTCTGCTTAATAATCTTTTACCGTCAGGATTACGCGGATTGGTGCTGGCCTCCCTGCTGGCAGCGTTAATCACCTCCCTCATTGCTGTATTGAACTCTGTTTCAACGCTGGTTGTGAGGGACTTTGTAGTTAAGGCCAAACCGGATATGAAAGAAAAAAAACAGGTATTGGTTGGTCGTGCTGTCATACTTATTGTTACCCTGTTCGGTATCGGTGCTGCCTATATGGTTTACAAGAACGAAGAAGGGTTGTATAAATACCTGCAAACCATTACAGCATATCTCGTTTTGCCTGTTTTCCCTGCCATTTTTTTTGGTATCATCAGTAAGAAAGTAACATTGAAAGCTGCAATCGTGTCGGTTCTTGTTGGTATTGTTGTTGCTACCATCTTTGTCATTGATCAGTTTATAGGGGCAGAAGCTGGGGAAAGGATATTCCCATTCCTTCATTATAAGCTGACACTGAACTTCGGATATCGGGGTTTGTGGGCGACCATACTGATCTCTGTTATTCTCTTTGCAGTTTCGGCATTTACACCAAAAACTGATCCTGGTAAGCTGGAGAAAACAACCATCAATTATTCAAAGAGAGTTGCGCAATTTTCAGGTTTATCAGATTGGAGGCTGCATCTGTTGATTTTATCGATCATTACGATCCTGATATATATATGGTTAAGATGATCATTGAATACGGAGCGTTTTAAGCAATGAACCGAATTATAAAAATCCTGCTTCTCGGATTAGGCCTGCTGGTGCTGGCAGGTTTATTTTTTGCGGGTATGCTCCGGATCAAATACAGGATTATTGTCAATGCCGAACCCCAACTGATGTCAAATGCTGCCAGACCCGTTTTGCCGCTGGTAAAAGATGTAAATCCGTTTATAGGTACAGGAGGCTATCCCTGGGTTTGCGGACATAATTTTCCGGGTGCCGCACTTCCTTTTGGAATGGTACGCCTGAGTCCTGAAACTGCATCTGTGATGACCAACAGAAAGGCCCTAAACACCTCTGGTTATTTCTACGGTGATAATAAAATATCCGGCTTCAGTCATACCAGGCTTAGCGGAACAGGAGCAACAGACGGAGGCCATTTCCTGGTAGTTCCTTCTACCAGACCCGTATCACACAATAACCGCGGACAAAGACCCTATAGACGTTTTTCACATCGTGATGAAGTAGCCTTCCCGGGTTACTATGCACTACTCTTGCCTGATGAGAAGATATTTGTAGAACTAACTGCAACAGAACGGGTTGGAATTCACCGTTATACTTTTCCCGGAGGAGTGGAGCCTTATATATTTATTGATGTCAGCAATGCGCTGGGTGATGCAGTGAGCAGAGAGGCAACGGTTACCATTTTGCCTGATAAGCAGGAGGTGGAAGGCAGTGTGCGCACATTTGGTACATTCGCGAGGCGGTACGGAGGTGTTAAGGTCTATTTTGTGGCGCGGTTTGACCGGGCTTTTAAAACTTTTGGTATATGGAATAGCGAGGCATTTAATCCTGGGCAGGAATGGGTGGAAGGAGAAGATATTGGCGTTGATTTAAACTTCATAAATAATGACTCTGCATCCGTAGTTGGATTACAACTGGCCATATCATATGTCAGTATCCAAAATGCCCGGGCCAACCTTGAAGCTGAGGCCGGCAGCAAACAATTTGATGACCTGCTTGCCCTGGCACAGGATGCCTGGGAGGAAAAGTTATCGCTTATAAAGATTAAAGGGGCTACCAATGCACAGCGTACCATATTTTACACAGCACTGTACCGTGTCTTCCAGATGCCTACTGTTTTTAATGATGTAAACGGGGAGTATTTTGGGTTTGACAAGCAGGTACATCGGGCCGATGGCTTTCGATATTTTACGGATCTGTCCCTTTGGGATACCTTTCGGACACTGCATCCCTTGTATAATATAATTGCACCTGCCGATCAACGGGATATGATGGTTTCCCTGGTCAGGATGGCAAAGGAGGGAGGCTGGCTTCCCCGCTGGCCATCGGGTAATGGTTATACGGGATCAATGCTTGGAACCCCGGCAGACATAACCATCACCGATGCCTGGCTGAAAGGGATATGTGATTTTGATGTTGAGTTTGCCTATCAATCAATGCGCAGCACTGCTCTGGGACCTACTCCCCGCGGTGCTGAGTTTTCAGGGCGACGGGGAATTGAGTCATACCTGAAATATAATTATTGCGCAGCAGATATGATGGATGAAGCTGTTTCGAAAACACTTGAGTATGCCTGGGCAGATCATTCCATTGGTCAATTGGCGCAGGCCCTGGGCAAAAAGGAGGATGCGGCATTATTTGCAGAACATGCACTGTATTATCGCAATACCTGGAATCAAGAGACTCAATATTTTCATCCCCGCAATGCAAATGGCGATTTTGTAGAAGATTTTAAACCTTTGCTGTTGACCTATCTGGACCTGAAAGAGAGATATACGGATGATTACGTTGAAGGCAGCGCGCTCCAATGGCGGTGGGCAGTTCCGTTTGATGCACAGGGATTGATCTCCCTGTTTGATAGTCCGGAGTTTTTTGTCAGTGAGTTGAATGATTTTTTTGCAAAGTCCGATCCTGAAATGGGCAACTGGAATCCGGGACCCTATTACTGGCATGGCAATGAACCCGATATTCACGCGGCATACCTGTTCAATGAAGCTGGAAGGCCGGACCTTACCCAGAAGTGGGTACGCTGGATACTTGATAATAAATATGATACAAGTTATAAAGGGCTTGATGGCAATGATGATGGCGCAACCCTTTCGGCCTGGTATATTTTCAGCTCCCTGGGATTTTATCCCATTGCAGGATCAGATGTTTATCAGATTGGTGCACCGCTGTTCAGGGAGGCAGAAGTGAAGATCGGTGAAAGTATACTCCTGATTAAGGCGGATAACTATGCCACTGAAAACCGGTATGTGCAAAAGATCTGGTTGAATGACATCATTCTTAACCGACACTGGATCAGACACTCAGAAATTGCAAATGGAGGGGTGCTGCGTTTTGAAATGACAGCTACACCAAACAAACAATAAATTTTATAGAAAATGTCAGAAAAGATCAAATGGGGAATATTAAGTACCGGTCAGATTTCAGGTAAGTTTGCCGAAGCTCTTGAACTATTACCTGAAGCAGAGATTTGTGCTGTAGCCTCAAGGAATGCAGGTACTGCAAAAAAGTTTGCAGAGAAACACGGAATCCTGAAAGCCTATGGCTCTTATTTAGCGTTAGCAGATGATCCTGAGGTAGATGTAGTTTACATTGGAACGCCTCATTCATTCCACCTGGAGAACAGCGTTATGTGCATGAGGGCAGGAAAGTCAGTACTCTGTGAAAAGGCATTAACGATAAATGCCCGGGAAGCTGAGGAGATGATACGTGTTGCCAGAGAAGAGAATGTGTTTTTAATGGAGGCGATGGTTACCAGGCATGTACTGCTGGTGAAAAAGGTCTTGGGATGGATCAGGGATGGGGAGATTGGTGAAGTAAGGATGGTAAAAGCCTCCTTTTGTAAACGGGCAGATTTCACCCCTTCACAAAGACACCTAAATCCCGGATTGGGAGGGGGAAGCTTGCTGGATCTGGGAGTATATGGAATCTCATTTGCTTCCATGGTATTGAATAAGCCTCCTGAAAGTGTGGTCGGGTTCGGGCATATTGGTTCGTTGGGATCTGATGAGCAGGGTGCCGCACTTTTGAAATATGACAGGGGTGAGATTGCCGAACTATCCTTTGCCCTGCGTACAGATGCAGTCAACGATGCCTATGTTTTTGGAACGGAGGGATATATAAAGATTAACGAGATCTTTTCTATTCCCACAAAAGCCACACGGTACAGGGATGATAAAGCGGTTGCAGTGCTTGAAGACACATCCACAGGTAACGGGCTGATGCAGGAAGCTGAAGAAGTGATGAGGTGTTTGAAAGAAGGGCTGAAAGAGTCACCCTTCATGCCATTAGAGGAATCACTGCAAATAATGCGAATAATGGATAAGATCAGAGCACCCTGGGAATTGACTTATTCAAATGATATTCAATAACCTCAACAAAAAATACTAGGTTTACTGATCATGAAAAAAGGGTTGCGAACTTTTTTGAGAATTTCAGGAGCAATAGCAATGGTCCTGTGTATTGTACTCCTCTGGGCTCTGGAGAGGGTGGATTATTCCCCTTATTTTGACAGTAACTATTATAAGAGAACCATTTCACAGCTTGACAGCATTTCCAGTCAATTATCACTGGCAAAGGGAGAAGTTCAGGTGGGATTTGGCAAGGCAAGTATAACTCCCGGGTTAGGTGCTGAGGAAGATGATCCTGACACAGGTGTTTTCAAAGAGATGCCAATGGCAGGTTTTGGCAGCCGGAAGGGAACTTTTTCAGAAGGGATTCATGATAGTCTTTTTGTGAAGGCCGTGGCTATCCGCGTACAGGAACAAGTCCTGGTACTTATTGGTTCCGATATGTTGATTGTTCCACCTAATATCAGTGAAGCAGTGAGCCGGATTGTCGGCGAGAAGACGGGAATGAACCGAGATCAACTTTTTTTCTCTGCAACACATACACACTCCAGTGTCGGAGCCTGGTCTGATGGATTTGTGGGAAAGCAGTTTGCCGGATTGTCAAATCCGAACATAGTAGAGTGGTTGGTCCGGCAATTTAGCAAAGCCATTGAGAGTGCCGTAGAAGATTTGCAGCCCGGACAGGTCGGATCAGGCAGCTTTGAGGCTTCAAGCCTGGTTTCGAACCGGCTTATTGGAGAGAAGGGAGAAAAAAATTCCGAATTCATCTATATCGTGGCGAATCAGAACTCAGGTAGAAGAGCCATGCTGGGTTCATTTGATGCACATGCAACCACCCTGGGTGGATGGAATATGCAAATCAGTGCTGATTACCCGGGTTACTGGCAGCGAAAGATGGAAAGTGAAGGTGTTGATATGGCGGTGTTTTTTGCCGGGAGTGTAGGAAGCCATAGTCCGCGCAGCAAGGGAGAGAAATTTGAAAAGTCAAAGTATATTGGCGAAGCCCTGGCAGACAGTGTGCTTAAGTATATGGTCCGCACAGAATTACAGGAGAGCATTGAATTATCTTATTTGACCCTGGGAATGAATCTGCCGGAATTCCATATACGGGTATCTGATGGTGTGAGATTAAACCCGGTCCTTGGTGAAAAATTATTTCCACCCATAGGTGATGTTTATATCCAGGCAGCAAGGATTGGTGATCTGATCTGGGTATCGACTCCCAGTGATTTTAGTGGTGAAATGGCAATTGGGTATAAGAATGCCATGCACAAAGAGGGGTACAGGGCCCTTGTGTCCAGTTTTAATGGCGCTTATGCAGGCTATATCATTCCGGGGAGGTATTACCATCTGAATGAATATGAATCCAGGCTGATGTCCTGGTTTGGCCCCAATATGGGCCCTTATACCAATGAAATGATCCGGAGAATGATGCAACAACTGGTCTCACTTGATCATGATGAATGAGATGAATTTATAAGTAAAATGGGGAATATTAAGCACTGCGTCTATAGGAACTGAACATGTAATTCCTGCGATGATGAATGGGGAATACTGTGATGTTCAGGCGATAGCCTCCAGAAGCAAAGATGCTGCTGAAAAGGTAGCTGAACGTTTTTATATACCCAGAGCATATGGTTCATATGATGAATTACTCATGGACCCTGAAATTGAAGCGGTCTACATTCCCCTCCCCAATCATCTTCATGTTCCTTGGTCAATAAAAGCATTACAGGCTGGGAAGCATGTATTGGTAGAAAAACCAATTGGTTTAAGCAGTGAGGAAGCCAGGAAACTATTGGATGAGTCATTAAAGTATCCAAAGCTGAAAGTAATAGAAAGGCTTATGAATAGTGATTTGCAATAATTACAATTCAGTAATGAAAATATTTCTCCAGTGAACTTTTATTCCTCCACCGCTATGAATTTGAAGAGCGATGCAACCTGTTGCTTTACCTATTTTCTCATCTGATAATTCCACCATTTTTTCACCATTAAGCCAAGTGGTAACATTTTCCCCTACAACTTGAATTTTCAGCTTATTCCACTCTCCTTCTTTAAGAATGTTCTCTTTTTCATCCGGGATTTTAATCAACCAACCCCTTCCATAAGATTCATAAATTCCGCCGGTATCATGTCCTTTTGGCGCTATTTCAACTTGCCAGCCGGTAATTTTGGTGCCTTCAATACCAGAACGAAAAAAGACACCACTGTTTCCATCAGCTTCTTGCATAAATTCCAACTCCAGCACTAAATCTTTATATTTTTTTTCAGTTCCCAGATAACCATACTTTTTATCAGGTCCGCTTTCACAAACCAGATTTCCATCATTATTAACATACCATTTTTCGGTTCCATAAATAATCCAACCTTCCAGGTTCTTTTCATTAAAAATTTTAGTTTTTTCTTGTGCGTACATTTGCATAACACCTAGTAACGCAAATAACAATACAATTACTTTTTTCATATTTAATCATTTTGTTTTACCATGACAGGATGAGGGTTTCATCTGTATATGGTAAGAGATTAATTCTCCAGGTCTCGTAAAATTAGTAAATAAATTGCATGATGCATACAGCATTTTGGCAGGGTCGACGCATTTAAATTTGAA
>JAGLOO010000035.1 GCA_023138875.1 Bacteroidales bacterium
TCCTATTTTTGGGTAGTATTACCGAAAATCAGCAAATCTTACTTAAATCGTTTATAACTAATCCATACACAATATTAAATAAAACTAAATTTATTGGATTGAAATGCAACCAATCCGAATACCCACAGGTCTTAGATTCTGAACCAATGAGAAAACAATGAGAGGGACATACTTGCGGATTATAATGGGGTGAAGCCGATTAAGTAAGAAGGAGTATATTAATGTGATTTGACACATGGTGTTTGTGAAATGGAGTAGGATATTTAATATAGGAAAATAAGAGAGTTTAAATGAACCATCATGTAAAACAAAGAAGACCATTTTTATTAATGGTCCTAATTAGCTTATCATTTGGAGTTATAGCTCAATCACGCTTGGTCTCAAATGATCCACCAAATAATATTTATTCTTTAACATTTACTGATGTAAATCAGCAACAGATCGTAGCACATTTTGATGACTTTGTTACTTCTGAAGGAACAAATGCAGGCTGGTCAATAACCGTAGGTGGGGCACCTGTAGCATTAATAGGAGCTCCAACAAGAAGCGGAACAACCGTAACAATAACTATTGCAACACCTATTTCGTTCAATGACCGGAATAATGTATTTGTATCATATAGCGCAGCTGCTGGAAGTATAAGCTTATTAACAGGTTTAGAACCAGATTTTGCAGGAGTACAGGCATATAATAATTATATTGCTATAGCTGGTGATTTTACAAATGGTCTTTACGGAGAAAATCCCCCTAAAGACATTTGTGCTGCAGTAGAAAATGTTGAAGTTGAAATGAATCTTATCCTAAGCAAAAGGTATAGAAATAGTATCCACTATGCAACACCTAGAGCATATATTTCGTGGGAATATCCGAGTGATAATCCTAAAACACAACCATTTTTTACGGAAACATCGGTAGGAAGTGGTGTTTATAATGTAGTGTCTAATTATGCGGCGTATCCTGATAATACAATTAATTGTACCTGGGAAATTTCAATGTTTCCATATCTCCATAATACTGGTACACTACAACCAACTCTTTTAGTAACACAAAATCGTGTTTTAATAACGATCCCTAATTATAAAAAAGACAATGGAACGCCTGCACCGGGAACTGGTACATTGGGGATTGATCCACCACTTGACGATTTAAGCACACTATTTTGTGTTGGTGAAGATATTGTGGATTTTGTATTTGATGAAGTTGTTGTATTTGATTGCAGGTACGAAGTTGAAACTGTACTGCCTAATATAAACACGAGGTGGATTCAATTTGTTTATGGGACTCATGGCGGTGGACTCAATGGTATTCCCAATGTTTTTATACAAGTTGGGGCAACTCCCGTTCAGGTTACAGATGCTAATGGTGATGGAATCATTCAACAGTGGTTTGTTAATCCAGATGGGAGCCCTAATCCGGGTGGATATTTCACAAGCAGTGGATACTTTGAAGGTCCTGTTGAAGACTATGATTTTAATACAACAGAACCATATGATTTAATTGATGCCAGAATTCAAACCTATCCAATCAGTCATACGGGTAACTTCGATACAGATGAAGTTGATGATGTTTTTGAAGTTACATTAAACGTTTGGGGACCGTGTAATCCATTAGGTGACGCTCCAGTGACTGATATATCACGTCTTCGGCTTGTCGAGGCTCCTCCACCTCCTACGGTTCCTACTTTAATGGAATGTTTTGGATCTGTTACTCCTACATTAACTGCAACAGGTACGGGAGGAGTTATAGAATGGTATGATGATCCCCGGCATAGAAATCCACCGGACCTGGTTCATACTGGTGCCTCTTTTACACATGGAGAAACTGCACCTGGGGTGTATAACTGGTGGGTAACAGAATCAAGAGACTATGGTTCTGGAGTTACATGCCCCAGTGATACATCCAGAAGTACTTTAACTATTACTCCCATCCCCAACAAACCTGACATTAGTGTTGCGGGTCCGACTGATTTCTGTTTTGATGGAGGTGTGACAAGCGTCACGCTGACCGCTAATCCAAATGAACCTCCCACCATCATTAGCTATCAGTGGTATAGAAATGGAATTTCTGTTGGCGGAGCGACATCCAATACGATTGTTCTTGATGCAATTGCAGAAACTGGAAATTATATTGTAAGAACTTACGGCGTTGCACCAACCAACTGCCCCAGTCCTTTTACTGATCCACAGGTTATTAATATTTACGCACTTGCCACAACTACCGATCCACCAAACAGAATGATTTGTGCTGATGACAATATGACCACCGGGAATACGACGTTTGGGGTGACGGTCGGGGGTGCGGCGCATGCCATTCAGTGGCAGCGGTCCGACGGAGGACCATGGGTGAATATTACAGCTGCTGCTGCGCCAAATGATGGTTGTACATACGGTGGTTTTACTACGGCTACACTTTCGATTACCGAGGCTGATTATGCAATCAACGGGTACCTCTATCGTGTTAAGCTTACCACTACAGCGGGTGCCTGTGAAATATTTTCCGGTTCGGGATTGCTTACTGTCAACCCAATTCCCAACATCACCACACAACCTGTTGACCAGACAGAGTGTGAGTTTAACAATGCTGCTTTTAATGTAGCTGCCAATATTGTGGCCGGTTCCATTGACACTTATCAATGGCAGAGAGAGAATTCGGATATTAATGCCGGTACGGATGGGGGAGCTTATACTGGTTTTACGACAAGTACGCTGACGGTTAATAATCCTGACAGAACATTTGATAATAACCGTTACAGGGTTATAATTACAAGTGACCAGGGTTGTCCTTTGAGAAGTAATAACCAACGATTATACATCAATCCCCTTGCTGATATTACAACACAACCTGTGGCGGCTGAGATATGCGAAAATGACAATACTTCATTTTCGCTAGCTACTGACGGAAATCCTGCCGTTACCGGTTACCAGTGGCAGGTGCAGACTGGAGGGGTCGGGCCATGGAATAATGCGGCAGGGATTGTTTACAATGGTGGTGCAACTGCTACACTCAACCTTACCGGTGTCCCCATAGGTTATAGCACAAACCTCTATAAATGTGTACTTACTACAAATGGTCCGTGTCCCATTGAATCCAACACGGCATTACTTACGGTTAATCCGAATCCGACAGCATCTATTAATCCTGCTGCACCTGCAGAACTGTGTACTGGAGATGTGATCAATTTTGACGGTCAGCCCGCAGGCGGAACAGGAGGCTATTCACATAGCTGGACGGGTGATACGGGACCGCTCAGTGTCACAAATACGCAAACACCCAACTTTACCGCTCCCGTACTGGGAAGCCAGACTACCTATAACCTCACCTATACAGTTACAGACGGCAAGACATGTACCGGTACGGATAATGTTGCAGTGGTTGTTAATCCAACGGTGACAGTAAACGTTATGGCCAGCCTGGCCGAGGTATGTTCCAATGGTACAGTGAACCTCGATGGTGATCCGCAGGGCGGAACAGGCGCTATTACCAGTTTGTGGACCGGAACAGGAGCTGGGTTTCTTTCCGGAACAGGAATAGCTACACCCACCTTTACTGCCCCTGTTGTAGTGGTCCAGACAACCTATACACTCACCTATAGAGCTACAGATACCAAAGGCTGTTATGCAGAACAATCCATCAATATCGATGTAAATCCCAATCCTTCAGCCTCAATCCTGCCCGGAGCACCGGGAGAACTCTGTTACAACGAAGTGCAAACGCTCGACGGGAATCCTTCAGGAGGTACTGGTGGGTATATACATGCCTGGACAGGCGATGTGACACCACTGGATGTTACAAACACAGTAGATCCTGATTTCACAGCTCCTTCAACCGGAGTGCAGACTACTTATAACCTCACATATACCGTACAGGACGGTAAGAGCTGTATGGGTACAGATGTAGTCACACTCACGGTAAATCCGGAAGTAGTAAGTGCAGTGCTGACCGGTGATGCCAGTATCTGCTCAGGCAACAACGCCGATCTGCAGGTAGCGATCACGGGTGGTACAGGCAACTTCACCGTAACACTCAGCGACCTTGTTCCGCCACTCATCACTACTGAGAATAACTATGTGAGCGGTGCCAATATCACTACAGGACCGCATACTGCTGCCACAAACACCTATACCATCAGTTCCGTTGTCGACAGCAAGGGTTGTCGCGCCACCTCGGAGACCGGATCGGCCACTATACTGGTTGGTTCCATACCAACCGCAGCAGTGCTTACAGGCGGTACAGCAATTTGCCTGGGTCAAACCACACCTCTGCAGGTAAACATTACCGGTGGTGCACCTCCATATAAAGTGGTATTCGATGTGCTGCCGGATGAAACCAATTACATTTCCGGAGCTGACATTGCCACTGGCATCCTCGGACTGGGCACCTGGGATTTCAATATCGTAAGTGTCACAGATAACTGCGGAGTCCTCATCAGCGGGGCAGCAGTTGCAGGTGGAAATCCGCAACAGATCACTATAAATCCGATCCCGGTTATCACAGCCACAAATAACGATGCAGTGATATGCAGCGACGGAACAACAAATATCGGTCTTGCTACATCAGTGGGAAATACCGTGTACAACTGGACGGTAAATGACGGCGGTGGTGTTACATGGGTAGGAGGAAGAGCGCCGGCAAACGGCAGTATCACGGATGGTGTTGGTGTACAGACCATACTCCAGAATCTGCAGCACACCATGAATACAACTGTTTCGGTGGTTTATACCATTACATCTGCAGGGCCCCTTCCAACCACATGTGCAGGAAATACTGAAATAGAGACCGTCATTGTTGAACCGACTCCGGAGGCTGCTATTACAAACAGCACGCAGACCATTTGTGATGGTGCAGCGCTGACCGGCATGGCTGTAAGCAGTGTGGTAACACACAACGGAGCACCAACTTTCGACATGGCGATTGTGGCTACTACAGGGAACCTGGGTGATCTTACTGCAACCGGTGTGGCGCTTACTACTTTGTTGGGACAAGCCTATCCGTATACCATAACAGGTACCCTGACCAATAATACAAATGATGCCATTGTTATAGAGTACAGGGTAACACCCAAGCTGGCAGGCTGCAGCGACGGTGCCGTAGAGGTGGCTACAGTTACAATTGAGCCAACACCAATAGCAGCGATCTCCAACAGTACACAGACCATTTGTGATGGTGCCGGATTCACCGACATGATCGTCTCCAATGTGGCTACCCACAGCGGAACACCGGAGTTTGACATGACCATTACAGCTACCACAGGAAACCTGGGTGATCTGACTGTCACCGGAAATGCGCTTACTCCGCGTACCGGAAGGGCATATCCTTATACCATCAGTGGCACCCTAACCAACAACACCGATGATGCCATTGTCATAGAGTACAGGGTAACTCCGTTGTTACCAACTTGCAGCAATGGTGCAGATGTACTTGCAACAATTACCATTGAGCCGACACCGGTAGCAACCATAAGCAACAATGCACAGGTGTTGTGCGACGGAGGGGCGCTGACCGGTATGACCGTGAACACAGCAGCCAATCCAACAGGAGTTGAGACCTTCGACCTGACCATCGTGGCTACTACAGGGCTCCTGGCTGATCTTACAGCGACCGGACTGGCACTTACAACTGTATCCGGACAGGCGTACCCATATACCATCAGTGGTACGCTGACCAACAATACAGATGATGCCATTGTAGTTGAATACAGGGTAGTACCCAAACTGGCAGGCTGTGGTGACGGAGCGCTGGTTACAGCAACTGTTACAGTGGAGCCCACACCGGTTGCCGCTATTTCGAATGCGGCTCAGACAATTTGCGATGGAGCATCCATTGCAGATATGATCGTTTCTAATGAGGCCACTCATAACGGCACTCCGGAATTTAATCTGGTCATTACAGCTACCACAGGCAACCTGGGCGATCTGACAGCCACCGGAAATGTGCTGACAGCTGTAGCCGGACAGGCCTATCCCTATACCATCAGTGGTTCGCTGACAAATAATACCGATGATGCCATTACAATTGAATACCAGGTAACTCCCGTGTTACCAGGTTGCACCAATGGTACAGATGTGTTTGCTACAATTACCATCGAACCGACACCTGTTGCCGCCATCTCCAATGCGGCTCAGACACTTTGTGATGGTGATGCGCTGACCGGAATGGTTGTAACAAGTGCAGCCAATCCTGCAGGAGCCGAAAGCTTTAACCTGGCCATTGTGGCCACCACAGGAAATGTTGGTGATCTGACAGGCACCGGGAACTCCCTGACCACTGTCCTGGGGAATGCTTATCCATACACCATCAGCGGTACACTTACCAACAACACCGATGATGCCATTACCATTGAATACCGCATTACTCCCCTGCTGGCAGGATGCAGCAACGGTGCAGTTGAAACAGCCGTTGTAACTATTGAACCCACACCTGTTGCCGCGATTTCAAATGCGGTTCAGACACTGTGCGATGGTGATGCACTGGTCGGAATGGTGGTTTCCAATGAAGCTACCCACAGCGGGACACCTGTGTTCGATCTCTCTATTGTGGCTACCACAGGCAACCTGGGAGACCTCACAGCTACCGGCAATTCCCTGACCACACGGGTTGGAGAGAACTATCCTTATACGATCAGCGGTACGCTGACAAACAATACGGATGATGCCATTGTGATTGAATACAGAGTAATACCCACATTGCCCGGCTGCACAGATGGCGCTGAAGTAGTTGCTGAAGTAACTATCGAACCGACACCGATTGCGACTATAAGCAACAATGCACAGGTGCTTTGCGATGGTGATGCGCTGACAGGAATGATCATTGCCACTGCCGCCAATCCTTCAGGTGTTGAAACATTTAACCTGGATATCATTGCCACGGTTGGAAATCTTGGTGATCTGACTGCCACCGGTGGTGCCCTGACCACCGTTGCAGGTGGAGCTTATCCATATGCGATCAATGGTACGCTGACAAATGATACGGATGATGCCATTACGGTACAATACAGGGTGACTCCCCTGTTGGCAGGATGCAGCAATGGTACGGTAGTTACAGCCACTGTAACCATTGAGCCGACTCCTGTAGCCGCTATTTCGAATGCGGTTCAGACACTGTGCGATGGTGATGCATTGGTCGGAATGGCTGTTACCAATGAAGCCACACACAACGGCACACCGGAATTCGATCTCGTAATCGTTGCCACCACAGGGTTGCTGGGCGACCTGACGGCCACCGGTCTGGCACTTACTACTGTATCGGGACAGGCCTATCCATATACCATTAGCGGAACACTGACCAACAACACCGATGATGCCATTGTAATAGAGTACAGGGTAACTCCGCTGTTGCCTACCTGCGGTAATGGAGCTTTAGTAACCGCTGTTGTGACCATTGAGCCGACACCCAAAGCCGCGATTTCGAATGCGGCACAGACACTATGCGATGGTGATGCGTTGACAGGAATGGCTGTAACAAGCGCAGCCAACCCGACCGGGGCTGAATCATTCAACCTGGCCATCGTGGCTACTACGGGCAACCTGGCTGATCTAACGGCAACCGGACTGGCGCTTACTACTGTATTGGGACAAGCGTATCCATATACCATCAGTGGTACGCTGACCAACAATACAGATGATGCGATCACCATTGAATACAGGGTTACTCCCCTGCTTGCAGGATGTGGAAATGGTGCAATGGAGACAGCAGTCATTACCATTGAACCAACTCCGATTGCCGCGATTTCGAACAATGCACAGACCATTTGTGACGGGGCTACGCTGACAGGCATGGTTGTTACCGATCAGGCTACACACAGTGGTGCACCGGCATTCGATCTCGCCATAGTTGCCACCACAGGCAACATTGGTAACCTGACAGCTACAGGAGTTGCACTTACCACACAGTCGGATCAGGCCTATCCTTACACCATCAGTGGTACACTGACGAACAATACCAATGCTGCCATTACCATTGAATACCGGGTAACACCGAAACTGACAGGTTGTGGCAATGGGGTGCTGGTTACTGCAGTTGTAACCATTGAGCCGACACCTGTTGCCGCGATTTCCAACAATGTACAGACCATTTGTGACGGCGATGCCGTGACCGGCATGGTTGTTAGCAATCTGGCCACACATAGCGGTGCAGCAACATTTGATCTGGATATAGTGGCTACTACAGGGAACCTGGGAGATCTTAGTGCAACAGGTGTGGCGTTAACTACTGTTACAGGGGAAGCATATCCATATACGATCAACGGTACGATCACCAACAATACATTTGCCACGATAGTTATTGAATACAGGGTAACACCTCTGCTTGCAGGCTGTAGCGATGGTGTTGTTGTAGTATCGGAAGTAACCATTTACCCGACTCCAACTGCCAATCCGGCTCCCCTGACACAGACCATACCGAATGGCTCCGCAACAGATATCACCATGGGCGGAGATGTGGCAGGAACTACATTTGGATGGCGTGTGCTGAATCCGGGTACTACCAATGCAACCGATGGCGGACCTCTGAATATAGGTGAAAAGATAACGCAGACACTTGCCAATAATGGTGCTGTCCCAATCACTGTTACATACAGAATAGGGCCATCGGCCAACGGATGCACCGGCGATTCCACGGATGTGGTAATTACCATCGATCCTTCCGTTGATATGACCGTGGTGAACAATGCGCCTCATATCTGTACCACGGGAAGTTCGGACCTGGATCTTTCCAGTTCGGTGGCAGGAGCCACCTTTGCGTGGACAGTAACGGATCCGGGTGGTGCAGGGGCATCAGCCGGAAACGGCGGTCCCAATACCCATACCATCCAGCAACAGCTGTTTAATGTGACCACAGCTCCCATTACCGTCACCTATCATATTACCCCGACGGGACCAGGACCAACTTTTATTATTGGTACGACCCAGGATATTGATGTAACGGTCTATCCCAAACCGGTGGGAATCTATACCAACCGGGAACCGCAGATCTGTAACGGAAGTGCGGCAAATATTGAGTTGGACAGCGATGTGGCCGGCAGCACCTTTACATGGACGGTGACCGATCCGAGTGGTGCTTCGGGTGCCACTCCTTCCGGGGCAGCCCTTGCCATTGGAGATTCGATCTTCCAGGTGCTGGCCAACCTGGGAACAACGGCGTTTACGGTGACCTATCATATTCGTCCAACAGGACAGGGCGCTGTTACCTGTCCGGGCGATATCCTGGATGTGGATGTGATCGTCGATCCCACTCCGGTGGCTTCTGTTACCAATACAACTCCTGTTATTTGTAGTGGAGAGACAACGGATATTACCCTGAATGCTTCAGTGGTGGGTTCCACCTTTACTTATGCGGTTGCTGACCCGAAGGGTACCGGTGCCACAGGCGGAGTTGGTGTGATTGGCAGTGTGATCAGTCAGCTGCTGGTGAATGCCACCCAGACACCTGTTACCATTCAATACGAGATAATCCCATCAGGACCCGGAGCGACTGCCTGTCCGGGTGCAGCCGTGTATGAAAATGTGACGGTGAACCCGTTGCCCATCACTTCGGCCATCACAGGCATTGATACGGTATGTGAGGGAACTGCCAACCTGGTGTTCTCGGTGGTCCATACGGCCGATTCATACTACGAGTGGAACGTTCCTGCCATTTTGGGAAATATTACCTTTGGCGGAAGCGGGCTTGACAGCTATGCCGCAATCGTCCTGGCAGCCAACACAGCGGTGCAGGTAACCGATTCCATCTGGGTATTCGAGACCAACCAGTACGGTTGTACAAAGGATACCATATACAAACCCATGACCATCATTCCGTTCCCGGTTCAGGTTAACATTACCGGGGATGCGGCGGTGTGTGCACTCACCACCCATACTTACAGTGTGCCCAACAACGTGGGTAGCACCTACCAGTGGTTCATTCCGCCGGGAGCAGGATTTGCCTCGGCCGATCCCACCATCAATACGGTGGATGTGACATTCGGACTTATATCCGGACAGGTGCGGGTGATCGAGACCAGTTCGGGAGGATGTGTGACCATACACAATCCGCTGAATATAACTGTGAACCAGCTGCCCATCACCACACTGAATGCGGATAAGATCGCTGCATGTGATGGCGATACGATTACTTTCACAGCCGGACCGGCCGCACAACTGAATTATGAGTTCTTTGTGAACGGGGGTTCTGAACAGAATGGTGTGTCCAATATCTTTAAGACGGCCGGCCTGGTGAACAACGACCAGGTGACCGTCAATGTGACCTCTGTGGACGGATGCGAGAATCTGAGCATGCCGCTGGCCATTACCATATACGATCCGCCGGTGGTGATCCTCTCCAGCTCGGATGCGGATAACATTATCTGTGCAGGTGAGAATGTCTCCTTCATGGGAACGTCCGGTTCCGCAGTTAATTACAACTTCTTCCTGAATGGTGTGTCGCAGCAGAGCGGAGCGCTGAACTTCTGGTCCACCATCGGACTGGTGGATGGAGACGAGGTACACGTGGAGGCACTCTCAGCATTCGGATGCTGGGGTGGAAGCGATACAATTACCACGACCGTGAATGCGCTTCCGGTGGCGGTGATTTCGGGCGACAATACCATCTGTCCGGGCAACTCCACCGACCTGGCCGTGAACATTACTGTGGGCGCTCCCAATTATGATGTGACCATTGACAACGGAGTGGGTTTGTTGAGTAATTATGTGAGCGGGACGGCCATCCCGGTTTCACCGGCCTTTACCACTATCTATACGCTGGTATCTGTAGTAGATGCCAATGGTTGCTTGTCAGCCATCCTGACACCTTCTGCACCCAATCTGACAGGTTCAGCGGTGGTGACTGTAAGGGATACCGTTGAGATCCTTACCCAGCCCAGGCAGGCTGAAACATGCGAAGGCATCGATACCAGCTTCTCGGTGGGTGCCATCGGGGACGGACTCACATTCCAGTGGGAAACCACCGATGACCTGGCCAATCCGTTTGGAAACATAGGCGGAGCTACTGCGGCTACCTATTTCGTGGTTGGTCCGACGGCGGCCATAGACGGACACTACTACCGGGTAAGGGTATCCAGCTCCTTCTGTCCTGAGTTTGCCTATTCAGATACGGTACAGCTGACCCTGAAATATGATCCGGCACTGGTGGCCCATCCGGCCGATCAGACCATCTGTGAAGCAGACGGAACCGGATTTGCCGTGAATGCAGGCCTGACCAGCAATCCCATCTACCAGTGGCAGGTAAGTTACGATGGCGGAGGTGCATGGCTCGACCTGGGCGATACGGCTGTATACAACGGAACCTCCACCGACAGTGTGGCGGTGATATCCGCTGCCTCCAGGTTCAATGGTTACCAGTACAAGGTGGTGGTGACCGGTGAATGCGGAACGCCCATTGAGTCCAACGTGGCTACGCTGACCATTGATGAGCGGCCCGAGATACTTCAGCATCCATCGGATATCACCGTATGTGAGGGGTTGCCCGTTTCTTTCAGTGTAAATGCCGGGGTAACATCCGGTGTGGTTTACCAGTGGGAAGTGGATATGGGATCCGGTTTCGTGGTCCTTGGTGATACGGCTCTTGTCTATTCCGGTACTGCAGCTGATGTGCTCAATGTACTCAACCCGGAAAGCCGTTTCAACGGATACGAATACCGTGCAGTGGTCAGTGGTGTATGTCCTGTACCACAGACCTCCAACCCTGCCTTGCTGATTGTCAATGAAATTCCGGAAATTGTTACTCAACCGCTGGATGCAACGATCTGTGAAAACGAGAGTCCGCTCTTTATAGTGAATGCAGGGGTCACCTCCGGGGCCTCCTACCAGTGGCAGGTAAGTTACAACGGTGGCGGAGCCTGGTCCGACCTGGGCGATACGGCCATCTATACGGGAACTGCCAGCAATACGCTGCGTCTGACAGGTGTTCCATCCACCAATGATGGCAACCTCTACCATGTGGTAGTATCGGGACTCTGTGTTCCGGCGGTAACTTCCGCAGATGTTACCCTGACCGTTCGTGAACGGCCGGAGATTATACAGCAACCTTCCGACACCATCGTGTGTGAAGGCGTTCCTGCCCGCTTCGATGTGGATGCCGGTGTCACCGCCAATGCCGCCTACCAGTGGCAGGTGAACATGAACGACGGAAATGGTTTCAACGACTTTGGTGACACGTTGGGTATCTACACCGGTTCCAGTCAGGCTGTGCTCCAGATACTGGTGCCCGCCAGCAGGTTCAACGGCTACCAGTACAGGGTGATCGTTTCAGGCGATTGCATACCACCGCAGGTATCCAATACGGCGACCCTGACGGTGAATGAACTGCCGGAGATCACTGTTGAACCGGTGGATAAGACCATCTGCGAGGAGCAGAATACCTTCTTTACCGTAAGCAGCGGTGTAACCACCAATCCGCTTTACCAATGGCAGGTGGATATGGGATCGGGATTTGTGGACATTGGATCCGATACCGGTGTCTACAGCGGAACCGGATCGCCCAACCTGTTTATGACACTTGTGCCCTCTGATTATAATGGATACGTTTATCATGTAGTGGTCAGCGGAGCCTGTGCTCCGGCGATGACTTCTGCCGATGTGTTGCTGACTGTCAATGAGAATCCGGAGATCATACTGCAGCCGGAGAACGATACGATTTGCGAGGGCGATGTTGCCACATTTACCGTTGATGCCGGAGTGACAACTTCGGTGACATACCAGTGGCAGGTGAACCGGGTGGGATTATGGGAAGACCTGAATGATGGTTTGGATTATACCGGAACGGATACCGGTATACTGACGGTGAACAATCCTGTGACCACATACCATGGATACCGGTACAGGGTGATTGTGAGCGGTGTATGTAATCCGCCGGTCACCTCCGCCGAGGCATTGCTGGTAGTGGACGAGCGACCCGAGATCATTACCCAGCCCGTGGACCAGGCATTCTGTGAGGATGGTGATCTCTACTTCCACATCCATCCTGGCAATACAACCACACCGGTGATCCTGTGGGAATACAGTACCGACGGTGTTGCATGGAACCCGGCAGACGGACTGCCCGAGATCACCGATGCATCCAATGATACACTGTTCTTAAGTGCCATTCCATCCGCCTACGACGGATACATGTTCCATGCAGTGATAAGCGGTAAGTGTCCTGCTGTGGTCACCTCAGACCCGGCAGTGATGACTGTCTATGAAAAACCACAGATCGATACCCAGCCGGTGGATGTGGATGCCTGTGAGCAGGATACAGTGATGTTCTTTGTGGATGCAGGTGTGACCACCAACCCGGCCTACCAGTGGGAGATCTGGAACGGGGCAGCGTGGATCGTACCACCGCCCGATATCTATTCGGGAGTGAACACCGACACCATGTACATCAATGGCATCCATTCGGGCATCGACGGACTGCAGATCAGGCTCAGGCTGAGCGGTAGCTGTGTACCCGGACTGATCTCCGATACGGCCATGCTGACGGTCTATGAACGGCCTGAAGTTGTTGGTCAGCCGCTTGATGTTACAATCTGCGAAGGCGACAGTGCCCTGTTTGGTGTGGATGCAGGGGTGACCACCAATCCAACTTATACCTGGGAGTATTTCGATGGCGGAAGCTGGCAGACAGCCAGTGGCGGATTCTTTGCAGATGAGACCACCGATACCCTCAAACTGGAAGGCGTGCCGGCCACATGGACCGGTACTGAGTTCCGTGCCATCATAAGCAACCTGTGCGGACCCAACGATACCTCCACGGTTGTTGATCTGGTGGTCAATGAAAGGCCCGGGATCGTTACCCAGCCGGTGGATGTAACCACCTGTGAGGGCATTGCTGCCGCCTTCTCCATGAACGCGGGCGTAACCACCAATCCGGGTTACCTGTGGCAATACCACGGCGGTGTGACATGGTTGCCGGTGACCGGAGTACAGTACAGTGGTCAGGGTACCAATACCCTGAACATCCTGAATCCTGTTTCGGCCATGAACGGGTATGCATTCCGGGTCATTGTTACAGGATACTGCGATCCGTTTGTGATATCCGACAGCGTGATATTCACCGTGGAAGAGAATGCCGAGGTAATCCAGCAGCCTGTGTATGCCAGCATTTGTGAAAACGGGGATACTATCTTTACGGTGAATGCCGGGGTAACCACCAATCCGACTTTCCAGTGGTATTACAACGACGGTGTAAGCGGATGGCTGGCGGTGACTGCCGATGGCGTACATGCCGGGTTCCTGACCAACACCCTTGTGTTGAACAGTGTGCCATGGAGCATGGACAACTGGCTGTACCGTGCTGAGGTGAGCGGGGATTGCGGATCGACAGTGATCTCCGATCCGGCCGGACTGGTGGTATACAAACTGCCTGAAATTGTTGCACAACCGGTTGATACTACTACCTGCGAACTGCTCAATGTCTCGTTCACCGTGGATGTGGGCGATACGGATGCACCCTTCCTGCAGTGGGAAGAGAATGATGGTGTAAGCGGATGGCAGTTGCTGAGCGATGGCGGGAACTACATCGGTACCAACTCCACCGAACTGAAGGTCTACGCCGTGGATTCGGCCATGACCGGATTCAGGTACCGCGTAAGCGTCCGGGGTGAGTGTGATCCGGAGGTGATCTCCGGTGAAGTAACGCTGACTGTCCAATCGGCTCCTGATATCTGGACCCAACCGGTGGATGAGACCATCTGTGAAGGCGATAATACCAGCTTTAGCATATTTGCCACGGGTACCGGCATTACTTACCAGTGGCAGGTGGATGCAGGAAGCGGATTTACAGATATAACCGGTTCCAACGGCGGAGTATATGCCGGATGGGACTCCAATACCCTGGTGCTGACCGGGGCTGACCGTACTTTCAACTTTAATAGATACCGGATACGTGTTGAAGGTACCTGTGTACCCATGACCCTCTCCAACCTGGCTATTCTGTTCGTGCAGACCCCGCCGGAGATCCAGACCGAACCGGTGGACAACACCATCTGCGAGTTCGAAAATGCCGTCTACTCTGTTAATGCAACGGGTGAAGGACTCTCCTACCAGTGGCAGGAAAGTACCAATGGAGGCGGGAACTGGAATGTGCTTAGCGATGTAGGATTCTACATTGGCTCAGCCACACCCACACTGAGCGTTTTCAATGTGGAACGCGGCTACGACGGTTACATGTACCGTGTGATCATTACGGGTGCATGTGGCGTTCCAGCCCAGTCGGTGGATGTGAACCTGACCGTGAGAACTGCTCCGGAGATCCTGACCCAGCCGGTGGCGCTGACCGCCTGTGAGAACCTTCCGGCCGGCTTTGGCCTTGAAGCGCAGGGAACAAACATCATCTACCAGTGGCAGGTGAATGAAGGAACCGGTTTCAATAACATCCTTTTGACCGATCCGCTCTACACCGGGGCCGATACGGACAGCCTTACCCTGCTCAGCGCGCAGCCAGCCCAGGCCGGATACAGTTTCCGGGCTATTGTGACGGGTGACTGTCCCCCTGCGGCTATTTCCAACCCGGTGATCATGCTGGTGAATGCCAACCCGGTGATCACGAGCGATCCGGTGGATGATGCAATCTGTGAGGACGGATCAACAGTATTCAGTGCCGGTGCAACCGGACCTGAACTGGTTTACCAGTGGTATGTGGACCGCAATGACGGGAATGGATTTGTGGTGCTGACCGATGATGCGGTGCACCTGGGATCCAATACGGATCAGATAAATCTGACCAGTGTACCGGTGACGATGGACGGATGGCAGTACCGGCTGGATGTGTTCAGTGTATGCATGCCCATCTCAACGGCGGTGGTGACCCTGACCGTTTGGCCCAATCCGACGTCATCCATATTGGGAGATCTGCCCAATTATCCGTTGATATGCGGTGGAGATCTGCTTACCCTCGACGGGAATCCATCCGGTGGATCGGGCACCTGGTCCCTGCACCAGTGGACCGGGGATATCGGACCACTCTCTGCCATCAATGAGCAGGTGGTTGAGTTTGAAACCCTCATCAAGGGTCAGTACAACCTGGCCTATCGCGTAACGGACGACCGCGGATGCGTGGGAACCGATGTGGTGACCATTGAAAATGACAGGCCAACGGCCCAGTTCAGTTCCGATGCAGTTCCATCATGCGGTTACATTGAGGTGAACTTTATCAATAACTCTACCGCCGATGCGGTAACATTCCTGTGGGACTTCGGTGATGGTACAACCAGTACCCAGGAGGATGTGAGTCACGGATTTGATAATGTTGATCCGGGGGGACTGGTGGCATATTACCATGTGAAGTTGATTGCCAGCAGCGTGAACAGCTGCAGGGATACGGCGCAAAGTGTGATTACCATCTATCCCAAGGTGGTTGCTACCATCGACGCTGATACGACAGAGGGGTGTCATCCGCTGGCTGTGACCTTCCTGACCCAGCCCGGCGGTGCAAGCTACTACTGGGACTTCGGTGACGGCAATGCAGAAGACGGAGGTTATCTGGCCCACCACCTGTATGAGAACTATACCACTGCGGCGGTAACCCGTACGGTTGAGCTTACAACCACTTCGTTCTACGGTTGCCAGGATTCCGAGACGCTGGATATTACGATACAGCCCATTCCGGCACCCAATTTTACAGCGGTTCCGCTGGTACAGACCTATCCGGACGCTACGGTAGCCTTCACCAATGAAACAACTCCTGGTCCGTGGACCTACCTGTGGGACTTCGGTGATTCCCTCTCATCAACCGAGGAGAATCCGACACACACTTACGCCGATCCGGGTACCTACCTGGTAAAGTTCTACGTGAACAATGGAAGCTGTATCGATAGCATCAGGACCTCTATCGTCATCCATCCGAGGATACCCGAGGCCGACTTCGATGTGCCTGAGGGTGGTTGTACACCAATGGAGATCCAGTTTGTGAACCAGTCGCTCTGGGCTACGACCTACCTGTGGGACTTCGGTGATGGCTATGTCTCCACCAAGGAGCATCCGACACATACTTTCTACGATCCTGGTGAGGTAACCGTAAGGCTCCAGGCCACAGGTCCGGGTGGAACCGACTATGCTTCGCATACCATCAATGTATATGAGACTCCGAACATTGCGTTCAACTCGGCACCTGACTCGGTATTCGTGAAGGACAAGCCGGTAAGGTTCTTTAACCTGTCGGCAGGGGCTGATCAATACCTCTGGGACTTTGGTGATTATTTCGAGGATGGTACACCGGCTGAAGGCAATTTCACAGATGAGGAAGATCCGCAGCATATTTACTTCACCGAAGGGTGGAAGGATGTGAAACTGGTAGGGTGGAATGATCACTGTATAGATAGCCTGACCATGACGGTAGTGAAGGTGATCTCGGCCGGTGACATCCAGTTCCCGACGGTGTTCAGGCCTGATCCGGACGGACCATCAGGTGGATGGATCGATCCCAATGATCCGAACCTGGATCCCAACATCAAGAACAGCATCTTCTTCCCGGGTGTGAACAGGCAGGTGGATGAATACCATCTGTACATTTACAGCCGCTGGGGAGACCTGATCTTCCAGAGCCATGATATCAACCACGGCTGGGATGGTTACATCAAGGGATCGCTGGCCTCACAGGGTGTATATATCTGGAAAGTTACCCTCGTCTACAAGAACGGTTCACCTGATAGCATGGCAGGTGACATCACCCTGATCTGGAAAAGACCGCAGTAGAATAGAAACAAGGGGTGTTTAAATGTATTATTCGTATCATTATAGTCAGGTTTAAGCTGATGTTTTAACTATGAAACATAAATATATTTCAAAACAATCCAACGAACTTTTGTCTTACTTCAATGAAAAAGACAAAAAATGTTTTGGTTATTCAGAAGCATCTAATGCATTACCTCAATCAAGTGAAAGTGCCCTCAAAGAATTATTAAGCGACATGGCAAAGAGAGGGCTACTGATGCGATTGAAAAAAGGTTTATATTACATTATTCCTTATGAACAAGAGGCAGAAACTTTTATGCCTGATTGGCATTTGATTGCTGAATATTTGGTGAAAGATGCCAAATACTACATTGGCTATTATTCGGCTTTGCAAATACACAATCTGATAACACAACCATCATTAAAAGAACAGATTGTTGTTTCAAAACAAATCAGACCGTCATCAATCAAGATAAAAAACGTTACGTTTCAATTTATTTATCACAATGAAGAACACTTCTTTGGTTTGAAGAAAACATGGATTGATAGTTTTCATAAGGTGATTTGCTCCGACCTTGAAAAAACTTTTATCGACTGCTTGTTCAAACCTGATTATGCTGGTGGCATTGTAGAAGTTGCCAGAGCAATCTACATATCAAACAATAAAATAAAGTACGATAGGCTTCTGGAATATGTTGAAAAATTTAATTCGCAAGCAGTTATCAAACGGCTTGGATTCCTGCTGGAAACACTTGAGATTGAAACTGATATTATTGAAAAACTCCAAAAATCTAAAACAATATCATACGTTTTACTAGACACTGAATTGCCAAAAACAGGTAAAATGAATAGTCGATGGAGTATTCAACAAAATTTAGAAACAGAAACCATTAAATCAGCTATCTATACATGATTAAGCCTGGAGAAATTCAGCAGAAAGCTCGTTGTGCTGGTGTACGTGACCAACAAATTGAGAAAGATTATGTCCTTTCTTAGAAATTATTGACAATAACGAGCATGATGATGGAGGAATTAACTTTTACATCAGTTATGTTGGACCATTAGGTGGCTTAGGAGCTAACAAAAAGGTAAAAATTGACATCGCCAGAAGTGAACAATTGGAATTTGCTCCTGTTTTAAAAAATATTATTCTAAGCTATTCTGACCAAAACAAACATCAGTTACTTTGTTACCAGTTGGAAGAAATTCTGGTAGAAAAAATACGTTCAGTTATGCAACGAATGCACCAGTAAGGAATTGAACGCTTCAGAATTTCATGAGAAGCTAAGACAACGATTGCCACAATACAAAGGGCGATGGCAAAAATCAATGAACGAACAAATTCAGGACTTACCTGATTTTGAACAGGTAGAAAGGGAAACAATGAGGCATTTAAGAAAATTGGTGTGATGTACTTCAGTTATTACATCCCTGTTTCGCATATCATGCTCCCCTGTTCTGTTCCACGTTAATCAAGGATTTTATTGAATTGGCGTAAAAGAGGGGGTCGATGTAACCAAATCCCGGAAAACTCGTTTAATTTTATAATGCGGCCTGTGTTCATAACTTTGATTGATTCTGGTTTAGAATCCAGATAACTTAACTGATTATCAAAAAAGTTATTAAATTTAGTAATTCAATAAGCCTGTATTTTGAAGAGACTTGCGCTTGTCATATTGATAGTTGGTTTGTTTTCATGGGCAAAGGGTCAGGATCCGCAGTTCACTCAATTCTACGCAAATCCGCTCTACCTTGCCCCCTCCTTCGCAGGCGCAACCGGACAGGACAGGATCACATCAGTATACAGGAACCAGTGGCCAGAGTTGAATAATGTTTTTGTCACCTACAGCTTTTCCTACGATCATTTCTTCGAGAATTTCAACAGCGGGGTAGGCATTCTGCTGATAAGAGACGTTGCCGGATCGGGTAACCTTGGCATCCTCAACGCAGGGGTGATGTACTCCTATGATATCCAGGTAACCGACGAATTTCACCTGAGGCCAGGTATCCATTTCAATTACACACAGCAGGGGATTGATTACCACAAGCTCATCTGGAATGACCAGCTTTCCAGTGGGAGTACAGGAGGTGGTACCATTGAGCAACCCCCAACAGATCCCTACAAGCCCGATGTGGACTTTTCAGCCTCCCTGCTTGGATACACCGAACGGTTATGGTTTGGATTTGCGGTGGATCACCTTTTGAGACCCAATTATGGCCTGTATAACAACGATGCCCGATGGCCCATCAAGTACTCCGCATTTGGTGGAGCACAGATCATCAAAAAGGGCAGGCTCCTTAACCCCATTGACGAAACGCTATCTCTCGCATTTCACTTCAGGCACCAGTATATCTATACCCAGCTGGACCTGGGCGTTTACTGGTATAAAGCACCTTTGATGCTTGGTTTCTGGTACAGGGGTATCCCCTTCTTCAAGGGATCCAATCCCGATTACCAGAAAGATCCCCGGGGTGATGCCCTGGCATTCCTGGTGGGATACAAATTGGACCAGCTTCGCGTAGGATACAGCTACGACTTCACCATCTCCAACCTGGTCTCCTCCACCGGTGGTGCCCACGAGGTCTCGATCACCTACGAATTCAAGACCACCCGCAAAAAGCGCAACGCCCGCATGGTTCCCTGTCCGGAGTTTTAGTGATAAAATAAGAATCAAACATTTGCCACCTTTGGCGGTTTGCTGTCTTTTGTTAGATTTTACTATTTTTACAAAAAGTATCAAACAAACCCTTGGCAAAAGACTACATTATAGAACAATTTAAAAGAGAATTCAAGGGAAGGGAATCCTTTTCCAGAGAAGAACTCTATGACTTTTATCGGCAATTTGAACCAGATTTGAAGGAGACCACATTCAGATGGAGAATTTATTATCTGAAAACCAAGAAAATAATTGCTGTTATTTCAAGAAATCTTTTTACTCTTTCATACAAACCTGTCTTCAAACCAGAGGCTGGCGATACAGAAAAACAGCTTTATTCAAAAATTGAGAAGCAATTCCCAACCCTAAAGCATTGTGTTTGGTCAACCAAAATTGTAAGTGAATTTATGCTTCATATTCCAGGTAGATCCATTACCATTTTGCAGGTTGAGACAGAGGCCCTAGAGCCTGTTTATGAGTTTTTAAAAGAACAAAAGTTCCGCAATGTTTTCATCCAACCGGTTGAAAAGGAAATTGAACGCTATATATTTGAAAGCAAGACGGCTATTATTCTGCAATCGTTGATTTCAAAATCCCCGGTTCAAAGAATAAATGAAGTCGTTACAACAACGCTTGAAAAACTGATAGTTGATTTATATTGTGATAAAAAACTGTATAGTGCTTTTCAGGGCAGTGAATTGGTTCACATAATCAATTATGCTTACAACCGCTATTCGATCGATTTTACAAAACTTTTTGGCTACGCTAAAAGAAGAAGAAAGGAAATTGAAATAATGGGCTTTCTATCAGATAAAACCGATATACCAAAAAATGTATTGAATGATTGACATTAAATCACTTTCAGCCGAATGGTTGGCTGAAAAGAGAAATATATATAACCAAGACCCTAACATAATGGAGAGCATGATACATGCACTGTATTTGTTAGAGCAATTAAAAATTACGGGGCTAGATTTCATATTTAAAGGGGGAACAAGTTTAATCCTACTGATGGAGCAACCCAAAAGGTTTTCAGTAGATATTGACATCATTATTGATCCGAATCTACCTAAAGAAGAATTGGAAATCTATCTTTCAAAGATTGTTGATGCAAGCACATTTGAAAGAATGGTATTAGATAGAAAGCGTAGTTATAAAGAAGGTATCCCCAAAGCACATTATAAGTTTATCTACAAGTCAAATTTTCCCAATAGAAACAAGGAAGGGGATGTAATATCCAATCCCGAAAGAGATATCTTACTTGATATTCTTTTTACGGAAAACCTTTACCCTGTACTGGTTAACAGACCGATTGAAACAGAATGGTTGATTCAAAATGGTGATCCAGTAATCATTACAACACCCGACATTGACTCAATTGCAGGTGATAAACTCACCGCATTTGCTCCTAATACTACCGGTGTACCCTATGGTGTTGAAAAGGAAAAAGAAATCATAAAGCAATTGTTTGATGTTGCTTGCTTATTTGAACTATTGAATGACGTAGAAGTTTTTAAAAAATCATTTATAGAATCTGCAAACTGCGAAATCAAGTATCGACCTGAAAGGAACGTTACTTCATTCGAGCAAGTGTTACATGACACCATAAATACTGCCCTGCTTATTGCCAGGAAAGACATCTTGATTGACGAAGAGGACAAAGCAAAGTTCAATGAAATCAATATAGGCATTAATCAGTTTGGACACTTTGTGTACGTTGGGAAATTCGGGGTTTTAGAAGCACAAGTTGCAGGTGCAAAAGCCGCTTACTTAGCTGCAATAATTCTTACAGATAATAATGATAAGATTCAAACATTTAGTCCCGCAATTTCCTTAACAGACTATATGATAACAAACCTTGATTATAATTATCTGAATAAGCGATTGAAGTTTGTTGCACAAGGCGAAGCCCTTTTTTACTGGCATCAAACAATCAGCCTGCTTTTTCCAGGAAATAAAAAATAAAAACGTAAACCTATGAAAAGCAGATTTTGAGAAATATGCAATTAGTGATAGTAAAATGCTGCGATATGCTGATAGAAGGAGAAAGAAAAAAGAACTAAATGAATATTTAAATCAAGTCTCTAAATTTCGGCAGCAAATATAAAAATAAACGACTCTATCTTTGACCTGGAATAATGCGCTTTTACCTGTACATACTCCCTTTTTTGTTGCTGACCGGTATCTGTTTTTGCCTGTCAGGACAGGGCCGGTTTACTCCCTGTGTGTATATTGAGGCGGGAACCGGGATCAACCTGTCCTATTTTGATGTGGGAGGTGGAAGTCCGGGGGTTTCCATCCAGGGGGGCGTGCTGTATGACCTGGATCCGAACTGGCGGCTGGGAGCAAATATCGGAGTTCACCGAACCATGGGTACAGATACAGGGACCTCCGAAGCTGCCAGGGGGTATGCGTTCAGGGGCAACCTGAATGAAATAACAGCAAAAGGGGTGTATCTGTTCCGGTTCAAACCCTATCCTGCAAAGAAGTGGAAGACAAAACTTGAACCCCGTGCCTGGGCCATAGCAGAGGACCTATCCCTTTTGATCGAAGCCGGGGGCAATATGTCCACTTCGGATTACCTGGAGGGATTTGCTGACCCCGAAAACTCATTATTCACAGATATATTTTTTACCATGCTTATGAAATTTATCTATAAAGTACCGAGGGTATGGAATTAGATCTGAAATATGGTTCCTCAGAGGTTTCACTTTCCATTCCATCGAAGGCTGTTGACCTGGTCCATTCCGAACCACCCCTTACAGTTGATTCTGAGAAGTTCAAACAGGATCTGCACTCCTTCCTCCATATGTGGGAAAAACGCATCAGCAGTGTGGGCATTGTGGTGAGTGACAAGACCCGGCTCTGTCAGTACCCGGTATACCTGCCGTTGCTGACAGAGGTTCTTTCGGAGTTTGGTGTGGATGAGAAGGACATCACCTTTTACATTGCATATGGAACCCATCCTGTCCAGACCAAGGAGGAGTGCCTCAACAGTTATGGAGAGACTTACAACCGGTTCAGATTTGTGCACCATAACAGCAAAGCGGACGACAGGCTTATTTCCCTGGGGACTACCGTCCGGGGAACCGGAGTAAAGATCCTGAAGGAAGTATTGGACCACGATCTGCTGATCACTTTCGGGGCCGTTTTACACCACTATTTTGCCGGATTTGGAGGCGGTCGCAAGCTCCTGGTACCTGGTCTGGGGGGCTATGAAACCATCCTGCAGAACCACCAGCTGTTCCTTGATTTTGAAAACAGAAAACTGAGAGAGGGGTGTCAGTCGGGGAACCTGGACGACAATCCCCTTGCCCTGGACCTGGAAGAGATCAATACCCTTCTGCCCAAACGACTGGAGATCCATGCCATCCTCAACAGCCGGAAAGAAGTATGTGAGATCCATTTCGGAACCGGGTATGACGATTTCAGGGATACCTGTGACCGGTACGACCTCTTCTTCAGATCGTCAGAGGAGAGGCAGTATGACATGGTGGTGGCCAGCGCAGGCGGTTATCCAAAGGACATTAATTTTATTCAGGCCCATAAATCCATTCATAACGCAGCCTCTTTTGTAAAGAACAATGGAACATTGATCATCTTTGCTGAGTGCAGGGACGGGATCGGGAACCAGGCTTTTATGAACCTGTTTAAACTGGGGGGATGGGACCGGATCTTTGAGAAGATGGCATCAAGGTATGAAAACAATGCCGGTACGGCCCTGGCCATGATTCATAAATCCCGCCGGATAAAAATACATTTTGTGACTTCATTTGATAAAGAGACCTGCAACCTGATGGGGGCCGTTAAAACCTCCCCTGAGCAGGCGCAGCAATTAATTACCGATGAAACGGGTGATATGGCTTTAATTGAAAATGCAAGTCTGGTGTACAAATAGAATGACTTTACAGATGAAGAGGATCTATTTCATAGTGGTGATATCCGGGCTCTGGCTGGGCGGAGCGCTTCCATTATTCTCCCAGTATGTGCCCACCCATATTACCAATGAGGGGATCTACCTCTTCCTGGATGAGCTGGCCACTAAAAAGGTTATTGATCTGTGTTCCCTGGTCAAACCCTATTCACGGCAAACCATTGCTGAGAAACTCCGGAAAGCTGATTCTCTTCGGACGGGGCTCTCTTCCAGGCAACAGTCCGAACTTGACTTCTACCTGAAGGATTATATGAAGGAATTACCCGGGCCGGATCCGCATGTCCGCGCCACCAGCTGGTTCTGGCAGAAGAACCATGGCAACAAACGATTCGATGTATTCCATTACCGTGACTCCCTTTTTCAGATCACTGTCAACCCGATCCTGGGTTCGGATGTATGGGTGAATTCCAACGGATCATTTTATCACTGGTGGAACGGTGTGGAGGCGTGGTCCTGTGCCGGCAGGTTTGGAATCTGGGCCTCGCTCAGGGACAACCATGAATCGGTGGAGCTGACCGCAAGGGATTTCCAGAATCAACGGACCGGGGGTTCAAATTTCAAAATATTCTCGGGAGGGAAACGGGACTACTGGGAACTCAGGGGAGGTATTACTTATGCGTGGGACTGGGGACATGTGGGACTGATCATGGGACAGTTTGCCTGGGGGGAAAACAATGCAGGATCCAATATCTATTCGGGCCGTACACCTGCCTTCCCCAGGATTGAACTATCCATGGATCCTGTCGACTGGTTCAGGTTTACTTATGTGCACGGGGCCCTCATCTCTGAAGTGGTGGATTCATCATTATCCTTCTACACCACAACTGCATATGGAACTGACTACAGGGAGGTATACCATCCTAAATATCTGGCAGCCAATTTATTCACCTTCATTCCGTGGACAGGACTACAGCTTTCTGTCGGGAATTCCGTGGTATACGACTACCGGCATCCCCATGCCGCATTCTTATTACCTGTGGCGTTTTACAAAGCCATCGATCACACACTGAATGCCAGGATCGACAACATGAATTCCCAGCTGTTCCTGTCTGTTTCATCCCGGAACCTCCGGGACTTTCATTTCTACGGAACTGTTTTTCTCGATGAAGTGGCAGTTGACAGGATCTTTGACAGGCAGGAGTTCAACTTTGTCTCATATAAAGCCGGACTGGCCACCACCATCCTGCCCGATGCAAGGATCGTGGCTGAGTATACCTGGACAAATGCGCTCACATTTATGCATAATATTCCAACCACCACCTTCGAATCAAACCAATACAATCTGGGACACTACCTGGAGGACAATGCAAAGGACCTTTATGTGGGCATAGCATACCGTCCATTCAGAACCCTGAATATTAAATCTTATATAAATCACGCTGTGAAGGGTCCGGACCATACCGAAATGGGTACGGACCGGCTGGGTATTGTTCCTTTTGATCCCATTGTCTGGAAATCGGTCCGGTTCGGACTCCTTGCTAACCTGCAGGTGATCAATGACCTCTGCATCCGGCTGGGCTATGAATGGCGGGATGTGACAGGGGAGCAGGAGTACCTGGACCGGTGGACCCCGGAGGTATACCACGGGCAAACGGGTACAGTAAGGATCGGGGTGAATTTCGGCTTTTAACTTTCACTTATTACAGCTATCTTTAATTAGAAATCACAATCAGACATTGAACAGGATGGCAAAGAACATTTATCCCGTTTTCGACAGGATCTATGACAGGAAAGTGAAAGAGGAGATCCTTCGACAGAGCGCCAAGGTCATATGGTTTACAGGACTCTCCAGCTCGGGTAAAACCACACTGGCTGCGAACCTTGAGAAGGAGTTGTTTTTCAGAAGGTTCTTCTGCCATGTGCTGGATGGAGATAATATCCGTATGGGGATCAATAATAACCTGGGATTCAGCGAAGAGGACCGCATGGAGAACATCAGGCGGATTGCTGAAGCTTCCAAACTGCTGATCAATACCGGTATGATCACCATCTGTTCATTCATCAGTCCGACCAACGCAATCAGGAGCCTTGCCCGCAAGATCATTGGAGAGGATGATTTCATTGAAATCTTCCTGAATCCACCCCTGGAAGTGTGTGAAAATCGGGATACAAAAGGGCTTTATAAGAAAGCCCGGGCCGGGCTCATCCAGGATTTTACCGGTATCTCCTCCCCTTTCGAAGCTCCGGAGAACCCGGACCTGGAGATCGATACATCTACCATAAGCATCAAAGATTCGGTGGATCTGATCTTCAATAAGATTATTGACCGGATTACGTTGTGATAAGTTTCCTTACCTCTGATCATCCCAGATCAGGGTTACATCGCCCCGGAGCTTGAATTCTTCTCCATTTTCCCGGATTCCTTCAGCCATCCAGACGTAAACTCCGCCTGCTGACCGCTCCTGAAGTATATATCCGTCCCAACCCTTATAAATATCCCTTGTTTCATAGACGAGTTCACCCCTTCTGGTATAGATCCTCAGGTTGTATTCCCTGGGAACATCTTCAAAAACAGGGTGGAACAGATCAATGCGTTTTTCGTGGGGGCTATAGCTGCCGCCTCCCGGACCTGTGGGATTTGGACTAAAAGCAGTTGGGAATCTGAGAGTGGTGGCAGAACCCTGATAAACCGGAATTACCTGGATTGAAGAATCGGTGCAAGCAAATCCGGTGGTGGCCACCAGTCTGAGGTATGTAGCATCTTGATTAATATCAGAAAGTTTAATTGAAGGTTGAAATTCGTTTGATGACCAATTGCTGCAAATGATATTGCTCTTTCCGATTAAACTCCACGAAAATGAAAATGCTCCAGCTGAGTAGTTGAGGAGGTTCAGCTCTTCAACACCATCGATGCTTTCTAATCCTTCTTCAATTTCAAATTCAGCCACCGGAGAGGGATATACTTCAATGATCTGATGATACGATGAAGTTTGACCTTTTGCATTGTCCGCAGTCAGTGTAACTGCGTATTTACCGGGTTCCTTAAATATATAAACAGGGTCCTTCATCAGAATTCTTTCACTTTTTCCGAAAGACCAATGAAAGGATTCTTCGTTTACGCTCTGGTTAAAGAACTGTACTGTTAAGGGAGCACAGCCGGATTGAACTGAACATGTAAAGTAGGTGATCAGGGTGTTGTAAGCCATCTCTTCCTGAACCACGTCCATGGATCTGTCATCATCAGTGATGATTTCAATTTCTTCCGGATCAGATACCTTGCTGTTTTCGGATTGTTCCGCAACATGCCCGGGTACACCGTTGGCAGACTTTTGCCTCTCCGGCGCTGAACCGATCTTCTTATCATTCACATCACCCTGATCATTTTCTGCGATCTCAACGGCTGACTCCTTACCCTGATCAGTAATGATCCCGGGGTGACCGGATTCAGGTTCCGGGGCCCGGACCACTCCTCCACTATCCGGTCTGTTCGTGGTAATCAGCGCGATCAATCCGGCACCAATGATCAGCAATCCTCCAACGTAGAAAATATTGAGTTTCCGCGGATTAAAGCGATTAAACTGCCTCCAGCGAAGTTTTCGATCTATTTTCTTCCATGAATCCGGAGAAGGCGTCATTTCCGCCTCTCCAAGTTTGGTGCTGAAGAGTTGTTCTATGTTGAGTTTGTCACTCATTGTGGTGAAGTTTCACTTGCTTTTAGTTTAATCAACCGTTCCTGAAGCCAGCGTCTGGCTCTGCTGTATTGTGATTTGCTCGTATTCTCATCTATTTTAAGGATCTCTGCAATCTCCCGGTGTTTGTATCCTTCAACCGCATAGAGGCTAAAAACCATCCTGTAACCGTCTGGCATCTGCCGGATCACATTAAACAGCTCCTCCTTGCTAAAATCGGCTTCACCCCAATATGTCTCCTCAAATCTGAACTCTTTGATGTCATCGATATCGTCGTGGTACCGATGTTTTCGCATCTTGTGATAATGGGTGATCGCTGTATTAATCATGATCCTGCGCATCCAGGCCAGCAAAGAGCCATCTCCCTTGAAATCCTTAATATTCAGGAAGATCTTCACAAAACCTTCCTGCATGATATCTTCAGCTTCTTCTATACTCTGGGCATAACGATTACAAACAGCCAACAGCAACCGGGAATAGGTCTCAAACAGCTTCCGCTGGGCTGTATGTTTGCCTTTCTTGCATCCCGCAAGTATGTCCTTATCACCGTTCATCCGTTGGTTCAGTATTTAAGACCAGTGGTTATGCGGATTGGTTGCACCATTTATCTTACAACAAAATAGGGATTCAGCAGGTTCTCCTTGTTGTATTCCATCTCTTCACCCGTATCCACCCGGAACACATTTTTGCCGGCAGCTTTCACAACAGCATGGGCAGCTGCAGTATCCCATTCCATGGTGGGTCCGAGGCGTGGGTAAACTTCGGCATCTCCCGAGGCCACCATGCATAACTTCAGGGAACTGCCCTTGTTTACCAGTGATAGCTCTTTTCCTCCCTTGTCCAACGCGTTAACAAAAGCTTCGGTCTCTTCGTTGTAGTGGGACCGGCTTGCCACCACCCTGAAAAACCGGTTATCCTCGTTTTCGCGGGGCAACTTTTCTGAGAACTGGAGCAGGTAATCCAGGGGCTGATTAAAATTCTTCTCCTTGCTGCACAGGTATGCCCCCCTTCCGGAAATACCCACGTACAGATTGTTCAGTACAGGGGCAAAGACCACCCCGAACAGCGGTTTCCCCTCCTCCACAAGGGCAATATTCACGGTGAATTCGCCATTGCGTTTGATAAATTCTTTGGTCCCGTCCAGCGGATCCACCAGCCAGAATTTCGTCCACATTTTCCGCTCTGCGTAGGGAATGCTTTTTCCTTCTTCACTTAAGACAGGAATCCCGGTCTTCATCAGAGCATCGGCTATGATCTCATGAGCTCTCCTGTCCGCGATGGTCAGGGGTGAATCATCGGCCTTGGATTCGATCCCAAAATCCTCCCCTCCGTATACCTCCATGATAGCCTTTCCAGCTTTAACGGCTGCCTGAATGGCATGGGCATAGTTGTTTTTCATGAATACGAAGATATTAAATATAAACTTTGGCCGGTTACACCTTTCATCTGCAACCTTACTTCATCTCTCTTTTGTCTTTATTATTAAGAAATTCTTTCTAATTTCACGCGATAACACTGACCTATGAAACGCCCCAAGGCCGGACTCATTATTATCGACCTGATTATTCTCTCAGGGGCATATATATTTACAGCCGGCCTTAAGCCGGTAATGGCTTCCTACCTCTCCCCAAAATACCTCATAGGTTTTGGGATTACAATGGTACTGTGGGTGATCTGTTCGTTCTATTTTAAAAAGTACCACATCTCGAGAAGGGAGAAAGCAACTTTCCTGATCCGGAATGTTGCCTACCCGAACCTCATCGCACTGGCATTTGTGGCTTTTATCATCTATGCTTTCAATACCACCTATTTTTCCAGGATGATGGTATTCGGCACCTTTGGTGTAGCCACCGTGTTAGAGATGATCTTCCTGAGTTTGTATACTTACCTGCTTGTTTCCCCGGAATACGATGTGGCCTCGGCTTTCCTTGATATGCCTCCGACAACCCGGGATAAGCGAAAGATGAAAGAAGCTGTGATACACAGCGATCTGCATGTTGAGGCGAAGTACCTGCGGGAAGCAATCATCGAGGAGTGCGGAGAAAAAGCGGATGCATACATCGAGGATCATGTGAACCTGGAGGATAAAAGGACACTGGTTATTTCCACCCTCACACGGTTTAATATCCTGCGCCAACCTGAGAATCATTTTGAAACCATTGTCAACCTGCGAAGGATCAATGACATCCAGCACCTGAATAGGTTTTTTGAGGCGGTGAACCACAAGCTTCCGCATGAGGGTAGGTTTATCGGGTGCGCAGAAACAGCCAGACAGCGATTGCGCAGGATCCTCCGGAAATATCCGCCGGTCATCAACTGGATCATTTACACGCTTGATTATATTGTGAAAAGGATTTTTCCAAAATTTTACCCTACAAGATGGATCTACTTTTTCCTTACCCGCGGAAACAACAGGGTCCTTACACAGGCAGAAATACTGGGACGCCTTTATGCCTGTGGATTTGAAGTTACGCAAGAGAATTTTGTAAACGGTTTGTACTTTTTCGTAACAAAACGGATCAAGGAACCGGCATTTGACATCAATCCTACCTATGGTCCCTTTATCAAGCTGAAAAGGGTGGGCAAAGGAGGAGAATACATCAAGGTCTATAAGCTGCGAACAATGTACCCCTATGCGGAATACCTGCAGGATTATGTCCATAAACTCAACAGCCTGGAGAACGGCGGAAAATTCAAAAATGATTTCAGGGTTGCACGCTCACGCTCTTTTCTCCGCAGGTTATGGATTGATGAACTACCCATGATCCTCAACCTCTTTCGCGGTGACCTGAAACTGGTTGGGGTGCGCCCGTTGAGTCAGCACTATTTTGACCTCTATTCCAAAGAGCTCCAGGAAAAACGCACGAAGTACAAGCCGGGGCTGATCCCTCCCTTCTACGCCGATCTTCCGGAAACCCTGGAAGAGATCCAGGAATCTGAAATGCGCTACCTGGATTCTTTTGAAAAAAGACCTTTTCGCACCCAGTGGAAATACTTCTGGAAAGCTCTGAAGAATATTCTCTTTAAGAAGGTGCGATCCGCATAAGCGATAATATCAGTATATTCACCAAAATCCTGATTTGAGATGATATTAGTTACCGGCGGAACCGGACTCCTGGGCTCGCACCTGCTGCTTGAGCTGGTCAGGAAGCATGAAGAGGTGGTGGCCCTGAAGCGTCCATCCTCCGGCCTGGAAGAGGTAAAGCGTGTTTTCTCTTACTACTCCAATGAGGCCGAAGAGCTGTTCAGGCTGATCGACTGGGTGGATGCGGACCTGATGAACTATGCCGAGGTGGAGCGGGTGATGATCGACATCGACCAGGTTTACCACTGTGCAGCCATGGTCTCATTCCGGCCGCGCGACCGTAAAAAGATGATCAATTTTAACACGGAGTGCACCACCAACATTGTCAATGCCTGCATTGAGATGAGGGTGGATAAGCTGTTGCATGTCTCCTCCTCCTCTGCCATAGGAAAGGCCCCGGAAGGATCACCGGCTGATGAATCGAAGATCTGGGCCCGCACTAAAACCAGCACCAGCTATTCTGTTTCCAAGTTCCGTTCGGAGATGGAAGTCTGGAGAGGCATAGAAGAAGGACTGAAGGCAGTGATTGTTAACCCCACCATTATCCTGGGACCGGGATTCTGGGACCGGGGAAGTTCATCCATGTTCGGCCGGGTTGCGGGCGGAATGCGATATGCCACCCCGGGTGTGACCGGATATGTGGGTGTACAGGATGTGGTATTGGCCATGACCCGGTTGATGGCTTCTGATGTTTTTGGAGAACGGTATATTGTGAGTTCGGGGGATTTTTCTTACCGGGAGATGCTGGAGATGATTGCCGGTGCACTCGGTAAACCACGTACCCTGAAACCCGTTTCTCCCTCAACCCTTCGGTTCCTTTCAAGGGTCGATGCGGTGGCCGGATTCTTTACTGGCAAACGGCGCATTACCGGAGAGCAGGCCAAGGCTGCTTATCATAAAGCACGGTTTTCCAGTCAGAAAGTGATCGAAGCGACCGGGATGGAGTTTACCCCGGTGGAGAAGGCCATTGAACATGTGGCGGGATATTACAGGGCGGATCATCCCCGGTTTTAAAAGAAATCCCCCTCCCGGTATATATGAAAACCCCTGTTGCGTCGGAAGGGGGATCAGATGCTTACGTTGATTCATTTGTTAATGTGTTCCGGTGAGATATATCAGCGTGAACTTCCGGTTTATTTCGACTGACTTCTAACTTTTTCTGCTATATTTGTTGCCCGATAACAAACAAATAATCAGTTAGTAAAATGAAAATCGCAAACATCGTAACGAATGCAGTCCTTGGAGCTGCTGTTATTGTACTTTTCATATTCCATTTTACCGGCAACGGCAAGCACGATGGTGACAGTAAGCGTGCTGTTTCCGCCGAAATAGCCGATCCATCCGACATAAGCATCGCCTATTTCAATATGGATTCTGTCATGTCGCAGTGGGACCTCTATTTTGAATACCAGCAAGAACTGGGACAGAAGCAGGCCAAGATGGAAGCTGATTTTGCAGGAAGAACTGAAACCTTCTACCAGAGTGTTCAGGATGCACAGTATAAGATCCAGCGCCAACTTGTGACCAGGAGTGAAGCCGAACAGCTTCAGCAGCAGCTGGCCACAGAAGAACAGAACCTGATGACCCTGCAGAATCAATATAGTGCTGAACTGCAGGAAGAGGGAATGGTCAAGAACCGGCAGATGCTCGATATGATCGAACGTTATGTGTCAGAATTGAGTCAGGAGAAAGGATACAGCTACGTCTATTCATATCAGTTTGGCGGAAACCTCATTTACGGGGCAAAGCCTTACGACATCACCAATGCAATTGTAACAGGATTGAACGAAAAATACCAATCGGGAACCGAACTGCAGTAATGGGCTTTGGGGATGCATACCTGCTCAAAGCTGGTTTGCGGGATAAGCTTATTCAACCTGAATCCCATCCCGGTCTTAAGATAATAGTTACCATACCGGTATACAATGAATCCGGGCTCGAAAGATGCCTGGATTCTTTGTTTCAATGCCGCATGTCTGCAGCGATCCAGGCAGATGCGATCCAGGCAGATGCGATCCGGGCAGATGCGATCCGGGCGGAGGTACTGGTGCTTATTAATGCCTCTGCTGATTCCGGCCCTGAGATCCTTAAGCAGAACAGGGCGACCTGTGACGCCACGCGTTCCTGGATTGCTGCGCATCCCCATCCTTCCATTTCATTCTTTGTGTTGCTTGATCAAAGTTTTGGAAAGAAAGAGGCAGGTGTGGGAATGGCCCGAAAGATCCTTATGGATGAAGCGGTACGGAGGTTTAGTTCTATTGGCGCGCCAGACGGGATCATTGCCTCCATGGATGCTGATGCGGTGGTGGAAAAGAATTACCTGGAGGCGATTGTGGGGCATTTTAAGTCTGGTCTGTCTGATGGATGCTCGATCTATTTTGAGCATCCCCTGTCTGTAGGAACCGGTGATTCCAATGTTTCTGAGGATACCGGTGATTCCAATGTTTCTGAGGGTACCGGTGATTCCAATGTTTCTGAGGGTACCGGCGAAGCGTTTGGACCTGAAGTGTACTATGCCGTTACCCAGTACGAACTGCACCTGCGCTATTACCTTCAGTCGGTCCGTTCTACCGGCTATCCCTACGCCTTCCATACCGTGGGATCCTCGTTTGCTGTGATAGCTGATGTGTACTGCAAAGAGGGAGGAATGAACCGCCGGCAGGGCGGAGAAGATTTCTATTTCATCCAGAAAGTGGCCCAGCGGGGCAACTTCAACGAGTGCAACGCGACCTGTGTGTTCCCCTCACCCCGGCCATCGGAGAGGGTTCCCTTTGGGACCGGACCGGTTGTCGCAAAATTGATTGATCAGATGCAAGGCGCCCAACTCACCACCTATGATCCGCGCCCCTTCAGCATGCTGAGGCAACTCTTTAGCGGACTGGAGTTGATGCATAGTGCAAACGACCTGGACCATTTCATGAAATCGCAACCTGAAGTATTGATCGGATTCCTGGAAGAAAACCAGTTCGGGGAAGCCCTTATGGAGATTCGGAAAAATAGTGCCTCCTTCGAGGCCTTCCAAAAACGCTTCTGGCGCTGGTTCAATATGTTCAGGATCATGAAGTTCCTTCACCATGCCAGGGAGAAAGGCTATCCGGATATACCCGTTGGTGCAGCCTCCCTGAAGCTGCTTTCACAGATCAATCCAGAGGGAGTTGAGATTCCTCCTGATGGCTCCGACCTTAAAGAGTTATTGGAAATATTCCGGAAGTTGGACCGATCTTCGCCTCGTTAATCACACTAACTACTAAAGAAATCAATGGATAAATCCACTTAAGGAGTTTCATGTCTGATATTAGTTTCCATTTATAGCAACTTTTTCTTATCTTTGCATTTATTAACTAACAATGAGAGAATACTATGAAATTCTGCTTTCCAATGAATCAGAACGTATTATTTTAATATAATTAAGTAGGATGAAACCAAATGATATTCAATTCAAGAGTTTTGAGAATATTAAGGATAAATATTTAGGTGAAATTGGAACAGTTGAACGTGACCAATATGAATTTGAATTAAGACTTGACATTCTTGGTGAAATAATAAAGCAAACCAGGAAGGAAAGAAACTTAACTCAGGAGCAGCTTGGTAAACTTGTAGGGGTAAAAAAATCTGAAATTTCAAAACTCGAAAGAAATGCCAGAAACATGACAATTGGCACCGTCCTGAAGGTATTTAGAGCAATGAGAGCTAATGTTAAGTTCATGGTTAAACTTGATGATAATGAGTTAATTGTTACATGAGTCTTTTGAAAACTTTGCTGATGATTTGCCGGAAGTTGGACAGGATAAGGAGTTACTCCTCCACCTCAATAACCACAAACACATCCTCATTCTCTTTTTTCATAAGGAATTGTTCGCGGGCATACTTCTCCAGGTTATCCTTATCGGTGGTGAGTTCGTGAAGCCGGGTGGAATCCTTCCGGATCTGCTCATTGTAGTACTGACTGTCCTGTTCAAGTTGCCTGATCTCGCCTGACATCTTCATGCGGTCGACCATGTTGTTCTGGTCGAAGAAAAGTATCCAGATAGCGAACACAAAAATAGTGAGCACATACTTGTTCTTCAACCAGGGCCATATCTTCAGGAAAAACTGTTTCACACTCCAAAGCTAAAAAAAAACGCCCCCCGGTGGAAGGCGATTTTTCAACACTCTCATGCAAGTGCCATGTCAAGACATGATCCTGGTTCCTTTCAGATTTCTACTCCTCGTCCATGTAAGGATACCTGTAATCTTTCGCTGGCACGAAAGTCTCCTTGATGGTGCGGGGCGATACCCAGCGCAGCAGGTTGATCATGGAACCTGCCTTGTCATTGGTCCCCGATCCGCGGGCTCCGCCAAAAGGTTGCTGTCCCACTACGGCACCTGTGGGCTTGTCATTGATATAGAAGTTTCCGGCACAGTTGGATAATTTTTCTGTAAGACATTCAATGGCATAGCGGTCCTGGGCAAAAATGGCCCCGGTGAGGGCATACATAGAAGTTTCGTCCAGCAGAGCTACTGTTTCAGGCACCTTATCATCCGCATAGACATAGATGGTCAGCACCGGTCCGAACAGCTCTTCCTCCATGGTGACGTATTTGGGATCGGTGGTGAGGATCACGGTGGGCTCAATAAAGTAGCCTTCCGACTTGTCATATCCACCTCCGATAATAACTTCAGCATCGGTATCATTTTTGGCCCTGTCGATAAAACCGGCCAGCTTGTCGAAAGTAACCTCATCGATAACCGCATTGAAGAAGTTGGTGAAGTCTTCCGGCGGTCCCATCTTGATCCCCTTCATTGTGTTCTCCATCTGTTCCCTCACTTCGGGCCACATGCTTTCAGGGATATAGGCCCTCGATGCGGCTGAGCATTTCTGACCCTGGTACTCAAAGGCACCCCTGACCATGGCCACTACCAATGCTTTTCTGTCAGCTGAAGGATGAGCGAAGATAAAGTCCTTCCCGCCGGTCTCACCCACAATGCGGGGATAGGATTTATAAATCTCAATATTGTTGCCTATAGTCTTCCAAATGTGCCGGAACACTTCAGTGGAGCCGGTATAATGGATCCCTGCAAATTCGGGATGGGAGAAGATCTCACTCCCGGCCACCGGTCCCGATACAAACATCAGGTTGATCACGCCGGGAGGTACTCCGGCCTCGATAAATACATCCATCAGCACTTTGGCTGAATAGACCTGGGTATTGGAACACTTCCATACCACTGTATTACCCATCATGGCTGGTGCAGTGGGAAGGTTACCGGCAATGGAGGTGAAATTGAAAGGGGTTAACGCAAAGATAAATCCTTCCAGTGGACGCTGCTCCACACGGTTCCATATACCTTCTGATGAATCGGGTTGCTGTTTATAAATCTCGGTCATGTACTGCACATTGAACCGGAGGAAATCGGCCATCTCGCATGCACTGTCGATCTCTGCCTGGATTACGTTCTTGGATTGTCCCAGCATGGTGGCTGCATTGATGGTGTCGCCGTAGGGTCCTGAAAGCAGATCAGCAGCTTTCAGAAAGATGGATGCACGGTGCTCCCATGAGAGGGCTGCCCACTTCTCTTTGGCCTCCAGGGCAGCTTCAATGGCCATCTTTACGTGGCTGGCATCGCCTTTGTGGAAGTGGCCCAGCAGGTGTTTCCTGTCGTGTGGAGGGTGAATGGGAACACGGTTCTCGGTTCTTACCTCTTTACCTCCGATCACCATAGGTATATCCATCACCTGTGACCTCAGATTGTCTATCTCTTTTTTTAGTGTCGCACGATCGTGAGTCCCTGGAGCATAGTGCCTTACCTGTTCATTTTTCGCAACCGGAACCTTATAAAAACCTTTTGACATATCTGTTTACATTTTACTTGTTAATTGATACGTTCAACTGTGGCAAATATAGCAGGTTAGCTGCGGCAGTCCCACATATTCTACAGCAGTTCACATAAGCAAGAAAATCAAATGAAGGCTTAAAAACACTGGTAAATCTCATGTTTTTGTTTCAATTCATAGAAAAGGAAATGTTACATAACAGGAAATTCTTTGATGCAATGAACAAATTGCAATGGGGGCTGTTATTTGTATTACGTCTAAATAAAGTTCTAACCAATTAAAAACCTTGAAAATGTCATTTAAATTACCCGATTTAAGCTACGATTATAACGCACTGGAGCCTTACATTGATGCAAGGACCATGGAGATCCATCATTCAAAGCATCATGCAGCTTATACTGCAAACTTTAATAAAGCTGTAGAGGGTTCTTCCCTTGAGGGAAAAGCCATCGAAGAGATCCTCGCAGGTGTATCCGCAGGATCAGCAGCTGTCAGGAATAACGGAGGCGGATATTATAACCACGTCCTCTACTGGTCTATAATGGGACCAGGAGGGGGAGGTGAACCCTCTGGAGAGTTGCTGGATGCCATCAATGGTGCATTTGGTTCATTTGCCGATTTTAAATCCCAATTCAGTACCGCTGCAGCTACCAGGTTTGGTTCAGGATGGGCCTGGCTTGTAAAGGCAGCAGACGGTTCACTGGTAGTCAGCTCCACACCCAACCAGGACAATCCGTTAATGGATCTGGCCGAGGTGAAGGGAACACCATTACTGACAATTGATGTATGGGAACATGCATATTACCTGAATTATCAGAACCGCAGACCGGAATACATTGAAGCCTTTTGGAATGTAATCAACTGGGAAGAAGTTGCCAGCAGGTTTAAATAAAAAATCAATTAGGATTAGTTAGGTGCTTGTTTGGAGGCGCTCCTATTTGGGGCGTCTCTTTTTTATATTCATGTGATTTGTTTGTTTTTCAATCTTTACAATGTTTGTTTTTCAATCTTTTTTCGTAACTTTGAGAAAAACACGGCCGCATGAACAGACAACTGACACCTCAGCAATTGGGGAAAAAACTGAAAGGTATCCGGATGGAAAGTGGCTTTTCGCAGGAGGATATCGCCAGGATGCTGCAGATCTCCAGGTCATCGGTGGTGCAGATTGAGAAAGGGAACCGACAGATCTCCGCAATTGAATTAGGCATGCTTTCGGAAGCCCTTGGTTTCTCAGCAGATGAATTCCTTTCAGCGGAGTATGAGGCTTCGACTACGATGACTATCGTCGAAGAACCCGGTGTTGAGACTGATTTGGAGGTAATGAGAGATTCAGTGCCAAAGTTGAAAAGGGCAAAGCTGGAAATTGTGATTCTTTATATCACAGGCAAATGTGGTGCATTACCGAGGATGGATGTCAACCTGCTTATAAATCTGCTTTATCTCTGTGATTTTAACCATTATGAGCTCCATGAGGAGCAGCTTACAGGTCTGCTCTACACCAGACAGGCATTTGGCCCCTCCCCTGAAAATATCACCGGAATCCTGAAAGAAATGGAAAAGGATGGCAAATTACAGAGGTTCAAAGGCAACTATAAAGGCATTCCGCTTATCAAGTACCTGCCCGGGGTTCATGCCAACCTGATGAGCCTAAGCGCAGCCGAAAAGGAGGTGATAGACCGGGTGCTTGAGCAGTTCTCTCACTGGCCGGCCAGCGCGCTTAATGCTTATACCCGGGATGAGATTCCTCTGAGGGCAACGAAACAGGGAGAGGCGATTAGCTATGAGCTTGCGTTCTATAGGAAATCTCCTCACTCTGTCAGGATCTATGATGAAGACTGGTATGAGTCATGACCTTTGATGAGATCATAGAATTCCGGACTCAGGCTAATCTATGCATACTTCAAAGAGGAATCCAGGATCTTAAAATATTTCAAATAGAGGGTCACCCCCCTCCGGTCAGATTGCTGCTGCCTCCACCTCGCTGAGAACCCGCGTGAGGTTGCCACCCCAGATCTTCTTGATCTCTTTGGAGGTATAGCCGCGCCGAACCAGTTCCAGGGTGATGTTGCCTATCTGGCTCACGTCGTAACAATCGGACAGAGCGCCTCCACCGTCAAAATCGGTACCGATCCCCACATGGTTAATTCCCACTAGTTCAACAACATGGTCGATATGGTCCACCAGATCCCTCACTGTTGCCAGTTCCCTTGGAAAATTCCTGTCCACATCAAACCAGTCCACAAGGAAGGCCTCCTTCCCTTTCTCATCCAGATCGTAATAATTGCCATGTTTCATCCGCACGGCCATTCTGGCTGAATCGTGCCGGGGATTGGGAACCAGAGTTTTCACATAGAAGCTCACGAGGCACATCTGGATTACCCCGCCATTCTCTTTGAGCTTCAGAAGCATATCGTCGGTGAGGTTCCGTGGATTATCGCACAGGGCACGGACACAGGAATGGGAGGCAATAATGGGAGCCCGGCTTTGCTGAATCACATCGTAAAAGCCATCGTCCGATGTATGGGAAACATCGATCATGATCCCAAGGTCGTTCATCCGGGCCACAGCCTGTTCACCAAAGGACGACAGACCACCATGTTCAATGGAATCAGAAGACGAGTCGCAGATATCATTGTTATTAGTGTGCACAATGGTAACGTAACGGATTCCCCTGTCATAATATTTATCCAGCAGTCCGATCTCTTTTCCAATGGGATATCCGTTCTCCATGCCCAGGTAGATGGCATGTTTTCTTTTCCTTGCAATCCGTTTCAGGTCCGCCGCAGTTGTTGCAATTTCCAGGTCCTCCGAAAAGCGGTCCACCACAGCATAGATGGAGTCGGTGATCCTCAGGGCCTCCAGCATCGCTTTTTCGTTGCCCTCCGGGGTTCTTTCACCCTGACCCACAAAAACTACAAACCAGATCCCGTCCATTCCTCCTTCTTTCATCCTGGGCAGATCGATCTTGCTGTGGGCTTCCTGTGGATCGTTCCGCTGCCCGAAATCAAATCCGGGCCTCATGAAATGCAGAGGGGTATCGCTATGACTGTCCACAGTGAGTGATGCAGCGTGGATCCGGGCTGCTTTTTTTTCAAGTTTCGTTTCACTGTCAGCGCAGCCGGCAACGGCCATGGCCACTGCCACTGCCACTGCCACTGCCAGGAGGATAAGAATAGGTCGCATGTCAGTCTGATTTGGAAATGAACCGCTCCAGGATCGAGTCGTCGTTGATCTCTTTGGAAAGGGATGAGATGGTTTCCATGGGCACATCATACAGGTCCAGGACCAGCAATCCGTCCAGGGCATTGTTGAATTTAGGATCGAGGTTGAATCCAATGATCTTGCCATTCAGTTTCAGGTACCTTTTGAGCAGGATGGGCATGGTGTAATCGTTGGGCTCCACCTCCTTGATAAACCGGTCGAACTTATTCAGGTCATCGGCATTTTCGAGGATGATCTCCTCATCCACATTGAACCCGCGTACATTGTATTTTGTACGGGGCCTGACATAGCGTGCCAGTTTGGCATCCAAATGATACTCCTTGATGTACTGCATGATTAGTCCGCGTGAGAACTGAGAGAAGTTGTTGCTGATGCTCACCGGTCCGATCAGGTACCTGTACTCGTTGTGCTTCAGCAGGAAATAGAGGATCCCTTTCCACAGAAGGAAAAGTGGAAGGGGCCTGCGCTGGTACTCCTGCACGATAAATGAACGTCCCAGCTCAAGGGACTGCCTGAGGATGGGAATAAAGCGACGGTTCATCCTGAACAGGCTCTGAAGGTAAAATCCCTTGAGCCCGTACCTTCTCAGGATCTCCTTTCCCTTTCCAACCCGGTATGCTCCCACAATTTTATGATCCTGGTTATCCCACACAAATAGCTGGTTGTAATAAAGGTCGTACTCATCTAAATCCATGGAATGATTGGTCCCCTCTCCCACTGCCCGGAAGGTCACCTCCCGCAACCTTCCCAGTTCACTCATGATCCGGGGGATCTCAATACTGGGTGTACAGAACACCTCAAAATTATCGCTGGTAAAGAGTGTGTATTCCTCCCTGATTTTTTCAATCTCCCGGGAGATCGCATCGGACGGGACTGCATCGGCAATGGGTTCAACCCTTTTTCCCCTGTTGATCCGGGGCCTGAAGAATTTCTTTACTTCAAGCACTGAACCCAGCGCATAGGTTTTTGCACGCAGGTAGCGTCCATAGGTACTGATATCGGAAAAGTTGTCCTGCTCTTTTACGGTGATGGGATTCCCGATGCGGATCCGGATCTTCTTCTGTTTTTTATTGAATATTTCAGATGGAAGGCGAACGGTCCTCAGGGAGGGATGGATCAGTCCCAGGATATGGAACAGCCGGGAATTGGATCCCTGGAAATAGACCGGTACAACTGGGACCCTTGCTTTTTTGATCATTTTCATGGCAGGATACTGCCACTCCCTGTCACTGATGCCATAGTTATCTTCGTTATAACTGGATACCTCTCCCGCCGGAAAGATCCCCAGCACCTTGCCCATATTTAAATGCTCCAGGGCCATCTTGACCCCTGTCAGGCTCGAGGCTGCATCCTTTCTTCTTTCGAACGGATTGACCGGAAGCATGTATTCTGAAACCGGTTCGATCTTATTGAGAATGAAATTGGACATCACCTTGATATCGGGCCTGACCCCGGTGAGTATCTTCACCAGGAGCATGCCGTCAATTCCTCCAAACGGATGGTTTGAAACGGTGATAACGGATCCTTCCAGTGGGATCTTCTTCAGCTCATCGTCACTCACCTTGTATTCCAGCTGTAATTTTTCGATGAGCGCATCAATGAAATCAAGACCCTGGTGCTGGCTCACCTCGTCGTATAATTTGTTGATCTTGTTGATGCGGAGTATGGTCATCAACACCTTGGCGGCACTGGTCCCGCCAAACCGCTTCAGCCTGGCAGCCTTAATAATCTCATCGGTCTCTATAAGTTTCAATGTTATGGTTTTGGTTTTGCGCATCACATATTACGTCAAGCGCACTACAAAGATAGGGAAAGTCGGTTGTGTGTGGCTCATAAAAAAACCTTCCTGTTTTTTTTAATATTCAGATATAACAGAGTTGTTACATTTATCCCTGTGAACAGTACCTCTAAAAATACTCGTATCAGGCTGTCTGTCTGGTGCTTGTCTCTTCATCTAAAGCTTTGCAGAACCCTCCTGTGTGTAACAAACCTGTTACATTCTGTTTTCGAAAAACGGACCCTGGTCATTTCAAACCACAGAGGTTTTCTCCTATCTTTACACACCATTGGAAATCTATTCTTATCTGATGAAACGAATTCACAGGATCCTGCTGGCTCTGTTGTCAGCATTATTGCTTTCTATCCCTTTTTTCCGTTGGGGTACGGGACTGCTGCTCATGGTTGCATTTGTTCCGTTGCTCTTTGTGGAGGATGCCATAGCCAGGCAGAAAAGTGAGAAGAAAAAGGACTCCGGGAAGCAAAGTGGATCTGTTGTTTGGTGCACGATCCTCACGTTTGCCGTGTTCGTTATTCTTACAACCTACTGGGTAAAACATGCTGCCCTGGTGGGTATCATTGCGTCGGTGATCGTAAACACAACCTACATGACGCTGACTTTCTGGTTGTTTCATTTCACCAGGCGGAAACTGGGGGACCGGTTGGGGTATGCCTCACTGGTGGTTTACTGGATGGCATTTGAATTCCTCTACCTGAGGGCAACCATTAATTTCCCCTGGCTGGTGCTGGGGAATGGATTTGCCAATGATGTGATGCTGATCCAGTGGTACGAGGTGACCGGCACACTGGGCGGATCGCTGTGGGTTCTGCTGATGAACCTGCTGATATTCAAACTGATCAGGGGATGGCTGACCAACCGTTCATTTGCCGCAAACAGAACACGGATTAGCTGGGTGGTGGGACTATTCCTGATCCCTTTCCTTTTTTCAATGATCAGGTACATAACCTATGAAGAGCAGGAGGATCCCTATGAAATTGTGGTATTGCAACCCAATATTGACCCCTACCTGAAATTTTCCGATATGCCCCAGGAGGTGCAAACCTCTCTCCTTCTCCGGATAGCCGATTCTCTGATCACCCCTCAGACAGATTATATTGTTGGGCCGGAGACATTCATTAACAGTGGTGTCTGGGAGGCGGGGATCGACCGGCATAAGGATGTGGTGGCCCTCAGACAATTTCTCTCTGATTACCCCGACGCCAAACTGGTCATAGGTGCCTCCACCCTTAGGTTGTATACCGAGCCATCCCTGTACACATCCACCAGCCGGCCCATCCATAATGGAGAGTACCAGTACGATAGTTTCAACAGTGCATTTCAGCTCGACTCCTCCGGGGTAATCCCAATTTATCATAAATCGATGCTGGTGGCGGGTGTTGAACACATGCCGTATACACAGTTGCTCGGCTTTCTTAAAAAACTGACCTTAAAACTGGGAGGAGCCTTTCGCAGCAATGGCACCCAGGAATACCGGGAGGCCTTTGTCTCTCCACAGGATAGTACAAAGGTGGGGCCGGTGATCTGCTGGGAATCAGTATTCGGGGAGTATGTGACCGAATATGTGAAGGATGCCGGAGCCCATTTCCTGTTTATTGTGACCAACGACGGATGGTGGAAGAATACCCCGGGCCACCGCCAGCACAACAGTTATGCCAGGCTGCGGGCCATAGAGACTAGGCGCAGCATTGCACGGAGTGCCAATACCGGCATCAGCTCGCTGATCAACCAGCGGGGCGAGGAACTGGCACGTGTGGGATGGTGGCAGCGATCCGGCCTGCGCGGCAACCTTAACAAGAACGGCCACATCACCTTCTACGTAAAACACGGCGACTACCTTGGGCGGATCGGTGTGTTCCTGACGGTTATCCTGCTTCTTTACAGTGTGGTGATCAGGTATATCAGGAGATAAATACGCATAACGCATAACGCAACTTGCGTAATAAATAATATATAACTATCTTTACACAAAAAGTGTAAATGAATCCATTTTTATTAAAGGGGTATAAAAGCCCGGAGTATTTCTGTGATAGGGAAGCAGAAACAGAAACAATCCTCAGAGCAATCAAAAATCAGCAGGATATCACCTTATTTGCGGTTCGAAGAATCGGTAAATCAACATTACTTCACCATGTTTTTTTTAATTTAAAGAAGGAATTTGATTGTATCTATGCTGATATTTGGGGAACTACCTCTCTTAATGGATTCATTACTGAAACGGCAAACGCAGTTATTCAAAGCTCAGTATTCTCAAAAAGAAGTATTGGTAGAAAACTGACGGACTTTATAAAATCTATTGGTGCTTCTTTAAGTGTGGGAGTTGACGGAAAACCTTCTCTAGATATCATGTTCCACGATAAACAACAGGTTTTTAACAGATTGGAAGAGATTTTTATGCTTTTAGAGAACAATAAATTACCGGTAATTCTTGCTTTTGATGAATTTCAGGAAATTAAAAATTACTCTGACGGGGTGCCGCTTGAAGCAAAATTGAGGAGTTTAGTACAAAAATATCAGAATATCAGATTTATTTTCAGTGGTAGTGAACAACATCTTCTGGCAGATATTTTTTCCGATTTACGTAAACCGTTTTATCAATCCACACGAATGATAGAATTGAAGAAAATAGCGGATGAGGATTATCAAAACTTTATTCTTAATCACTTTTTAAAAGGGAAAAAGCGAATTAAGGATCAAATTATTGGTTATATATTATCTATTTGTCATGGACATACTTATTATATTCAGGCCATCTGCAATTTCCTTTACAGCCAAACCAAAATGCCTGAATCCATTGCTGAGTTTGAAAGACTATATCTTGAATTCATTGCTGAAAAACGAGTTTTTTACAGTGAGCTTCCCCAGCGATTAACAAAGCACCAATTCACAACCGTTAAAGCCATTGCCCGTAAAGGCGGTGTTAAAAGTCCAACTTCGGCTGACTTCATTAAGGAGGCTGAAGTAAATGGAGCAAGCAGCATGCAAAGGATATTAAAGGCTTTAAGAGAAAAACAGGTTATTATCAAAGATCAGGATTCATATCGTTTATATGATGTTTTTCTTGAACACTATCTAAAATATATTGTTTGACCAGATCCAATCTAATCAAAACACCAGTGTACTAAACCGAATAACCAACTGTGTTTCTGACCGTTATCCTGCTTCTTTACAGTGTGGTGATCAGGTATATCAGAAAGTAGCACTGCAATGCTATAGTCCAAGGAAAATGAAACGAATTGAACGTCTAACTGGTATCATAACTTTCCTTCAATCAAGGAATTATACACCCATTGAAAGACTGATTGACAAATTCAATGTGAGTGAAAGAACAATTTACAGGGATATGGTTTCACTTCATGAGATTGGAGTCCCGATAACATATGAACAAAGCCACGGGTATTATATTCTCGATGATCACTTTATTCCACCTGTTTCATTCTCGGAAGAAGAGGCCGTGGCCCTGACACTGGCGGGCAGATTAATGAAAAGGTTTTCAGACAATAAGACCAATGAACATTTTGACAATGCGCTTGATAAGATTAAATACGCCCTTAGTTCCCGGCAGAAAGAGATTATCGAAACAATCACCGATACAGTCAGGTTCCCTGCACTTGAATCAAGAAGCAATACAGAGAACCATCTATATGCGGTTCAGAATGCGATCATTAAAAAGCGGATCCTGCATATTACTTATTTAAACAGACTGGATGAACTGTCTGAAAGAGAGATTGAACCTATTGGGCTCACTTTCTACTCGAATCAGTGGCACACCATTGCATTTTGCTGGAAAAGAGAAGCCTACAGGGACTTTATTATTTCCAGTATCCAGCAAATCAATAGCACATCAGTATCGTTTCGAAAACCGGATCACATTACACTGGATGAATATATCCTGGAACTGATAAATTCTTCAGGGCCCTGACATACTGTTGTCAGTATGAAGCTCTATATTTACTTACGGACCAATACTATTATATCATGAAAACTTACAGAAACTGCCAAAGCTGCGGAATGCCGATGAAAAAAGATCCTCAGGGTGGCGGAACAGATTCAGACGGTTCCCGGAACCCGAAATTTTGTAGTTATTGTTATGTATCCGGGGCTTTTGTCCAGCCTGAAATGACAGTGGATGAAATGAAAGTCCTTGTTAAAGGAAAAATGATAGAGATGGGATTCCCAAAATTCCTTTCAGGTTTCTTCACCAAAGGCATCCCAAAACTTGAACGATGGAAATAAGCAATCGCCATGTCAATTATTGATTTACTTGCCTCATCTCAGGGATCGAGAAAGCATCTCAAAGAAAGAGGCTGGAAAAGATCTTAAAATCCATATCATAAGACCACCATCGACCTGCTGGTTGATCCTTCCTTTGTTATCAGTCTATAAATGTATACTCCTGGTCTGACTGGCTGGTTATAATCATCTGTCCTGTCCCAGACCATGTGATGTATTCCTTTATCTCTGAACCCTTCAAGAAGCGTTTTGATCTTTCTCCCACTCATATCATATACAGCCAAAGAGGCTGTGCCCGGTTCTGTCATCCTGAAACGAATTTCAGTTTGCATGGAGAAAGGATTGGGATGGTTTTGTAATAATTGTATTGACGGATTTGTTACAGATGGCTGATAAACAGAGGAAACAGTAGAAAGATCAATATGGACAATTGTTCCTGCCCGGCCTGCAGTCCACCCGGTTTTAGCATCAGGGAAGGATACAGATTTCAGGGCGGTCAGGGTTGCTTCATGATCAATCTTCTCCCATGAGGCTCCGCCATCCAATGTATGGTAGATATTGCCCCACTCTCCCACCATCCAACCGTTTAAGGAATCTATAAAACAGAGATCGGTGAAGGTCCGGCCGGTTACATAATTCTCAGTCCAGTTCTCACCCCCATCGGTTGTATTAAAAGTGCTACCACCACATATTGTACCATGAAGATTATTGGAAAAACCGATATCATATGCATTTCTCCAAAATTCGGGTTTCGGTATTTCCATCCATGTGTCTCCTCCATCCTCTGTTTTCAACAGGTCTTGCTGAGCTCCAAGGATCCAACCGGTGTTCTCGTCCTGGAAAAGGAGGGTGCCTGATTTGATGGCAAATCCGACGGTAATGGTTGCCTGCTGACCTGTACTCACCATTTCCCAGGTTGCACCGGCATTGATGGTTTTAAGGAGCTGTACATGGCCCTCCGGATAAGTGAATACATCCGTCAGTGCCCATCCGTTCTGATTGTCAAGAAAAAAGAGGTCGACGATTTGACCCTCGGAAACGCCCTGACCCTGTTGTGTCCATGTTTTGCCTCCATCGCCGGTAAACAATATTCCCGAAGTTTGAGATGCACTGACATCCACTACATATCCCACCGCCCAGCCGGTGGTTTCGTTCACAAATTGAACCGCATTAAGTCTGAGAGCGACAGCCCACACATCCGATCGAAAAGAGTACTGTTCCTTCCAGTGCTCTCCGCCGTCATCGGTATGCAGGATGACCTGCGCCCACTTGTCGGGACTGGTACTTTTCCGACCGACCACCCACCCAAGAGAGGGCGTGATAAAGAACACATCCTCAAAATTGTACAGTGTATCGATCAGGACCTGTGTGAATAAATGTTCTCCATATCTATCCCCATAATCTCCCCAGGGATCGGTTGATTCCACCTTGTATCCGTCATCTCCCATCGCAATGACCTTATCTTCAAATACAGCCAGTCCGTACAATCCCAGAGAATAGTTCTCTTCCATCCGGATTTTTTGCCATGTATCTCCTCCATCCATGGTCCTGAATACGGGCGGTCCCCACGCGGCAATATAGTCCGCTCCCACTGCATAACCTTTCAGCGAATCGACAAAATCAACCTGCCAGAGAACTTTATCTTCTCCCATACGCTCCCAGCTATCCCCGCCATCTGAAGTCCGGAATATGGCTCCTCCTTTTTCATCCGAGCGCGATGCAAAACCAACCATAAAACCATGGGCCTCATCCGGGAATTCAATATCGGTAAAAACCATTTTCAGATCAGGACTATACTTTTCTATCCATGTCTCACCTCCATCATCGGTAAAGTAAGCCGCACAATAGGTATCGGCAAATACATCGATATTTTCATTCTTCACTCCCAGCGCCCAACCTTCCATGTTGTTTTTAAAATAGAGGCGGTGAATAATCCCGGCATCAGGCGGAAGGTCCTGCTCCACCCAGTTTTCTCCGCCATTTGAAGTATGCCATACCCTGCCTCTCCACGCATCGGGTTCATCAAAAAGATAATGTATCTCCTCATTGGCCACCACCCATCCATGGGATGCATCTGGAAAATAGATGGTTTTAAAATTCAGTGCCGTACCAATATCCTTTTTGCTCCAGCTGGTCCCCCCATCGTCAGAATGCAAAAGAAGTCCGGTATTGCCAGCTGCCCAGCCATGGTCCGGGTCCGGGAAATAAACATCCCACAGATCATCCGATACAGATACACCTTGCCGGTTCCAGCTGAGGCCTCCGTCGATGGTCTTCAGAATGGTACTTCTGTAAGCTTTCAGCGACTGATCCCAGTGGGATTCACCAACAGCTATGCCCACATCACTATCGATCATGTGAAGTCCTTTTATATCATATTCCGTTTGCATAAATTGTTGGGTAACTGTCTGGGCATATAGTACGATGGAACTGCTCAATGCCAGAAGGTAAAGCATATGTCTAAGTCTATTCATATCTGAGATGTTTTGGATTTATCAATAAAGGATCCATTATAAGATGATATGTCTAAGGAATTAAAAACGTTAGCAATTTGAAGAACAGAATTGAAACTAAATATAGAATTTGTTGCATTTATATCATAAATTGTAATATCCATCAATTTTGATTGATTAAACCACTACCTATGATCCTTTAGCAACAAAAAATGATGCTAATAATAATTAGAAACGAATTCGATATCCAATACTGTACAGATTATAAGGCTTTTCGTTTTGTTCATGACATTGATTTCAATTCTCCAAAAAACTATTTTTATACCCTAACTCAACTATCCTCATGCAATTAAGTCGAAAATTTCTCTTGCCGGTATCTATATCTGTACTGCTATTCTTCATTCAGCCAGGTGCATTTGCATTTAACGGATATTCCCCTCCCGATACAACCAAAGCACATCATATCTATACGAAAGCTATTGAGAAGTATGAAGAGGGTGATCTTTCTGAGGCTATAGGAATGTTTGATGACGCAGCCAGGCAGTTCAGGAAAAAAAAGATGTGGGAAAGGGTGATTGATTGTCACCTGTACATAATCAAAGCCAGGAGTTTGAATGCAGATGAGGAGGGGCTTATCGACTTCTGCAGGGCGACTCAGGAATTATCTGAGGAGAAGCTTGGAGAAGACCACCCGGTTACAGGAGATTGCCACAACAGGCTTGGAGAACTTTACTACTATGGGCATCAGCATGACCTGGCAAAGAAAAGCTTTGAAAGTGCCATGAAAATCTACTCCTGTGATCCGGGTCCTGAATCATTGGCTATGGCAAAGCTTTATTCAAATATGGGAGGATTGAAAATGAATCTTTCTGAATACGACAGTGCAAAGATCTTTATTCAAAAGGCACTCGATATACAATTGGAACTGCTTGATACACTGGATATAAAATTATTGCACACCTATAATACATATGGGATTTTGCACTATTATCTGGGGAATATGGACCAGGCCATTGACAATTTCGATAAGACTTTACAAATTCGACTTAATAAATATGGAGAAACCCACCACGAGGTTGCTAAGAGCTACAATAACCTTGGTAGTGCCTATGAGAAAAAGAAGGCGTTTCAAAGGGCAGTGGACCTTCATCAAAATGCATTGAATATCCGCAGGACTACGCTTGATAGCCTGCATCCAAATATTGCATTGTCATTGAATAACCTCGCGAATGCCTGGTTCGGTCTGGGCGAATATGAAAAATCGAACGAATACCATTTTGAAGCATTGCGGTTAAGAAGAAGGATCTTTGGCGACGATCACAGAGATATCGCCATGAGTTATGCAAACATTGGACATAATTTGCTCCTGCAGGACGATCCGGTTCAAGCAACATACTATTTCAGGAAGGTAGTCCCCATCATGATCAACCTTTACGGAACTGATCATCTGTTAACCTCGGATGCATACGCAAACACAGGATTACCTTTCTACTATACCGGTGCGTATGACAGTGCATTCCATTACCTGTTCAAGGCGCTGAGGATCAGGGAAAATATTCAGGATGGCATCAATTTGAGTGTGGCCAGGAGTTATAATAATATCGGAGCCCTGTATAAAGAAAACCGTGATTACGAGCTCGCGTTATCCTATTACAACAAAAGTGCTGAGATCTATGAAATCCTTCTCGGTGAGAATTGTAATCCTTTGGCCGGATCCTATAATAACATAGGGGAAGTATACCTTGAAACAGGCGACTTGGATATATCTTATGATTATTTCAGGAAATCATTGGATATTGACATTTCGAATTTCGGTCCCGATAATCCTCAGTTGGCCGGCAGATACCTTAATCTGGGAGCGGTAGCTGCCGAGATGGGCAGACATGCAGAATCAATTGAATATAATAAAAAGGCCCTGAAATACCATGTAAGCGCTTATGGTGAGAATAACACGCTGGCCAGCTCTATCTATAGCAATATGGCCATGGATTATGTTGAGATGGATAGCCTTGATATAGCTTTGGAATACCTGGACCATGCCATTGACATACTAAAAGAGATCCATGGCGAAAACCATTTTGGCCTCTCCTCTCATTATACAAAACTGGGACAAGTACTGGCAGATATTGGTGAAAATGAGGAAGCTTTGAAGATTTTTCTGAAGGGATTGTCGGTTAATTATTTCGGGGAAATAGATGTGGCTAACCTGGAGGATACGGATACTGAAAAGATAAAGGACAAAAACCGGTTTATTGAATCCCTGGTTGCCATCACCGAGTTTAATAAGTCACAACTCTCTGAAAATGATAGAAGTAAGCTGCTGGCAAAGAACCTGATTCTTTACGAACTTATCGCCGATATTACTGTAAAACTCCGGGAGACATACAAGTTGGAAATATCGAAGTTACAAGCTTTAAATGAGTGGGATTACCTCTATTCGAAAGCCTTTGAAACAGCAGCCGGCTTGTATGAAATAACTGGTGATGAGCTTGATTTCAATAAAGCATTTCGTTTTGCAGGCCTGAAGAAGAGTTCCGCTTTAACTGATGCAATTCTTATGAGCCAGGCGATGGAGAATTCAGGTATTCCTGATACTGTTGTCCTCGCAGAAAAATCCCTTCATTCAAGATTGGAAGGGCTAAGGCAAAACCTTCTTGAAACAGACAACACCGATGTTGCAGGTGACAGGATCAAGACAATTGAAAACGAGATAAACAGCACAACCATCAAGCTAAATGAGTTATATATTTTCATCGAGAAGGAGTATCCGGATTACAACAACCTTAGATCCCGTTATCCTGAATATATGCCTGCAGAGATCAGTGAATTATTGGATAACAAAACTCTGTTGCTTGATTTTATTGTTGTCGAATCTTCCGTTTATTCACTGGTAATAAGCAAAAAAGGCAGGTGGCTTGAAAAAGCAGAGGTACCGGCAGATTTCAATGTCAGGGTGAACGACCTTCTCAGATCGGTGAAGAAATATCGAACAGGAGACTTCATTTCTCAATCAAAGGAGGTTTACAACATGCTGCTACAACCCCTGGAAAAACATTTCACGGGAATTGAAAAAATCATTACAATCCCGGATAGTTATCTGCTCTTATTGCCATTCGACATATTGATCAATAGTGAGAATACAGAGAACAACCTTGACCTGACATCCCAGGACTATCTCATTAAACGGTTCGAAACTGTTTCACACTACTCCACCGACCTGTGGGTAAGATCTTACCATAAAAATCATACTGAAAGCACAGTTGATTCATGCTTTTCAGGATTCCTTGGATTCGCTCCAGTATTTGATGCCAGCCCGGATAATCAGGAGGTTATCATGACTGAACGAGGCTCTTTATATACCGACAGGGCCGTGGTAGACAGGATGTCACTGCGGGAACTGCCTTTTTCCGGGCAGGAGATTGATACTCTCGTGTCTCTGTTTTCCCGACATGGAATAGAGGCCAGGGGAGTGTTAAGATCCGAAGCTACTGAAGAGATGTTCAGGGCATCCTCAGGGAACTATAAGTATGTCCACCTCGCAACTCATGGATTGATAAATCCTGAAAAACCGGAACTATCAGGACTGGTTTTCTGGAAAGAGACCGTTGATACTATTGGTGATATGTCACAATTACTTATAGCCGAGAAAGAGAATGACGGGGTGCTCTATACAAAGGAGATCTATAACCTTGATCTGAATGCCAGCCTGGTTACACTTAGCGCATGTGAAACAGGTGCCGGTAAGCTGGTAAAAGGGGAAGGGTTGCTGTCATTTGTTCGGGGATTCACCTATTCGGGGATTCCCAACATGTTGATCTCCTACTGGAAAGTTAATGATAAAACCACTGTAGATTTTATGTATGATTTCTACGAGGGAGTACTTTCGGGAGACTCATACTCAGCGGCTTTAAGAAAGGCTAAACTTGCTGCCATATCAAACAAATCCACATCATTCCCCGCCTCGTGGGGAAACTTTGTTCTTATCGGAAACTGATTTGTCTCAGAACCGGTATCCAACTTTAATCCCGGCTTTATCCATGTAGGCCTTAGGATCAAAGAAAAGAAATACACCCCTGGTAGCTGAAATACCGACATAGAAATCCCTAATAAAATACTGGAAGGATACCTCAACCGCCCAATAGGACCAGATCTCATTATAATCATCAGGAAATAACACATCATAAAGAAAGTTCAGCTGGAATCTGAAATTCTTTGAGAAATGAAGCATATATGACGGCGAGAGACCCAGGAAGAACCTGTTTTTCTCCGGATGACTCCAACCATCACCCGTAAGAACATACTCGCGATAAAAACCGGTACGTACACCGGCATAAAAGCGGTGATCTCCAAAACCGAAAATGTCCCGCTCGTAACCAATGGAAAAGTCAGGATTGGAAGTATAATACTTCTCAGTTCCTCTTTTTTCAAGGTGATGATTCAGAAGTATGAATACATTGTTCTTCTGAAGGTATTCTTCCTTTGGCTGCCCTGTGGCAGTCTGGAAAAGAAAAACGAAGATGAGTATGACCGGTATCTTCTTCATGGTTATTGCTCTGATTTTGCTGTTTCAATAATCAGTTGAGAATAAATCTGTATCCGATTGAAGCCGTTATCGGGAATAAACCGGTTTGAAACTCAGCACCATAGTCGTTCTCCAGGTGCTCTATATAATCATCGACCTCTGAACTTCTGATGGGCACAAATATGGCAAATGACCAATAGCCCCTTTTCAAAGGATTGAGGTGAAAGTCAATCCCACCCCCCAGGGTGGGACCATAAAACAGTCTGTTGTGCTGCGATGCATTCAATACAGCTATGGCTGCATTGTATCCATACATGACCAGTCCAAATGGGTGAACTTTAGAATCAGGCTTATCAGGTACATACCTGAATTTCACACCTGCGTTAAATCCCACGCCGGCAAGGGCATACCCCACTCCACCAAACAGTCCGACACTTTTAGCCGGATAATACGTCACATTTCCCCCAAAGCCTCCATAATCCAGCCCTCCGCCAATTCCGATTGATATCTGATCCAATTGCCTGGTTGTTTGAAATGGATATTGTATTGATGCATCTTGGGCATTTAGCTGAAATGCCAGCAGCAAGATCAATGCAGTAATTTTGAGGTTTCTCATCATGCTTTTTTTAGGTTCAGTATTTATGTTTATAAGCCAGGTTCACCTGTTAAGTAAGTCAAACCTAACCATTATTTTTAATAATGTCCAACTGCTATTTAAGTCATTATCACCAAAAAAGTACCGGTAGGATGTTCCGACACCAATCAGATTCTGAAAGAAAAAAAAGTTTATTTCAGGTTCCACAAAGAACCCACCTTTGAACTTGAATTTCTCCACCTCACAGTCCTTACAATTTACAATCTCCTTCCGTCCGGAAAAACCTTCAAATCCAAAAGAGGTTCCTGCAGATACATTGAGATTCCGGTCTTTAATCAATCCGAGCCCGGGTGTCCATATTCCGGCTTTGAAATCGTAGCTTAAGGTAGTAAACGAAGATTCTAATGTCCCCCAGGTTGTACTTTGTGTAAATGTGTTATAGTCTTTTATTCCTCCATACCCTAACGCACCAGAAATTCCTATCAAATGATATAATTTTGTGCATATCCCAATCTCGGTCATCCATGCTTTATTTGCAATATCCAGTTCATCAGATTTTCCATCCCTGATCGTTGTCATCGTAGGGGTTGTCATATACATGATAAACTGATGCTTTCCCCCATGTTCCTGGCATAAGGCATCGGGATGGATGGCGGACATTAAGAATATCAAAACATTCAAAAAAAGGATCCGGATTTCAGGTCTGGTATTCATCATAGCTGTTCAGTTTTAAAGGTCAGTTTTCAACATTGCTTTCTTTTGATATGTTACGGGAATAGAAAACGTTACTTTAATCTGTACAACAATAAAGATAGTAACGGAATAGATTTACCGGATATAGATCTTTCCCGTGTGCAATGTCTCCTCATCATCGGTCAGTTGCCAGTAATACAAACCTTTTGGAAACTGCATGCAGATTATATAGGGTGAGGCTATTTTGTCCTCGCGGAGAACTACGCCGCTGTTATTCAGGATTGCAAGAAATAGGGAATCGTTTTCCACTCCCCGAAATCTGACTTCAACAGATGAACCGGATATGCATTCGACACTGTCAGCTGGTGATTCCACTGTCAGATTACCAGAGCGTATATTAATCCCTATCTGGTTTTCATAGAAGGGATAAGCCTGGTATTCTGCCAGATATGTAATTTCCTTTTTTGGGATTATAATGACCTCCTCCTCACTTTTTTCAGTCAGGCCGGGAACATCATCCTCAGCTGGCTGAGGAGCCTTTAATGTATCCGTTTGAATCTCTTCTAAAGCAATTTGAGAGGATCTGGATGGTGTGTCGCGGTTTGGAAGAAGGAAGAGTCCGACCACCAATGCTACACCTGCCGCGGCAGCAACATACCAGAAAATGAAAAAATGTTTTTTTAAGAGATCCCCTTTATGCCCACCAGTACGAAATGTTTCTCCGGCCGAATATTTCTGAATGGCATTGATGATCTCTTCCCTTTCCATCAGTTCGTTTCGGCATACAGCACAAGACAACAGATGCTCTTCAAAAATGACAGCCTCCTGATCTGATAACTCATTTCTGATAAACCTGTCAATCAATTCATCTCTATCTATCTTATTACAATCCATTGTCAGCAGCTATTTGATCTGTTCATTCCTTGATATGACTTTGTAGTTGCATGGCTTCAATCCTATGGCATATATCTGCAATTCTCCTGAGGGCATGATACTTTTTTAGTCTGCAATTGCCATCGGAGATATGAAGGGCTTTAGCAATGTTGGATAGTTTCTCTTCGTGGAAATAATAGTGTTTCAGTATATATCTTTCATCTTTCGAAATCGAATCATGCATGGCTTTTTCAATATAATAGTACCTGTCATCTGCCTCAGATCTTTCTTCTTCAAAAGGTGTCAGCAAATGGTCCAATTCCATCTCTGTCGATCTTTTGTTGTGCTGCATTTTCTTCCTGTAGTATTCAAAGGTTTTGAGTTCAAGTATCCTGAAATAGTAGGATTTAAATGCCCGGGAAGTTTCAAAACAGAGTTTTTTTGCTGCTATCTTCTCAACGAATGTCAGCATCGATTCCTGAAAGATTTCTCTGGCAACATCGGCCACTATTTTCTTGTCTGAAAGCCATTTGGCTGCGTATATGAATAATCTTTCATTTACCCTCCTCCAGGCAACGCTATCATTCACTGTTATCAAATTGTAAAACCCCTTAAACTGACCTGTGACAATCTCATTGGTATACTTCAAAATTACCTCTTTGTACTCTTGGTATTTATCAATTCTCAGCTTTCCGGACAACACTTCATGTCTGAACCTTGAATAAACCTTCTTGATGATATATTCAGAATCTCCGATCCCATCTTCCGTTGCAATCCAACCTGTTTCTATCCTTTCACTCCTTGCCCACCTGGAAATAATAATTCCAATATGTGACCTTATGCTCAGCCACGTGTTTTCATTGAGACCCGTAAGCTCATTTATGACTGTATTGAAATCATCAAGTTCCATAAGGAGATGACAGATCTGGCTAAAATGTTAACACAAGCCGGCGAATGCTTTCTTGAGCCCGCATACCGGTCCTGTAGTTAAAGGTAGTAAATCAACTAATATCTTCATCCCGTTAACATCATATCGAATCTCTAAGGGGTATGTTCTCCATCGTTTGTGGTGGGTTAGTTCATTCTTAAGATAAAGCTTCATAGTCAATCGTGTGATTATTCTCTATATTTATATCCGGTAAGTACTACTGCTAGATCTTTATACGATTAGAAATGTCGTTGTTTCTATTCATTATATAACAAACCGATATCATGGAAAAACAATCGATGGCTTTACCGGGAGAAAAAACAGGAATCCTCTCTATTGTTTTTATCAGCCTGGCTGTAATATTATTTACGAGAAGTCGTGCCACCGATGATCTTGGACTATGCACAATCAAGATGTCGGGCGATGATCTTATCTATGAAGAGATCTCCATCGAGGAGTGTCAGGAGATCTTCGGCAATACCACCGGTGCAGGAGGCTGGAGCTGGGACCCACAGGACTAACATGAAAAAATTCAAAGAGATCAAGCCCACTGAGATCACCGACAATGTATTCAAACTGCTTGACAAAGACTGGATGCTCGTAACAGCGGGTACCCTGGAAGATTACAACACCATGACTGCCAGCTGGGGTCACATGGGCATCCTCTGGAACCTGCCTGTGGCCATTGCCTACATCCGTCCGCAAAGACACACCTATGGATTCGCCAACAGGTACGGGGATTATACCCTGTCCTTTTTTACCGAGGCATACCGCTCGGCTCTCCAGTTCTGCGGGACCAGGTCGGGCCGTGACTGCGACAAAGCGGCCGAGACGGGCCTTACTGCAATCCAGACCCAAAGGGGAAATGTAATTTTCCAGGAGGCAAGGCTGGTACTGGAATGCCGGAAGATTTACGAAGACAACCTGAAAAAGAAAAACTTCCTCCTCCCCGAGGTAGCCAAAAAGAACTATCCCAAAAACGATTTCCACCGCTTCTACATGGGTGAAATAGTAAGAAAGAGGGAACGCTATTTCAACCAGGATCTTCATCAACCATTGCAAGTTGATCCTTCGTTAGTTTCAAGCTATGAAATACCCGAGATTTTCCCTGGTGATGCTTAATCATCTTTCTATTAAACCCAAGCTTTGTAACCAGAACTTCATCCGGACGACACTCTACATGAACCACTTTCATAGATTGAGAATTCTGATCATTATTCAACTTTGTGACAATGGTCTGGTAATCTTCCATCTGGGTAATAAAAACATTAAGGTCTTCAATTTTTGACTTCTCAATAAGACTAAGTAACAGATATGGATTATGCGTTGTTATGAAAAATTGATTCGTTTCATCCAATGCTATTCTTTCTGCGAGGAATTTTGTGTAGAATGGAAATGTATTGCTATCCGGTTCGTCGAAGAGTATCAGGCTTTCTTTATTGCTCTTTATTGCTATTGTATAAAAGATAATTCTCTGTTGGCTTGATTGTCAGTGTTAATTCTTTGGATTTTAGGAACTCTGAAACCCACTTTTTGTATTCCTTATTTGATAATAGAAGGGATGGCAGATTTTCTCCGTATGGAACAGAAAGATGAGGCATATAATCATATGAAAAACTGGAAAGTCTCTTATATTCGTACAGATGAACATTGGTGCGCCCCTGATTACCCTAATCCTGAACCTTTCCATCATGTAACAAGATAGCCGGCCGTTCTACAGATTCCACGAAATCCAGGAAGAAATGGAATTGATTCTCCGGGGTGCCATCCTCACGAACAGCATATTTAAGCATGGTATTGCGATCACCGGTTTTAACCTCAATAGGCAGATTGATATCAAAATCGTAGAATAGGTCTCCAATTGTCTTATATCGGAACATCTGATTATTGAGAGTTTCCCCAAGTGTATTTTGACTCTGTAGAGATAATGCCTCGATAATATTACTCTTCCCACCATTAGGTTCACCAATGAAAACATTTAACTTCTTACAGGATATTGATAAATCCTTAATTGATTTGAAGTTTCTTATGGTTAAATCGTTTATCATATCAGTCTTTTATACAAATTTATAATTTATCCTGAGCTTCACCTCAACAATTTTTTCCACTGCTGTCGGGTTGGTCTTTCCGTCTTTCCAGTTTTTTCATTTTTTTCCTCTGTTATGCAACCTCGGAAACCCTAACTTGTCTTTCCAATTGAAAGCATAATACTTTGACGATAAAATACGAGGAAATACACAGGGATGTGATCGAATCGTGCATGAAAGGTGATGTTCGGGCGCAGTACCAGTTATACAGTCTCTATTCAAAGGCCATGTATAACATCTGTTACCGGATGACCGGACAGCAGGAGGAGGCGGAAGACATGCTTCAGGAATCTTTTTCCTATGCTTTCAGAAAACTGGGTTCTTTCAGGTTTGAGTCTTCCTTCGGAGCATGGTTGAAGCGCATTGTTGTGAATACCTGTATCAATCACCTTAAGAAAAGAAAGGTGGACCTCGTATACACGGACCAACACAACGATCCGGCACCAGATGACGATTTTGTCGATTACGGAGAAATCCGGCTGCGGGCGGAAGGGGTGATGAAGGCAATGGGGAAGTTATCCCAGGGCTACCGGATCGTATTCTCTCTCTATCTGCTCGAGGGGTATGACCACAAGGAGATCTCGGAGATAATGGGTATTTCCGAATCGACCTCGAAAAGCCAGTTTTTAAGAGCTAAACAAAAAATTAAGGAAATCTTGATGAGCCATGAGTGACAGGTTAGAAGAATTTGTGAAGCAGCACCGGGAACAGTTTGATCTCCACGAGCCGGATCCATCCATCTGGTTGAAGATCAATCCTGCCAATGCACCCGTTGTGAGGGAACATAGGCCGATGCGTTGGTTATGGGTGGCAGCTGCCATTGCGGTAATCTTTACAGGGTTCACAGCAGGCATCTATTTCCTCACAGGAAGTAATGCTGGCGAGGATCTGTACAGCAGCAAGCTGTTTATGGAGATCCGGGAAACCGAACAGTATTACAGCCGGATGGTTTCCCAGCGTTACGATGAACTCAGGCCCTACCTGGCAAGTGATCCGGTTGCTGAAGAGATGCTCACGGCCGACATGGAAGAACTGGATGAGGTCTATAACGAGTTGAAGAATGATCTGAAGGACAATGTATCAAACTCCGAGGTAATCGAAGCGATGATACTTAATTACAGGGTGAAACTGGAGATTCTGGAAGACCTGCTTAATCAATTAAACGAAAAGGAGAATCAAGATTATGAGAACAATGAATCATATTCTCTATAAACCCGCACAGCTACTTTTCCTGCTGGCACTGATGCTGGGGACTTCTGTCTCCGCCCAGAGTCACACGGACAAGCGCAGTGTGAGCAGGAGTTTTCCTGCGTCACGAGAGACAACCCTGGAGGTTCAGAATAAATACGGGAAGATACAGATAGTCACATGGGAAAAGGATTCCGTTGCGGTGGATGTGGATATCTACCTGACCGAGTCCAGTGCCTCCAAACTCAGGAAACTGAAAGAGGACATTCGCATCAACTTCACAGGAACCAAAACCTTTATCATTGCCAAAACCACCATCGAGAGTGAAAGCGGACGGCTGGCCTCCGAGTTAAAAAACATTAGCAATACCATTACCGGAACGAACAAACAGGTTGAGATCAATTATATGGTGCATGTACCGGAGTACATGGACGTGGTCCTGCAAAACAAGTTCGGGGATATCTATATGGACGACCTGAGCGGTCAGGTAGACATTAAATTGTCCAATGGAGTGCTGAAGGCCAACCGGCTGGAGGGAAACTCATCCATAGCACTCAGTTTTGCCAACGGGATGATCAAATCCCTGGGCTCAGCCACAATGAAGCTTTCCTACTCCGACCTGGTGCTGAGTGAGGTGAACCAGCTTGACCTGAACAGTAAATCTTCCAAGCTGAATGTGGATAAGGTGAATGTGCTGAAGATCAATTCACGGCGCGATAAACTATATTTCAAGGAGGTGGAGTATTTCTATGGGAAAAGCAATTTCACCCAGGTCTGGGTTTACGATTTCATCAGGGAGTGCGATGTTTATATGAAATACGGGAAGCTGACCATTGAGCATGTACAGCCCGATTTCACCAAGATCTATGTGGAATCGGACTATACCGATATAACACTCTATTTCGACAGGGAAACTGCGTTTGCATTTGACATCCTTCACCACGAAAAGTCGGTATTGAGATTGCCAGGTGATGTGGCGACCCCGGAGGAGACATTTGACGGGAAGAACCACTTTCAGACCGTGGGTAAGATAGGTGAAGGAGAACCGGTGGGCCGACTGAATATTGATGCCCTGCAAAAGTGTTATATCAACATCTCTATCAAGTAGAACAGTTATGAGAAATCTTTACATCATCATACTCCTCTGCCTCTCCACCAACGTCTTTTCACAATTCTATGCGAAAGAGTTCGGGATGCGTGGGGGATATACAGCCGGATTCACATTCCGGGTGAATATCGAAGACGCCCTCTCCTATGAGGGACAACTGACATACCGTGACAAGGGTGCCATATTCAACCTGTTCAGGCAACAGCACCTTGAAATTGGAATGGACAAGCATGGAAACTGGGATTTCATCTATGGATTTGGTGCCCACACCGGCTTTTACTTTACTGATTACTACCGCATATTCTTCAGAGAGATCTACTTTGGCAGGGAAATTTTCACCCCGGTCATCGGATTTGACGGATACCTGGGGGTTGAATACCAACTGGTGAATGCACCGGTGAGTTTTGGTGTTAATTTCCAGCCCTTTATGGAGATCTCACTGAAGCAGATCTTTGGAGTTAATTTATGGGATTTTGGAATAAGTGTGAAATACAGATTTAATTAAAATGAAAATAGTTATGAAACGGATAATTACTTTGATCGCAGTGATGGCAATGGCAGTTCTATCGCTCATGGCCCAGGAGCCAGCAGAAGAGCCACAGGAAGTACAGGAGGCCCAGGAGCCAGCAGAAGAGCCACAGGAAGTACAGGAGGCCCAGCAACCTGAAGGAAAACAAAGGAGAAAACCCGGAGAGGTGCAGACCCTTTTTGACAGCAACCGCGGAAGTGGTGGTTACGGAGCTTTTACCATCGGATATACACAGATCGACGGGCGCGATGCCTTTCTCATGGGCGGACGTGGAGCATGGGTGATCGGTCACGGATTCGGACTGGGCCTCGGGGGTTATGGTTTTGTAAACGATCCTGTGTATGATGCCGTTGATGATCTGAATTATTCTCTGATGGGTGGCTACGGAGGACTGGTAATGGAACCGATCATTATGGGCTGGTTACCGGTCCACCTCTCCTTCCCCATTCTTATAGGAGCAGGCGGGGTGGCGAACACTTCTTACAGTGCCAACTGGAACGACCCATATGAGCACCATCCGGGGAGTTTTGAAGGTGCCACGGCATTTTTCGTTGCCGAAGGAGGAATTGAACTGGAGTTCAACCTGGTCCGCTTTTTCAGGCTGGCCCTGTACAGTTCCTACCGGTACACTTCCGATATCATCATGCCAAATACATCGATGGATACACCGGTGGATGCACTGAAGGGTTGGAGCTACGGGATTACATTTAAGTTTGGGAGTTTCTAACGATTACTTTCAGCTTTTGACCTTCCCTTCCTTTAACCAGCTGAGATAACTCTGTACATCCAGGTCCGTGCCTTTGGGGGGATTGACCACATTGCCCTCCGCATCCATGATCACATAGAGGGGGATGGTGTTGGTCTGGAAGTGACCGATCTCAAAGTCGATGTTTTGCTGACCAATGGTCTTTTTTATCTTTCCGTCCACATCAGAAGTGTACCATTCCGATTCGGGCAGTTTGGTACGGTCGTCGGTGTATAGTGCCACGATCACAAAGTCGTTCCGAAGCATGTTCAGTACTTCCGGATCGGACCAAACAGCAGCTTCCATCTTTTTGCAGTTGCTGCAAAAGTGTCCCTTGAAATCGATGAGGACCGGTTTACCGGAAGCCTCTGCACACGCCAGTCCCTCCTCCAGGTCATAGAAGCCTTTCAGGCCAAAGGGCATGTGGAACAGGTCCGTATATTTTGTGGGTGCACACCCCTCCTGGTCAGTTGTTGCTGCAACGGGTGCTCCCGAATAGACTGCTCTTTGTGTCAGGTCAATGCCATTGGGAGATTTGGGAGGCAGCAAAGGTGCAATATTTTTCAGCTCGTACCCGAAGAGTCCCATGAACAGGTAAACCACGAAGGTGAATGATGCCACGCTCAGCAGGAGCCTGGGTACGGTCACGTGCGACAGATCGCTGTCGTGTGAGAACCTGAGCTTTCCAAGGAAATAGATCCCCAGCATGAAGAAAAGGACGATCCATACGGCCAGGTAAAGCTCCCGGGTAAGAATTTTGTTGGCAGGATCCAGCGCCAGTAAGAATTTCATACTGAACGCGAGTACGAGAAATCCGAGTACCACCTTTACCGCATTGAGCCAGCCACCCGATTTGGGCAGTCCCTTCAGCCAGGATGGGAATATGGCAAACAGGGTAAACGGGATGGCAAAGGCCAGGGCAAATCCGAACATTCCCAGGATAGGTTTCAGGGCAAGTCCGCCTGCAGCCTCCACCAGCAGGGCGCCCACAATGGGACCCGTGCAGGAAAAGGATACAAGTACGGTGGTCAGAGCCATGAAAAAAGCCCCTCCAAATCCACCCTTATCGGCCCTGCTGTCTGCTTTATTCACCCAGCGTGAGGGCAGCACCAGCTCGAACATGCCGAAAAATGAAAAGGCAAACAGCACGAACAGCGCAAAGAAGATCAGGTTGGGGATCCAGTGCGTACTGAGCGCATTGGCTGCATTGGGACCCACGTTGGAAATGCTCACGATCACTCCCAGGGAAGTATAGATGGCTACAATGGAGAGTCCGAAGACCAATCCCCGCAAAAACCCCTTTGCTTTGCTGCCATTTCCCTGCATGAAGAAACTGACGGTCATGGGGATCATGGGGAATACACAGGGTGTAAGCAACGCCAGCAACCCAAGTCCGAATGCCAGCCAGAAAAATCCCCATAACGACCTCTCATCCTCCATGGCCGGAACGCCGGGTACTGTTAGTTTGGATTCAGTTTCTGTGGATAGAGTTTCCGTTGTTTCCTCTATCTGAGCTGAAGTTGCTGCTCCGCCATCCCCCGGCAGGGTTACTGTAAAGGAGAACTCTTCATACTTGGGAGGAAGACAGATGACATCGTCGCACACCTGGAACTCGATCTCACCGGTAATGGTGTGGGTGCCGGGACCATTCAGTTTCACTCTCTGCCTCAGCTCTGCTTTTCCCGAGATGGTTCCCAGTTCCATCTGGAATCCTTCGTCAAATTTCTTTTTAGGCTTTGTAACCTCAACGATCCCGTCCACAAGGGAGTAGGCCTCCGACTCATTGAAATAGGGTTTGGTGGCAATGGGGCCTCCGGACGGCAGGTATGCCGAATAGAGGTGCCAAGGCGGATCGATAATGGCCTTGAATACCAGTTCCACTTCCTGGTCTCCAATACTTTCATGTGAGAAAGTCCACTTAACCGGATCGGCTATCTGCGCATTGACGTTGAAAACCATCCAGAGGGTCAGGCCCGTCAATATGAGTATCTTTTTCATCTGTAAGCGATTATTTGCAATACTTAACAACAGGTTGGTCGGAAAGGTTTAAGGGAAATTACAGAAAATCCTAACGGCGTTTCCGCAGAAGCTCTTCGCCATCGTCATTGTACACCCTGTACTCCAGGAAATGAAGCGATTCCCCCGGCTGGATCTTTATCCTGCAACCCAATTCCCTTTTCCACTTTTTCTCCTCGGAATTGAATCCCTTCTTCAGGTATGTAGCAACAAAAGGATGAAGTTTAAGCTGCACCTGCGAAAGATTGTGCTCTTTGATCAGCACTGATAGTTCATTCTTGACCATCTCCGGGAAGAGGATGGCGGGTTGAACCTTTCCACTGCCGGCGCACGTGGGACAGTTTTCTTCAGTTTCGATATGCATTTCGGGCCGTACCCGCTGGCGGGTGATCTGCATCAGTCCGAATTTGCTCAGCGGAAGGATGTTGTGTTTGGTCTTGTCTGCCGACATGGCCTCTTTCATGCTATCAAATAACTTCTGCTTGTGCTCGTGTTTGTGCATATCGATGAAGTCCACCACGATGATCCCACCCATGTCACGCAGGCGCAGTTGCCTGGCAATCTCATCTGCCGCAGACAGGTTCACTTCCACAGCGTTGGTCTCCTGGTCGTTTACCGACCTGGAACGGTTCCCGCTGTTCACATCGATCACGTGCAGTGCTTCGGTATGTTCTATGATCAGGTATGCACCCTGTTTGAAGGAGACTGTCTTTCCAAAGGAAGCCTTGATCTGCTTCACAATGCCCATTTTTTCAAAAATGGATTCCTTGCCCGAATAGAGTTTGACGATCTTCTCTTTCTCCGGGGCCACTTTCCTGATGTAATCCTTGATCTCGTTATAAACCTTCTCGTCACTGATGTGAATCCCGTCGAAATCCACATTGAGGTGGTCCCTCACCACAGCCGATTCACGGCTGAGCTCGCTGATCACCAGCTTGGGTATGTTTTTAATGGTCAATTGCTCAAATGCCTTATCCCATTTCTTAACCAGTGAACGCAATTCAGAATCCAGTTCGGCCACCTTTTTCCCTTCGGCAACGGTACGTACAATAATGCCAAAATTTTGTGGCCTGATGGCCTGGAGCAGATGCTTCAACCGGTCTTTTTCCTCCTGGGAGGATATTTTCGAAGAGACAGATATCTTGTCGGCAAAGGGGATCAGTACGATGTTCCTTCCTGCAATGGAGATTTCGGAACTGAGCCTGGGTCCTTTCGTAGAGATGGGCTCCTTGGATATCTGCACAAGAATATACTGGCCCGACTTGAGGACCTCGTTGATCTTTCCGTGCTTGTTGATGTCAGTTAAGCGCTTAAATTTGCTGATGGGAATGGGTCTGCCCTTCTTTGAAGTGGTCTGTCCCAGGTACTTGTTTAGAGAACTGAACTGAGGTCCCAGGTCAAGGTAGTGAAGGAAAGCATCCTTCTCATATCCCACATTAATGAATGCAGCATTGAGGCCCGGCATGATCTTTTTGACCTTTGCCAGGTAGATGTCCCCTACTGAAAATTGCTGCTTAAGTGATGATTGATTTAATTCAACGAGCTTACCATCTTCAAGTAGTGCAATCGAAACTCTTTCATTGTTGGAGTTGATTACCAGTTCACTGCTCACAATATTCGCATTTACGAAGATTAAGCTTAAACCTTTACGGTTCGATTTGATTCCATCGAGCTCGCCAGCTCGGTTGATTCCATCGAGCTCGCCAGCTCGGTTCTCGCTGTTTGCAGTGAGAAGAATCAATGTTATACAGAAATAAACCTAAAGACCAATGAAGGTGCTTTAGGTTTAGATCATTAAAAGAGAAATGAGTGTGTCTATTTCCTCTTCTTGTGTCTGTTCTTCCTCAAACGCTTCTTGCGCTTGTGGGTCGCCATCTTATGTCTTTTTCTTTTCTTTCCGCTTGGCATGATCACTACACTTTACTTCACGTTGGTCTTCACCTTGCTAACAAAAGTTTTAGCAGGCTTGAAAGCAGGAATTGAATG
>JAGLOO010000036.1 GCA_023138875.1 Bacteroidales bacterium
TTTTAAAAAACCTTTAATTATCAATGATTTACGTTAATTCTATACGTTAGATTTGCAAATATAAATACTTTTGCGTGAATATGAAATTGATTTGAATTAATTTTTATTTTAGTGTGCTTAATATAAGTGAATTATAAATAAGGATTAGCGAAGGTAATGAAAATTGATGGAATAATCCGTGGGTGGTATGAAAAAAACAGAAGGGACCTTCCATGGCGCAATACAGGCGACCCTTACCGCATCTGGCTGTCGGAAGTGATCCTGCAGCAAACCCGCGTCAGCCAGGGCCTGGACTACTACCTTGAGTTCACCAGAGCCTTTCCGGATGTGGTTTCACTGGCACGTGCCAGTGAAGATGAGGTACTGAAGAAGTGGCAGGGACTGGGCTATTACAGCCGGGCACGGAACCTACACGAGGCTGCCAGGCATGTAGTGGACCGTTTACAGGGGCAGCTCCCCGGGACTTACCAGGGATTGCTTGAATTGAAAGGGGTGGGTACATATACCGCATCTGCCATTGCTTCCATCTGTTTCGGGGAACCACGTGCAGTTGTGGATGGCAACGTATCCAGGGTAATCAGCCGGCTGTTCGGGGTAGAGGAACCGGTCAACAGCACAACCGGTGGAAAAATTATTGCTTCACTGGCTGATGAGTTGCTGGACCGTCAGGATCCGGGCACCCACAACCAGGCCATGATGGAATTCGGTGCCCTGCTATGTCTCCCTGTTTCGCCCGATTGTGATGCATGTCCCCTCAAAGACCATTGTGTTGCATGGCGAACCGGCCGGGTAGAGTTCTTCCCTGTAAAGATCCCCAAACAAAAACCGGTAAATCGGTGGATCTACTACTTTATTTTAAGATGTCAGGGAGAGACCATCATCACCAAACGTGGTCGGGACGATATATGGCCATCGCTCTACCAGTTCCCGGTGGTGGAATCTGCTGAGTCCATCGGGGCGGAGGAGATCATTGGCAGGTTGAATGGGGCTCTGCTGCCGGGAGCCGCCGGGGTGACCATCCATAGGATCTCTGATCCCATCAAGCACCAGCTGACCCACCGCACCATTCATGCCAGGTTTATCCATGTAGATCTCGGTTTGTGGCCCCGGCCTCTGCCCTCAGGATGGATAAAGATTTCTATGGACCGGCTGGACGATTTCCCGGTTGCCAGATTGATTAACAGGTACATGGAAGTAGCTAAATTTTAGTATCTTTGGAATGAAATAATCAATCATAGAATCGCATGTCTGTAAACAAAGTAATCCTGGTAGGGAATGTGGGAAAAGACCCTGAAACACGGTATCTTGACGAGTCGACCGCCATATCAAAATTCCCTCTCGCCACCAGCGAAACCTATAAGAACAAGAGTGGTGAGCGTGTCTCCAACACCGAATGGCACAATATAGTGCTCTGGAGGGGGCTTGCACAGGTCGCTGAAAAATATGTGAAGAAAGGGACTCAGATTTACATTGAGGGACGGATCAAAACCCGGTCGTATGATGACAGCGAAGGCAACAAAAAATACATCACCGAGATTGTCGGCGACCAGTTGCAGTTGCTGGGCAAACGGCCCGATGATTCCCCGGAAGGAGGAAAACAGGTGGCCCAGGAAAAGCCACAGCAGGCTGCCCAGGCACAGCCGGGCAATTCCGGTCAGACCCAGGCACCTTCAAATGGTCCGGGCGATCCTTTTCAATCCGGGGACAATGGCCCTGATGATCTCCCATTCTGAATCGATAGTTAACCTTTATCTCCAAATTTGGAACCGGCGTTTTCAACCATTTTGCTTCAGGCTGTTTTGATGCCCCTTACAACGGGTACCTTCATTGGCGTCGTTGTGGTGTTCATCCTCCTTTTCTTTTCGGCCATGATCTCCGGATCGGAGGTAGCCTTTTTCAGCATGGGTCCCCAGCACATCAATGCCATGAAGGAGCATCCGTCCCGCAAAGAACAGCTGGTGTTGAATCACCTGAAAAAACCCGATCGGCTTCTAGCTAATATTCTCATTACCAACAATTTCATTAATGTGGGTATTGTGATCATTGCCTCTTTTGTTACAGGAACACTTTTCAATTTTACCGTCAGTCCTGCGATAGGATTCCTGATCCGGGTCATTATTATTACTTTCCTCCTGCTGCTTTTCGGAGAGATCATCCCCAAGGTGTATGCCAACCGGTTCGCACCCAAGTTTGCCAGGAGGATGGCCATTCCGCTGGTCGTGCTTGACAGGATATTCCAGCCGCTCATTTACATCCTGATCAAATCCACCAGTCTGGTGAACCGCCGCCTGGCTAAAAAAAGACAGAACATCTCCATGGACGATCTTTCTGAGGCGTTGGACCTGACCACCGGTGTGGTGAAGGATGAAAAGGACATGCTTGAAGGCATTGTAAGGTTCAGCAACCTGGAGGTATCTGAGATCATGAAACCCAGGACAGATCTGGTAACTGTGGATATCAAGACCGGTCTGAAAACCCTTATTAAGGTGATCATCGATTCGGGTTTCTCACGGATCCCTGTATTCGAGGAGACCTCCGATCACCTCAAGGGGATCCTCTATGTAAAGGACCTGCTGCCCCACATCAATCAACAGGATCAGTTCAACTGGCAGAAGCTCATCCGTGAACCTTTCTTTGTACCCGAAACCAAGAAGATCAATGACCTGCTGAAGGAGTTCCAGGAGAAGAAGATCCACCTGGCCATCGTGGTGGATGAATACGGGGGAACGGAAGGGATCGTAACCATGGAGGATATCCTGGAGGAGGTAGTGGGTGAGATCATCGATGAATCGGATGAGGAGGAAGTATTTTACAGGAGGATCGATGCCCGGACCACCATTTTTAAAGGCAAGACCCTGCTCAATGATTTTTACAAGGTTACCGAACTGGACGATGAGCTTTTCGATGATGTGAAGGGAGATGCTGAAACGGTAGCGGGACTGATTCTTGAACTGAAGGGAGGATTCCCGCGGATCAACGACATTATCCAGTGCAAGAACATTGAATTTACTATACTGGGTATGGATAAGAGAAGGATCAAAGAGGTCAAGGTGTACCTGACTGAACTGACATAAATAACCTGACATTGTATTTTGAAGAGACCGTATGATCATCCGCAACACCATATTCCTTTTGCTGATTTTGTTGCTTTCCTGCGATCATTCTGTTACCCCTAAGCCAACCGGGTATGTTAGGATCGATTACCCTGAGAAAACCTACAGTATCTATACCGGATCGGAGTTCTTCCAGTTTGAGATCCCCGATTACGCCCGGGTCGAGACCGACAGCAGCCAGGGGGCAGAACCGGGGTGGATCAACGTGGCCATCCCGCAGCTCAATGGAAAGATCCACCTGAGTTACAAACCGGTGGATCACAACCTGGATGATTACATTACCGACTCCCGGACCCTGGTATATAAACACACCGTAAAGGCCGAAGGGATCGAAGAGTCGCCTTTTATACATCGCAATGAATCACGTTTTGGAATGGTATATGATTTGAAGGGGAATGTGGCTTCAGCTGTCCAGTTTTTTGTTACGGACAGCACACATCACTTTCTCAGGGGATCGCTCTACTTCAACTGCCGGCCCAACCGTGATTCACTGAATCCGGTTATTGACTTTTTGCGTGAGGACATCATGCATATGATTGAGACCACGGAATGGAAGTATTAATCAAATTTGTTTAACTTAGTCGCCCCTTCACAGGGAATCTGAAATTAAGATATCGTGGGAGTATTTTTGAAAACAGAAATATTGCCTGATTGCCATCTGGGTGTATGGGAGATTACGGAGGATTTCGATTCACTGTACAGCATGGTTAACCTGGCCACTGTGGAGAAGACCAAACTCGACAGTTTCAAAAACATCAGCAGGAAGGTGGAGTGGCTTAGTGTAAGGGCCCTGGTCAAGAACATGCTTGGAAAGGATACCCGGATCCTTTATAATGCTGAGAACAAGCCTTTTGTGAGGGGTAATACACATAACATCAGCATTTCCCATTCCAATAACCTGACGGCAGTCCTGATCAGCCAGGACAAAAGGGTGGGTATTGACCTGGAGTATATGTCGGGCAAGATCAGCAAGGTGGCGAATAAATTCATCAATGATAAGGAGAACCTCACTGCCGATCCTGACAAGCAAAAGTATCACCTCTATCTGCACTGGTGTGCCAAGGAGGCCATGTATAAGATCTGCGACAAACAGGATATCAATTTCCGGGACGGGCTCACCATTGCCCCGTTCAGTCCCGACGAACATGGTTTCATGAACGGGCATGTGATCAATGGGAACGGTGAGGAGGATTTTGAACTGGAATACCTGCAACACGATAACTATGCACTGGTCTGGTGCGTGAAAGAATGAACAGTTTTTACGAACAACTCCGGGACAAGAGCAGAAAACGGTTCGCCCTGCTGGTTGACCCGGACAATTACGACGACAAATCCCTGAATGAACTCATCAGGTGCATCAACCAGGATCCGCCCGACCTGTTGTTGGTGGGAGGCAGTCTCCTTTTTAATCCCATCGATATCACCATTACCGCACTGAAACTGGGCACGCACATCCCGGTCTTTATCTTTCCCGGGAATGTGATGCAGCTCTCCGACAGGGCTGACGGGATCCTTCTCCTGTCACTGATCTCGGGGCGCAATCCCGAGTTCCTTATTGGCAATCATGTGCTGGCCGCACCCCACCTGAACCGGTCGGGGCTCGAGATCATACCCACAGGGTACCTGCTCATTGAAAATGGCAAATCCACCTCAGTGGAATACATGAGCACCACCCGTCCCCTCCCCTTTGGTAAACCGGAAATTGCTGTGGCCACGGCCATGGCCGGAGAGATGCTGGGACTGAAGACCATTTACCTGGAAGCGGGAAGCGGGGCCGTCAAAACAGTAGGACTGGACATGATCCGGGCCATCCGGAAAAAGATCTCCCTCCCGCTGATCGTGGGCGGAGGCATCACTTCGATCGAAAAAGCCAGGGAAGTTTACCAGGCAGGCGCCGACATGATCGTCGTAAGCACCGTACTGGAAAAACAACCCGAACTGATCAGGGATTTTTGTGCGCTCAGGGAACAGTTGAACAGGTAATCGCCTGTTTTCGTCACCGGGACACCCTGGCCGGTTTTTCACAGGATTTTGTCTGGGATTTTGTCCACCAGCTCCTGCTCCTCAGTAAGCCCAATGCTATCCTGGGTAATAAGGGCTTTAAGAGCTATTAAACGCTCGCTTCATTTTTCTATTGATTTGACTGATAATTAACTATTTAGGGTTGGCCTTTCAAAGCCCTACCCATGGACTGCTCGAGCACACTATTGCCTGCGGTCGAGAACTTACAAGCTTGGGTCCCTGTCCGTAGCAACAGTCCACCGTAGTAGCAGTCTACCGTAGCAACAGTCCACAGGGGCGACTCTCAGGGGCGTCTCACCGGTGCGGCTCTCAGGGACAGCACTCAGGGGCGGATAGGGAGCATCAATTATGATTGGTCGTACTGGTATATGGTACAGACAGGACTGATGTCGACACTAAGGACAAAAAAATCTGGAATAGATATAAATTATCCAGTTATTAACTATTTTGATGTTGATTTGGATAATAAATATCTATCGATAGATATATTTTATCCGAAAAGCACCAAATAAGTATAGTAACTGGATAATTTATATCCCTTTTCCATGAGTAGTCAATTGAGTTGGTGCATTATTAAGCAGTCTTCAAGCAGAAATATGTTTGGTTTTACATTTCAGGATGTGGCGAGGGAATTTCCGGAGAAGAACCGTGTTCATCTGGCCAGGATACTTGCAGACATGTTCGATAAGGGTATGCTAGTATAGGCTGTTTTGTGCAGGCAGGTATCTCTTCCGGATTAGAAAAGGATCCAGCAGTCTTGGCTACACGATAACAGCCACTGCTGTAAGCAATGATCTGTAAGCTTACCGTCCCGCTCTTGTTCTTTTTCTCCCGGACAAACACGCAAACAAGATAATGGGACACCCGAAAATATCAAAATCGAGAACCTATATCGCAGATTATCTATGACTTAAAAAGTCATATGAAAGGAAGTGACGAAAACAGGAAGACCATTTACCTGGAAGCGGGAAGCGGGGCCGCCAAAACAGTAGGACTGGACATGATCCGGGCCATCCGGAAAAAGATCTCCCTCCCGCTGATCGTGGGCGGAGGCATCACTTCGATCGAAAAAGCCAGGGAAGTTTACCAGGCAGGCGCCGACATGATCGTCGTAAGCACCGTACTGGAAAAACAACCCGAACTGATCAGGGATTTTTGTGCGCTCAGGGAACAGTTGAACAGGTAATCGTTGGCGTTTTCTTGAAGTGACTTACTTCACAAGATCGGGGATCACCTTTCCCGATGCATTTTCAGGCATGGAGATTTCAAGGAAATAAGCGATTGTGGCAGCAATATCCGTGGGTGAAACCTCGTAGGGAATGGTCACGCGGTTTATCTTCCACCCATAAAAGATCAGCGGTACATGCGGACCGAATTTGAATTCGGTAAACCCATTCCTCCCCACACTGCTGTGTTCCACCCAACCGGGAGTCAGGTAGATAATCACATCGCCCGACCGTTTCTGGTGGTAACTGTTCTGGATCCTTTCATACACCCCGTCGGTGAAGTTGTTGCGCTGCAACACATAGGCCTGAAGTGCATTGGACACACCTCCCATCTGGATCATGAACCTTGCTACGCGGTCCTGCACCTCCTCCAGTGAAAGCCTGGAGTCTTCAATGAGCTGGTGGTTCAGATAGATCTGCTGTGCATAATAGAATTTCACCCAGTCGCCCTGTCCATAGATGGCATTCAGGTATGATTTCAGGAGCGAAATGCTGCTCCGGTAATTAAAGAATCCTGCGGGGATCCGGCTTTCTGCCAGGTACCGGGGATCGTCGGCCAGGGCATTTTCGGCCGTAACGTAGACCAGTACATTTTCCAGTCCCAGCTGGTCATCCAGGAATTCCAGCAGATGGGCGATGTCCTGATCCAGCCGAAGGTAAGTATCCTGCATTTCCACCGACCAGGTACTGTACTTGTCTGCCAGGTACTTGGTGGTATTGAACCCAATGTGGATCATGTCACTGACACCCCGCTGACCCAGCTCCTCGTTCACGATGGCTGCAATGGCCAGATCCTTGGTAAAGGTATTTCCCCAGGGGGTGGACATGAGTACGCTGTAATCGGTTTCTGAACGGTCCCTGGAACTGATCCGGGAAAGCTCATAGGGAAAGGTGATCTGTCCGTTGAATCCGGTCTCATAGGGATTGTTATCAAGCATGCTCTCGCTGTACTCAGCAATGGGAAGCAAAGGTTCCCAGGTCCTTTCCAGGTAGATGTCCTGGTATTTTTTCTCGTTGAAATCTTTTACCCAGCCGGGGAGAGAATCCGCATAATAACTGTTGGTGATCCAGGAGGCCGTGGCGGGATCCATCCAGTAGGCGCCCGTGGCTGTATGTCCCGACATGAGGACTGCTGCCTGTGGGTCCATGGAAACACCGATCGACCGGGACTTAAAGCGGCTGATTACACGCAACTCATCGGCCAGGGTACGGCTGTACAGCAACACAGGGGAATACTGACCTGTACCATAGGATCCTTCGATGGTGGTTTGCTCTGCATCATCCAGACTGTAGATGATCTGGTTGGAGAGGCGCTCATACCAGAAATCGGAAACGATCCCGTGTGCATTGGGTTTGGCACCGGTGGAAATGGAGGCATACCCCACAGATGGTTCGGTGATCAGGTAATTGTACCTGGCATTTTTGCAGTTGGCCCCTGTGGAAGCCATCTTCCGGAAACCTCCGTCACCGAATTTTTCCCAGTACACAGAAAGATAATCATACCGCATCCCCGAGACGGTGATACCTACTACCAATTTGGGTTTCTGGGAAGGGATCTTCTGTCCGGAAACCGTGAAGGCACAGGCGATTAGAATCGACATTAAATAAATGGTTCGCAACCTCATCAATTTCGCAACTTAAATCATCAATAAATGCTCCTGGCTTCCTCAGCAGCGGCTTTAGATCCCCAGCATATCAATCACCTGTCTGTATACATTCTCACCGGTAAAGCCCAGTTTCTCATCCAGCACATTGTATGGCGCAGAGTAACCAAAACTTTCCAGTCCAAATACTTTCCCATGCGCGCCCACCAGTCCCTGTAGGGTTACCGGCAATCCTGCGGTCATCCCAAATACAGGAATTCCTGCGGGAATGACACGCTCCTGGTATTCCTGCTCCTGGTCCCTGAAAACTCCTTCCGAGATCACAGAGACAATCCTGACCTTCAGATCTTTTCTCTCCTGTAGCAGGTCAGCTCCTGACAGCAGGGTGGCCACTTCCGAACCGGAGGCCACCATCACCACATCGGGGGTTCCTTTACAATCCCTTGCCACATAGGCTCCTTTTTCTGCCTGGAGGGCATCTGTGTACCTGTCGGAACCGGGTTGGGTGGGCACATCAGGGATCCCCTGCCTCGACAGGATCAGGGCTGTAGGGGTGGTATCGTTTTCCAGGGCCATCTTCCAGGCCACGGTGGTTTCTAAGGCATCGGCGGGCCTGAGGACCATCATGGAGCGTTTCCCATGGTGGTTCTTAAGGTGCTCCAGCAATCTGATCTGAGCCTCCTGCTCCACAGGCTGGTGGGTCGGACCATCTTCGCCCACCCTGAATGCATCGTGGGTCCATACATATTTCACCGGCAACTGCATGAGTGCGGCCATACGTGCGGCCGGTTTCATATAGTCGCTGAATACAAAGAAGGTACCGATCACCGGGATCACACCTCCGTGAAGGGCCATGCCGTTGGCAATGGATGCCATGGTAAGCTCACACACCCCCGCCTGGAGGAAGGAACCGGTGAAATCGCCATTGGTAAAAGCGGTGGTGTTTTTCAGATAACCATCGGTCTTGTCGCTGTTGGAAAGGTCGGCCGAAGCCACGATCAGGTTCTCCACCTTTCCTGCCAGGCTGGCCAGTACCGCTCCGGAAGCGCCGCGTGTCGCTGCACCTGATTTTTGTTCGATGGCTGCAAAATCGATCTCCGGAAGAATTCCCGAAAGGAACTGATGGAGTTTAGCTGCAAGTTCGGGATTGGCTTTCTCCCAGGCTGCCTGTACTGCCTTTTTCTCAGCTGCCTGTTTACGTTTTTCATCCAGCACCTTTTCATAGGCGGCTTTCACTTCGGGGAAGATCGCAAAGGGATTGTGAGGATCACCTCCCAGGTTCTCAATGGATTTCTCAAAGGAAGCACCCGCGGCTGACAGGGGCATCCCATGCATAGAGGTCTGTCCCTCAAAATTGGCACCATCCTCATCCACAGCACCTTTACCCATGACCGTCTTCCCGATAATCAGTGTGGGCCTTTTCTTCTCTTCCTGAGCCAACTGCAGGGCATCGTATATCTGTGCGGGATCATTGCCGTTGATGGTCAGCACATGCCAGTTCCAGGCTTCATATTTTTTAGCTGTATCCTCGGCCGAAACGGCCTCGGTGCGGGTAGAAAGCTGGATGTCATTGGAATCGTAGAACATCACCAGGTTGCTCAGTCCCAGGAATCCTGCAATACGTCCCGCACCCTGGGAGATCTCTTCCTGGACCCCCCCGTCGGAAATAAATGTGTAGGTTTTATGTGCCATCCAATCTCCGAAGCGCGCTACCAGGAACCTTTCGGTAATGGCAGCCCCAACAGCCATGGTATGGCCCTGACCCAGGGGTCCTGATGTATTCTCCACACCCCTTGTTACATCCACTTCGGGGTGACCGGGAGTGGGACTGCCCCACTGGCGGAAATTGCTCACCTCATCCAGGCTGTAGTTCCCGGTGAGGGTGAGGATGCTATAGAGCATGGGCGACATATGCCCGGGATCCAGGAAAAACCGGTCCCGCATTGGCCATGCCATATCATCGGGATCAAAATTGAGGAAATGGGTATAGAGCATCTCTACGAAATCAGCTCCGCCCATGGCTCCGCCTGGGTGACCCGATTTTGCTTTTTCAACCATGGCTGCTGAAAGGATGCGAATGTTGTCTGCTACTCTGATGTGAATCCTATTATCCATGCTGTTACTAGTTTCTATATAAAAGGTTATGGTTCGTTAAAAAATGAAGCCCAAAACTACCTATTAATATTTAATTGCGAGCCATAAGGAGATAGTTCTTTTTTCGTATTTTTGAGCCACAATTAACACATTATGGCACTAAAATGCGGGATCATCGGAGTGGCCAACGTAGGTAAATCCACACTTTTCAATTGCATGTCCAATACCAAAGTGGAGACATCAAGCTTTGCCTTCACTTCAAACAAATCCAATGTGGGTGTGGTTAGCGTACCCGATCCCAGGCTGTATAACCTGGAGAACTTTCAGTCCACCGACCGGGTGATCCCCGCCACGGTGGATATTGTGGATATCCCGGGCCTTGCAAAGGGGGCCAGTCAGGGTGAGGGTGTGGGAAACAAATTCCTGTCCGACATCCGGAATACAGATGCACTGATCCATGTCCTGAGGTGCTTTGATGATGACGGGCTGCCCCATATCGACGGATCGGTGAATCCGGTCCGGGACATAGAGACCATCAACCTGGAGCTCCAGGCAAAGGACCTGGAAGCGGTGGAGAAGAAGATGGAAAGGCTGGCCAAGATTGCCAAATCGGGTGACAAAGATGCGCGGAGGGGTATCGAGGTACTGGAACAATACAGGGTACACCTTGAGGATTTTCAGAATGCCCGGACCCTGGAGGTAAGCGACACCGACCTGAAACATGTGGAGGATATGTTCCTGCTTACCAGCAAACCCGTGATGTATGTGTGTAATGTGGAAGATGAATCGGCCCTGACGGGCAATGCATACGTGGACAAGGTAAAGGAATTTCTGGACGATGAGCAGACGCAGATCCTGGTGATAGCCGCCCGGCTGGAATCGGAGATTGCCGAACTGGAGGAGGAGGTTGACCGGAAGGAGTTCCTGGACGATGCCGGCCTGGAGGAGCCGGGAGTGAATAAGCTGATCCGTTCCGCCTACTCCATGCTGAACCTGGTCTCTTTCTTCACGATAGGCCCCAAAGAAATCAGGGCATGGACCATCCGGAAGGGAACCCTTGCCCCCGCAGCAGCCGGGGCCATCCACTCCGACCTTCAGCGCGGATTTATCCGGGCCGAGGTGATGAAATATGAAGATTTTATCTCCCTGGGATCGGAACAGGCCTGCAAAGAACAGGGTAAGCTTTCGGTAGAAGGGAAGAACTACGTGGTGAAAGAAGCCGACATCCTGCACATCCTGTTTAACGTCTGACATGCGTTTGCACGCACTCATTAATTATCTTTTAGAGAAGCGCTTATTGGCCTTTCTTGCCGGACTGATGATCCTGTCTGCCTTGTCCGCCCAGTGGCGGCAGGTGCAGTTCGACGACAGCGACATGGCCCTTGACCTCACCGAGGCGTTCACCTTTCAGAAATATCCCACCTACCACCAGTATGTGGAAATGATGCAGACCTATGCGCAGGATTACCCTGGTATTTGCCGGCTTGACACCTTTGGCACCTCGGTGAACGGACGCCTGTTGCTGGCCCTGAAGATCAGCGACAATCCGGAACTGGCCGAACCGGAGGCGAATTTCCTCTACTCTTCCACCATGCACGGGGATGAACTGGTGGGATACGTCCTTATGCTCAGGCTTGCCGGCCATTTGCTGAAAGGCTATGGGACAGATCCGGAAGTAACGGGTCTGGTGGACAGCCTTTCGATCTGGATCAACCCGCTGGCCAATCCCGACGGCAGTTACTCCCAGGACAACAATTTGTCCCTTAAAAATTCAACCCGTCGGAATGCGGACGGAATCGACCTGAACCGGGATTTTCCCGACCCTTCAAAAGCCGAATCCGGTGACACTACCGGCCGGACCCGGGAGAACCAGGCCATGATGCACTTCATGAAGAAGAACGGATTCACCCTTTCGGCCAACATTCACAGCGGTGCCGAGGTGGTGAATTACCCGTGGGACCATACCTATGATCTGCATGCGGATGATCCCTGGTACCGGTTTGTATCCAGGGAGTATGCCGATGAGGCCAGGGCGGTTGATCCGGGATACATGAGTGATTGGGTGGATGGGATAACCAACGGTGCACAATGGTACCGGATCTATGGTGGTCGACAGGATTATGTGAATTATTACCTGGAGGGACGGGAGGTAACACTGGAACTTTCCAATGCATACCGCCTGGGTTCCGACTACCTGGAAGAATTCTGGGATAAGAATGAAAGGTCACTGCTCAACTACATGGCCCAGAGTATGTACGGAATCAGGGGCAGGATAAGCGACCGGGAGAGCGGAGATCTGGTAAGTGCCCGCATCTTCATTCCCGGCCACGACAACGCCTCCTCGGTGGTGCATAGCTTTGCAGACCATGGGGACTTTTACCGCCTCATCAGGGAGGGGGTGTATGATGTGGTGGTCTCGGCCCAGGGCTACCTCAATGATACCCTCAGGGGAGTGACGGTCACCGACTATACGGCCACCTACCTGGACATCCGATTGGAGATGGATCCCAAAGCCGGACTAACCTCCGAACTCTCAGCTGCTGGATTCAGGCTCTATCCCAATCCGGCCTCCAGCCGGCTCATTGTGGAACCGCATCACGTACAGCCCGGACCCTTAGAGATGAAGGTGATTTCTACGGACGGACAGCTGCATTGGCACCGGACCTTTTATTATGCCGGTCACCCGGTTACCCTCAACACCGAAGCATTGCCCGAAGGATTGTACATCCTCAGGATCAATTCCGCCGAGCTTTCCCGGAGCATAAGATTCATCAAGCAGTAACCCACATCAGCTGTTTGTAACTTGACCGGCCATCTTGGTTCGATTTTTGTATTTTTAGCTGAGAATCAGCAGCATGTCTGAATAAATATCTATCAAGAATCAACGCATGACCAGAAGACCAACCGGAATTATTCCTGCACTCCTGATGCTGACAGCCCTTCTGTTTACACCCGTCCTTCAGGCACAGGAGGTCACCACAGGATATAAACCCAAATCGAGGATCCTTTTTATTTTTGATGCCTCCAACAGCATGGCCGGACAGTGGGACGGTGCCCGCAAGATCGATATCGCCCGGGAGATCCTGGAGGACATGGTCGACAGCCTGGAGCAGATGTCCAATGTGGAGATGGCCCTTCGCATTTACGGACACCAGAGTCCGGTGCCTCCCCAGGATTGTAATGATACCAAGCTGGAGGTTCCCTTCGGTCCTAATAACGCTTCACGGATCAGGCAGAAACTCCGGTTTATCAATCCCAAGGGCACCACCCCCATCGCCTATTCACTGGAACTGGCTCCGGATGATTTCCCCCCGTGCGGGAATTGCCGGAATATCATCCTGTTGATCACCGACGGGGTGGAAGCGTGTGAGGGTGATCCCTGCGCGGTCTCCCTTCGGCTCCAGAAAAAAGGGATCATTCTGAGGCCGTTCGTGATCGGCATAGGAACCGATCCCGGATTTCGGGAAACCTTCAACTGCATTGGCGAGTATTACAATGCCCCCAACAAAAAGCAATTCAGGGAGGCCCTCAAGGTGGTCATTGCCCAGGCCCTCAATGCCACCAGTGTGCAGGTGAACCTGCTGGACACCAAGCAGCGGCCCACCGAAACAGATGTAAATGTGGTTTTTTATGACCGTTTTTCGGATGTGATCCGGTACAACATGATCCATACCATCAACAGCAAAGGCAATCCGGATACACTCTCGCTTGACCACCTGAGTACTTACAATGTGAAGGTCCAGACCATTCCACCTGTCACCATCGACAGCATCAGGCTAGTCACCGGGCGCCACAATACCATAGGCATTGATGCCCCACAGGGTTACCTGCATGTGAGGACCAGCCGGGGAAAAGCATATGACAATGAGAAAATCCTGGTAAAGAAGGCCAATGATCCGCGAACCATCAATATCCAGGAGATGGGGAACGTGGGCAAATACATCGTGGGTGCCTATGACCTGGAAATTCCCATCTATCCCCTTATGATGGTGGAGGATGTGGAGATACTGCAGAGCTACACCACAACAGTGGAGATCCCGGCTCCGGGTTATGTCACCTTCACGGCGCTGCAGCCGGGAGCAGGAACGCTGTACCAGCTTACTCCCGAAGGAGACCAGGTCTGGGTAATGAACCTTCAGGAGAACAGAAAGACCCAGGGGTATTATCTCCAGCCCGGCTCATACAGGGTGGTTTTCCGGCGGGCTGACCTGAGGTCCACTTCATTCAGCCTTGTGAGGGATTTGGAAGTGGATTCAGGATCCTCTGAAACCGTTAAGTTTTATTAGTGCCTGCAAGAAACGAATTTACGAGCTCAACGAAGTTAAAACGGCAGAAAAATGAAGTGGCTGAGTTAAACCTTTCGAAAACCAGTAAGTCAAACCACCAAATCTTGCTTGAGAATGCCGGAATGGGATGACAGGGAAATCATTGAAGGAATAAAGGTCCCGGGTAAAGAGGAACTTGCTTTTAACCAGCTGGTGTTCAAGTACCAGGAGAGGTTGTACTGGCATATCAGGAAAATCGTAATCGCCCATGAGGATGCCGATGATGTCCTGCAGAACACCTATTTAAAGACGTGGAGATCACTGCCCAAATTCCGTTCCGATTCCAGCCTGTTCACATGGCTATACCGCATTGCCACCAATGAAGCACTCACATTTTTGAAGCAGAAAAAGAGGAAAGGGTTTGTTCCATGGGCGGATGTGGAGAACAGGATGGGCGAAGTACTTGAGTCGGATCCCTGGTTTAACGGTGATGAGATACAGCTGAAGTTGCAGCAGGCTATTCTGAAACTGCCTAAAAAACAAAGAGTTGTATTTAACATGAAATATTTTGACGAAATGAAATACAAGGAGATGTCGGAGATACTGGATACCTCGGTGGGAGCACTGAAGGCCTCCTATCACCATGCTGTCAAAAAAATTGAGGCGATGCTGGGCGATGATTAAACCTTTTTTCATCATAAAGGTCTAACCAATAACTGTATAAAAAAAATGACAAAGGACAACAAGAAGCAAAATCCATTCAGTGTACCTGAAGGCTACTTTGAAAGCTTTCCCGGAAAGCTGCAGGAGCGGATCAGGGAGATGGAGGAAACACGTGTCCCTGTACGAAAGATCGGCAGATCTTCAGGATTCAGGCTGGCCCTTGCAGCAGCCATTCTGGGAGTGGCACTGATCAGCTATTCCATTATCCGGATCACCATTGTGAATTATGGCAGGTTGCCCGATTACACCGATATTGCACTGCTGGAGGAGATGGGCATTATTGATGACGACAGTTACCTGGTTGGTTTTTTGGAAACCGGGGCTGAGATCCTGGACGAAGAGGAGGCATATATGAGCCAGGCCATGGAATATCTTGCGCTCAATAATGTGGAAATGGATCTTATATTTGAATAAGCAAAAGAGATTGGATCATGAACAGAAAAATCACCCTGAGTTTAGCTGCCATCACATTGCTGGTATTATCCACATGGACGGCACAGCTTTCAGCACAGTCTGAAGAACAGATCAAACGGTTCAACGAAGAGCGGGAAATTTTCTATACAGAAAAGCTGGAACTAACGGAAAAAGAATCGGAGGCTTTCTGGCCCATTTATAACGATTTCCACAACCGGAAAATGAAACTGATGAAGGATGAAAGGAATACCTTCAGGTACTGCCATAAGAATGCCGACAACCTGACTGATGAAGAGTTCCTGGAGACACTTGAAAAGGTCAGGAAACTGAAGGACGACCAGCACAAGCTGGAACAGGAGTATTATCACAACAGGTTCCTTGAGGCCCTGCCACCCCGAAAAGTCATGTTGCTTTATAAGGTGGAATGGGATTTCCGGGGTTACCTGATCAGACAGCTCCGAGGAGATGGCCAGGGACCGCACGGAAGAAGAGGAGGAAGACCGGATTCGGATCGGGGGCCCAAGGCCTCGCCACCTATGAACCCGTTATAGGCCATCCGGTGACCTTTTCCAGCTAATTGTCTTCGGGAGAATAATCCCGGATCACCAGCAGATCTTCCGGCAGATTCAGATCTACATCCCGCAGGTAGCGTACACTGGCTTCCATGTCCCGGTACATCACCTTATCATCATCCACAAACGACACATATTTCCGGTAGCCTTCCAGGAAATTCTCCAGATATGGGCTCGTACGGGCGGGCCTTCTGAATTCCAGGGCCTGTGCCGCATTGTACAGCTCAATGGCCAGGATCCGCTCCAGGTTAAGCATGACCCGATAGGCTTTGGTGGCTGCATTGGCCCCCATGCTCACATGGTCTTCCTGTCCCTGCGACGACTCAATGGAATCCACCGATGACGGGGTACACAACTGCTTGTTGTGGCTCACCATGGAAGCTGCCGTATACTGGGGAATCATAAAACCGGAGTTGAGTCCCGGGTTGGCCACCAGGAAGTGGGGCAATCCCCGCGTTCCCGACACCAACTGGTAGGTCCTCCGTTCGGAAATATTCCCGATCTCGGACATGGCGATGGCCAGGTTGTCAAGGGCAAGGGCCAGAGGCTGACCATGGAAGTTCCCCGCCGAGATGATCATATCCTCCTCAGGAAATATGGTTGGATTATCGGTCACCGAATTGATCTCGTTCCGGAAAACATAGGATACGTAATTGATGGAATCTTTGGATGCCCCGTGCACCTGCGGAATACATCTGAACGAGTAGGGGTCCTGTACATGGGCCTTGGACCGTGAGATCAGTTCACTTCCCTCCAGGAGCCAGCGGATCCTTCGGGCAGTAACGATCTGACCCTGGTGGGGCCTGATCTGCTGCACCAGATCGTGGAAGGGTTCGATTCGTCCGTCGAAAGCATCCAGGGAAAGGGCTCCGATGATGTCGGCCAGCCTGGAAAGTTTGAAAACCCGCAGACAAAGTTCCACCCCGTAAGCGCTCATGAACTGTGTGCCATTCAGCAATGCCAGGCCCTCTTTGGATTGCAAATCAATGGGATCCCATCCCATTTCCTTCAGGGCCTCTGATGCTTTTTTCCTGGTGCCCTTTATGTCCACATCGCCCATGCCCAGCAATGGCAGGCTCATGTGCGCCAGGGGAGCCAGGTCGCCCGATGCACCCAGGGAACCGTAGGTATAGATCACCGGGAGAATATCGTGGTTGTACATATCTGCCAGGCGCTGAACGGTAGCCACCTGCACCCCCGAATTCCCATAGGAGAGGGATTGGATCTTCAAGAGCAACATCAGCCTGGTGATCTTACCCGGAACCTCGTCCCCCATCCCGCATGCATGTGACATGACCAGGTTCTTCTGCAGCAAGCCAAGATTTTTCTTGGAAATTACCGCATCACACAGCGAACCAAATCCCGTATTGATGCCATAGATGATCTCATCCTCATTTTCAAGCCTGTGATCCAGGTAATCCCTGCACTTTGAGATTCTCGCAATCACATCATCGGAAAGGACAATTTTCTGCTGCTCGTTTATGATCTCTTCGATTTTTTCCCAGCCGATCTCCTCGGTGGTCACCAGGTGCACCTTTTCCATATCCCACTGTTTTAACGAATCAATTGCAGAAAAAAAAACTATACAGACAGCCGCTCCACCAGCTGTTCCGGGGTAAGCCGTTCCTGGTTTCCGGTCTCCATCTCCTTCAGGGTCACCATCCCATCCTGCATCTCCTGTTCACCCACCAGGGCCACAAAGGGGATGTTCCTGGAGTTGGCATAACTCATCTGCTTTTTCATCTTTGCCGGGTCGGGGTACAGCTCGGAAGCGATCCCCCTGTTTCTAAGCTTACCGAGAACAGGGAAAATATACTGTACCTCCTGCTGACCGAAATTCACAAAGAGCACCCTGGTATCCATCTCTCCGTGACCGGGGAAACGTTCCAGCTGTTCCAGGACGTCATAGATCCGGTCTGCTCCGAAAGAGACACCCACGCCCGATACACCGTCCAGGCCAAATATTCCGGTGAGGTCGTCATACCTGCCTCCCCCGCATATACTGCCGATCTGCACTTCTTCCGATTTCACTTCAAAGATGCTCCCTGTATAGTAGTTGAGTCCACGTGCAAGCGTTATATCAAATTCGACCTCTGCCTCCATCGTGTCCGGTTCCATATAGCCGAACAGTTGCCTGATCTCAACGAGTCCCTCCATCCCAGTGGTTGAAGGTCCCAGGTAATCTTCCAGGAATTCCAGCTTCTCCCGGTTGCTTCCTTCCATTTTCAACACAGGTTCAAGCTTTTGCATGGAATCCTTTCCCAGGCCCCTCTGCTCCAGCTCCAGCATCACCTTCTCCATGCCCACCTTTTCCAGCTTATCGATGGCCATGGTAATATCCATCATTCTTTCGGATTCTCCGATCACCTCTGAGATACCGGCCAGCACCTTCCGGTTGTTCATTTTGATCACCACCTTCAGTCGCAACGCACTGAAAACCTCGTCCATGATGCGGACCAGTTCATATTCATTCAGCAACGAATTGCTGCCGATCACATCCACATCACACTGGTAAAACTCCCTGTACCTGCCTCTCTGGGGACGATCGGCCCTCCATACCGGCTGGATCTGGTAACGTTTGAATGGAAAGACAATCTCGTGGCGATGCTGCACCACAAACCGGGCAAAGGGAACGGTGAGGTCAAACCTCAGTCCCTTCTCAGAGATCATGGTCCCCAGCTTACCCGCCGGAATTGTGACCAGCTCTTCCTCGCTGAGTTTACCTTTAAAATCGCCAGAGTTCAGGATCTTGAACAGGAGTTTATCACCTTCGGCCCCATACTTCCCCATCAGGGAAGAGAGGTTCTCCATGGCCGGGGTCTCGATGGGAAGGTAGCCATAGGTTTTAAAAATCTTACGGACGGTATCAAAGATGAAATTCCGTCTGGCCATTTCCAGGGGTGTGAAATCTCTCGTTCCTTTTGGAATGGATGGTTTGTCTGCCATGTGGAGCTGCTATTGGCTGGCTTTGGCCAGTTTCTTAAAATCACTTTCCAGGAAGGCATCCGGTTTTTTGGCGCTGACCTTATGGTAATCGAAATAATAGAATTTCGCATCACCTGCGCCAATGAGGATCTTGTACACCCGTGCGTTCATTTTCTTCCCTTCGGGCCCTACCTTGTGAAGGAACACCGCATTCTCGTCACCCTCCATGATCAGTTCCTTGATCTTGTCCGTATCCACGATCTTCACCTGGTTGGAGTAAACGGACCGGATCTTTGCTTCCGAAGCCACATTCCGGTCAAGCTCCTCCTCCACCAGGTAAATGGTTTTGCCCTTCACATCGGCCATGTTGTCGTTGTAATGTTTGTACACATTTTGTGACACCATGTCAGGCTTCTCGGTAATCAACCGGACATGGTCCTGCATGAACTTGACCAGCGTTCCAAGCTTATAGGCGTACCTGTCCTCATCCACACCGTAGTAACTGAGTGGCAGGTTGGCAATGTCTTTCATATCATCAATGGTCTTGTAGTCACCTCCCAGTGAAAGACAGAGGAACATGTACCTGGTATGGGATTTGTCTTTCTCAAAATTGACTGCCGCCAGGTAGAGAAAGGAGGCGTTTTTATCCACGCTTTTATCCCCGAAGTCGTCGTGCTGAAGAAACTCATATTCGGTAATGTTCCAGTATTTCTTAATGGCATCCTGGATCTCAAAATTGTACTCTGCCATGGGATTGTCACTGAGCACCACATAGGTCTTTGTAGTATGAAAGTGATTCAGGTCTTTTGCGGTTGCAAGGTATTCCCGCTGGGCCTGCAAATGAAGCAAAGGGATCATCACAAGCAGAAAGGCAGTGTACTTTTTCATGTATATGTGTTTATAGGGTAGAACGGCATGTTAATTGGCAGGAAAGTAGAGGGGGTATTTCTCATTGAACCTGCGGATAAAGACAAATTTCATCTGCTTTTTCTTCCGGTTCCTGAGTGCTCCGAATTCATCGGCCAGTTCCGGGTCCTTCATAAGCAGCACCTCAATGGTCTCGATATCATAATCCATCACTTCGCCCGATTCAAAATCAAGCAGGTATTGCCTGAGCTCTGTATTGGTGTAACTTGACCGGGGCATGGAATACCGGTTGTTATAGTATGAATTCGAATAATAAGGATCGTAGTAATAAGGATCGTAATAGTTTGAATTATAGGTAGTTACGGAGGCTACAAAATGGGATATACTGCCCACAAAACCGATTCTGTGAAAAGCGGATCCCACGTTTATATAGAGCACCCCATTCCGGCCATATCCCCAGATATTCGAAGTTTTCATCACCTTTTTCACACCGTTGTTGTCATAGATCACAATCTCTTTCAATGCGGTGATCTTATCATAGAATGCCCTGTCGAACATATTTATATCGGTAACAATCCTGGCCGTTGGAATAGGCGCATTCTCCTTCACCATTTCAAAATTGGCATAGATCCCGTCCCTGAATTCAAAGTCGGGGGAGTATCTCACCATCCCGCTGCCTTCACCTTCCTGTGCAACCAGTACCGGGGTCAGCAACATCAGCATCAGTATACCTGTTAATCGCATAATCATACGCATCGTCCCTCCTCCCACAAAATTACTAACTAATATACGTTTATGGCACAAAAATAAAGCCAATATTCATCAGGAATGTTCAAATTTTCTATTACTTTGTCATAATAGCCATTTAAAAACGCCCATGTTTCACGAATTCCTCCAGCGAATTATCTCCTACGGTATCGAGGAGAAGATGGAACAGGCCCTTGTAAACAGGATCAGGAGGATCAACCTCTATCACATGATCCTGTTGGTCTTACTATTTATTTCGATCCTGTGGTCGTCCATCACCCAGATGACCATAATGATTGTCACCTGCAGCATTATGCTGCTTGCAACTGTGGCCGTCTACTTCCAGCTACCCGCATCAAAGAAACCGGAGCTGAACAGCATGCTGGTCCTGACCATTACAGCATTGCTTCTCCTTTCGGGGTACCTGTTCAATGTTGGTGTCTCAGGAACGCTGATCATGGCTTTATACCTGCTTTTTCCGCTGGCAGCTGTAAGTGTTCATGGAAAGCGGGGAATCATAGTGCCTGTGGTCCTGGGCGTGGCGACCCTGGCAGGCAATTACCTGCCCGTGTTCAAGGAGGGCTTCCACCTGGATATTTTTAATATACTGCTTTTCTTTTCTACCTATGCCCTGGTGATCATCATTTCACTTTTCGTGGAGCGTTCAAACCGGGAGTTGCTCACAAGCCTTACAGATTCCAAAAGTCAGTATGAGAATCAGATCGTCCGGAAGGATGAGTTTATTTCCAAACTGTCTCATAAACTGAGGACCTCCCTCAGCAACATCACCCTGATCAACAACCTGGTACATGACAGCAGGTTAACCTCAGAGCAGCAGGAGTTAATGGAGACCCTGAAGGCCTCCACAAACAACCTGATCGAGGATGTAAACAACATCGTGGAGATTGCTTCCCCGGGGATTATCGATTATAAAAAGAGCATCATCTCCTTTGATCTGACCCGGGTGCTGGAGGAGGCTGTAAGCATCCTTCAATCGGGCCCTTCCTTTCATGAGGAGGTGACCATCCAAAGGTCGGACCACATCTCCCATTACCTGATTGGCGATCCCAGCCTGCTTCGAAGCCTGGTGGTGAACATCATTAAAGGGTTAAGTATCTACAAGCATACCGGCCATCCGGTTGAACTTCTTATCGACAACCTGAGGGAAACGCCAAGCCAGGTGCGTCTGGAGCTGAGGTTTACTGTAGAGTCGGACCTGGGCGAGGACCTTGTTGTCTATGTGGATTCATTGAAACGCAACACCGGTTACCAGGTCTCCAACCTGGCAAATGCCCACAGGCTGCTCGAGGATAGTGAAAGCGGACTGACTGCTGTCTTTGATGGTCGGGTTGCCTCGGTCTTCTTCTTCCAGAATTTTACTAAAGATTCCACCAGGAGTGTGATTGAACCGGCCAGGGAGGTGCAGGAGAAACGAAGTGATAAGGCATCGATGGCCCTGAAAGATGCCAAGATATTGCTGGTGGAAGACAATGAGATCAACCAGAAGATCGTATTGCTGAGCCTTAGCAAGAAGGTTAGTCAGATCGACGTTGCAGCGAACGGGAAAGAAGCGCTGGAGATGTTCGGAATCAAACGATATGACTTGATTCTCATGGATATTATGATGCCTGTGATGGATGGAATTGTTGCCACCAAGAAAATCCGTGAAATTGAATCCACGAGCGACAGGCATGTGCCCATCATTGCCATCACCGCCAATGCCCTGGAGGGTGACAGGGACAATTGCATGGCTGCCGGAGTAGATGATTATATTGCCAAACCCATCCAGGCAGATGCGCTGGTCAGAATGATGAAAAACTTGCTGGCCTGATCCCGATCACTATCTGATCATCGATCTGGTCGTGATGCCCTCCCATCCATTCATTGATATTCTCTTCAAGTTTACGGTGCTGGTCTTCCATGGGAAGATGGTGGATGGACATCAGGAGGTGCCTGAAGCGGCGGTACTTAAACTTCTTTCCTTCCGGTCCGCCGAACTGGTCGGGATACCCGTCTGAAAACATATAAAGTATATCGTCCTGTTCAAGATCAATGGACCTGTTGGTGAACGATCCCCTGTGTACCCCGTAATCGGGACCCACAATGATCCGGTCACCTTTCAACTCGAGGATCTCGTTGTTGCGAACAATATAGACCGGATTGAATGCACCGGCATATTCAAGGGTATGGTTTGCGTAATCGTATGCACAGAAGGCCAGGTCGATTCCGTCCTTCAGGGAGAGTTCTTCCAGATTCCCGAAAACCAAATCGAAATACCTGTTCATCTCATTCAGAATACTGGCCGGCCGGAAGATCTCCCTTTCTACCACGATCTGCCTGAAGAACTCCAGCCCTAGCAGCGACATAAATGCACCCGGTACCCCATGACCTGTACAATCGGCCACAGAAAACAGCACCTTTCCGTTGATCCTCCTGGCCCAGTAGAAGTCGCCACTTACGATATCCTTGGGTCGCTGATAAATGAAAGATTCCGGGAATAGCCGGCGCATTTCCCTGGGTGTGATGAACATGGCTTTCTGGATCCGCTGGGCATACTTGAGACTGTCTTCAATATTTTTAGTGCGGATTTGAAGCAGGTTGCGTTGAAAGTCCAGTGCCTTGTAGTCACGCCGCAGCAACCGCATCCTTTTGTTATAAAGAAGGATATGTATGGATACACCAAGTAACCCGGCCACCAGGATACCGGCAGTCAGTTCATTGAATAGGTCAAGTATGGCTCCAAAAGTCCATTCCATGTTTGGATGAAGCACTTATTTCTTTCCACGTAATATACAAATATAGAGGTAAATGCCAAAAATGCTTACACGAATGAATGAGATTCAAAAAAAACCCCCGGATTAGCAGGGGATTTTCCCGGATGGTTCCGGTATATGTTAAAAGGGTGGATCGGGGGACTACGTATCCTTGCAATTCTTTGATTTCTCGGACTTTTTTTCCTCCTTGGCTTTCATGGCCATCTTCTCCAGCATCTCGGTGGTTATTGATTTGGGTCGTTCCAGCGAATAACCGAGGGCTCTGTCCCAGATGAGGTTAGCTGTGATACCAATGGACCGTCCAATACCAAAGAGCACAGTATAGAACTCATACTCATTAATGCCATAGTGCCAGTGGATGATCCCGGACTGAGCGTCCACATTGGGCCATGGGTTTTTGGCCTTGCCCTGCTCCTTCAGGATGGGAGGCACTACCTTATAGAGTAAATCGGTGTACTTGAACAGCAGGTCGTCCTTCATATGCTTCAGGCAGAACTCCCTTTGCAGTGTATAACGCGGATCGGTCTTACGCAGAACAGCGTGACCAAATCCGGGAATTACCTGCCCGGAATTGAGTGTATCCCAGACGTGCTGTTTCATCTCATCCTCGCTGGGAACCTGTCCGTCCATCTTCTCGACCAGATCCTGCAACCACCTCAGCACCTCCTGGTTGGCAAGCCCGTGAAGGGGTCCTGCCAATCCGTTGATCATGGCCGAGATGGAGAGGTAAATATCCGAAAGGGAACTGCCCACCAGGTGACCGGTATGTGCACTCACATTCCCGCTTTCATGGTCGGCATGGATGATAAAGTTCAACCTGGAAACATCATCGTAGGGTTTGGGGATCCCCATCATGTGGGCAAAATTAGCACCCATGTCCAGGTTGGGATTGGATTGAATCCGCTTCCCGTCCCTGTAAAGTTTAGCATAAATATAAGAGGCCACTTCGGGCAACTTGGCCAGCAGGTTGAGTGAATCCTCATATGTGGGATCCCAGTAATCCATCTTGCTGATCCCACCCTGGTACTTCTTGGTAAAGAATGACTCGCGCTGCATGGTAAGTATGGCTGCAGAGAAAATGGCCATGGGGGGTGAAAAGGATGGGAAAGCATCGATCACTTCGTAGACATAACGAGGCAGTATTCTGCGTTTACGGAACTCGTCTGCCAGGTCAGCCACCTCGCTATCAGTAGGGATGTCGCCGGTAAGCAACAGAAAATAGAGCCCTTCCACATAGGGCATTTCTGCACCGGGTGCTTTAGGAAGTTTTTCAAAAACCTCGGGCAGGGTATATCCCCTGTACCGGATACCTTCCATGGGGTCCAGATACGATATGTCGGTTACAAGGCTCTTGAGACCCCGCATCCCGCCAATTACCTGTGCAATGGTTACCTGGTCGACAACCACATCACAATAATCTTTAACAAGTTTTCTTGTTCTGGGTCTCCACTCTTCGATTTTCTGGTGGAGTTTTTCTTTTAGTCTCGCCATATTTTTCAGGTTTACATTAGGAAAATAATTAATTTAGGGTTACACAATATACCACATATATTCAGATATTTCAATAGTTGGCGGGCCTTACATAACATATCTTCAGGATATTCAAAGTCGCTGAATTTCGTTTGAAGGAGAGGAAATGATAGTTATCGCCCGTGCCGGGCAAGACTAAAAAAGGGCCCTCCCGGTTGAGAAAGCCCCATGCTTTTTTGACAGGGAATTTATAGGAGGAGCCTATAATACGTTGCTTGCAAAGTATTTCAGCTCCGACTTAAATATCCTGGAAAAAATCCTAATAACCGTAGATAGCGGTATTTCCAAGCTCCTCTTCGATGCGAAGCAACTGGTTGTACTTGGCAACCCTGTCGGAACGGCTCAGTGAACCCGTTTTGATCTGTCCGGAATTGGTGGCCACAGCGATATCTGCAATAGTGGCATCTTCTGTTTCACCGGAGCGGTGTGAAGTGACTGTGGTGTATCCGGCCCTGTGAGCCATTTCAATGGTATTCAGGGTTTCGGTAAGCGTTCCGATCTGGTTCACCTTGATCAGGATGGAGTTGGCACAATCCAGCTCAATCCCTTTAGATAGATACTCAACGTTGGTTACAAAGAGATCATCTCCAACCAGCTGACACTTGTCACCGAGCTTCTTATTCTGGATCACCCAACCATCCCAGTCAGCTTCATCCATCCCATCTTCAATGGAGTCGATGGGGTATTTTTCGATCAATCCGGCCAGGTAATCAACCTGCTCTTCAGAGTTGCGTTTGGCTCCGCTTTCACCTTCGAACTTGGAATAATCATAGATTCCATTCTCGAAAAATTCGGAAGCAGCACAGTCCAGTGCAATGGTAATGTCTTTTCCGGGCTTGTAACCTGCTTTCTCCACAGCCTTCAGGATGCTTTCCAGTGCATCTTCTGTTCCTTCCAGTTCGGGAGCAAATCCACCCTCATCTCCAACTGAAGTGCTTAATCCCCTGTCCTTCAATACTTTCTTAAGTGCATGGAAAACCTCTGCACCCATTCTCAGTCCTTCTTTGAAGCTGCTGGCACCCACGGGACGGATCATGAACTCCTGGAACGCTATGGGAGCATCTGAGTGGGATCCGCCGTTGATAATATTCATCATGGGAATGGGCAGGTGTTTTGCATTGGTGCCTCCGATATAGCGATAAAGGGGCATGTCGTGGTACATGGCAGCTGCTTTGGCCACTGCGAGGGAAACACCAAGCATGGCATTGGCGCCCAGTTTGCTTTTGGTTTTGGTCCCGTCAAGGTCCAGCATTTTCTGGTCGATGGCCACCTGTTCAAGGGCATCCATTCCGATCAGCTCCCCGGCAATTACTTTATTGACATTTTCTACTGCTTTCAGTACACCTTTCCCCAGGTAACGGTCTTTGTCACCATCCCTGAGTTCCAGCGCTTCATTCTCTCCTGTTGAGGCTCCCGAAGGAACCGCAGCGCGACCAACAAAACCACTGGCCAGAGTTACTTCCACTTCAACGGTGGGATTACCGCGTGAGTCCAGTATCTCACGTGCATGAATATCAACTATTTGTCCCATGATACAATTTGAAATATATGTTATGAATCTTTCTTGTCTTCTTTGTCATCCCCGGCAGCAGCATCTGTTTTGGGTTCCTCAACAGGTGTCTCTTCGGTTGCTGTTTTGGGTTCCTCAACAGGTGTCTCTTCGGTTGCTGTTTTGGGTTCCTCAACAGGTGTCTCTTCGGTTGCTGCATCGGCCGTAGGCTCCTCTACAGCTTTTGGCTTGCTGCCACCTCGTCGGCGACGTGTTGTGGTCTTTTTCGCAGATGCCTTTTCTACAAGCATGATCTCGTTGTAGTCAACCAGCTCGATCAGGCACATGTCTGCATTGTCGCCCAACCGGTTTCCCAGTTTGATGATGCGCGTGTATCCTCCCGGGCGGTCTGCCACCTTTGAAGCCACATCACGGAAAAGTTCAGATACGGCTTCCTTGTCCTGCAGGTATTTGAATACCATCCTGCGGGCATGGGTCGAATCGTCCTTGGACCTGGTTATCAGCGGCTCAATATACCTTATGAGCGCCTTGGCCTTGGCGGTGGTTGTCTCAATCCGTTTGTGCTTGATCAATGAACAGGCCATATTTGAAAGCATGGCCTTGCGATGCGCATTCGTCCTCCCTAGATGATTAAAACTCTTCTTATGTCTCATTGCAATTAATCCTTGTCCAGTTTGTATTTACTTGTATCCATCCCAAAAGTCAGGTTCATGTTGGTCAGAAGTTCTTCCAGCTCGGTGAGCGACTTCTTACCGAAGTTCCTGAATTTCAACAGGTCGTTCTTATTGAATTTAACCAGGTCACCCAGGGTCTCCACTTCAGCGGCCTTGAGGCAATTCAGGGCCCTCACAGAAAGATCAAGGTCAACCAGTTTCGCTTTGAGCAGCTGGCGCATGTGCAATACTTCCTCATCGAACTCCTCGTTGACGAAATTCTCATCGGTATCGAGGGTGATCTTTTCATCAGAGAAGAGCATGAAATGATAAATGAGGATCTTGGCAGCCTCCTTTAATGCTTCCTTGGGATGGACGGAGCCGTCGGTCATGATCTCCAGGATCAACTTCTCATAGTCGGTTTTCTGTTCAACACGGTAGTTCTCAATGTCATACCTCACATTTTTAATGGGGGTAAAGATGGAATCCACAGCGATCAGACCGAACTCAGCCTCGGCGGGCTTGTTCTCATCGGCAGGAACATAACCACGTCCCTTGTTGACGGTGATCTCTATCTGGAGCTTTACATCCGGTTCCATGCGACAGATCACCAGTTCGGGATTCAGTACTTTGAATCCACTGAGGAACCTCTGCAGGTCACCTGCCTTGAACTCATCCTGACCGGTAATGGTGACGATGACTTTCTCATCGTTCACAGCCTCGATCTGCTTTTGAAAGCGTACCTGCTTCAGGTTCAGTATCATTTCTGTAAGGTCCTCGATCACGCCGGTGATGGTGGAAAATTCGTGCTCCACCCCGTCGATTTTTATGTTGGTAATGGCATACCCTTCAAGTGAAGAGAGCAGGATGCGCCTCAGGGCGTTTCCCACGGTAATACCATAGCCAGGTTCAAGGGGACGAAACTCAAATTTACCATACCTGTCATCTGCATCGAGCATGACGACCTTATCTGGTTTTTGAAAAGCTAAAATGGCCATAATATGAATGTGATTATATTATTTTGAATAAAGTTCAACGATGAGCTGCTCTTTAATATTCTCGGGAATCTCCTCACGCTCGGGACGGTTCAGGAATTTTCCTGTCATGGAAGCTTCATCCCATTCAAGCCATGATGAAGATCCATACCTGGCAGTGGTCAGCGACTCGGTGATCACCTCCAGGGATTTTGAGCGCTCCCTTACACCCACAGCATCGCCCGGTTTAAGTATGTAAGACGGAATATTTACAATGTCACCATTAACAGTGATGTGCCTGTGGGTAACAAGCTGACGGGCACCAGCACGTGTGGGTGACAGTCCCATCCTATAAGCCACGTTGTCAAGCCTCGACTCAAGCAATTGCAGGAGCACTTCACCGGTGATACCCTTGCTTCGGGAAGCCTTGTCGAACATATTCCTGAACTGCTTTTCCAACACACCATATGTATACTTGGCCTTCTGCTTCTCTTTCAACTGAATACCATATTCTGAAGCCTTGCGTCTCCTTTTGTTGTTTCCGTGCATTCCGGGAGGATAATTCTTCTTCTCAAAAGACTTGTCCGTCCCGAAAATAGGATCTGAAAATTTGCGTGCAATTTTGGTTCTCGGACCTCTGTACCTTGCCATCTATTTATCTTGTTAATTGTTACTAATTATACCCTGCGCCTTTTGGCCGGCCGACATCCGTTGTGTGGCAGCGGGGTTACATCAACGATCTCGGTAACTTCGATGCCGGAAGCATGGAGGTTACGGATGGCTGATTCCCTGCCCGATCCGGGTCCTTTGACATATACCTTCACCTTTCTCAGTCCAAGGTCATAAGCCACCTTGGCACAGTTCTGAGCTGCCATCTGCGCTGCATAGGGTGTATTCTTCTTTGAACCCCTGAATCCCATTTTTCCGGATGAAGCCCAGGAGATCACCTGTCCCTGATTGTTGGTCAGGGAAATGATGATATTATTGAAGGAGGCATGAATATGTGCCTGCCCTATAGGTTCAACTTTAACTGTTCGTTTTTTTGACGATCCTGTCTTCTTAGCCATAACCTCTTATATTACTCTTATTTGGTTGCTTTCTTCTTGTTTGCTACTGTCTTTCTCCTTCCCTTACGGGTACGGGCATTGTTCTTTGTGCTCTGTCCGCGGGTGGGCATACCAATACGGTGACGGATACCCCGGTATGACCCGATGTCCATCAGTCGCTTGATATTCAGCTGAACGGATGACCTGAGTTCACCTTCAACCTTGAACTCTTCAGTTTCATTGATCACTCTCCTGATGGCAGCAATCTGGTCATCATTCCAGTCTTTCACTTTGATATTGCGGTCGACGCCCGCAGCATCAAGAATCGTTTGGGCACGGCTACGACCAATGCCGTATATGTAAGTCAGACTTACTTCACCTCTTTTGTTCTTGGGCAGATCAACACCAACTATTCTAGCCATATGCTTCTAATTGTTAATTATGTTTCAAAACTCTATCCCTGGCGCTGTTTAAACTTGGGGTTTTTCTTATTAATAATGTATAAGCGTCCCTTCCTCCTTACGATTTTGCAGTCGGAACTGCGCTTTTTTACAGATGCTCTTACCTTCATTGCGAATATTATTTATATCTGAACGAAATTCTTCCTTTGGTCAGGTCGTAAGGTGACATTTCAACTTTGACCCTGTCTCCCGGCAACAATTTTATATAATGCATTCTCATCTTTCCGGAGATATGGGCTGTAATGATGTGTCCATTTTCCAGCTCCACCCGAAACATTGCATTTGATAAGGCTTCGGTGATCACACCGTCCTGTTCAATAGAAGCTTGTTTTGCCATTAGCTGTTCATGTTTTTTAACACTTCTTCTATATATGAGAAGGTGGACAGTATGTCTGCCTTCTCTTTATCAATTGCCACTGCCAGTTCAAAGTGGGCAGAGGGTAAATTATCTGCTGCACGTATGGTCCAGCCGTCCGGTTCCTGCTTGATCTGCTGCCTGCCCATGTTGATCATGGGTTCAATACAGATCACCATGCCTCTCTTCAACTTCGGACCGGTACCCCGTTTCCCATAATTGGGCACCTCGGGGGCTTCATGCATGTTGCGGCCCAGTCCGTGTCCAACCATCTCCCTGACCACGCTGAATCCATTGCTCTCGGCATGTTGCTGAACCGCATTCCCGATATCACCGGTACGCCGGCCATCCACCGCCTGTTCAATGCCTTTAATCAAACATTCGCGCGTTATGGTTAACAATTTGCGGACCTTCTCACTTACCACTCCAACTTTGAAGCTGAAGGCGGTGTCGCCATAAAAACCATTTATGAGTACACCACAATCTACCGAAACCACATCTCCCTCTTCCAGCACTACTTTCTCAGATGGAATTCCATGAACTACTTCGGAATTCACAGAGGTACAGAGTGTCTTCGGATAACCCTGGTATCCCAGGAATCCGGGGACAGCCCCGTGGTCGCGGATGAATGTTTCAGCTACCTGATCCAGTCTTTCGGTTGACACTCCCGGGGTGATCTGTTTTGCAACCTCGGCCAGTGTCTTCGAAACAAGCAAATTGCTCTGGCGCATCAGCTCAATTTCATCTGCTGTTTTAATTAAAATCATCAAAGAACGCTCTCTATTCTACATAGCAGCTGCGCTGCCTGTCCTGCCCTTGATCCTGCCTGTCTTTGTCAGTCCGTCATAATGACGCATCAACAGATGGCTTTCGATCTGCTGCAGTGTATCGAGGATCACACCCACCATGATCAGAAGTGAGGTTCCACCGAAAAACTGGGCAAAACTCTGGTTCACCCCTGCCATCATCGCGAAGGCAGGCATAATGGCCACAAAGGCCAGGCAAAAAGATCCGGGCAATGTGATCCTGGACATCACTGCATCCAGGAATTCGGCGGTCTTCCTGCCCGGTTTCACTCCAGGTATAAATCCGCCATTCTTTTTCATATCCTCGGCCATCTGTGTGGGATTCACCGTAATGGCTGTATAGAAATATGTAAAGAGGACAATCAGCATTGCATTGGTAAAGTTATACCAGAATCCCACAGGATTGGAAAATACCGCTGCAAAACCAGATGCTGCATCAGCCTTGGCAAAACCTGCCACGGTGATGGGGATAAACATGAATGCCTGGGCAAAAATAATGGGCATTACCCCTGCGGCATTTACTTTCAGTGGAATGTACTGTCGGACACCGCCGTACTGCTTGTTCCCCACAATACGCTTGGCATACTGGACGGGTATTCTCCTGGTTCCCTGAACCAGCAGGATGGTTCCCATGAAGACCACGAAAAGGATCACAATCTCCACAAGGAAAGAGACAAGTCCACCCCCCTGATTACCCAACTTCTCCATAAATTCCATGCCAATCGACTGGGGCATCCTGGCAATGATCCCGATCATGATGATCAGTGAGATCCCGTTACCGATACCCTTATCGGTGATCTTTTCACCCAGCCACATGATAAACATGGTACCGGCCGTGAGGATAATCATGGCTCCCATCCGGGAGAATTGCTCTGAAAAAGCTTCAGCCGGTAGCTGGTAACGCAGGCTTGTAATGTAGCTCAATCCCTGGGGGATCAAAATGGCTAAGGTCAGGTACCTGGTGATCTGACTGATCTTCCGTCGTCCACTCTCACCTTCACGTTGCAATTTCTGAAAATAAGGAACTGCAATCCCCAGCAGCTGAACCACAATGGAAGCTGAGATATAGGGCATGATCCCAAGTCCAAATATGGAAGCCCTTGCAAATGCTCCACCTGTAAAGAGGTTGAGAAGATCGAGAATGCCTGCTCCACCCTGGTTGCGGTTAGCCATCTCTGAAATAAGTACCGGATCGATCCCGGGCAGAACAATATGTGTTCCAAGCCGATAGATCAGGATAATTCCCAGGGTATAGATGATCCTTGCCTTCAGGTCCTCAATCTTCCAGATATTCTTTATTGTTTCAATAAACTTTTTCATAAGTCAGTCAGGTTCAATTAGATTTGCTCTACAGTACCCTCCAGTGCCTCAATGGCAACAACCGCTGATTTGGAAAATGCGTGGGCTTTTACAGTCAGTTTGGTCTTCAGTTCACCATTTCCCAGGATCTTCACCAGGGAGTTCTTCCGAACCAGGCCAGCCTCGATCAAAATATCTATATTAATCTCCTTCAGCTTTTTCGTCTCGGCCAGCTCCTGCAGTGTGCTAATGTTGACACCTTTATATTCCTTGCGATTGATATTTCTAAAACCAAATTTCGGAACCCTGCGCTGCAATGGCATCTGTCCTCCTTCGAAGCCTGTCTTGCGAGAGTAACCGGAACGGGACTTCTGCCCCTTGTGACCGCGTGTGGAAGTACCACCATAACCGGAGCCCTGTCCACGCCCGATCCTTTTCCTGCCCTTTGTCGAGCCCTTTGCCGGTTTTAAGTTGCTCAAATCCATATTATTGTTCTATAAATTGTTACTACTTAATTTCTTCAACTTCCACCAGGTGCAATACCTTCTGTACCATACCCCTGACCTGGGGAGTGCCTTCCACCTCTATGGTCTGGTGAAGTTTTTTGAGTCCAAGTGCTTCAAGGGTCCTCTTCTGCCTTGCGGTCCGCTTAATGCCACTTTTTACCTGGGTTACCTTAATTTTTCCCATCATTCTACGAATTATCCGTTAAATACTTTATCCAGAGAAACAGCCCTTTGCTGAGCAACCGCTTTGGCATCCCTCAGCTCAAGCAGCGCATCGAAAGTGGCCTTCACAAGGTTGTGAGAATTGGATGAGCCCTTGGATTTGGCCAGTACATCCTTTACACCAACACTTTCAAGTACTGCACGCATGGCACCCCCTGCCTTCACGCCGGTACCACCGGAAGCCGGCTTGATGAAAACCTTTGCACCTCCGTATTTGCCATACTGCTCATGAGGAATGGTTCCATTGATGATGGGTACCTTGATCAGGTTTTTCTTGGCATCTTCAACTCCCTTGGCAATGGCTGTGGTAACTTCTTTGGCTTTACCCAGACCGTGGCCTACAATGCCTTCTTCGTTCCCTACCACAACAATGGCTGAGAAACTGAAGGTACGACCACCTTTTGTAACCTTGGTTACACGCTGAATGCTTACCAGACGGTCCTTCAGATCGAGGTCACTCGTTTTAACTTTTCTGATACTTGACATACTTCTTTACAATTTAAGTCCGCTTTTCCTGGCAGCATCCGCTAAATTCTTAACCCTGCCATGGTATAAAAACCCGTTCCTGTCGAAAACGACATTCGAAATTCCTTTTTCCTTTGCTTTCTCAGCAATTCTCTTTCCAACCAGTTTGGCCTTTTCTATCTTGTTGACTGTCTGACTGGCAATTTCTTTCTCTTTGGATGAGGCAGTCACCAGTGTCTGGCCGGTTACATCGTCAACCAGCTGCACATAGATCTGCTTGTTGCTCCTGTAGACAGTCATTCTCGGCCGCTCCCCGCTTCCGGAAAGCCTTTTACGGATCCTGTACTTGATTCTCTGCCTTCTGTCTGCTTTTGTAAAAGCCATCGTAATACTCTTTATATATTTTCCTAACTATCCTAACGTTCTAACTTCCTAACACTTATATCGAAGCTGTTTTTCCAGCCTTCCGGCGCAATTGTTCACCCACAAATTTGATGCCCTTGCCCTTATAAGGCTCCGGCGGACGGAAGGACCTGATCTTGGCCGCCACCTGTCCGATCAACTGCTTGTCAGCACTGGTCAGTGTAATGACGGGATTGGAACGTCTTTCTGTTTTTGTCTCAATGGTTACCTCCGCGGGCACCCGCAAGATGATATCGTGCGAAAATCCAAGGCTCAGCTCCAGGCGGTCTTTTTCCTTCACTTCGGCCCTGTATCCAACACCTACCAGCTCCTGCTGAATGGTATACCCTTCCGATACACCCACGACCATGTTACTCACCAGTGAACGATACAGTCCATGCTTTGACTTGTGGTCTTTCTCTTCAGTTGATCTTGAAACAAATACCTGATTCTCTTCAACCTTCAGGGTAATGTTTTTGTCAACCTGCTGTTTTAGTTCACCTTTTGGACCTTTTACGGTCACCAGGTTATCCTTGTCCACCTCGATGGTAACACCTGCAGGTATGTCGATGGGTAAAAATCCTATCCTTGACATGAATTGTTCTCCTCTTAATTAATATACATAACACAGCACCTCACCGCCTATGTTCAGGCTACGCGCTTCCTTATCGGTAATCAGGCCCTGGGAGGTTGATATAATGGCAACACCAAGTCCATTCAATACCCTGGGAAGATGGTCCTTGTCCACATACTTCCTCAATCCGGGTTTACTGATACGCTGAAGTGACTTGATGGCCGCCAATTTGGTTTCAGGATTGTATTTCAGTGCAATCTTGATGTTCCCCTGGGGACCTTGCTCTTCAAATTTATAGTTAAGGATGTACCCTTTCTCGAAAAGAATGCGGGTCATATCCTTCTTTATATTGGACGCAGGGATTTCCACCACTTTGTGTTTAGCCATTACAGCATTTCTGATGCGGGTAAGATAATCTGCAATCGGATCTGTCATTTTTTCTCTCTCTTTAAATATTCTTAAACCAATATTTACCAGCTGGCTTTTTTAATACCGGGGATCAATCCCTGAGAAGCCATTTCCCTGAATGTGATCCTGCTGATACCGAACTGACGCATGTATCCCTTGGGACGACCGGTCAGTTTACAACGGTTATGAAGCCTGATGGGATTTGAATTCCGCGGCAACCTGCTCAGCCCCACGTAATCGCCTTCAGCTTTAAGTTTTGCTCTTTTTTCAGCGTACTTTTCAACCAGTTTCTGCCGCTTTACTTCACGAGCTTTCATTGATTCCTTCGCCATACTTCTATTTTTTTTCGTTTTTAAACGGTATACCAAATTCTTTCAGCAGGGCAGTTCCTTCCTCATCGGAATGGGCCGATGTAACAAAGGTGATCTCCATACCCATGATCTTACTGATCTTGTCTATATCAATTTCGGGGAAGATGATCTGTTCGGTAATCCCCATGGTATAATTGCCCCTCCCGTCAAACTTGGAAGAGACTCCTCTAAAGTCACGTATCCTTGGCAGTGCCACAGTGATCAGGCGCTCCAGAAATTCAAACATCCTTTCACGGCGCAGGGTTACTTTCACACCGATGGGCATGCCCTTTCTGAGCTTGAAGTTGGAGATGTCCTTGGTGGAAATGGTTTGCACGGCCTTCTGTCCGGCAATCTGCGCCAATTCTTCCTGTGCAGCATCAATGAGCTTCTTGTCAGCAATAGCCTGACCGATACCCTGGTTGATCACGATCTTCTGAAGGCGTGGTGCCTGCATCAATGACGAATAACCGAACTGCTTCATGAGCGCAGGAACGATCTCATCATTGTATTTCTTCTCTAATGTAGGTGTGTATTGCTTGTCCATCTTACTTGATCTCCTCACCTGATTTTTTAGCGTATCTCACTAATTTGTTTTTGTCGTTTAACCTTCTGCCTGTTCTGGTAGACTCTCCGCTGGAAGGATCCACAAGGTTCAGGTTGGAAAGGTGTACAGCGGCTTCCTGCTTGGTGATTCCACCCTGGGGATTAGTGGCATTGGGCTTCGTGTGCTTGGATACAATGTTCACCCCTTCTACGATGGCCCGGTTCTTGTCACGGTTAATATCCAGGACCCTGCCCTTCTGCCCCTTGTACTCGCCTGTATTGACGATCACCTGGTCACCTTTTCTAATATGTAATTTCTTTTGCATCTGACTGATCATTTGAAATTTTTACAATACCTCGGGAGCAAGTGATACAATTTTCATGTAACTATCCCTGAGTTCCCTGGCAACAGGACCAAAAATACGGGTTCCCCTCATCTCATCCAGGTTGTTCAGCAATACCACGGCATTGTCATCAAACCTGATGTAGGAACCATCTTTGCGCCTGATCTCCTTCCTGGTCCTGACAACAACCGCCTTGGATACGGTGCCCTTCTTGACCTCACCCGAAGGAATGGCGCTTTTTACAGTAACCACCACTTTGTCACCAATGGATGCATACCGCTTGCCTGTTCCACCGAGCACGCGGATGCACAATACCTCTTTGGCTCCACTGTTATCGGCTACGCCTAATCTACTCTCTTGTTGTATCATGATTACTTAGCTCTTTCGATAATTTCTATTAATCTCCACCTTTTATTCTTGCTCAGGGGCCTGACCTCACTGATCTTTACAGTATCACCTATATTGCTGCTGTTCTCTTCATCATGAGCCATGAACCTGGAGGTCTTGTTCACGAATTTACCGTATATGGGGTGCTTCACCTTTTGTTTTACAGTGATCACAATGGATTTCTCCATGCTGTTGCTTACCACAACACCGATACGTTCGCGTCTTGTATTTCTTGTATTTTCCATATTCATTATTCCTTTTCAGACTGCTGATTGATTTGCCTGGCCCTCATCTCAGTTTTCAGCCGTGCAATGTTCCTGCGTGTTTCAACGATCTTATTGGGGTTGTCGAGCGGGGATACGGCATGGTTCATGCGCATGCGTACCAGCAAGTTCTCCTCACTATCGAGGCGCTCTTCCAACTCCTTTATTGCTAATTCTCTTATCTCAGAACTGTTCATGTTCGTATTATCTTCTAGATTTCTAATCTTCTATATAATCCCTGCGTACCACAAACTTGGTGGTGATGGGGAATTTTTGAGCACCAAGGCGCAGTGCCTCTTTGGCTACTTTAAAGGGTACACCTTCCACTTCGAAAATGACCCTGCCAGGGGTAATAGGATAAACAAATCCTTCCGGTGCTCCTTTACCTTTACCCATACGTACTTCAGCAGGTTTCTTGGTGATGGGTTTGGCCGGGAAAATGCGTATCCACAGCTGTCCTTCCCTCTTCATGTGACGGGTGATAGCCTGACGGGCTGCTTCGATCTGGCGTCCTGTGATCCATGCACTCTTCTGTGCTTTGATACCAAATGAACCGAATGCGAGCTGATTTCCCCTCTGGGCGTTTCCTTTCATGCGCCCTTTCTGCATTCTCCTGAATTTGGTTTTCTTCGGTTGTAACATTGTATGCGATTTTCCAGATTATATGATTAATTCCTTCCCCTCTTTCTCATTCCACCCTTGGGCTTCACGTTGGATGCGCCGATGTTGGGTGACAGGTCGCGCTTTCCAAAGATCTCGCCGTTGCAGATCCAGACTTTAATACCGACCACTCCTACCTTGGTGTGTGCTTCTGCCAGTGAATAATCGATATCGGCACGGAGTGTATGCAGCGGGATCCGTCCGTCCTTGTATGTTTCGGTACGGGCCATTTCGGCACCACCCAGACGGCCACTGATGAGCACCTTGATACCCTGGGCTCCCATACGCATGGTAGAGGCAATACCCATTTTGATGGCTCTGCGATAGGAGATTTTCCCTTCCACCTGGCGTGCGATGTTGTTGGCAACGATGGTCGCATCCAGTTCAGGACGTTTCACTTCGAAAATGTTGATCTGCACCTCTTTTTTGGTGATATTTTTCAACTCTTCCTTCAGTTTATCCACTTCCTGTCCGCCTTTGCCGATGATGATCCCGGGACGAGCGGTATTTACGGTAACAGTGATGAGCTTCAATGTACGCTCAATGATAATCTTGGAAATGCTGGCCTTGGCCAGACGGGCAATCAGGTATTTTCTGATCTTGTTGTCCTCAACCAGCTTCGTGGAGTAGTCCTTTCCACCGTACCAGTTTGAATCCCATCCTTTGATGATTCCCAGACGATTACCTATCGGATTTACTTTTTGTCCCATCTATGCTAAATTTTCTTGTTCTTCGTTTATGTTCTGACTATCGATTACAATGGTCACGTGGTTTGAACGCTTCTTGATCCTATGAGCCCTTCCCTGGGGAGCAGGTTGTATCCGCTTCAGGGTCCTTGATTGGTTTACAAAGGCTTCCTTCACGAACAGACTGCTCTCTTCGATCCTTGCTCCTTCGTTTTTGGCCTGCCAGTTTGCAATGGCAGAAAGCAAAAGCTTTTCAACTTTCCTGGAAGCCTCCTTGGAACTGTACTTCAGTAAGTCAAGTGCCATGTTCACCTCCACACCCTTGATCATATCGGCTACCAATCGCATTTTACGGGGAGAAGTAGGACAGTTTCTTAATACTGCATAATACTTATCCTGCTTCTCTTCTTTTAACTGATTCGCTCTGTTTCTTTTTCTTGCACCCATTTCTTGTAGGTTTAAATATTATCGCTGCTTTCCACCGTGACCCCTGAACATGCGGGTAGGTGCAAATTCACCAAGTTTATGACCCACCATGTTCTCGGTAATGTACACCGGGATGAATTTGTTGCCATTATGAACGGCAATGGTATGGCCCACAAAATCCGGCGAGATCACCGATCTTCTCGACCAGGTCTTCATCACCGACTTCTTCCCGGAATCGTTCATTTCCAGGATGCGCTTCTCCAGCTTGAAATCTATAAATGGTCCTTTTTTCAGTGAACGGCTCATGCTATGCTATTTTTTTGATTTCCTCTTTTCAACAATATACTTATCTGAATACTTCTTCTTCGAGCGGGTTTTATAACCCTTGGCAGGCAATCCTGTCCTGGACCTTGGGTGCCCTCCCGATGCACGGCCTTCGCCACCTCCCATGGGGTGATCGACCGGATTCATGGCTACACCACGGGTACGCGGACGGCGTCCCTGCCAGCGCGAACGACCAGCCTTACCTGACTTTTCCAGTCCGTGGTCAGAATTGGAAACCATACCAACCGTGGCGCGGCATGAGGTCAGTACCATCCTTGATTCCCCGCTGGGAAGTTTGATGATGGTATACTTACCATCCCTGGAAGTAAGGGTTCCGTATGAACCGGCACTCCTTGCCAGCATTCCACCCTTACCAGGCTTCAATTCAATGTTATGGATATTGGTTCCCAGGGGAATATTGGCCAGCAGCATGCTGTTCCCTGGTTCCGGTACAACCTTGTCGCCGGATATTATTTTCTGTCCGGCTTGAATACCTTCAGGGGCAATAATATACCTCTTCTCTCCATCGGTGTAGACCAACAGCGCAATCCGTGCAGAACGGTTGGGATCATACTCAATGCTCTTCACGGTGGCTTCCATGTTATCCTTATCCCTTTTGAAGTCGATCAGGCGATACCGCTTCTTATGACCGCCACCCATGTAGCGCATGGTCATTTTTCCGGTATTATTCCGGCCCCCGCTTCTCTTCATGGGCCTGAGCAATGACTTCTCCGGCTTCGCATTGGGTGTGAGCTCATCGAATGACGAAATCTCCTTAAAACGCTGGCCCGGGGTTGTGGGTTTATACTTCTTGATTGCCATTATTCCTTAAATGTTGCTGTAAAAATCAATTACTTCACCTTCGGCCAGTGTAACTACTGCCTTCTTATAGGAAGGAGTTTTACCAACTGAAACACCGGACTTGGTATGACGCTGCTTGCGTTTCCCTGCGTAACGCATGGTATTCACTTCTGAGACCTTTACACTGTAAAGCTCTTCCACCGCCTGCCTGATCTGGAGTTTGTTGGCACTTTTATTTACCACAAAACCATACCGGTTGAATGCTTCCCCCTGGGCAGTCATCTTCTCGGTTACTATGGGCTTAATTAAAATATTCATAATCTGTTCGATTCAAAACCATTAAGCATTCTTCTGCAGAACATCAAGTGAACTCTCGACAAATAATAAAGCTGATGCATTCATTATTTCGTATGTGTTTAATTCCGAGAGTGTTATAACTTTCGAATTTTGCAGATTTCGCGACGACAAATATAAGTTTTTATTTCTTTCATTGATGACAAAGAGTGACTTTTTATCGTCGATCTTCAGATTTTTCCGGATGTTCGCAAATTCGCTGGTTTTCGGGGCTTCCATGGAGAAGTCCTCAACCACCATTACTTGCTTGTTCTTCACCTTGTAGGTAAGGGCTGATTTGCGAGCCAGTTCCTTTACCTTGCGGTTCAGCTTACCTCCATAGCTCCTGGGTCTGGGACCGAAGACCCGGCCACCACCCCTGAACAGCGGGTTCTTGATGTCACCAAAACGGGCTGTACCTGTACCCTTCTGACGCTTGATCTTTTTTCGGCTACCCTGAATCTCACTACGCTCCTTGGTCTTGCTGGTACCCTGGCGCTTGTGAGCCATGATCTGCTTTACATCCAGGTAGATGGCATGATCATTGGGTTCGATCCCGAAAATCTCTTTATTCAGTTTAACCTTTTTTCCGGTGCTTTCCCCGGCTATATTCATTACATCTAATTCCATCACTTCTCAATAATTAAATATGAACCATTTGATCCGGGAACAGATCCTTTCAGAATCAGGAGATTATTCTCAGGTACAATTCTCATCACCCTGAGGTTTAGAATTTTCACTCTGCTATTTCCCATCTGACCGGCCATCCGCATTCCTTTGAATACCCTGGAAGGATAGGATGAGGCACCCAGTGAACCCGGTGCACGCATCCGGTTGTGCTGACCGTGGGTAGCGTCGTTCACACCCTTGAAGTTGTACCTTTTAACAACACCCTGGAATCCTTTACCTTTTGAGACTCCGGACACATCCAACCAAGTATCATCATGAAAATAATCAACAGTGATCACGTCACCCGCTTTCCAATTTTTTACAAATCCCTTCAATTCAATCACCTTCCTTTTGGGTGTGGTATTGGCTTTGGCGAAATGGCCCTGTTCGGCTTTGGGAGTGTTTTTCTCCTTTTTATCGCCAAAAGCCAGTTGAACTGCAGCATAACCGTCAGATTCAACGGTTTTCACCTGTGTTACCGTGCAGGGACCAGCCTGAATCACAGTACAGGGGATGTTTTTTCCATCTTTATCGAAAACGGAAGTCATTCCGATTTTCTTACCAATTAATCCTGGCATCTTATTTTGTTTTAGCTGTGTTAGACTTTTATTTCAACTTCAACTCCACTGGGCAACTCAAGCTTCATGAGTGCATCGATGGTCTTAGGAGTAGAGCTGTATATATCCAGCAGCCTTTTGAAAGAACTTAACTGGAACTGCTCCCTTGATTTCTTATTTACAAAGGGAGACCTCAGCACAGTGTACACCCTCTTATGCGTGGGAAGGGGAACGGGTCCGCTAACCACAGCGCCTGTGGACTTCACTGTCTTCACAATCTTCTCGGCTGATTTGTCAACCAGGTTGTGATCGTATGACTTCAATTTAATTCTAATCTTCTGACTCATTATCGTACCAATTATTTAAAATTTTCCTGTTACCTTTTCAAGTATCTCTTTGGCCAAATTCTCTGGCATGCCTTCATAATGGCTAAATTCCATGGTGGAAGTTGCCCTGCCTGAGGAGAGTGTCCTGAGCACGGTTACATAACCGAACTGCTCTGCCAACGGTACTTTGGCTTTGATTACCCTGGCTCCGGCTTTAGAATCCATCCCTTCCACCTGTCCGCGTCTTTTGTTCAAGTCGGAGATTACATCCCCCATATACTCCTCGGGTGTAACCACCTCTACGGCCATAATGGGCTCAAGGATGATTGGACCGGCTTTGAGCGCTGCATGTTTGAATGCCTGCCTTGCTACAATCTCAAAGGCAAGCTGGTCCGAGTCCACTGCGTGATAGGACCCGTCCATAAGGCGTACCTTAAGGTTCTCAATGGGGAATCCTGCCAGTGGTCCGTTGAACATGGCATTTTTAAAGCCTTTTTCTACCGAAGGTATATATTCACGGGGCACGTTGCCTCCCCTGATCTCACTGGCAAATTGTAATCCTTTTGCGTTATCGTCGGCGGGACCAATGTACACTTCTATGTCGGCAAATTTACCCCTGCCGCCGGTCTGTTTCTTAAAGACTTCCCTGTGTTTTACCTCGATTGTAAGGGCTTCCTTGTAGTTCACCTGGGGAGTCCCCACATTGCACTCCACTTTGAACTCCCGCTTCAGCCTGTCCATAAGGATCTCCAGGTGCAGCTCACCCATCCCGTTGATGGTGGTCTGACCTGTATCCATATTGAACCGTACCTGGAAGGTAGGATCTTCCTCGACCAGCTTGTTCAGGGCAATCCCCAGCTTGTCAATATCGGCCTGAGTTTTGGGCTCAATGGCGATACCGATCACAGGTTCGGGGAAATCAATGGATTCGAGGATCATGGGCTTACCCACATTGGTTATGGTATCACCGGTCCGCAGTTCCTTCAATCCAACCACAGCACAGATATCCCCTGCGTCAATCTCCTTCTTTGGATTTTGTTTGTTGGCATGCATCTGGTATATACGGCTGATGCGTTCCTTCTTCCCGGTGCGGTTATTGAGTACCATGATGCCTTCCTGGAGTTTTCCAGAATAAACCCTCACATAGGCAAGCCTGCCTACAAAGGGATCGGTTGCAATCTTAAATACCAGTCCGGTTAAGGGCTCCTCTGAATCGGGCTCCCTGGATATTTCTTTGTCAGTTCTTGGATCTATTCCATAGACAATACCTATGTCAAGGGGGCTGGGAAGCAGGTCGGAAATGGCATCCAGCAGGCGCTGAACTCCTTTGTTCTTAAATGCAGAACCGCACAGGACGGGAACGATGTCCATATTGATGGTGGCCCTGCGGGTATAGGTCATGAATTCTTCAACGGAGATGGAATCCCTGTCTTCCAGGAATCTTTCCAGGAGATCGTCATCGGAAACGCAAACGGCCTCTACCAGCTTCTCTCTCCACTCTTCCACAGTTTCCACCAGGTCATCGGGGATCTCGCAGTATTCATATTTCATCCCCATGGCCTCGTCCTCTTTCCAAACAATGGCCCTGCGCTCGATCAGGTCAACAATTCCTTTAAAATCCTCTTCTGCACCAAAGGGGATTTGCAGAGGAACAGGGTTCGATCCAAGCTTATCCTTGATCTCAGAAACAACCCTGAAAAAATCGGCGCCCGCCCTGTCCATTTTATTGATGAAAGCCATGCGGGGAACCCGGTATTTGTCGGCCTGACGCCAGACAGTTTCAGACTGGGGCTCAACTCCACCCACAGCACAGAATACAGCCACAGCACCGTCCAGTACACGCAACGAACGTTCAACTTCTACGGTGAAGTCAACGTGACCGGGAGTATCCAGAATATTGATCTTGTACTCCTGGTTGTTGTGGTTCCAGAAAGTGGTTGTTGCTGCTGATGTAATGGTGATTCCGCGTTCCTGCTCCTGTACCATCCAATCCATAGCAGCGGCTCCGTCATGGACCTCACCGATGCGATGGGTGATACCTGTATAGAACAGTATGCGTTCTGTGGTGGTAGTCTTCCCGGCATCGATGTGCGCCATGATCCCAATATTCCTTGTATATTTTAGATCTGGGGTCATAAGTGTCGCACACTTACCTTTCTATAAATGCTATCAAAAAATGTATTAGAACCTAAAATGTGCAAAGGCCTTGTTGGCCTCGGCCATGCGGTGTGTGTCTTCTTTCTTTTTATATGCACCGCCTTCATTGTTATATGCTGCAACTGTTTCAGATGCAAGTTTCTCACTCATGGATTTGCCTGCACGGTTGCGGGAAAACAGAATGAGATTTTTCATCGACATGGAGATCTTGCGATCTGGCCTTACTTCCATGGGAACCTGGAATGTTGCACCACCTACCCTGCGGCTCTTCACCTCAACCTGTGGTGTAATATTATCCAATGCCCCCTTAAAAATTTCCAGAGCCGTTTTTCCTTCGTCCTTGGTTCTCTGCTCAACAATATCCATGGCTTCATAGAAGATGTCATAAGCCTTGCTCTTCTTTCCACTCATCATTAGATTGTTCACAAACCTGGTTACATACGGATCATTGTATCTAGGATCCGGCAGCAGAATTCGTTTTTTCGGTTTAGTTTTCCTCATTGTGACTATACCTAATATATTATATTGTATTATTTCTTCTTGGGTTTCTTTGTTCCGTACTTGGATCTGCGCTGGGTCCTTCCCTCAACTCCTGAAGTATCCAGAGCACCGCGGATAAGGTGATACCTTACACCTGGAAGATCTTTTACTCTTCCGCCACGGATCAACACAATGGAGTGCTCCTGCAGGTTGTGGCCTTCACCAGGAATATAGGCGTTCACCTCTTTCTGGTTGGTCAACCTCACCCTGGCTACCTTACGCATGGCTGAGTTCGGCTTCTTAGGTGTGGTGGTGTATACACGCACACAAACACCGCGTCTCTGGGGACATGAATCCAGTGCGGGAGCCTTGCTCTTATCGTTCAATTTTTTTCGGCCTTTACGAACTAATTGTTGAATCGTCGGCATACTGCATTGATAGTTATATGAATATACGCTTGTTAATTTCGGTTCGCAAAGGTATTATTTTTTTTTAAAAACAAGAATTATTTAATGGATAAGTTTAGAATCAAAATTTTATTATTTTTGCATCAATTAACGTCAGGCTACCAGAACAAAATCTATTGTATAATTTATTGATTACCTTTTATTTAATACCCGATGAAGACATATTCAACCAATCAGATTAAAAACATCGCCCTGCTCGGTAATTCCGGGTCAGGTAAAACCACACTTGCTGAGGCCATGCTTTTCGAAGGCGGAGTGATTGACCGAAGAGGAGACGTGGACAGTAAGAACACCATGTCTGATTACAACCAGATCGAGCAGGAAAACCAGACGAGCATGTATTCCAGTATTATGTACAGTGAATACAATGGGAAAAAGATCAACATACTGGACGTTCCGGGTGCTGATGATTTTGTGGGCGGAACCGTTTCAAGTCTGAACGTTGCAGATACCGGGGTGATCCTTGTGAATGCCCAGAATGGGATTGAAGTGGGTACCGAGATCCACAGCAGATGGCTTGAGAAATTCAACAAACCGGCCATATATGTAATTAACAGGTGTGACCATGACCATGCCAACTTTGACAAAGCATTTGAATCGATCAAGGATAGAGTCGGGGGAGATGCCGTACTTGCACAGTTTCCTGTGAATGCAGGTCCGGGATTTGATTCCGTCGTGGACATTATTCAGATGAAACTTTTAAAGTACCCCAAGGAGGGTGGCAAACCCGAGTTAACCGCCATTCCGGATTCGGAAATGGACCGGGCGGAAGAACTAAGGAACGAGCTTATTGAGAAGGCAGCAGAGAATGATGAAGCCCTGATGGAACTCTTCTTTGAGAATGATACACTCACCGAAGATGAGATGCGGACCGGGATCACTGCCGGTGTGGTTGCCCGCGGATTGTTCCCCGTATTTTGCATGTCAGCCAAACAGAATATGGGTGTGGGTCGTTTCATGGAATTTATAACAAACGTGGCTCCTTCAACCGATGAGTTAGCTGTTGTTACTACAGTTGACGGAACAAAGGTGAAATGTGATACCAGCGGACCTACATCCGTATTTGTTTTCAAAACCTCGGTTGAATCCCACATCGGGGAGATCAATTTCTTCAAGGTAATGTCTGGTGAACTCAAAGAAGGTGCTGACCTGAACAACAACTGGACACGCAACAAGGAGCGGTTCTCACAGATCTTCTGTCCCCTCGGAAAGAACCGTACCAAAGTGGCGTCACTTGCAGCCGGAGATATTGGCTGTACGGTGAAAATGAAGAACACCAAAACCAATCATACCCTCACATCACCCGACGTATCTTATACATTTGCTAACATTTCCTTCCCGGAGCCCAAATTCAGGACAGCCATTAAGTCGGTGAGCGAAGGCGATGATGAGAAACTTGGTGAAGCCCTCACCAGGATCCACCAGGAAGATCCCACGGTGATTATTGAATACAGCAAGGAGCTGAAACAGATCATTTTGTCGGGTCAGGGTGAATACCACCTGAACATTGTCAAGTGGCAACTGGATAACATATTCAACGTCGAGACCACTTTTGTAACTCCCAAAATACCTTACCGCGAAACCATTACCAAAGCTGCCCAGTCCGATTACAGGCACAAGAAGCAGTCAGGTGGTGCAGGTCAGTTTGGTGAGGTTCACATGATCATTGAACCCTACACTGAAGGGTCCGAACCAAAACCCATGTTCAAACTGGGCGGGAAAGACCACAAGATGTCCAACCGTGGTACAGATGCCCACAGCCTGTCCTGGGGTGGTACACTGGAATTTGTGAACTGCATCGTGGGTGGATCCATCGACGCACGTTTCCTCCCCGCCATCCTGAAAGGGATCATGGAAAAACTGGAGGAAGGACCCCTTACAGGTTCTTATGCCCGTGACATCCGCGTTTATGTATATGACGGAAAGATGCACCCGGTCGACTCCAACGAAATCTCCTTCATGCTGGCCGGACGAAATGCTTTCAGTCAGGCCTTCAAGGTGGCCGGTCCGAAGATCATGGAGCCGGTTTACAATGTGGAGGTACTTGTTCCTTCCGACAAGATGGGTGATGTGATGAGCGACCTGCAGGGAAGAAGGGCCATCGTCCAGGGAATGTCCAGTGAGAAGGGATTCGAGAAGATCGTGGCCAAGGTGCCCCTGGCGGAGATGAATAAATACTCCACCGCCCTGAGTTCACTTACCAACGGACGAGCCATGTACAGCATGAAGTTCGATGAGTACGTGCAGGTACCGGGTGAAATCCAGGAAGAACTACTGAAGGCGTACGCAGCAGAACAGGAAGAGGAATAGGTCGTCTTCAATGGATATAAAACGGCGCTGAAATCCGTTGCTACGCAACATATTAAGGCGCCTTTTTTATTTCCATTTCCGACTCCTTACCTCCCTGTTTACTTCGTAATAAAAGAATGGGGAAACGGCGCTGAAATCCGTTGCTACGCAACATATTAAGGCGCCTTTTTTATTTCCATTTCCGACTCCTTACCTCCCTGTTTACTTCGTAATAAGAGAATGGGGAAACGGTACTGAAATTCGTTGTAATCTATCGCAACAAGTTCCATATTCTCCTGTAGTATTATCGACAGGTTATTCAATACGGAAGCCTATAGAGGCTGTCAAATTTGTAACATTTGTGTAAGTTATCTATATTGCGTAACTTTACAGTTACTTACAAACAAGTTACATCATGAAACAAGTACCTTTCAAATTCGGAGAGGTTGTCACTGGAGAGCATTTTACCAACAGGGAGGATGAAATTAATAAGTTACGGAGCAACTTCATTTCACTGCAAAACACCATCATCATATCCCCACGCCGCTATGGGAAAAGTTCACTGGTGAAAGAGGCTGCAGAAAGATTTGTCCAGAAGGAAAAAGGATACTTTTTCTGCTTTTTCGATTTAATGTATATATACTCTGAAGAAGAGTTTTACAATCAGTTTGCCACCAAAATTCTGAAAGCCACTTCCAACAAAGTCGAAGAATTTCTTCAATTGGCAAAGAACGTGCTCAAAGGAACCAGGGTAACTATAAATACAGGTACCGGGGAGCCTGCCCTGGAGCTCGGTGTCAACTATATTAAGGACAATATTGATACCATACTCAACCTGCCCCAGATCATAGCCGGGAAAAAGAAGAAAAAGGTTATTATCTGTATCGATGAATTTCAGAATATCTCACGCTTTAAACAACACGAAAAACTCCAGGGCAGGCTTAGATCCATTTGGCAGCATCATAAGAATGTCGGGTATTTGCTATATGGATCTAAACAGACCATGATGATAGAGATATTCCATAAAACCAACGGCCCTTTCTACAAGTTTGGTGAGACAATTTATCTGAATCGGATACATAAAGACCGACTGAGAGAATATGTACAACAGGCTTTTCATTCCACAGGGAAAGAGATATCAGGGGAGATCTGCAACAGGATTATTGATACCATTGAGAATCATCCTTACTATCTGCAGCAATTCGCACGAAATACATGGCTTATTTCTGAAGAGAAAGTTACAGAGGCCGATTTCATTGAAGCAAAACGATCCCTGATATCTGAAAACCTGAATTTTTACAATGAGCTGCTGGATAACCTGACCAATTACCAGGTTAACTTTTTAAGGGCACTGCTCAACAAAGAAGAACAGCTCTATTCTTCAGAGGTAATATATTCTTATAAGCTGGGGTCATCGGCCAATATCAGGAGGATGTACATCGCATTTGTAAATAAGGGCATTATCATAAAAGAAGGTGGTAAGATCATCTTTGCCGATCCTGTTTTCAAGCTTATAGCTGAGCAAAGATTCCTGCCTCAATAAACTGCACTCCAGACTATATTCCTTCATAGTGCTCAAACTTGAACCGGAAGAATTTTACTTCAGCAGTTCCTTTAGCTTTGCATCGAGGTATTCTCCGCGCAGGCCTTTTGCCACAATGATGCCGTCGCCGTCAATGAGGAAGTTCATGGGGATGCCCATCACCCCGTACATGGCTGCAGGTACCGATTGCCAACCTTTCAGATCACTGACGTGGGACTCCCACTCCAGCCCGTCTTTCTCAATGGCGCCCACCCACTCCTCCTTGCTTTTGTCCAGGGATACGCCGTAGATTGTAAATCCTGAGCCATTGGCGAAATTTTTGTCCTCAAAGTGCTGGTATGTTTTTACCAGGTTGGGATTTTTCATTCGGCAGGGGGAGCACCAGGCAGCCCAGAAATCAATCAGGACCATCTTCCCACGCAGGGAGGTAAGGGAGATCTTCTCTCCATCCGGCGATTTGAACACCAGGTCAGGTGCCCTTTCACCAATATTGATGCCCACCCTGATATCACCCTGTGTTTCAACAGTTGATTCTGATCCGGACGTATCCCCTTTGCTAAAAGTGCATGATATGAGAAATAATGATGCAGTCAACAGGTAAATGATTCGCTTCATGATTCAGGATTAGAGGTTCAGGCCTCACGTTTAATGGATGCGCCCAGCGCATTCAGGCGGAGATCGATATTTTCATAACCGCGATCGATTTGTTCAATGTTATGAATGATGCTTGTGCCCTCGGCCGCCATGGCTGCAATAAGCAATGCCACGCCTGCACGGATATCAGGTGAAGACATGACGGTAGCCCTAAGGCGAATGGCGTGATCCAATCCGATGACAGTTGCCCTGTGGGGATCGCACAGAATGATCTGGGCACCCATATCAATGAGTTTATCCACGAAGAAAAGACGGCTCTCAAACATCTTCTGATGGATCAGTACGCTTCCGCTGGCCTGTGTGGCTGTCACCAGGATCACACTGAGCAGGTCAGGCGTAAGTCCCGGCCAGGGCGCATCGGCGATTGTCATAATGGCCCCGTCGATGAATGTCTCAATGGCATAGTGCTCCTGGAGAGGGATCAGCAGGTCATTCCCCTTTGGCTCCATCATGATCCCCAGTCTCTGGAAAGAAGCCGGGATAATGCCTAACTGGTCAAAACCTACATTCTTGATTGTCAATTCGGAGCAGGTCATGGCAGCCATTCCAATGAAACTGCCCACCTCGATCATATCAGGAAGGATGGTATGGTCGGTTCCACCAAGTTGGTCCACCCCCTGGATGATAAGCAGATTTGAGCCAATGCCCGAGATACGTGCACCCATGCGTACAAGCATTTTACAAAGTTGCTGTATGTAGGGCTCACAGGCGGCATTATAGATGGTAGTGGTACCTTCAGCCAGCACACTCGCCATGATGATATTGGCTGTCCCCGTCACAGAGGCTTCATCCAGAAGCATATAAGCACCCTTCAGGTTGGATGCATTGACCCGGTAAAAATTCTTTGCATGGTCAAAATCAAAGGTGGCTCCCAACGATTGAAATCCGATGAAGTGTGTATCCAGCCTTCGACGTCCGATTCTGTCACCTCCCGGTTTGGGTAAAACGGCCTCTCCGAATCTGGCCAGCAGGGGACCAATGATCATCACAGAGCCCCGCAGGGCAGCCGACTGCTGGCTGTATGCATCTGTTTTGAAATAGTCCTGATCCACATGCTCAGCCTGGAAACTATAGCTGGTATCTGCAAGCTTTTCAACCCCTACGCCCAGATTTTCAAGAAGTTTGATCAGCATCAAAACATCCATGATCCGGGGGAGGTTGTGGATGGTGATTTTTTGAGGGGTAAGCAGCGTAGCACAAAGGATTTGCAGTGCTTCATTCTTGGCACCCTGGGGAGTGATCTCCCCATGAAGTCTGTGTCCACCTTCGATAATGAATTTACCCATGGATCAGGATTGCTGTTTCTTCTTCCCTCCTCCCTTCTTCTTGCGGTTCTTCGCAAGAATATCCTTGGTTTCGGGAAGTTTCAGGTCCTCGCTGATTTCCAGTTTTCCACCTGACAGGGTCTTAAGATCCAAAAAGATCACCTCGTCACTCACTGCTTCTCTGTTCCATGTGAGGTAGGACTTTTTCATGTGAAAAGCAATCAATCTGGTCAGATCCTCCTTTTCCTCTCCGGGTTCAAGCTCTACGGCTTTTTCGATCATCAGTACAATGGACCTGCCATAATGCTTAAACCTTATTTTGTGCTGGTCATAAGGAACCTTCCTTGGCTTGCTCTTCAGGGATGTCTTATCGGGCCAATCATATGGTGAGTCTATATCCAGGTCAAAATCAGAAATGATGGCCAGGTGGTCCCATAGCTTGTGTTTGAAATCATTTACATCCCGCAGGTGGGGATTCAGGTTCCCCATAACAGCAATTACCGAGCGTGCGGCGCGGTTCCTCTCATCACGGTCCTCAATGGTCTTGATGTGGTTGACCATCTTCTGTATGTTCCTGCCGTATTCCGGCAATATCAGCTTCTTACGGCTGGAATTGTAATCGTATGACATTAAATTGGATTTTTTACAAAAGTAATTCTTTTAAGTGATTACCCTATTGAAATGTTCAATTGTTTTCCTAATCCATTCTCAATCAATCTATAGTATGTAGAAATCTGGATGTCACTTTTTCCTCGCTCTATTCGTGAAATATAGCTTTTCTTCGTCCCGGTCCTTCTTGCGAGTTCTTTTTGGGTTAACCGGGCTTCCTTTCTTGCTTCTTTAAGCATAACTCCCAATCTGAAAGCAAGAGATTTCGCATCGTATTCATCTCTGGCCGAAGTGCCTTTTTCGCCGTATTCCCTAATAAGTATGTCTTCAAAATCTGTTATGTTTTGCATTTTATCTGTCTCCATATTTTTCACTAAAATACTCTTTCTTCATTTTCTCTGCGATTCGTAATTCTTTTAATGGTGTCTTTTGAGTTTTCTTAACAAAACAATTTGTCAATACAACCAGATCGCTATTCCACCACCCTCAGCTTGGCGAACTTCAGCAACAACTGCTTTTTTCCAATGGGAAATTCGACGGTGGCTTTTACATTGGAATCTGCTCCTTCCAGGATCTTCACCTCTCCGATACCGAAGCGGGGATGCTCTACTTTTGTTCCCACTTTGATCTGGTCCGGACTGGATGGGGTAAAATCCTTTGGGGGCTGTGAGGTCTGCGAGGTCTGGTTCACATTCACCAGTTTGCGTCCGCCCACCTGGATCTTTGAAGGTTGGGAACGGCGTTCCATAATCTTTCGGTAGGTTTCGGGAACATAGCGTTCCTTTTCTGTTTGCTCAGCCTGGGGCAATACGGGGTAGAAATCGGGCGGGAGGTCCAGGTATTTGGTATCGATCTCTTTGATGAAACGGCTGGGTGAACACGCATGCTGGATGCCCCACTTGTACCTTTGGGCAGCATAGGAAATTACAGCGGTCTTCCCGGCACGGGTCAGCGCCACATAGAACAGCCGGCGTTCCTCTTCCAGGTCCTTTGGATTGTCGGTGCTCATCGGGGATGGAAACAACTCCTCTTCCACCCCGGCTATGACCAGGTGTTTGAACTCAAGTCCTTTGGCCGAATGGATGGTCATGATGCTCACCTTGTTCCGGTCCTCATCCTTGTCCTGGTCAGCATCGGTCATCAGGGTCACTTCCTGCAGATAGTCACCCAGGGTCATCTCCCCGTTATCTTCCGAATTGTCGGTGAAATCCTTGATCCCGTTCAGGATTTCCTCCACGTTTTCGTACCTGCTTACATTTTCAGGGGTTTGATCCGACTTCAGATCCGAAATGATCCCCGCTTCATTGGCAATGGTGTACGCCAGATCGAAGGCCTCCATCTCGTTCAAACGTTGCTGAAAGCTCCTGACCATTTTCATAAAGCCCTGCAGTTTTACAAGGGTTCCTTTGTTGAATCCCAGGTGAACCTGGTCCAGGTGCACAAGGATATCCCAGATGTGAGAGTCCAGTTTTTCTGCGTAACCAATCAATTTATCCAGTGTGGTCTTGCCAATGCCCCGCATGGGATAGTTGATCACACGTTTCAGTGACTCATCATCCCTGGGATTGACCGTAATGCGGAAGTAGGCCAGCAGGTCTTTGATCTCCTTTCGCTGGTAAAAGGAGAGGGAGCCGTATACTTTGTAAGGGATGTTCATCCTGCGCAGACTCTCCTCAAAGATCCTGGATTGGGCATTGGTCCTGTACAAAATGGCAAAATCGCTGTATTCCAGCTGCTCCCTGAACCTAAGATCGGAGATGTGGCCCGCCACGTTATAACCCTCTTCCCTGTCATCGGTCGCTTTCACTACCCGGATCTGCTCTCCAGTTTCGTTGTTGGAAAAAACCTCCTTGGAGATCTGTCCCCTGTTCTTCTTAATCACGCTGTTGGCCGCATTGACAATGGTCCGGGTCGACCGGTAGTTCTGTTCAAGCTTAAAAAGACGGTAATCGGAATAGTCGTTCTTAAAGTTGAGCATGTTTTCGATGCGGGCACCCCTGAAAGAGTAAATGCTCTGGGCATCATCACCCACCACACAGAGGTTCCGGTGGATCTCCGATAATTTTTTGATGATCATGTACTGGGAGTAGTTGGTATCCTGGTACTCATCCACAAGAACATAATCGAATGCTTCCCTGTACCGGTCCAGCACCGCGGGATGATCCCTGAAGAGCAGGTTGGTTTGCAGCAGCAGGTCGTCGAAATCCATGGCACCGAAATGCTTGCACCGCTTCACATACCTGTCATACACCTCACCCTGGCGCGGACGCCGGTTCACCTGGTCACGTACCTGGTACTCCCCGCTTCCGAGATATACATCGGGTGTGACCAGGTTGTTCTTGGCAGCCGAGATCCTTCCGAACACTTCCGCAGGCTTGTATATCTTTTCATCCAGGTTGAACTCTTTAATGATGCTTCTAACAAGGCTGCGCGAATCGATGGTATCATAAATGGTAAAACTGGAAGGGAATCCCAGTATCTCAGCCTCCTGGCGAAGTATCCTGGCAAACAGTGAGTGAAAGGTTCCCATCCAGAGGCGCCTGGCCAGATCGGGGGCAACCAGTGTGGCAATGCGTTCCTTCATCTCCCTGGCTGCCTTGTTGGTAAAAGTGAGGGCCAGGATCCTGGATGGAGATATTCCCATGGAAAGCAAGTATGCAATGCGGTACGTGAGCACCCGGGTCTTACCTGAGCCGGCACCGGCAATGACCAGTGCCGGGCCCTTATGATTCATCACTGCTGCCTGCTGCGCCTCGTTCAAATCCTGCTTTATCGCTTCCACAAAATCCAGATTAAATTGGCTGACTAAGATAACATATGTTCATGGATTATGACCACAGCAAATCGTGGGTAAACTCACAATTTATTGCACAGTTATCTTAAAAGTTGCAATTTTGTGGGCCTTTTGTTCGTATAATATTTTAGCAATAATCCGTTTATAGTGTATAATAATAGAAATGTTGCATCCCGGACCGGTTGAAAAAAAAATCATTTTAGGGTTGATCTTTTTCCTTTTTGCTGTCAGCATTGCCTGGACGCAGATCACCTCATCCACCGCCGATCACGTGGATACCATCAGCTATCCCGTTAGTCAGGGTGAGGATCCCCTGTTTGTCTTCTACCAGATCAACCAGGTTCCAAAACCCGGGAGCCTTTCAGCAACTTTACCAGGCTCAGGAAATTATAATTTTGAATGGAGCAAGTATAATCCCGCCATCAACGGATTTGACCCCCCTTTCAGTTCTGATGCCGGCACAACAACATCTACAGTATCTGATCTGGAAGAGGGAGGATACCAGGTGAGGATCCGGGATGGTGGCTCAACCGACACTTCCATGCTGGCTTGGGTGATGCTGGACAACTTCAGGGCTGAAGTGGACAAGACCGCAGATGATAAGGTTCCATCTCACAAATACACTTGCGTTTTCCTGGTGATGTCAGGATTCGTTACCCCGGATACTTTCGTTTATCATGATCCTGTCTCCCATGATACCATCACCCGTCCCATTGATTTCAAATTCAAATGGACCTCGGACAATGACGACCTGAGGATTCCCAACGACACCACCATCCTGGACCCGAACATCACCTACCTGCCTCCCATCAAGGACACCTGGTACATCCTCACGGCCACCGACGACCTGGGAATGGTGGAGGTGGATTCGGTCCTCTATGAAAGCATCCAGACAAAAGCGAAATTCAGAGTGGAGTACTATGACAAGTATACTGAAGAGTATGATGCCACTCTGGATGGGACGTGGAGTCCTCCTGATGGTGATGGTAATATGCGTGGAAGCACGGATGCACAACTGACCGTCAATTTCAAGAACGAATCGGAAAACGGGGCCAAATTCGAGTGGATCTACCTCGATACCCTGGGTGGCATTAAACAGAGTGAGATCACCTATGATACGGCTGCGTTCACAGAGTATACCTATGAAACTGCCGATAAGTATTACTATCCCTATATGGTCTCTACCAGTGAAGCCGGATGTATCGATACCTTCCGGCTTGAACAGGCTATTTTTGTAGTAAAATCCACGCTGGAGATCCCCAATGTATTCTCTCCCAATGGAGATGAGTGGAATAATTTCTGGGTGTTCAAGCACCAGTCCCTCAAATCGTGCAGGGTGACCATCGTGGATCGTAGCGGAAAGGTAGTATACAAAAGAAAGATCGATGATATCTATTCCTGGGACGGCTGGGACGGAAACATGCATGACAGCAACCGGAAGGCCCCCGTAGGCCAGTATTATTATGTGGTGGAGGCCCTGGGGTATGACGGGGTGGAATATAAGGACCCCACCATCATTGAGAACTGGAAACTGAACAAAGGCAACAACAACCAGACCTCCGGCACAACTTCTCCCGGTGGACAGGATCCCGGGGAAGCTATAACCACCTATACCGGCTGGCTGTATCTCTACCGATAATAAAGGTGTATATTAGCCGGAAATCTGAAAGCCTGAAAGGAATATTAAATAAGCCTGCCTTAGCGCGATTGAAAGTTTAAAGGGTGAAACAGTTTCGCATTATAATTATTGCTTTTATTCTCATCACCATCGGGGCTTTTATTTATCTGACCGCCGGAACCGATCCGGAATCCCTTCTCTTTGAACGCATCATGGTCATGGACCAGCATCACCTTGCGCTTATCCTGCTATTATGTGCATTAACCTTGCTCAGCACATTTACTGGATTGCCCATTTTCTACCTCTCACTGGCCATGGGGTTTCTGCTCAACTTTACCCCTGCGTTCCTTATATGCTGGGGCGTGAATATCGTAGCGGTAATGGGCACCTACTACATGGTCCGTTTTGCATTCTCTTCGTACTTCGAAGAGCGCTACGGGAAGAAAAAACTGATCCGTCGCATCAACAAGCGCATTCAGAAATACGGACCCTGGACCGTTGTATTCAGCCGCGGCATCTACATTATTCCCACCAACATTATCAACTTCAGCTTTCCCTTAAGCAACATCTCCACACGAACCTATTTCCTTGGAACCGTCATCGGTCTTATGCCCGAATGCCTGCTGAACGTGCTCACCGGCTACCTGATCAAACACGAAGTGATCCTGCTATCCACCCCGGAAACCAGGAACTGGCAGGCCCTGATCATCGGGGGATTCATTCTTATCTTTACCATTACTTTCATCCTGCTAAGGATCAGACAGAACCGCAAGAAGAAATTCCGGATTATAAAAGCGATCCCTTTGTAGTGCCCGTAAGATTTGCCACTAAATACTTAATATTGCTTGGATATTTCTTAGTTTTGTTAATCTTTAATAAACTTTCCGGATTTGAGTATTTGTTTGTTTACGAGAACTTTATAAAAGTAAATCCCTTCCGGACAATTTGATAAATCAAATTTCACTATATATTTTCCAGCGCATACTTCCTCGCTTGTATAATCAACCAACCTTCCGAAGGATTCGGATATATTTTAAAATCATCACAAAGGACTTTATCTTCTAATCCAACACCAGTTATATTAATACTTTCACTAATAGTCTTTTTGTTTCCAAAACTATCTATGCTCGCCATTTCTAAAACATAATCTCCATTAGGTAAATTAAAGTCAATATTATCATCTCCTGAAAGAACTTTTTTAATTAATCCACCATCTTTACTAGCCCAAGCAAGTTTTATTGCTGGATCTAACATCTTCATATTTACGGTACTACTGCAAACTTTGTGG
>JAGLOO010000037.1 GCA_023138875.1 Bacteroidales bacterium
AACTGAGCCACTGCCTGTAACCTGGGTGGTCAAGGTGTGGGTGCTGGCCGCAAAGGTCGCTTCAATCGAAGCATTACCAGAGGTAAGGGTCACTGTCGTGGAGGCCTGAGACGCATTGGCAATATCTGCACTGCCAGTTAACAGTGCCCATCCCGTAAATACAGATCCCGCCGGAATGGTTGTCACCGAAATAGCCGTGGCTACACCATGATCCACCGACACAGTACCGGAAGGGCTCACCACAGCACCTGGGGTTCCGTCGGTCCCAACGGTCAACTCGTAGCTGTTCAGGGTAAAAGTAGCCTGTACGGTCTTATCGCCATCCATGATGATGCTCTCAGGATTCGCAGACCCGCTTAAATCAATTGACCAGCTGTCAAAGCTATAGCCCGCAACCGGAGTGGCTGTTAGTTCAACAACACTGTTGTAATCATAGGTCGGCTGATCAGGATCCTTTGAAACTGAGCCACTGCCTGTAACCTGGGTGGTCAAGGTGTGGGTGCTGGCCGCAAAGGTCGCTTCAATCGAAGCATTACCAGAGGTAAGGGTCACTGTCGTGGAGGCCTGAGACGCATTGGCAATATCTGCACTGCCAGTTAACAGTGCCCATCCCGTAAATATAGATCCCGCCGGAATGGTTGTCACCGAAATAGCCGTGGCTACACCATGATCCACCGAAACAGTACCGGAAGGACTTACCACAGCACCTGGGGTTCCGTCGGTCCCAACGGTCAACTCGTAGCTGTTCAGGGTAAAGGTTGCCTGTACGGTCTTATCGCCATCCATGATGATGCTCTCAGGATTTGCAGACCCGCTTAAATCAATGGACCAGCTGTCAAAACTATAGCCCGTAGCTGGAGTGGCTGTTATGCTTACAGTTGTCCCTGCCATATAGGTGTGTATTCCATCACTTGGATCTGTAGTTCCGCTTCCGACCGGTGGCATTATTGTAAGATCATATGTGGTCAATGAACTGATATAACCGTTTACAACTGTATACCAGGCATCTGCCATTTTATCATATCCGGCTTGGGTTGGATGTACCTGATCAATAAGGTCAACAGAGTAATCAAATCCGGCACCACACTCCATATCCAACAGCGTCAGACTGTCACCTGCTGCAATTCTTAGTCCGGCCATAGTCGCAAGGCTGTTATTAAATGAAATAACACCAGGATGAGTATTACAGGCATAACCCTCCCTGCTGATGATCCTGGCTAAAAATACCATTATAGGCTGTCCTGAGCTTGATTCATAGGTGTCAATGGCATCAAGGATGCGCTCTACATCAGCTACAGTGTAGTCAAGTGCGGATACATCATTCGTGCCAATGTGCAATAGAATAATATCTGCCGGAAACGATTCCAGGTAAGGGCCTGGTGTGACCACTCCGGTATGGGTGGAGGTACCAGTCTCCATGATCTCTGCCAGCTGAGTGTCCCTGATACCCGGAAATCCTGCATTATCTGTATCGGTCATCAACGAACTGCCATAAGTCTCACTACCCGCGAAGTCAAAATCATAGCCGGCAGCCGTCAGAAGATTAAACAACCTGTGTCTATAACCGATCGCATCAGCATCGCTTATATCTGTACAACTGTATATATCACCATTCGTACACATGGTTCCGCGTGTAAGCGAATTTCCAAGTGGCATGATCCTTATGGTTTGCGCTTCTGTATCTGCAACCGAAATGAATAAAACAATTAATAGCAGGATTGCTATAATTGGATTTATGAACTTTTTCATCTTCAAAGATCTTTCTTCTGGTAACAAAGCAATTTAAACAAAACCAGTATCATTTTCCAGTCAGAAGATCAAAATTTGATCAACTTTAGTAATCAATATATTAAAACATGTGATTATAGTATTCACCTGAATACTATTTTTAAAAAGTACGTAAACGCCTGATTATATGAATATTAATTGATGGGGTGTGTGCTCTAAAAAAAAGAGATAAACATGTTCACTTAAAGATAGACGCCATTCATCCTCATATTCCCGTCATTGGTATGAGAAATCAAGTGATTTAAATAAAACTTGTAGAAATGTTGATTGTAGGATTATTCAGCTCTATCTGATGAGTACGAGCTTCTCTGCTACAGATTTGGCTCCTGCAATGAGAATAATAGAATAGAATCCACTTCGGGTCATTGCCGGAAGCTGAACTTCAATATTATTTTCCAACAAACCTTCTGAAAGGTCTATTTCACTGTTATAATGAACCTGACCGGCGAAATCTGCAATTCTCAAATAGGCCACTTTTACATTTTCGTCTCTGTTTTTTATTATAACTGTAAATTCTCCACTATTTGGATTCGGGTAAAAGGATAGGAGACTATCAGTTAGAGCTACATTTTTGTAAATAAAGTCTTTTGCATCTCCAATAACAATACCCTGACTTGTCCTCACAAATGGAGATAACTTATAACTAACATTGGATTCAAGTGTGTCCAGATCGGTCGTAAATTGTATCTGACCAAATCCGGATTTGTAATTCTGATCTACTTCACTCTCACTTAGTGCCCTGTTATAAACTGCTGCCAGATAAAATATCCCTGTCCAGGGACGTTCACCGGTAATCTCATTGGCCAATGCAAATTGATAATCATCATCCCATGAGGAGAAATCACCCTCGCGTGTTCCTGAATAAAACTCCTGCCCATTGATGTAAAGTCTTTCCATTCCATCATTATCATGGGTATATACCACATGGTGAAGGCTCATGCTTGTAAAGTCAATATCTGATGCTATTTCCGGTATGCCATTGGCATCCGTTCCAGTGGTATTTAATCTGGCCACATACTTGTAAGCAGACTCATTGCCCTCATGTGCAAGCATCACTGCGCGATTAAAATGATCTGCTGATAAGGTGATTATTCTTGCAGGACCCGATTGAACCCTATCTTCCTGCTTTACCCAGGCTTCAAGGGTAATTTCATTCGTTTCGGGTAGAGCCTCCATGAGTTTCGTAGCAATGCCCTTATTGGAAATAATTGTACTCTCCGTAACCCTTAATCCCTGTCCCTTGATCCATTCAGTGGTAACACCTTCTCTGCTTATATGCAGAGTCATGGGTTCACCCACCCCTGAAATATCACTAACCTCACTCCCTTCACCATTTGAAAAATTATACAATACCTGAAGATTCTCAGTAACCCGGCCACGGCTAAGTACAGATGATGTCTTTAATCCAGGTAATACTATGGGCTCACTAAGGGGATTATCCAGCTCGGTAACCTCGAGACCATAATTCATGACCTCGGCAAACCCCAATGATTTCATCTCGGTAGTTGAGTTCGGCTGAATCGTTTTGTCCTGAACCGTCAAAATGGCAATAGTGGGTAATGTGGGATCCGTGGTTAAATCTTCATTCTTTGTTGTAACATCGAGAGCTTCTGACTCAGGACTTTCATTTGAAGCTTCATCGAGTGCACTTACCGTTATCCGGTAATACAATCCTGGTTCCAGATTGCCTATGGTGTATTGATTACTAAAGGATTTTTGATCTGAATTATTCACAGATATTTCATACGCGTTTACAGCCACATTATCCGTTGAAGGGTTCCATTCCAGTGAAATGGTTTTCTCTGTGACTTCCGTTGCCCGCAAACTGGTGGGAGCCGATGGAGGCTCATTATCCGGAGCTCCGGTGGTTTCACTTATTTCATTAGATAGCGGACTGGGATTATCCGAAGTGTCAAACGCCCTCACTGAAATCGTGTAGGGTGTATTTGGTGTTAATCCGGGTATAATAAAAACAGTATTGCCTGTGGAACCCGCTGGATCATTATCACCATTCAAGTAGATACTATAATTTTTCACGGCCACATTATCTATAGAAGGATCCCAGTTTATTTCAATGGAATTACCAGTAATCCTGACGGCCCTCAAATTGGAAGGTGCAGTTGGTGATTCCGTATCCTTGTTTCTGGTATAAACGTAAATCGCAGATGATTTTGGGCTTTCATTGTCAGCTGCATCCTTTGCGGAAACTGAAAATGTATACTGAGTTGAAGCCGCTAGATTCGTAACCGTATACGTATTGCTACCGGTAACTCCATGCGGAAAATTATCTTTATACACTGTATAGCCTGTGACAGCCACATTATCAGTTGCCGCGTTCCATGCAAATGAAATGGTAGTCTGAGATGAATCTGTTGCATACAATCCTGTGGGTACAGTAGGAGGTTGAGTGTCCGGCTCAGTTGGATCGGGATCAGGATCAGGGGGTTGGGCTAATAGGTCTATGGGGGTTTCTATCCTGTCACCGTAAGAACCAGCCTGGTTCCCCCGTTTAACTGAAGGATTCTCAGACAGATACTGATCACTATAGTTCCATACATAAACATTATCTATGATCATCCATTCGTCTCTAATGGTGGCCCAGCTGTCATCACCCCCTCCAAAAAAGGCTTGAATTCGCACAACATCTAATCCAAGGGTAGGAAGAATTCTGAGCCTCAACCCGGTCCATTGGCCTACCAGTTCCCCATTCACATATCCTTCCATAATCCCGTCGTAGTTGACGATACTTTCGTCTGTGATTGAATTCATTACTACCCTGTAGGTAATATCATACCAGATATCTGTTGAAACATCAAAATTATAATCCCACCCCCTGGTATGGCCATATGCTCCGGGCATATCATGATGATAAGTATAAAACACGGGTTTGGGGCCTTCCTTAAACATCAATGACCCTCCAAAACCTTCAGACGAATCTGGCACTCCACCAATTGGACTTGCCTGTAGGCCAGGTAATTTTCCTCCAAGAACAGGCTCAAAACCAGGTTTAAACAAAATTGAATATGTTAGGTAGCACTCATAAAATATACCTCCAAGGGGGCTCCTCCATTGATATCCGTGATTTCCATCGGCAGAAAATGTTCCTTCTGGAAATGTCCATTTCATCCCCCTGGAAGAACGACCACCTAAGTTATAATCAGTTATCACTGTTCTATCTCCAGTGTAAGCACCATTCGCCCATGGGGGATTATTCCAATCTGCGGCCCAAGTTTCTCTTGTATAAGGACCCAATTTAGTATTTTCAAGATTCTGCTCAAAGATCATTCTGAATGCATCACTTGTAACACTAATACCCGCCTCTTTGTCCTTTAAAAGGACCTCATTTGGTTGGTCACCCTGCGCAATAATCGCTATATAACCGACTAAAAGGAAAATGGTTAATACCAGTCTCATTCCGATCGGATTTATGTACTTGTATAAAAATATTTCATATGCTCCTTACAAAAATAATCAAATAATCATGATCATTGTAAATAGTAAAAGACAATTATTATAATGCATTATTCATGTTTAAAACGGTATGATTATTTTATACGAAAAAAAGACTCTTTTTGTTTCAGTATGAGAATTATAACTGATTATCAGGATCAATGGTTTATTAAACTTTTAAACGGCAATGGTAATAAAGCGTTACATCTGTAGTATGCATTGACACATCAGTACTGAAATCCAGCTTGCAAGAATCCTTTCCGTTCGCATTGTCGTATGTAACATGGACCTGCTTAACAATATACCTGAGGGCTCTAGAATACACCTCAGGTCGACATCGTCCCTGAGCCTGCTGATTAGATGCATATCTAATTTGAGAATCTGGTCTACAAATGTTTCTTTTAGAGAACTCTGTATTGATTGTTTGTATAGCTTCCTGGGATAAATTAAGTTCCTTTGTTAAAGACTAAGAAATCAAATGGATTTTCAAATGGTTGTCGGTATCTTTGTTCCTTGTGGATGCCGTACCGTGCGAGTTGCAGAAAGTTAATACGGCCGCGAATAGATAAAAACAGGATGAAGGTTTCTATTAAGAAATATTTCCTCCATTGGTTAATATCGGGTAATATTGTATAACATGCTGATAATGTAGCTTTTGTAAGTTTTACGTTCCCGGTAGTCATGACATAAAATAGATTGTAGTTAACCTATTAGTTACTGATTATCTGGGAAATAATCATCCAAAAATTGAATTATACCGGGATTTCGCACCTTGATTTCAGGTATAGTTATGAAAGGCAAGAATATGTACTTATTGATTTTAATGCCAGGTACTGGAGCTCGGTCCAGGGATCCCGTGCCATGGGCGTCAATTTCCCGTTTCTTATCACGGCCTTCAGCCTTGGAATTCCTTTTGAATATCCTGAATACAGGACAGGATACTTCTATTTTGACACCACTGCTTTCAAGACCATGGTGAAAAACCTGTTCTCAAAGCAGAAATATCCTGTAAAATTCGGAAACACGCAGCTCCGGCACGTTTATAAAGATCCTCTACCGGAGTTTATTTATTAATTTGGAAAACTTAAATACAAATTTAATGATTATCAATGAATTACAACAGCTGACCTTCAGAAGGCAGTATTTGCTGGTTCCCGGGCATATTGATTGTCCTTTTATGCATAACACCAAGCAGGTTACTGATAAATATACGCTTTATTACCATCCGGATCTCGTTATAACCGATTTAAAAGTCACAAACAAGCAATTGATATTGCTTGGGGATATGTTCGACTATGAGGATCCACAGAAGGATAATCAAAAGATTCTTAAAGATCTCTTAGCTGTCAGTTTCGATGCTTTGCTTGAAATGAGTGGAAGGTATTCGGGCAGATTTACACTTATACTCATTGAGCACAATCATACAATTATCTTGCATGATTCTACTGCTGCCAGAAAAATATATTACTGTACTAGGCAAGATGAAATGTGGTTTTGTTCTCATCCGCATCTTCTGGCAAAAGTGATGGGATTAAAAAGAACTTCCAGTCCTTCCAAGCTTGAATTCTACAGATCAGCCGATTTTATAAGCCTGAATAATTCCGACCTGGGAAATACAACTTATTATGATGAGATATCCCAGTTAATGCCTAATCACTATTTCGATGTGGATGGTAACAAAATTATTCGTTACTGGCCTACTGCAAAGATTGAGAAATTAGGTTTAAAAGAGGCAGCGGAGAGATGTGCTGTTATGATAAAGGGCTACATGGAGAGTATCGCAAACAGGTATAAAATCATGTTGCCGGTTACAGCTGGAAGTGATTCAAGGTTGCTGTTGGCAGCTACCAGAATCTTTAAGGATAATGTCTATTATTACATCAATATGGACAAAGATATGTCAGAGAGTAGCAAGGATATCAGAACGCCTAAGAAATTGTTCAGCTACCTCGGGATGGATTTCAAAGTGGTTACTTTACCATCGGAAATTGATGCATCTTTCGAAAAGGTCTATTTTGAAAACAATCCTTTGGCATCTAAATTTTTCTTGCCCCACATATATAATTATTATCTTAACTTTTCTGATAAGGTCAATCTTCCGGGAAATATAGCCTCCTCCCCTTGGGGAGTAAATCACATGAACCGGAAAAAGGTCACCATCAAAGCATTAACCCGATATTATGATGTTCATAAATATGACTACGCAATGGAGTATTATCAAAAGTGGTGGGATGGTTGTCATGATTTATGTGAAGCGTGCAATCTGAATGTGATCAATCTTTACTATTGGGAAGAAAGGATTGCGAACTGGGGTGGTCAAATCAGCCTTGATAAGGATATTGCACAGGAAGATTTCAATCCGTTTAATTCCAGGCTTTTGAATGAGCTTTTTCTTTCTGTCCCCTTAAAGTTCAATAACGACCCCGACAAAATAATGCACAGGAGCATCATTAAAAATTTATGGCCTGAATTGATGAAGCAATCTTTCAATCCCTCATTGAAAACAAAGACCCAGTTGTTCCTATCATATCTTGGCATATATACCGTAATACATAGAATATTTTACAGATTCGTTCATAGGTAAATGATTGGTAGAGGTGTCCTGATAGGAAGGCAGTCAGCATCTTCTCCAAGAGCGATGGCAAATATTCCATTTCATAATGGTGTTCCACTATTTAATAATGGTGGAAATAAATGAGCCAAGCCATCGAGAATATAAAGGAAAATTATTACAGAAAAAAAATAACCCGTAACCTTCTTATGGCAAACAGCGACCGAGAGCGAAGTTTTATACGGATGGTCGTTTGTTGGCGTCAGGAACAGCTTCCTGGTTCTTTTCTGCTTTTAAACCGATATCAACCCGGTTCAATAATAGGTGGGGATCTTTCCTCAAGCTCGTATTATCTGATAATCCCTGAGGGTGGTATCATTTTCCTCTGTTAGGTGGTAGTGTTTATAGGTGGTGCTGAACAGCGATTTATGTCATATCCGCATTATTCCTGCCTAATTGTTATGCTGTATTTCAATTTCCTACGTTTTTATCTTCCATGCACCATTACGAATTTCTGTCACCATTGAAGGGAATCTTCGATACAATCTGATCTTTTCTTTTAAACTATTCCAAAGATATGCGGATTTTAAATGGTCATTATTGCCCTGTTTTTTGGAGAAAAGAAGTTTCATGTACCAGGGTATAAAGAGAAAGTTGTCATATACCGAACGTAGCAAGCTGAGAAACCTGTACTGGTATTTTAAACGGTCGAGTCCCTTGTAGTCTCTGAGAATGGAAAAGTAAATATCATGTACCGGACCTGAACGCCCAAACGACTTTGTTAGTTTTACCAAATATTCCCACTCAATACGTGCTGCAGGCATAAAATGATAGAATTGTAAATCAGCTCTATAATATAACTTCCTGCCGCTTAATAACACAGCTAAACACAATTCTGAATCCTCTCCGGAACTAATAGATTTCCCTTTTCGACCTGTTAGTTGAAAAGTAAAACCATTTTCCATCAGAAATTCCCAGGAACTCTTCCTGATATTTAAGCCTGCTCCATATAGGATTGAATTATGTTCACCAGATTCTTTAGCCTGGGGACCAACCGCATATGAACTTTGATGCGTGTAAAACCATTCTGGTGGATTCTCCTCAAAGGAGGCAATTCCCTGCCCGCCAAGGATTCCAATATCAGAATTTGAATACATAGTGTCAAAAATCTTCTGGATCCACCCGGTTTCGACCCAATTATCATCATCAACAAATGAAACAATCTCGTATTTCGCTTCGGCAAATCCACGCATTCTGGCGTGGCTGATACCTGGATTCGATTCATAAACAATTCTGAGGTCTATCATATCCAATTTCCATTGATCCCTGGCAACAGAAACAGTTTTATCGTTAGATGCATTATCAACCAACACAACCTCCCAGACTATTGAATCGTGATACTTCTGCTTTTGTAGCCAATCAAGAACTATTGGGATTCTTTTCTCACTGTTATAACAGCAGATCACTACGCTTATACCACTCTCCATTACACTCTCTCCATATTTGAATCTACCAGCCTAAACTTTACGATCATTAAAATTAGTCAAATATATTAAATCCGCTATTTTTGTATTTGATAGATAAATCCGGATCAAATAAATATGATTTCTTATTTTGATTGGATATAAGTTGTTAACCACATCGATATGATCAGGACTTTAAGTGTAATGAATTACGATGTTTTCTCAGGAGATCTGGAAGATCTTGAATATGAAAACAACACTCCTTTGGTAATCAATACGATTAACGCATATTCTTATATCGTAGCAAAAAAAGATAAGAAATTTATGAACTCCCTGAAGTCTTCTGACATCTTAGTACCGGATGGTTTTCCTATCGTGGTTGCTGCAAAATTCTTATGCGGGGAAAAAATAATAAAAATAGCAGGGGCCGATATCTTTAAATATTTTTGCTGCAAATTGAATGCCGGATTCGGACGTTGCTTTTTTCTTGGTGCCTCAGAATCTACATTAAAAAAGATTCGGCAACGACTCTCAGAGGAATACCCTAATATTGAGTCTGGATTTCATTCACCTCCTTTCAAAAAGGAGTTTTCAGAGGAAGATAACCTGAAAATGCTTTCAGCAATCAATGCTTTCAAGCCTAATGTTCTCTTTGTTGGGATGACTGCCCCAAAACAGGAGAAATGGACAACTCTGCATAAAGATGATATTGAATCAGGTATCATTGCATCCATCGGAGCTGTATTTGATTTCTATGCAGGCACAACCAACCGTCCATCAGCGTTCTGGATAAGGTTAAATCTCGAATGGTTTATAAGGTTGTTAAAAGAACCTCGAAGATTATGGAAAAGATATCTGATATATTCTCCTCTATTCTTTGTTAACATGATTTGGTATAAACTAGCGGGGAAATGAAGAATTTGTACTTATATCCCATCACAGCACGCAACAAGACCGGGATTATCAATCCATATGTTGGCAATCTAAGAGATGCTCTCAAGAAGCATTACAATGTAGTAAACGTGGACAAGCCTTCCAAAAGTGGGATTTTTGACATCCTTATGTACATACGAAAAATAGACATCATATATCTAAACTGGATTGAGGAGCTGCCTGGATTGCATTGGGGTGTTTTACAGAGTATTTTTTTTATCATTATACTCTATTACATCAAATGTTCCCGGATAAAAATTGTCTGGACGCTGCATAATAAAACATCTCATTTTGACAAGCATCAATTAATTAAAAGCATACTCTATTCCCAAATGCTAAAGAAAAGTGATTTGATTGTCACTCATGCAGCTGAGGGATTGAATCATATTCCAGCCAAGACACCCAGCGCATTCATACATCATCCCATGAGATCACTGGATGATACCAGGACTTCAGACGATGGATTACCAGAATATGACATCATTATCTGGGGAACGATCTCGCCGTATAAAGGGGTAGACAGTTTTCTTGAATATCTGTATAAGAATGGTATCATTATGAACTATAAAATTCTGATTGCAGGAAACGTGACCACGATTGCATTGACCAGGAAACTTCAGCAGTTTATGGCTGAATTTGAGAACCTGAAGCTTATCAACGAATTCGTGGCCGAAACTGAGCTTATGTCCATGATCAGAAAGTCAAAAATTGTCGTATTCACCTATCATTCTGATTCTGTGCTAAGTTCAGGTGCTCTGATGGATTCACTTTCCCAAAGAGCAACCATAATAGGACCGAAAGCCGGTGCGTTTAATGATCTTTCCAAAATCGGTTTGATAGAGACTTTCATTGATTGCCAGGAGTTGGTCATTAAAATTGACATGTTACTAAAATCCTCAAAGGATCAAGATGAACGGAAACAGAATATCAATAAGTTTATAAAAGAGAATTCCTGGGAGGATTTCTCGGTCACTATAAGTCATCTGATGAATAAGTATGTGAATTAACCCTTCCGGTCAGAGAGATCCTTCAGCATAAATAGATTCGTGTTGTCTTATTGGGGAATCCAGCTCAGGATCGAACTCCCTTGATTTCACATTATTGAATCCTTTTGATTTTAAAAGGTGAAGCAAGTTTTCTTTATCGAACATATATTGGTGCTCACCATCCATATATGCAATGTAGTTTATAATGTCAATTAATGTGGTCCTATTATCTGCAGGGGCATAGTAATCAGGGAATTTCTCGAAAAACGACTGATCCTTTGTGACATATGCATCGATATAGTACGCAGCATTTGGAACAGAAATGATGAATTGTCCTTTTGGTTTTAATACCCTTTTGCATTCTGCAAGCAAATCTAATACGGATGGAAAAGGCAAATGCTCAAAAAGATGAGAAGAATAAATGGCATCGATACTGGAATCCGGAAATGGAATTCCATTCCTGAGATCCCAATATAGATCACACGCATTATTCTTATCCAGGGTAGTCCATCCATTTTCACCCATCTTAATCCCCGCACCGATCTCCAGCTTAATAATTTTTCGATTTTTTAATATTCCATGGACTATTCTTCTCGTTCTGATTCTTCGTAAGATTCGGAATAAGATTTCTATTCTGCCAAAGGTGATAATTTTTAAAATCCTGACAATAAAACGCATGTTGGGTCAGGTTTAAATAAACAATAATTTCTACATTCAATTTCACATTAAAAATTAATACTATCAAATGAATTATGCAAAAAAAAATCCGCATGTTTTAAAATTAAACGTAATTTTATGCGTCAAAATATCTCAGTAAGGTTTCTTGAAGACCTTCTGATTTGATCATTTAATACTGGTTCAAACATATTTATTGTATAATGATTGCAATTGCAGACTATGATTTTGTGAACGATGATATCCAGCTACCCTTTTACCTCGGTGAAAAGACAATTTTTAGTTTAAAATTTACAGGTTACAGGTGTCATACAGATATATTTGAGAATCCGGAAATAACAGTGCCCTCCCCTCCTTTAGAGGACTTTAAGGATACAGGCCACTGTATTGCTTACACCGGCTCCTGCCCCCTGACAAAAAAAATGCCAAGACTCTCCTTCCATCAAAGACACATTTGCTATGTTATTAGGCAATACAGACGATTTTATATTAGCACCGATACCGGATTTGACACGAACTACAATAAGTATTCACCGGGCACTGTTCTTCAATATAAGACCATAGAAACAGCATTTGCACATGATCAACTAAAGATATATGATTTCTGCACAGGGGAAGGCAAGCATAAAAGCGTTGTATGACTCGGTGTTGGACCTGGTCAAGTATGTTGTCAGAGTGTTTGGAATAACTGACAAAATAAAAAAGCAGGTAAGAATGATTGCGCGTGGTACAAATCCCTCAGCATAACTATAAAATGAACTGAGCTAATGAAAATCATCATCAATGCCGATGACTTTGGCATTTCAGCGAATGTAAATCAAACAACTTTGATGCTGCACAGGAAAGGGATAGTCTCCAGCACATCCCTGATGGCTAATGGCGGTCGGTTTAATGAGGCTGTTAATTCTTCAAAAGAATGTCCGAATCTGGGAATTGGCGTACATCTTTGTCTTGACGGGCCATTCAATTCCGGTATTGATTACCAGACTATTATTGATAAGGATAAAGAACAGTTTTTCGAGAAGGAACAGGTAATTCAAAAAATAAATAATAACGCATTCGATCATACTGAAATTTTTAATGAATATTGTTGGCAGATTGAAAAGGTATTGGATCACCGTATCAAGATATCCCATTTAGATCATCACCATCATTTGCACCTGTATCTCCCCATCCTGAAGCTCGTGATAAAAGCTGCGAAGAAGTATGATATTCCCTACATCAGATCGCAAAGGCTCACTACATGCAAACCAAAAAGCTATATGAATACCTTGTATCGAAATATCCATCAGCTATACCTGAACCTTCGTCTGAGATCTGTTGGTGGGTATTTTGACACAGCTTTGGAAGATTGCCCCGATTTCGAGATAAATTATAATAGGCTGATCAGACTTATGAACAAAAAGAGGGGCATCATTGAGATTGTACTTCATCCCGTGCAAGAAGATGATCCTGAAACTGTATTCTATACCAGTCAGAAGGTTATGGAACTGCTGTCTGTTCAGGAAATCATCAATTATCATCACCTGTGAAATAGGATCTCACAGACCATTTCAATTCCAGATCAAATTTTACGGGAAATTTTAGATATTTCAAGTAACCCAGTCAAAAAAGTTTGTGATTCTTTAAAATTGTCATGAATTCACCAATTCTTTTCTCCCATGAGTTATCATGGGCAAGCCTTCTTCGAACAGCTTCATAATCCTTGTTGTCATCTTCCAGTGCCCTTTTTACCAGGGTCAGGAAATCATCGTTGTTTTTACTCTTATAAACTGTCCCTTCTGGAAACTCTTTACCTTTCAGATTGGGCATTGAGGTCATAACAACCGGAATACCACAGGCCAGGTACTGATAAAGTTTATTCGGTGTGGCTCCTGGATTGATTTTGTCCAGCTCATATGGAATGATCGCCACATCAAATTGTTGAATTGCAGCGTAAAGGTCCTGACCTTTTAACACTCCCAATAATTCAATTCTTGAAGGATCACTGATTTTATTAAGAAACCTATTCTCAACTGTTCCGATAAATCTGATGATCATTTGATCATCTTCTAACAAATGATTGATCACCGCGTAAGAGATGGTTCGCTCTGTGATGAATCCTACCAGACCAACAGTAACCTTGCCTTTCTTGTTCCTGGATCTCATGAGAGGAATGGATGCTGGATTCGGACCTCCCAGGGGTATTTCATAGACCCGGTTAGTATACCTGGATAATTTCCTGGTAAGAAATGGTGAGGTGGTGATACTTAGCAAAGAGTGTTTGATCACCGATTTTTCACATATTTTATGGTAATTATCCACGAACAGGTTGGGGAATTTACTGTTACCAATGTATTCATCGTTGCAATAGTAAACAACCTCACTGAAGAAACTCTTCAACCTGTGTGCGGTAAAATCAAAAGTAATAACGCACATATCACCCAAGCGGGCCTTTAATCTCTTGAACAGCCAGTTCTGATAAATTTCATTGATTACAGGAATCCTGTATCTGAATATATAACCCGGGATGAAAAATGGGGTAACAAGCGTGAGATTCCCATTAGTTTTATAAGATATGCCTGGTAGGCCTAACCTGTTTTTCTCAATAAAATAGAGTTCATGACCAAGATTCAACAATTCATTCGTTACCTGATGTCTTGCTCTTGGAGCTTCATCCCATGATGTTAGCGTGTAAATAAGAAATTTCATGAAGGCGCCAATTTCCCTGTTACTGAGGACACGGTTAAAGGTGGACCACTATCCATGTCTCTGTTTAAATATAAATCGATCAGATATAACAACATACAGTTAATCAGAATGTTTGTACTTGAACTGCCAAAGGCACCACCACCTGTTACCAGGGTGAGGATCAATCCTAAAAAATTGTATTTTATAAACATAAGATTTTCAGAAAGCTTTGGAGACAAGGAGCGATAAAAGATAATGATTACCCCAACAACGAAAAGTACTCCGTATTTGGTGTACTCTCCAATCAATCCTAAATCAGCCTGGTAAAAGCCATAGCGTTCTGCATAATTGGCGATACGAACTCCATATAGCGAGGAACCTATGGCTCCGTTTCCGGTAAAATAGGCAATCTTATTCGGAAAGAAATCAGTAAGAAAGAACTTTGCTGCCCTGAACCTTATATTGCTTTCAATACTCTGACTCTGACTTACCGTTACCTCAAACATGGCAAAAAGGATATCTTCAAACAGAAAATATACAGGTATGATGGTGAGTCCAATTAAACTGAAAAACAGAAGCTTTGATTTAACCACCTTGCTTTGAAGAAGAAATAATATGGAAAGGAGCACAATAGATGCAATAACCTGTCTGGTTCCTAACAATACAAATACGGCCAGAGACACAAGTAGAAATACTAAATATCTGATTCTGAAAGATTTAAATATTAGATATAGCCATATGAAATATGCTATAACCAGGTAGCCTGCCCCGGGCATAAAAATCCGCAGGGTACCTCTGTCCATAAACATTTTACTCTTGGTTAGCTCAGTTGGATAGAGTGTGTATTGTGCAAGATAAAGCACTATATATGCAATGGCGAAAACCACGATGGTTTTTTTTATAAAATCAATGGGGATTCTGAGGTAATGAAGCAAAAAATAAATCAGGTAGAAATAAATTACACGCTGCCCTATCGCCGTAGCCGCAAATGATTGATTTTGAAATGAATAGGATCCAAACATGCTAATTAGAACGGAAATCAGAATTAAAGCTATGGGCAACGCAAATCGCATTTTACCCAGTCTGCTATCCCCATACACGAAATAGATGACAAGGAAAAACAGAATGATGGCAACTCCTACCATCTCTATTGCTTTTATGACAATATCCGGAAGAAACGCCAGTCTGAAGAATTCCAACGCGCATAAAATGATGGTTATCAGTATGATTTTCTTAAACATCTCTCCATGTTGTGATTCTCCAAATTATCGAGAATCACTATCTCTTTATAATATTGGTTTGAACTATTTCCTTCATAAAGCTAACACCATAATTCGGAAATTGGTAGAGGTATTTAAACAATGGCCATTTGAGAAGCCTTAGCGACAGAGCCGGTGCATACCAGTTATTGAACATAAATTGGATCACGAATTTGGTAGCAACGATTCCCAGGATCCCATATAATGGCATTATCTGAAATCCGAGCAATATGATCAATGCTCCGGAGATCGTAGCAGGCAGGACAAAAGGCACATGGTTTGTAGATGTATAAATAGTTGCATGGAACGAAGCGTGAAGGTCCAGAATTTCTGTAACAGCTATAATCATAAAGATGCCAAAAGGCACAAACCGAGTGTCAATAGCCAGCATTTCCAGTAGGGAATTTCCAAATAAAGCCAACACCACAAATCCGGCGATCATTACCCCGAATCCAATGAACATATACTCTGAAGATTTCTTACGCAAATTGCCGGTATCTTTTTCAGCGGCCAGTTTATATATTTTGGGTACATTGGTGTAAAAAGGTGCCCGGGCAATGTTTAAGATGAAGGTAAATAGCCTCATAGTAAACAGGAAATTTGCCATCATGATAGGATCATCCAGCTGCGAAGCAAGAATGGATGTCCCGGATTGGATTCCGTAGGCTCCCCAGAACAACAGACCTGTTCGCCAGGTAGCTGCCCAAATAGACCTGAAAATCACCGGGTCAAAATACCTCTTATTCTCAATGACAACCTCATGTTCTTTAAACCATTTTAACACAAACCACCTGAGATAAAAGAACCTGATGATCGCCTCAATTAACATAAATCCAATCAGGTAGGCCACGCTCAGCTTGAGTAAAAGTAAAACAATAAACACGATTACCCTGATCAATCCCTGAAATGCTCCGAACCGGGCTTCTTCTGCGACATATCCCAACCCACGCATTAAGGAGCTCCATTTAACCTCAAGAATCATCACGAAACAGTAGGGAATCACAATTAGATATCCAACCCAGATATCTGTCTGGTGACCTGACAATTCAAAAATGTTCCATACAGCCGCAATCCCACCCGTGGACAGGATCAATACTGCAAATAGTGCCAGATATATATAGATCCGATTGGCCGTAGTTAACAGATTTACCAGGTTTCTAAAATGTGGTTCACCCTGTTCTATCTTATCAATTTCATCATACTCCTTCTTATTCCTTGGAAGATATTCGGCTCCTGCATGGAAGTAAGAGACCGCACGCACCAATGTTCCACCGAAACCGGAGTCTGCCAACATGGCAAATCCAATGATGGTATTAATAAAAAACCAGAAAGATTGTTCAACAGGTGTAAAGAGTTTCAGAATCAGGGGCAGTACAAAAAGAGCGCTTCCAAAGCGAATAAAATATGATGCCCATGACATCATTGTAGGGCTATGGTATACTCTTTTTAGCATATTCATCATTGACAGTGCAGATTTTACAGAAACCACAAATCTAACATTAATAAAACGGTATGAGATTTTTTTTTATTAATGGCATATTATATTTGATAAAAGATCTAATAAACAATTCAACTTTTTTGATATAAATTGTACCTTCGGCTCATAAAAAAGAACGCCTGTGAAAGATCAATTGACAATTGCCCTGCCTGTTTATAAACGGACAGATTTTGTAAAAAGCGCTTTGGACAGTGCTGTTAATCAGACAGTTAAATGCAGCATTTTGCTGATAGACAATAACTCCCCCCATGACGACTTTAAAAAAATAGTCGAGGGATACCCGGATGCAGACATTAAATATGTAAAGACCGATGAAACAGTTCCCCAGGACGAAAATTTCAACAATTGCTTCCGATTTGCCGATACACCTTGGGTAACCGTTCTGCATGATGATGACATGCTGCACTGTCAGTACGTAGAATACTGTGAAAAGGTTCTCAAAAAGTACGGTGAAGATTTTGGCGGTATTGCCTTTCCAAGTTTTGTAAGCGAGCAGGAATGGAAGGATTTATCCACCACAAGAGAAATGACCAATGATATTAAGATTCTCCATCCCGCCTATTTCCACTTTTATAACCTGCCGTTCCCAGGTATATTGGTACACAAAGATGTGGCTATGAAACTGGGAGGTTTCAAAAGTGAACTTCACCCGATCGCCGATTTTGATTTCTGGTTCCGGTATACCAGTGAGGTAAAGAAGATGTTCTATGTTCCCCAGCAAATGGCCTTTTACAGAATATCTCCATCCCAATCGACCAACCATTTGATCGATGCCATGATCAATGATATTTATTCTTACAGGTTGGATCTAATTAAGAAAAGTAAGCATAATAATGCTCTGGCCAGGCTCGGTTTGGAATATGCCAGGATTCATAACATCGATTATTTCCAGACAACCTATGATAACATCGAGTTGCCAGAGCGTTTTATTAATGAAAAGAAGATGATCCGGGCTAAAAAGATTATTCGAGTTTCCTTAATAAGTAAAATAATTGAGAAGTATCTGGATTTGCTCTCATTTTCAAAAGCCTGAATCGTGTTTTTCGGCTATTTTCTTGCAACCATTTCTCCATAGATCTTGGTCTTTAGTGAAAAGCCCATTGAATAAAATCCAACCCCGGCAGGAGCATAGAATGATAAGGTAAAACAGAACAATAATGAATTACAAACAGGATTAATCCACAACCAGCTTAAATGCAGAATATGTACATTTATTATGAGAGCTAAATAACTTTTGAAAGATGAAAAATAGAATGGTAATGGGATTGGTTCTGAGTATGGTTTTTGCCGGAATTCAATCCGAACTGACAGCGCAAACCACAGTGTTCGACGAAGAGATTTATTGGGAGTGGGATATTCCACAGGAATACGGGGGTTATGGATTTTATTGGTGGCATCGTTTAGATGGATATAACATCGAAAATTATGGCAATATGCCCACGGATGACTGGAGTTCGCCGGATGACTATTATTCCGGGGAATTCAGCATGCGTATTGAAATTATATCCCAACCCACGAGTAATCCATTCTTGGTCCAGTTCGGAATTTGGCAGGATCTGAGTAAGGGTGCAGACCACCCGGAAACGGTTTGCTCAAGACAATATATTTCAGGTGGAAATGGTACTGTTTTTGAAGGAAGTTTGGGCAGTCCCAATACATGGTGGAACAAAGAATCCGGCGATCTTGTTGATTTTAACAGGCCTGAGGATTTTTACCGTATTGGAATTGTTCTCTGGAATCCGGATCCTTTATGCATTCCCATGGGACATGATTGGAATCCAAGCGGCTGTCCCGAATATGCTCCGGATTTTTTTCCGCTGCGTGTCAGGGTAACTATTACAGCAACACCGGGGAGTGGAGGTCCGGTTATTTATCCACCAAATTATGGAATAGATTACTGGGGTGAACGTACCTCTGATGTTGTTTCTTCAGATGACCAGTACAGTTATGATGATTTTTCAGGAGGTACAGTGTATGACGGGGATAATACATATCTCTATCTGACTCCCGGAACGAATGTATACTTCCGTAAAAAAGCCGATTGGTCTAAGAAACAGACCTTAGATATTCCCTACCGGCCATCCACTCCAAACTTTACCATTGATTATGACAATGAAGAGACCATGGAAACTGTAGGTAGTGAATTCGAATATTCATCCCAGAGCGATATGAGCGGTGCCTTAACAGGTGACGGATCCTATGTCTCCTTAACACCGGGGAACAACACCTATTTTCGCAGAAAAGCTACATCCTCATCCTTCAAGTCAACCATTCAGAATCTGGATGTACCCGACAGAGAGGCAGCACCTGGTTTTGGGATTGATTATATGGCTGAGAGAACAACCACAGTGGTTGACGGAACATTTGAATATTCTACCTCCTCAGATATGAACGGTGCTACATCTGGTTCGGGAGAGTATGTGAATGTAACACCCGGTACAAACCTCTATTTCAGAAAAGCTGCTACCGGTTCCGCTTTTGCCTCTTCCATGCAGGAGATGATTGTTGCGGGCAGGCCATCAGTTGCATTTGCAATCGATTTCGTTAATGGACAAACAACCACTGTTGTTTCTTCTGAGTTTGCCTATGCCACAGATGGTAATATGAATGGTGCAGTGAATGGTTCAGGAGATTATGTTGAAGTCACGCCTGGTACTGATCTCTACTTTAGAAAACATGCCACAGCCTCTGCATTTAAATCAGATATTCAACATCTCATCGTTCCCTTGCCCCCGGGCCCGCCCTCCATTGCTATCGATTTCATCAATGAGAGGAGTTCCTCAATCCTTAGCAATGAGTTCGAATATTCACCAAATGCGGATATGAGTGGATCAATACAGGGTTCAGATGCGTATCTGGACATCGCACCAGGTGAAACTTGGTATATCAGGAAGATGGCCACCTCAACCAGTTTTACTTCAGAGATACAGACTATTAGTTCACCTGTAAGACCTGAAACACCTTCAATTGGAATTGATTTCGTGAACGAAACAACCGATGAGGATATTTCAGGCGACCTGTGGTACTCCTCAAATAGTAATTTCGATCCAACATCTGTGGGTGCCGGGTTGGCGGTAGACGTAATTCCGGATGAAGATCTTTACTTTAAGGTAGCGGCCACTTCTGCTTCATTTGCATCCAATATGTACCACCTGGATGTTCCCAAGCGGCCAGTGATTACCAGTTCTGAAGCGGACACTACCCTGTTGTATCCCTTCTTGATCAGTGTTGAATTCTTTCAACAGGCCGACGACTATATTGAAGAGGGATTAAGCGTTACGAATGCAACGGTTAAGAACTTTAGTTTGAAATCATCCGGAACGGAAAGTGCTGTATATGAGGCTGGAATTTATGCGCTTTCAAAAGCCACTATTGAAATAGACGTAGACGCAGATGTGATTGGAGATGGGAATTTTGCCGCCACATCCTTTGCTCTGTTCTTCAATGGGGAAATATCAGGAGTTGGACTGGATATCGGTAGTATGACAGAATTCAGGATCTATCCGAATCCCAGCGACGGATTGTTCCATGTGGTAATGATGGAAAATCAATCTGCACTGGTGAAATTGGATGTCTATTCAATTACCGGTAGCCTGATACTCTCAAGTGAAGCATTCGGACCTGAGCATAATCTGGATCTGAGAGAAGTACCTAAAGGACTCTATATGCTTCGTATGTCGGTTGATTATGAACCTGCAGGCACCCGTAAACTGATCGTCAAATAAGGCACAAAAAAACTGTAAGCATTCGAATTTGAATGCTTACAGTTTATACTTCTTACCCTGGTCGGTTTAAAGCCCCAGCATCTCGGGATTGACTCCCATTTCATTAAGCATCTTGCGGATCTCTTCCATATAAACCGAATTCATTACGATAACCACATCTGGTTTGTATGTTGAGAGGTAATCCGGATTGACATATTGTTTACCGATGCCTGGAATATAATTCCCATTCATATGGGGATTAATATCCACCACATGTTCGATTACGCCAATGTCATTAAACTGTGTAAGGAATCCGACTGATTTTGATCCCCCTCCCCAGATAACAACCTTTTTATTTTGCTCCTTGAACATAACCAATTTCTCTCTCCAATTCCCTAGCTGAACCTTTATTTTATTTACAAACTCAACGGTTAACTTTTTAAGTTCCTCAACAGATTCTTCCAGCGGATGAATCTTATCCGACATTTCGGCAACCGGTTTTGCTTCAATAAAAAGATACTGGTTATCATATTCAAGATACATGTCCAGTACTTCAAATCCATTTATCCGAAATAACCTGGCCAAAGAACCCGGGCTCATGTATGTACTATGCTCATAAAAAATATCCCAAAATGCCTGGATCTCAAGAATCCTGACAATGCTGGGAACCTCGAAAAAGAGGACCACTTTGTCATTGTTCTTTATGGACTTCCTGATGATTTTCAGGAAATTATGAGTGTCATGAATGTGCTCAAGCGTATGCCTGCAGACGATGCAATCCGCTTGCAGATCACCGTGCTTTTCTGAATAAAACTCTTTTATAAACCGGACATTCGGATTCACCTTGGATCTTCCCGGCACCCATGCAGGATCGATTCCAATACCCTTGTTATTACCCAGTTCACTTATTAAACTGATGAAATCACCCTTCCCGCAGCCTATCTCAATAACCTCTTTGTTTTTGATATCGTATTTATCAATAAACCGCTGAGACAGACCTGTAATGAACTTCACAAATGTGGGTGAAAATCCTTGCTGATCTTCATACCCCTGGGTATAATAATCCAATGAAGTATCAAATGAACTGTTGAAGATGAAACCACAGTTGTTACAGAATGCCAGGGAAATTTCCTTTTTTGGAATGGCTATAGCTTCCTGGTAGTCTTTAATGGTAACAAGGCTGTGCACGGGAGCATTGGGAATAACAAAAAATTCTTCTATGTCATTGTGTTTACAATTCGGACAGATATTATGCTTCATAATTAAATGTTAAAACTATTGATATTAAAATCCGGATGACTTCTATCCTTTTCAGATACTATCTCAACATCCACAGGCCAATCAATATTAAATGCCGGGTCATCATAGCGAATACCCCGCTCCGATCCAGGTGTGTAAAACTCCGTAACGGGATAATAAACCTCACAATGATCCTCGAGTGTAACAAATCCATGAGCAAAATTTCCAGGGACATACACCATCCTGCAGTTCTTCTCACTCAGCTCATGACCGATCCACTTCATGAAGGTAGGTGAATCGGATCGCAGGTCAATGATCACATCATAGATTCTTCCTTTTGTGCAACGCATAAACTTTGTCTCCTGGAATGGATCTATCTGATAGTGCATTCCCCGTATGGTTCCCTTCTTGTTTGTATAGGAAGTATTTATTTGCCGTATGTTGCCATTTAAACCGTTTTCCTCAAATTCCTGTTTACACCAGGCCCTTCCAAAAAATCCCCGGTCGTCTTCCAGTTTCTTAATTTCTACGAGAAAAGCACCCTTTAATATGGTTTCTTTAAATATCATGGATGTAACATTATTATGAAAAATATACTAATTCTTGCTTATCCACTCAAGGTTCTCATCAATCAATTGTTGGTCCTCCAGATACTTCAATACCCTGAGCCGGATTAATTTCGATTCTCTGAAATTAGGATCATTGAAATTTATCTCTATCAGGTTATCCTTTATCTCCCGAATGGTACTTTCAAGATCCCAGACAGGTTGATGATCCGGAGCTAGCTCCTTAAAAAGATCAAAATTCACCCTGTAAGAACGCCTATCCGGTGGAGCATCCTTATTTACACTTACCCGAACCCCTGGTATTTGTTCCGCTACAACATCAGCCAAAGGTTTGATCTGGTTGTTCCATTCATTGGACCCGGTATTGACGGCCAGAAATGCACCTCCCTTCTCCTTTTCTCTGAGTATTCCCCATTCGAATGCCCTTGCCATATCTAAAGTATTGATCATCGGACGCCATGGAGTTCCATCGCTGAGGATTCCAATCTCTTTATTCACTAGGGCACCTGCAACAAAGTCATTCAGCACAAGATCCAGCCTCAGGCGGTTGGTAAAACCACAGGCAGTTGCAAACCTGAGACATGTGATTGTAAAATCATCAGAAGCCAGGGGTTCAAAGTCTTTTTCCGCTGCAACTTTCGACCTGGCATAGGCTGTAAGAGGATTCAGCTCATCGCCTTCTTTTTTTGGATAATCACTGGCCTCGCCATACATGCTGCAACTCGAAGCGTAAACAAATTTTTTAACACCATTCTTTTTGCTCAACTCCGCAAGCTTCACTGCAGCTTTGTAGTTCACTTCCATGGTGATAGCCTCATATTTATTACCCATAGGATCGTTAGAAATTGCCGCCAGATCCAGTACAGCATCAACATCCTTAAGAAGGTGCTCCGGAAAGTTCCTGATGTCGCCAAAAACCTGGCTGTTGAGCATGACCTCAGGAAAGAAAGATGGATTTACCAGACTATGTGCAAAATAACCGATATCAAAACCTATTAGCTCTGCATCCGGAAAAGTAGACCTCAATTGATTTGTTACACTTGGTCCGATATAACCAAGATTACCAGCAATAATAATTTTCATTTTTCTATAGTTTTTGAGTAATTATAATCAATCTTCCCAAATCTTCCAGGGAGCCTTATTCTCATTCCAAAGTCCTTCAAGCAGATTCTTATCTCTTAGCGTGTCCATTGGCTGCCAGAATGTTGTATGCCTGAATGCACATAGTTGGCCATCGTTGGCTAGTTTTTCCAATGGTTTCCGCTCAAAAACAGTTGAATCACCATCAATGTAATCAAAAACTTCGGGTTCCAACACAAAAAATCCACCGTTGATCCATGCGGTTCCATCTCCATTTCCTTTTGGCTTTTCCTGGAAATAATTTATTTTGGATTCGTCTGACTTGAGGTTAAAAACACCAAATCGTCCATGCTGTCTGACAGAGGTCAATGTGGCATATAATCCCTGGTTTTTATGATACATAATTAAATCATCGATGTTTATATCGCAGACGCCATCACCATAAGTTAGACAGAAAGTCTGGTTGTCAACATAATCCCTGATACGTTTAATCCTACCCCCTGTCATTGTCAACTCTCCGGTATCCACCAGGGTAACTTTCCAGGGCTCAGAATGCATGGAATGCACCTGCATTTGATTGTTTTTCATATCAAATGTTACATCTGTATTATGCAAGAAATAATTTGAAAAATATTCCTTGATCATGTAACCTTTGTATCCGCAACAAATGATAAAATCGGTCAACCCATAATAAGAGAAAATCTTCATTATATGCCATAGAATGGGGCGACTACCTATTTCAACCATGGGTTTCGGTCTCACTCCACTCTCTTCACTTATTCTTGTTCCGAATCCACCTGCTAACAAAACTACTTTCATAATAATTATTTTAGTTTTTTAATGACTCGAATACCTCAACTGTATTGTCTACTGCAATCGATAGACCTTTGAAATTCCAATGGGTATCAGTCCCATAGTATAAGATGTCTTCTGCAGCTCTAAAATCCTCATATAGGTGTATAACTGGTATTCCTCTTTCTTCAAGTCCAGCATATAGTCTGGGAATAAAATTATTATAGGGATCATTATTCATCAATGTATGGCATATCGTATACTTTGAGGGTATGGCCATGAAAACCATCTTTAGTTTGTATTGCTCATACAGTTTGGATGCCAGATCAGCAATGTTATCACAATACATGTTCATTTCATCCTGACTGTGTTTGTAATAGAAGCTGGATGGTTCACCATTTAGCTGATCATAGTAGAACAACCATGGTATGTCTCCCTCAAGATAATATGTTGGAGTCATGTCTGTAATATATTTGAAAACATCAAACTTTAATGTTGCATTGAAAGAGAATATTCCTGTAGTAAGAATGTTGCGGGAAAGCAGTGTTCCGTAAAGTAAATCTGCATTAGGCAGAAATAGAAAATCCCTCACATTTGCCACATGTTGTCGAACTTTACTCCTTGAATCGGTAATCTCCATCTTCGGATGAGTTTCGGAGAACCGGGTGGGTATATACCTTTCAGCTGATTCATAGAGAAGAATCTTCTCCACATTATTATCGAATTGCTGCTCAGCAAAATATTGTAAAGGCCGATCATATCTTGCATAAAATGCTTTCTGATTTAGAGTATCACCCAGCATTTCAGGAAATGTCTTCATCCTGGTAAAATCTAAAAAGCTATCTCCGAAAAGAAAAATGTCTGCCTTATCCAGGGAAGGGTGCTTTTCAGAAAACCGGTATTTCTTGTCATGGAGAGGAAGATCTTTCTCCCTGAAGTGCCGTATATGATTAAAGTAATATAACTCCCCATATTTGGTGTTTTCCCAATATTCAGGAATAATTTTTTCTTTCAATACTGCATTAAAAAGTGGTGGTATGCGAATCGCCACAAATGCGTAGAGACAAACGATACCAGCTATGTATATCAGTATTTTTAATGGTTTTTCATTCATAATGCCAGATCTTTTGATTAAAATTGAAAATAGAGAAAATCAGCTTCATCCCATACACCGAGAATGAGCACAACAAAGATCACAACAGCTAAAATTGCCCATTTCCAAGGTCTGGGGACTTTCAGCTTCAACTTACCATATAGCTCTGCAAATTCCTCAAAATATTCAATCACTAATAACAAGCCAATACTTATAAAAGCAATATAGAAATCAACTCCGAAGTTAAAGAGATTTAGGGTTGCATTTCCTGCAAAACGAAAGGTATTGCCAATGATCAGAAACGCATCATGGGTATTGTTTGCACGAAAGAAAATCCATGCAAAATAGACAAGAATGAAAGTGACGAAGACTTGTGTAAACTTATACAAACCAGGGAATTTGTTTATTCCGATCCTTCTGTTCAAATCTTCTCTAAGCTTACCGGTCCAGATTGCAAAAACCAGGTAAAACCCATGAAGAGCTCCCCAAATTACAAAAGTCCATTCTGCTCCGTGCCACAGACCACTCACAAGAAACGTGATAAACAGGTTGTAGTACCATCTCCACTTAACAACTCTGTTGCCTCCCAGAGAAATATAGACGTAATCCCGGAACCAGGTAGAGAGAGAAATGTGCCATCGCTGCCAGAATTCTCTGATATTCATCGCGAAATAGGGTCTTCGAAAATTTACCATTAAACGATAACCCATAATCAGTGCGGCACCAATAGCTATATCAGAATAACCGGAAAAATCACAATATATCTGGAAAGAAAAGAAGAATGTTGCTATGATATTCTGAAATCCTCCGAATTCCGTGGGATTATTGTAAACAAGGTTCACATATTCAGCCAACCGGTCTGCAATCACTACTTTTTTAAAGAAACCCCATGCCATTAATAGAATTCCTTCCTTAACTCGCTCATATTCAAACTTAAAGTCCTGCCGAAACTGCGGAATTAGATTTACCGAACGTTCAATAGGCCCCGCAACCAATTGCGGAAAGAATGAAACAAACAATGCAAATCGGCCAAAATGGTATTCGGGCTTCTGCTTTCTTCTGTATATATCAATGGTATAACTCAGTGTTTGGAAAGTATAGAACGAAATTCCAACGGGTAATAGTAAACTGTAAGTGGGAACCTCGGCAAAAATATTGATCTTATCAAAGAAATAGTTAGCCGTATCACCAAAGAAGTTAAAATATTTGAAAAAGAACAGCAATCCCAGATTTGTCGTCAGACTCGCAATCAATAGAAGCTTCCTTAGCCTGGTTTTTTCTGTTCTGTGCATCAGGATCCCGGAAATATAATCTACAACTGTTGAGAACATGATAAGGATGATGTACTTATAGCTCCAACACATATAAAAGTAGTAGCTGGCCAACAGTAACAGGATCCATCTGTATTTTGGATTCAGGGCAAAATAGGCTGCAACCACAATGGGGAAAAAGAGAATAAACTGAAGAGAATTAAATAGCATATGGCAAATTCCTTATTAGTATTAAATATTATGCTGTCGATATATGTTTGCTGACACTATGCTTACGGCAATTTGGGCTCAAAGTTTTCATAAATTTTATAAAACTTGAAATTGTTTTATGAAGGTCGATGTAATAAAGACCAATCATGGAATATTTGCTATCAAAAGATCTGTTCAACCGATCATTCTCCGGATAGTCTGAGCAATAATTTCCCTGTATGCAATGGTACCCGCAATGCCCGATCAGTCAACCTGTACAAATAGACTCCATCATTTAATCCTATTCCTAACAGTCTGATCTCGGAATGAGGATCCCCAAGTTCTTTGTGGATAACTTTTTTTCCTGTCAGGTCAAAAAGTTCAAAAATAACCCCATTCTGAATATTTGGCAGTTCGTTTAGATTTATGAAGAGTTGATGAGTAGCCGGGTTCGGATATACCAAATTGATTTCATGCAATTCCGGTTCCCCTATATAAGATGCAAAAGTCACATTGATGACAAATGCCTGATAGGTTGTATCATTCTGATCCGAAACACAGAGGACAACCAGATTTTCGCCGACATCTTCGTAATCAGGAACCCCGATTAATACTTGGGTAGACGGGTAAAAAACAAGCCACTCAGGTACTGTTTTTGCAAAGTAGAAAAGGGTGGCATCTTCAGGATCATTTGCCTGGATCCCGTAAGTATAGGTCTTCGCAACTATAGCTGTATCCTTTGGTTCAGTAACAACTACAGGTGGCAGGTTATAGGCCAATACCTCAAGGGTATAAGATTGTACATCTTCATATTCACCATCATATACCCGAAGTTTAATGCTGGGAAATCCAGTATCATTGATTGAAGGAGTACCTGTAACAAGCCCTGTGTTTTCATTAATCTGTAACCACGTTGGTTTCTCAATGGCAGAATAGCTTAGAACATCACCAGGATCTTCGTCATCTGCAACCAAAGTGTATACATATTGATCACCCGCTTTGGCTGAGAGAACGGGTGATGATGTGATCACAGGCGGATGATTTACATCGGTTACTTCAACATCCAGATAATAGGTATCAGATTCTTTTGCATCGGCGACAATCTTAACCGGGACGGTAAGTTGACCGAAAAAGTATTGATCAGGAGTAATGGTATGGGATGCAACAGTATAATTATTTCCCGCTTCAACAATCAGCTCAAGACCAGCTGGTGCTTTATCAGGTTCCACAATGATCAAATCATCCAGGGAGATCTCCAGGGAGGTCCCTTCAGGGGTGAAGAGTGGCTGCTGCCCGATAATCTCAGGTGTCCAGTTTATGGTGAACTGCGTAAGACAATTATCAGATCTTTGAAGGCTGGTTATCACCCTTCCTCTGTCTGTTGCAACAAACTCAATGGTCTCACTTCCACTCCAGTCTGAATGGAGTGGTGAGATAGTTGCTACTCTATTCTCATCAATAGTTATACTAAAGTGCTGGGGTGATTCCGGAAAAACACTCCAGGTAATGTCCTGAGGATTATCCTCAGCATCTGTGACAAAATTATCCAGTGTTATTTGTGAGAATTGCCCCCCTCTATCAATGGCCTGATCTGGAATCTGGCTTACTGATGGAGCCGAATTATAATTCTCAATGGCTTCAAACCACTTGTCAGCCATTTTATCATATCCAGTCTGGTTTGGATGAACCTGATCAATGATATCCGTATAATAATTAATACCAGCTCCACATTCCATATCAACAATAACGACATGGTCTCCATTATTGATTCTTGATTGGGCCATTGAAACCAATCTGTTGTTAAATGTTTTTGTCCCATAGTCGGTGTTGCATGATTTGTTCTGTCGACTGATTATTCTTGCAAGAAAGACCAGAATGGGTTCTCCATTTGCATCTTCATAATCATCAATTGCTTCCAGAATACGTTCAACATCGTTGACATAATAATCACCTGCTGAAACATCATTGGTGCCGATATGCAACAGAATAATATCAGTAGGATAGTAGTTTAAAAATGGGCCTGGAGTCACCTGGCCTGTGTGAGTAGAGGTCCCCGTTTCCATAATATCAGCCAGCCAATTGTCCCTGATGGCGCTGAATCCTGCATTATCCGGATCGGACATGGTTCCATAACCATATTTGTAATTGCCGATAAAATCGAAGTCATAACCGGCATTATTCATTAATGTGATTAACCTATGCCTATATCCAATCGCCTGTGCATCTGGTAAATGAACACAATTATAAATATCTCCATTCGTACACATACTTCCCCTGGTAATTGAATTTCCCAGGGGTAAGATCCTTAACTCTTGGGCTTCGACACTAAACACCAGTGTAAAACCAAATAGTATTGTATATACTATATTCAAATACTTACGAAAACTCATACTGCAATCTATTTACGTTCAAAGATGCTTCGCACTAAAGTTTTAAAAATATACCAATGTCATTAGGTAAGAGCCGGGGGAAAAAGAATCGATTAGCTAATTGATATGATAAAATAGGGTGCCTGACATGACACCCTATTTCATTTTTCATCTAACCATCCCTGTATTTAATTAATGATTAGTTTTCCAGTCTGGTACTGGTCTTCATCAAAGATTCTGAACAAATAAATTCCCTCGCTCAATTCAGAAACATCAAGCTGAATCTTGCTGGCTCCGTGCTCCACAACTTCATGGATCATCACTTTTCCGGAAAGATCAGAAACCTCGATATTTGAAGCACTACTATTCAATTCGAAAATTACATATTCATTTGCAGGATTCGGATATACCCTGGATACCAAAATATCTTCCGGGTCTATGCCAACTCCCCATCGAGGTACTACGGTGACAGTGAACTGATGATTTACCGTGAATGTACCATCTGTAACAGTTATAATCACAGAGTGTTCCCCCAGATTATCGGTAGTAGGTGTACCACTTAAAACCTTGCTGCCCGTATCGAAAGTCAACCATGTGGGAATAACAGTTCCGCTAAAAGTAAGTTGGCTTCCTTCATGGTCCACTACCTCCATCAAATATGTATAGGGTAGGCTCACCTTAGCCGTATCATTGGGCACTGATATAACCTGCGGAGCAGTGTTGACATCCCTGACAGTAATGGTAAACTCTTGTTTGACTTCCTCAAATCCATCTGAAACCACCAAAATTACACTGTGATCGCCGACATTCTGCTTTTCAGGAATACCACTCAGGAGCTTGGTTTCAGTGTTAAAACTTAACCATGAAGGAATGACCTCTGCTGAAAAAGTGAGTACATCACCGGCATCAGCATCATATGCTGTAATCAGGTACTGATACTCACTGTAGTTATCCACAATAGTGGGGGGAGTGGAGGTAATAACAGGAAGGTTATTTCCACTTTTAACGTCGATAATAAACTCCTGGAATACCTCGAATTCTCCGTCGGTTACCTTGATCTTAACCGGGTTGTCACCCACATTCTCCCTTGCAGGAATACCAATCAGTACTTTGGTAGAGGGATTAAAGGTAAGCCAGGCGGGAAGAATTTCAGCCGTAAATGTAAGAGCATCCTCATCCGGATCACTCGCCTCCACAAAATAAGTATAAGCCACTTCTTCATTAGCCACAATAATAGGAGTTGAAGTGAACTCGGGAGGATCATTTACATCTTTTACTGTAATTGTGAATTCCTGGAAAATATCTATTTCACCATCTGTAGCTTTTAACTTAACGGGGGCTTCACCCACATCTTCATTTAGTGGAGTACCACTCAGAACACCGGTGGATGGGTTAAATGTTAGCCATGAAGGTATAATTTCTGCAGATAGTGTTAACGGGTCACCATCAAAATCACTGGCTCCAAGTGTGTAAGTATAAGGAATATCCTGAGTAGCAGTATCAACGGGGACAGAGGTAAATAATGGATAGTAATTGCCAGGCTTGCAATGGGGCCTGCCGGTCAAACCATCATTATATATGTCGTTCACCTCACCCGAAGAAAGTGATTTGTTATACACCAGTATTTCATCCATGGAACCATTAAATGGGAATCTGTTTGATTCATACCTGTCCCAGAATCCGATATTCAAATCATATAGCCCATCTCCGATGAAATCCTTATCACCAAATATATGGGGATACCAAAACATCTGGTTATTGATAAATACCCTTAAAGTAGAAGATTCTCCTGCCGCGGCACCCTCGTAGACGGCAACAACATGATACCACTGGTTTTGGCTGATGGTAACATTTGGCGTTACAGTTTTTAATTCCTCTGCTAACTTGGGTCTGAGGCTGAATGAAATTTTGGGAGTGCCACCCGAAACATCAATCATAAGAATGTAACACATCTGGTCGTATTCTGCATCCGGAGATCCCCTTGCAATAAGTACCTGGTTATTTGGATCGGGCAGAAACTGACCTTTGTAGTTAAACCACATAGAAACAGAAAATCCTCCTGATCTAGGAAAATCATACTGTCCCTCATCGGTTACATAAACAAATTGATCTGTTTTTCCGAGTGGAGCAAATACCTTCCCGCGGTCAACTTTTCCAATTGTATCGCGAAGGGAGGTTAATGATGTTGCAGTGTAACCACCCTTAAAATCCTCATACGTGCTTCCTTCGGTTTCATCCAATTTCCAGTAGGAGATGAGATCTGCTGCACAGATGATGGCATCGGACAGGTAAACAACAAATGATCTCTGTGAATCACCAACAGAGTTGAAAGCCCTGACGATAACCGTACCACCGTCGCCGCTCTGCGCGGGTGTCCATGTAATTAAGCCTGTGGTTGAATTAATCGACATGCCCGGACGAGCCACCAGTAACTCATAGGTTTCGGCAGGATCAGCATTTACCGCATCCACATCATAAGTAAATAATTCTCCGATCATGGCTGTCTGATCACTGATTGGAGCAATGTATGGAGCTTCGGCAGCTATTGCCGTCTGACTGTATGAAAAACACAGCAGAATGGCAAGCACGTTAACAATGTATAACTTTCTCATAACAAATTAGATTTTGGTTTCTATAATTATTACTAAATTTCATCTTTAACGCATATACGTTATAATTAATATAAGGTTTGAAAAAAAAAGCCAATACTTAAAATCATTGAAACTGAGTAAAACCTTACATAGCTTTAACCTAAAATTAGTAAATAAAGTTGCACTGGTTTAGATAATTTGACGAGGCAAAACATTTTTGCGATTTTCGTATATTCTTGCCTACCTAAATGATTTTTGCAGGAAATCAATACACATTCACATACATCATTAAATTTTAGCTTTTTATCAAATAATTCACGCCTTAAACTAAAGAATCGCTCAATAAAATTATTTTATTTGCTTGATTACTAAATACTTTAATCAGCTCAGCATAATAACCATGCAATAAATCTGTATCTTTTATCAAAAACAAAGGATTATTTGGGATTAATCAGACTCCCTTGCTTATGCCAAAAAGTGAAAGGAATTTCCATTTAAAAAAACCTCCAAAAAGTCGAAAATAATCAACCACAAGGACCCTGTAGGCCAAAATTGAAGTTGAATGCCTTTTATAAAAAAGGAAATTCTTACTTAAATTGGAATTTGACCTTATATCCGTCATTGTCAAATACAAGCCCTTTAAGGTCCCTCCGTGTGATAAACCGCTGCTTGATTTATCATTCCATAGTATTAACTGCGGATATACAATTATATCATAGCCCGCAGTTCTGGCTCTAAATGTAAAATCACTATCTCCATGGTATTGTGGAAACACTTTTTCATCCCAAAAACCAATCTTTCTGATAACATCAATTGGAACCAGTGTTCCCATGCCTGGTAACCAATCTACTTTCCTGGGGTTTTTAAACTCATCTGTATCGGGCAAATTACTTCCCAGCATATATTTCACACCATTTTTCGGATTAAAAATTCCCCCGAAAGACCAGATTACATTATCCTTACCAAAATGAAATATTTTTGAACCCGCAACTATATTATCAGGTAAATTGTCAACCAGGTTATCTAATTCAATAAAGTAATTTGATGCTGGAATGATATCATTATTCCAAAGAAGTACAAAGTCAGCAGCAATCTCCGACATAGCATAACTTGCACCGAGATTCACACCTCCGCTCCACCATAAATTACCATCTCCCTTTAATACGGTTACTTCAGGATGATGATCTGTCAGCCATTCTTCAGTACCATCTGTGGACCCATCATCAACAACAACAATCAAAAAATCACAATTATTGAAGTTGATATCAGAAATTAATTTATCCAGCGTTTTAATGCATTTTTTTGTAAAACCAAGATTGTTATACACTGGTATTAGAATTGCGATTTTCTTCATTCGAATTGTTATATTAATTCCTGTTGAATATTATTCCGTTTCAGAGTGCAAAAAAAGGAATAATTCTATTAACATCACCAATTAAACCTAATTTTGAATAAATATCAAATATTAAGAAAAGCTATTTATGACTAACAGGAACCGGAGAATTATAATCGCATTAATTGCAACACCAATAACCATCATCATAGTTGCAATAATTGTTTATTTATCATCTAAAGAAAAAATCACAAATTATTTAACTATCTGTCAACCAGTAGAGGCTGATTTTTTATTGGTTGAAGGATGGGTGGAAGAATCGGTTCTCGATATAGCTGCAAGCGAATATAAAGAAGGTACTTATCTAAAAGTTATTACGACAGGTAATCCTATTGATTCTTATTTTATGATGTCCGAAGAGGGATTACTGGAATATCGTTTTAAAGAGCCCAATATTGACTTGAATCCCGGAGATACATTAAAAATATGCTTAAAAGGAACTCCTGTTACAAATGTTTTCCCGGAATTCACGGTTTTTTTAAATGAAAATGTATTATCACAACACTCCTCAACGGTGGATTGGAAAGATCATGCATTTACATTTGATTCTGCAATTCAAATTATTAGTATTGGTATTACCTTTGATAACGATGGATATTATTTAAAAGAGGACCGGAATTTATTTATCAAAAATATTCATATCAACGATATCGATTATCCTGCCCGATCAAAGTATTCATTGTTTTATGATAAAGGAGATTACAATAAGCAAAACCCATATCCAACCAACTTTCATTCAGTGGCCTCAATCTGCGCTGAAAAGCTTAAAAACAGGGGGATTCCTGAAGAAAAAATAACTATTCTGACTTCACCAAATTCAAAACAGAACAGAACATTCGCAAGTGCACTTGTTGTTAATAATTGGATTGAATCAAATGATTTTTTTGGTATATCAGTAAATGTTCTTTCAGAAGGAATTCATTCGCGTAGAACATATACTCTTTATCAATATGCGTTAAGAGAAAACTGCGAAGAGATAGGCATTATTTCAACCCTTCCGGATAATAATCGATACCTGGGAAATTATATTGAAGATAAGGATATTATACGTGAACTTGCCGGAAACTTATACTACAACCTCCTGTTTAACAAAAGAAAATTTAAGAAACAATTCAAATCTGGAAATAATTGATAATTACTATTTTACTTTACTCATTTTAGATCCTTTGGAGAAAACCTTTTTTCTGTTTTTTACAAAAATATTATCCTTCTTATGATTTGTGTAATATTTTCCATAGGATCCATGTTTGACCGTATCTCCATTTATCAGGATCTGGACATTATCTATGTTCTTTGATTCGATATCCTCGATACTCGATAGAAGCATCCGTTTCTTCACATAACCAAGTCTGGATACATAAATCTTGATATCTGCAAACTTCATCAGAACAAAAGAGTCTGTGAGTACACCGTAAGGAGGTGTATCAATTACGATGTAATCATACTTCTTCCTCAGCTCCTCGAATAATTGCTCGGTTTTCCTGCTGGAGATCAGCTCAATGGGATTTGGAGGAATCTGTCCAGCCAGGACAATATCCAGGTTCTCCACTTCTGATGATATGGTTATTTCGTCGAGTTCGGCCTTATTGATCAGGTATGAGCTAACACCTACCAGTCCCCTGATACCCAATTTTGAATAGAGCTCACTGGGTCTTCTCAAGTCGAATTCAATCAGCAGAGTTCGATTGTTTGTCACAGCAAGACTGCTGGCAATATTCAGCGCAGAATAGGATTTACCCTCCCCCTCCATGGTAGAAGTAACCAGGATCACCTGGTTCCGTCTCCCCATCAAATAGTATATGATATTGCTTCTGAGTGTATGAAATGCTTCAGCGGTTATTGAATTGGGCTCGTCTGTAATTACATTGATTGTATTCCTGTTGTTCTGGGGAATGTTGCCGATCTGTGTCAGGCTGGTGTATTTTCGTAACTCTTCCTTATTCAGGATCTTAGTGGTGAAGAATTTTTTACCTAGAACAAACAGAGAAGGTATTAAAATTCCGAGGAAAAGTGCTCCGATCAGAATGATTATCTTTTTCGGTGCGTGGATGGATGCATACTGGGGCGGTTCAACCACTTCGCAGTCAGGCAGGGTTGATGCTTTAATGATCTGGGCCTGTATGCGTTGTTCCAGCAGGGACATGTACACATTTTCACTCAGGTTGAATTTCCTTTCAATGCCAAGCAGTCTTCTTTGCGTAAAAGGTAAACTTGAAAATTCTCTGTTAAGTCCCCTGATTTTGTTATTGATATCACTCAACTCCGCATTCGTTGTATTGATGCTGTAATGCAAATTCTCAGTGATCACCTCCTTCAGGTTGCTGATGGTAATATCCAGTATCTTTAATCTGGGGCTTCTGAGCTGATTACTATTAATGATCTGCTGACGCTCAGCGTTTAAGGTAGTAAGCTCCTGAATAAGGCTGGTTAGCAAAGGATCGTCCAGTCCCATGGCCGAGGGAGCCATGAATCCTGAAGAATCCCTGTTTGAGGAGAAATAATCCTCCATCTGAACCAGATAATTGCGTCTCCGTTCAATTTCATCTTTTTGTGTCTCGGAAGCCTGTCTCTGATTGTAAATATTTCCTGCTTTCTCGTCAATATTCATCACACTGGCACTGCGCCGGATATTTTGCAGCTCCTGCTCGGAACTTCCCAGCGATTCTGATATATCTGAAAGCTGAAAATCCAGGTGTTCAATGGTCTTAATTGCCAGGTAATTCTTCTTCTCCAAATTGTTTTCAATATACTTGTTGATCAAACCATTCAGAAAATCAATACCCTTTTGTAAATTGTCAGTATTCAGAGACATCTCTACCATGGTTGCGTCAATGAACGAAGCTTCCACAGTTAGTGATTTTTTATGAATGGCAGTCAGTGTATTATTGGTGTTAAACTTAAAGAACAGGTCTTTCCCCAGGTAAGTATTCGAATTATAGTTCGAATTTAACAGGACACGAAAGGAAGTAAATGTATTGCTGATCTCTTCTCCGAATTTATATGTCCCCCCAATTTGAAACGGGGTTGATGGATAAGCCACACTCTCATCCTTGAAATCCACAATCGTTGCATCTCTGCTCAGGGCCGACACCAGACAGCTCTCTTCGTCCAATATCTTAATATAGATGTAGATCTCAACCGGCTGAAGATGTTCCTTGTCGGGAATCACAATAAAGGGAGCCTCTTCATAAAGATCTTTCATACTGAATTCTATCTCCTTGGGTATTTTGTCTTCCTGGAGATAGTAGGAAACCTGAAGGTCCATTGCCTCCACAACCGTCTTGATCAACGGGGAGGATTGCAGAAAAAAGATCTCATTCTGAAGGTTCTTATCCTGTTCAATCAGCTCATAGACCCTCATCATATCATCTGTTTTTGCCCCGAATGCATTGGACCGCTCAATTTTTAATAATACAGAAGCGGTTACTTTATAGGTCCTCGCTGCAACCTTGATGTAAAAAAGTGCTATTCCAAGTGTTAAAGCCATCGAGATAGCCACCACATACCAGTACTTAACAAGATCCCGAACAAATTCTGTAATATAATTTAATGCTGTATCATTCGAATTATTCATATTGATTTGCACTATTAATTTAAATACGTGACCATAAAAGTTAATACGACTATAGTGAGAGATGCCATGGATAAAAGCAAATCATAAGGAAAGGTATCCATTCCCCATTTTTTACTTTTTAAGGGTTCAACATAAATAATATCATTGGATTTAACCATATAATACTCAGAGGTCAGGAGTGCATCGCTTGTAAGGTCTATCTCATATTTGGACCTGTATTCGCCCTCCTCCCGGATGATGAGTACATTCTTCCTGTTACCGAAAGTGGCAACATCATTTGCATACCCGATGGCCTGAAGAATATTGACGCTCTTGTAGTTAAATACGTATACACCCGGTCTGTTCACTTCCCCAAGAATGGTCACCTTATTGTTTACAAACCGGATAAATACAGATGGATAAAGCAGGTATTGCGCCAGTTCCTCCTCAATGTGGTCAGATGCCTGAACCAGTGTCAGTCCGGATAGTTTAACCCTGTTAATATAGGGTAGTTTTATATATCCCTCATCATCAACGGTATAGCTTATGACCGAGGGGTCTTGCACTGTCTCCTGCCTGCTCTGGTTAAAGTTGGTCTGGGTTTCGTCGGCACTGGAAACCTTAATATACAGTTCATCGCCCTGCCTGATGGAATTATCCAGCGGTTCATCGATAAAGTACATGTTTTTATTTTGCTGAGAGAGCATCTCCCTGCTATCCTGAACATACAAAATCTTTTTGTTCGGAACACATGAGGCCAGTGTGGCAGTGATCAGAACTGCGATTCCTATTTCCCTAAATCCTGACATTTAATACCCTTTAGTTGAATCGTAAAGATAGGAACTATAAGCAATATTATAACATTGAAAACTAGCAAATGAGAAGATGCTTTGAGATTATTAAGTTCAGTAATGGTGTATTCCCGTTAATGCCCCCCTGCCATGAAGAAGGTTTTTACTGTCTTGAAAAACAGTTCGAAATCTTTGCGAAGGTTCCAGTTATCAATGTATGAAAGATCCAGTTCCATCCATTGCTCAAAAGAAACATCATGCCTGTCAGGAACAATTTGCCAGGTGCAGGTAATACCAGGTTTCACCGAAAGCCTCCTCAGTTGCCAGCGCTCATATTGTTTCACTTCGTCTTCCAGCGGAGGCCGGGGCCCTATAAGTGACATTTCTCCCCTTACCACGTTTAAAAACTGCGGCAATTCATCAAGACCGGTCTTTCTGAGAAATATCCCGACCCGTGTAATCCTGGGATCATCCTTTATTTTAAATACCGGGCCATCTGCTTCATTTCTTTCTTTCAGCTTCTTCAACTGCTCTTCTGCATCGACCACCATGGTCCTGAATTTGAATAATTTAAATTTCCTTCCCCGCAATCCGATCCGCTCCTGTTTGAAAAATACGGGGCCTTTGGAACCAACTTTAATGACTATGCCGATAAAAAGAAAGACCGGGAATAGCAAAATAACAGCCAGGATGGAAAAATAGATGTCTCCCATCGTTTTTAAAATGAGTGACAGGCTGTTGGAGGGAACGTCAACGATGGAGAGATCTTTTGTTTTATTCAAAGTTTTCAACTGGAACTCTGTCGGATCAAGCGGAGAGACCGAGGATTGCAACCTGAAAATAACTCCAACCTCGTTGCAAACAGCAACTACGTTCTTAATCAGCTCAATATCTACATCCCTCTTGCAGTACATCACTTCATCAATAATAGAGTTATCGATCGCTTTCTTCAGCTTCTCCTGACTGGAGATGATCTTTATTTGCGATCCATACTTGGCCTTGATTAATTTAGAGTCTGTAAGGATGGAAACAATTTTAAAACCCCATTCTTTCTGATTCAACAGGTTCTCGATGACACCATCGGAAAAGGCATCTGCCATTATTAACACGTGATGCGAACTCCGGCCGTACGAGCGATAAGCCTTCAAAGCTTTAAAAGCAAGCAGTCTGAAGACCAGGGTCAGTATGAATAATGTGGTCACATAGACCACGATCAAAAGAACAGGAAGTGATGTGAGCCTGAAAAGTACTTTTACAATCAACAAACCCACAAATATGATAAACGCACTTCGCGTAAACTGAAATGCCAGTGTCAGATTTCGCTGGGTTCTCGGTATCTTTGCCATGGCGGTAATCCTCGAAAGAACAAACCAGGACATAAGAATGAACGCAAAGAAAAATATGGCTTCAAAGGTCTTCACTTCCATCTCAGGAATGAAAAACCGCTTTGTCAGCCAGATTGCTATGGGAAAGTTTATGCTGGCAAGAATCAACTCAACAAGGTCAATAAAACCTTTGGCTCTGCCCTTGTTGTTCAGCTTGTAATCTTTAATCTTGCTGTAAATGTGTGTCATTCGAAAATAGATGTTTTAACGCTTTGACAAATCTAATTTGAGAAAATTCTACCATTTAGTACGTGAAAAAGACGTTAACGTTTTCCACAATTTGACCAAGCATGAGAAAGAAAATCTAAACGAATATTTTCTTAGGATAAGATCGCCGAATGCCCGAAAAACAAGGATTTTCAGGACTTGTTCATATCTCACAGCCTCCAGTCAATTGGTCATTAGAATGGCTCCATTCGTCAATATTTGATAACTTTTTAGCCGTGTCGATAAACAATCTTTGTTACCTTAGCTTACATAGTAGTTCGATCGAAATGAAACCTGCTTTTTATGGATGACCTGATTATAAAGCCAACAGATAAATCCCTTGCAGTTGATATCTCATATGGGATTTTAAACTTCATGGGTCGTTCCATCTTAACTGATCCCAAGATCTTCTTTGACCCGATTAATATCTGGGTGAATAGATACATTAAGAACCCTGCTGAGGAGACCGTTATTAACATCAAGCTTGAATATATAGATACAGCTTCTACCCAATCCCTCTATCAGATCCTTCGCCAGATCAACAGCGTCAGGAAAAAGGGACTGGTGGTGATGATCAACTGGTACATTGAAGACGAAGATCCGGAAATGAAGGAACTGGGAGAAATGATTGAACAGCGCCTTGGTATTGAGTTTCAGTACATCCCGTATTAAACCCTTGATCCTGAAGTCGTCCCCCGAATGTGTTTTTTTTTTCGAAATCAACTTGAAAATCTACTGCCATTTAAATAAAAAATCCTAAATTCGGTAGCTACATGCAATAATGTGTTACTGTGTCTTTCATGGGAGAAAAAGCGAATAGATTAACCAGGACTGAATTAGAGGAATTGTGTCTGAAGCAGAATATCATCATCGAACGGGATGATCCTCTCACAAACTCAAAAATATTCCTGCCGAATATCGAGAAGATCAATAAAATGATCAGGGAGTTTGACTTCCTTGTGGATGGAGAATCAAGGGGTAAGGCTGTGAATGAGATCAGTAAGATAGAGCGGTTTCTCTATGACAACGAGGAGAACGTTGATATCAAGAGCAAATTCCTCGCCACCTATTATTCAACCGCTTCCATGTATATTGAAAACCATCGCAGTTTACTGGAAGACAAACGATCGGAAAACTGGAAATACCTTTTCGTCAATTACTTCAAACTGGAAGATATCTATAGATACTTTAACAAGGATACCGGTGCCTCCACCTTCTTTAAGGACTACACCATCTATAATGACATTGTGGACCTCACATACAATGTGAAGTTGATGGAATACCTCAGAAGTCAGGTTGAGCTGCAGATCCCCGTTGACAATGACAGGGATATGCCATCGAAGATCGAGGAATCCAATTTGAAGCTCGTTCTGCTCCATGAACTGGGAGTGATTGACATGTTAAAGGAACAGATCACCGAAAATACATTTCCGAATATGGCTAAATTCCTGACAGTCATGTGCAATGAGGACCCATCCAGCTGGCGGGATGTCCTTGATAAATTGAAGAACATGAATCTTCAGAATGACAAGGACCTGCTCACCGAGTTGAATCTGAACAAAGCACATGAAATAATGTCGGTGTTTAGTATTGAATTGGAAAAAGAGTAATGGTATATTTGTAATTATTTCAAAACGCTGAAACTATATAAGTATGGAAAACATCAGTATCGAACCCACCAAAAAGTCTCTTGAAGTAGAATGCTCCCCAGGCTATTTTAAATTATCGGGGAATTCCATACTATCCGATCCACGGAAATTCTTCAAACCAATTGTCGAGTGGGTTGAACAGTACATTCAAAATCCTGAAGATTTAACCACCATTGATCTGAAACTAGAATACGTGGACACAGCTTCGGTGCAGAGTGTATTCGATATCATGAGGATGTACAAACCGCTACAGGAAATGAACAAGGACGTTGCTGTGAATTTTTATTTTGAATTTGATGATCCGGAACTCCTGGAGCTGGGTGAGATCATGGAGGGCCGTCTGGGTATTAAATTCAATTTTATCGAATACCAGTAGATTATATTTATTCTTTCCTGAGGTTGCAATAACCATATGATAATGATATTTTGACTACCAGCTATGATTGACAGACGAAAATTCTTACAGGCAGGCGCTGCTACAGCAGTTGGGACCGCTCTGATGGGATGCAATCCAAAGGAACAGTCATCCCCTGCAACCGGTTCTCCGAAAAATGTCAGGCACAATCCCATTGGTGTCTCCACCTACTCTTTCTGGCAATTCAACGGTCCCCCGGAAAACACACCCATTGAATCCTGTATTGACCATGCTGCAGCCATGGGATTTGACGGAATAGAACTGCTTCTTGTCCAAATGACCTCTGAAGAAAACAGCTATCTCCAGAGTTTGAAGAAAAGAGCTTTTCACAGCGGGCTTGATCTGATGGGATTTTCCACCCATCAGGGATACGTCAACCCGGACAAAGCCTACAGGGATGAAAACATTGAAAAGACCATCCATCAGATTGAACTGGCTTACAAACTGGGGATTCCCACCATGCGTTTGAATACAGGCCGCTGGGGCACCAGTGAGTCATTCGACCATTTGATGGAGAACAGGGGCATTGAACCAGCCCTTGAAGGTTATACGGATGAAGATGGTTTTAAATGGGTCATCGACTCCATCGCCCAGTGCCTGCCAAAGGCCGAAGAATGCGGTGTTGTACTGGGATTGGAGAACCACTGGGGACTGGGACGGACTGCTGAGGGTGTGAGGCGTATTGTGGACGAGATCAATTCACCCTGGCTCAGTATCACCCTGGATACCGGGAACTTCCTTGAAGATCCTTATGACCAGCTCGAGAAACTTGCTCCGGACACCTTCCTGGTACAGGCAAAAACTTACTACGGAGGGGGCAAGTGGTACACCCTGGACCTGGATTACCCGCGCATCGGCGAGATCATGCGAAAGCACAATTACAAAGGCTACATCTCCCTCGAATTTGAAGGGAATGCCGACCCAATGGAAGCCATTCCAAAGAGCCTCCAGGTATTGCAGGATTCTTTCTACTATGAGTTAGAGCCGGCTTGACATTTTATCAAACCATATCCGATTATTACAGGAAAATCTTTCCCCTGAATCCAGCACAGGTCAAATTTGTAAAAAATACTCTTGCGGAAACATGCCAACTTTCCCTTCTGGATATCGGGTGTGGAACGGGTGATCTGTCCCTTGAGCTTTCAAAATCGTTTAAGAAGGTAGTGGGCATTGACCTGGATGAGGCCATGCTTGATCAGGCCAGAAGTAAGTCGGCTGAGGATGGGAATGTAGAATTCATCAACCTGAATATGATGGATATCGGGCAACATTTTGGCAATGATGCTTTTAACTCCATCGTTTGTTTCGGGAATACCCTCGTCCACCTCAACACCCCCGATAGCATTTCCGGTTTTATCAATCAGTGTAAAAGGGTACTAACACAGGATGGAAAACTGTTGTTACAGATCATAAATTACGACAGGATCCTGGATCTGAAAATAAGCTCCCTTCCTACCCTTGAGAACAACGATATCAGATTCGTCAGAAACTATCAATATCTTGAAGGTATGCACCTGATTGATTTTGAAACGATTCTGACTGTAAAATCAACTAACCAGGTTATTAAAAGCAACATCAGGCTCTATCCATTGCGAAAAGCGGAGATTGAATCTCTTATTAAGGAGGCAGGATTCAGGTCCTTTCAGGTTTACAGCAACTTCAACTGGGCGCCCCTGGCAGCTGAAAGCATTCCACTTGTCATAGAAGCTGATAATTAACTTTTTAGATTCGCTATAAATTATCGGGATCAGTTTAATAGCAGTCTCAATTCTTGGGACAAGCAGTCCAATGTTTTTAACTTTATATCAACCAACTATAATCCCCGGCAATGATCAACTTTGAAACACTGTTTAAGATCTCTTACGGACTCTATATCGTAAGTTCCGGATCCAAGGAATACGGGAACGGATATATTTCCAATACCGTATTTCAGGTCACTTCAGAACCTCCTCAATTTGCAACATGCTGCAATAAGAATAACCATACAGCGGATATTATCCAATCTTCAGGGCTTTTCTCCGTATCGGTACTGCAAAGTGATGCAGCTTCAGGCACCATCGGGACTTTCGGTTATAAAAGCGGAAAAGAGATCAACAAGCTGGAGGGTATGGAAATTAAATACGGGGAAACAGGGGTACCCATTGTATTGAATGATGCCATTGCATTTCTTGAGTGTAAGGTGGTTGAGACCTATGACGTAGGTACCCATCTGATGTTCATTGGGAAACTTGTAAATGCTGATGTTCTTGATGACGAGAAGGATCCACTTACTTATCTCCATTACAGAAAAGTTAAGAAAGGTGTCGCACCTAAAAACGCCCCCACCTATATCGATATAACAAAACTGGAAAAAAAGTCTGATGTTAAGGAGAAAAATAAGCATCAGTGCCCCGCCTGCGGATACGTTTATGATGAAGAAAAAGAGGATGTCGGTTTCGAGGAGTTGCCGGATGATTGGGTGTGTCCGGTTTGCGGATTGGAAAAAGAAGACTTCATTAAAATATAAATCAAAAACTTATGGAAAACTCAATTAAAGGAACAAGAACAGAGCAAAACCTGTTAAAAGCATTTGCCGGAGAATCACAGGCCAGGAACAGGTATGAATTCTTTGCCAAGCAGGCTAAAAAAGAGGGCTTTGAGCAAATCGCAGCCATCTTCCAGGAAACTGCAAACCAGGAGAAAGCACACGCTAAGAGGTTCTTTGAATTTCTTGAAGGGGGAGTGACAGAGATTACTGCCACCTACCCTGCCGGGATCATTGGATCAACTGCCGAAAACCTTAAAGCAGCAGCTGAAGGTGAAAACGAAGAGTGGACCGACCTCTACCCCGCTTTTGCGGAGATCGCCAAAGAAGAAGGATTTCCCCAGGTCGCAGTGGCATTTAAGATGATTGCCAGGGTTGAAGCAGAACACGAACGTCGCTACCTGAAACTGCTTCAGAATATCTCAGAAGACAAGGTCTTTATGAAGGATGGCAAAGTGTGGTGGAAGTGCATCAACTGCGGATATGTGTATGAATCAGAAAAAGCGCTGGAAAACTGCCCGGCCTGCCTGCACCCGCAATCTTACATGCAAATGAAGGAAGAAAACTATTAGAAAATAATATGATAGATGTAAAGGAAGCTTCAGATAAGGCAAAGGAATACCTGATTTCCTTCTTCCCCGATGCAGAGAATGTGCAACTGGAAGAAGCCGAATTAACCGACGATAAAACGCACTGGTTCATTACATTGAGCTACGAGGGAGTCTCCAACTCTGTTGCCAGCTCCCTCCTGGTAGGTAAATCAGTCAGATACAAAATCTTCAAGCTGCATGCCAAAAGCGGTGAGATTTTGTCCATGAAGATCAGGGATATCAAGTAGATATCACTGTGTACTCGACGGGATTATCCTGCTATCAGCCGGTCGACCCTGCCCCTGCCGGGCGAGCTGAAAAAGCGGCTTGCTCTTTGCTTCATACCATCTAAAGCGAAAGATTTACAGAAGTTAGTCCACCAAATATGTCATTTCATCATTCAAAACCACTTCATTAATCAATCACCAGTTCGTTTTTGTAACAAAAAAAATATCTATAACGTACTATATTACAGTGTATAACGAAATAGATGCGGAAGAACCATATAACTATGAAAACACAAGAGCTGAATGAAGCAAGGGTAAATGTGATTATTGAAGAATTCACTGACTACGTTGAAAATTACTACGATGAAGACAATGAACCAAATGATGTGTCAAGCATCGTAAATGATCACTTTGAGGAATTTACTGATTGGGCATTTGATGATTTTGTTATTAATGAAGGGGAACGAGATACCTTACTAAATAACAATGAAAGGGAATTACACGAAATTATTAAGCGGGAAGTTGCGAGTGAATTCAGGATAGCATTGAACAATCGGTAGATCAAAAACGATTTCAATCTCTTTTTCGATGAATCCTGTAAGTGGAAGCTTGCAGGATTTTTCTTGTCAGGAGAAGTCTGAGAATTGGTTTTTTTGTCCCAATATTTGCACTAAATAAAATTAATCCCTTGAAATTCAAGGGATTATTTAACCTGTGAGCGGTCTGGACGGGGCTTGATACGAAACCATGTCAACCATTATACAAGGGTTACATCCTGTTTTAGTGTCTAAATTGATGTCTAATTCTGGTGTCTAATTTTCATAGTTGAAGGCTTTGATTATCTGACTCAACACTCTTTCCGAAGATATTCTGCCAATTCCCATATTTCTGAATAATTCCTTTCCTGGCAATTCTTCAGTTATATCTTTAATGAAATTAGTCATGTCATTCTTTATTGATCCAGGTAGTTCAAACTGATCTCCTTCAGGCAACATGGCTCCCAATCTAAATATATCACCTTTATGTTTACGAAGAAGCTTGCTATCCTCCTTGCTCCCCTTTTTGATGCGCTCAGTTATTTCAAGATAAGCTTTGGCCTTGAGACAAATTAGTGATTCGATATTTGCACGATGTAAGCCATTAACCTCACTACTATGTTCGAGAATAAAACCATAGTATTCATCATCAAGCAGAATGGCCGAAAGGCTGCTCAAATCATCTGGCGTTGGGATTGGGGTTAAATGTATTCCTTCATCGATATGAATCAGGTCTGGATTTCGGGAAAACAATTCAATCTGAAATGGGAATTCTCCCTGCTCAGGTTTTACAAATCGGTAATATTTCCTTTCTGTATCGCTAGATTCATTTCGTTCATATCTGCCATCTTTCACAAATTGCCAGAACTGCTTCACAAAGTCTGAAGATAAAGCCTCAACCACCAGGATCAAATCAATATCCTTGGTGGCACGGGGATAAAACCCAGCTTCATCAATGATCAAATCACACGCTGTCCCTCCAATGATCACATAGTTTTGAGAAAAATCCTTGAAATATTTAATGAATACGTCTAAGCCTTTTACCATTGGTATCTATCAATTATTTGCTCACATGCCATTTCTATTCGTTCATCTCCCGTATCCTTTAAGCTTAGATAGAGAGAGAGAGGATCAACATATTTAGCCGATGTTGTCAATCTTACCGGATTGTAACTCCATACCTCGATGCAATACCTTCCTTCATCACTATTCGGATTTACAAATGATTGCCTCTTTTCCAATTCATGATATATCTTCTTATCAACCGCTATGTAATCCTGGTTTCCCGGATTTAAATCAGAGTACTCCCCTATAGCGGAAAAATACGAGTAATATAGGTTCAAGCCATCAGGGATTTCATCAATAAACACCCTTTTCAAAACAGGGCTACGTAAGAGATTCATCTTCTCAGTCTGATCCCAAAGCTCCTTTTTCTCCAACTTGAAACTGATGGATTTCTCCTTCGTTCCGATAATATCAATGAGATCAAATCGTTCTAAATCTTTTGCAGCTTTTGTAATAGCCATGGGAGTATAACCGGTCATGTCAGCGACTAGTTTAAGTGAATACTCCGCAAGACTATACCTGGCTGTAGAGAAGACCAAGTGATAAATTAATAAAAACTGTGCAGAAGGAAGTAATACATCCCGCTGACGATGAAACGCAGATCTGGAATGCTCCTCCTTCAAATCAAGTAACAAAGAAGGAAGGAATAGCTGTTTTCCTGGAACGATAAAATCTACCTTTCTTTCAATCAACCTTCCTCTTTGTATTGCCGAGATCGAAGGCAGCAACAAAACAACTAGTTTTTCATAGCTGTTTTGTACTATAGCTAAATGTTTTAACAAATTCCCTATGATTAACTTATCTAAATCCTTCGGCTCCATGATAATCAAAGACCTACTCAGTAATACCGCTGATTTCAGATTGTATGTCTCGCGAATAAACAACGGTAGGTTTGCATAAAGCAATTCGGGAACAGCATCCTCTTGAACAGTCTCACCTAACACTTTACTAATAAAATCGCTTAGACGACTCATTTAATGATTAATAAACTTACTATTATATAATATATCACATTTGTTTATCATACAAATATACGTTTATTATACTGATTTACAAATCACAAAATATTGCATTCCATACTATGGAAGAAGACAGGAGAAAATGATACTGATCTTTCAGTACAGAAGGGCAGATATGCACTTAATAACTATCTTTCTCCGAAATTCAAGAGAATAAGAGCAATGTGATAGTGGATAATTCAGTGTCTAAAAGAGGGCGAAAAGACAACGGTTGCGGTCTGACTTTTGTATCTAAACGACAAAACCCCTTGATTTACAAGAGGTTTCGTCTAATTTAAGGCGGTCTGGACGGGACTCGAACTTACAAATACTCATGATTATTGATGATCTTCTACACCCCTTGTATAAAGGGCTGTTCAGCAACTCTCCTGTCAGACAAAGTTATCAAATCTAATCAAATGTTGGTAATTTTATGACCCCTATAGTAACCCCGCTTATGATTTTTTCATAGATTTGTCAAGGTCAAATGTTAAAATGTATCGCTATGGCAAGTTTTCGATTCGCTCTCCGGGATCCCAAAGCCGAAAGGGAAACCCGAATCCGCCTACAGGTAAGGTATGGATCAAATAAGGTAACCGTTTATTTTGGTGAAAGTGTACACCCAAATCATTGGAACCAGGGATCACAAAAGGTTAAAGGAATCAAAACCGCCCCTGAGATTAACGGGCGTCTTGAAAACATCAGAACGGCCGCAAAGAATACCCATGGCCAATATCTCAACACGCATGATCAAAAGGAGCCGCCACCTGGCGAGCTGAAGAAGCTCATTGAAATTGCGCTAAATCTGCGATCAAAAGAGCCAGAGCTTGATTTCTTCGGTTACTTCGAGAAGTTCATTAAAATCCAAACTTTAAGATGTGAGACAGACGGCAAGGATCCTCGCAAGACTGTCGTAAAGGATTATGATCGCTCCTTGGAACTTTTGCAGGAATACTCTCGGAAATACATGAAACTTGAGTTCGGCAATATTGATGAAGAGTTCTATCACAAATATGTCAAATTCCTGAAAGAAGCCAAGGCGTTCAAAGTGAACACCGTTGGCAAGCACATCAAATGTCTGAAGTCATTCTTAAACTGGTCAACGGGAAAGGGGTATAATGATAATCTAACCTTCCGGACCAGGGAATTCAAGGTTCTTACTGAAGAAAGCGTTAACTTTTATCTGACTGAACAGGAGCTTCAAATAATGAAAGACCTGGATCTGAGGCCCGAGCTTGAGCGTTACCGGGATTCATTTTTAATTGCAGCTTGGACCGGCCTGAGGCATTCTGATTTCTCCAGGTTGACAGAGGAAAACATTGACTATGAGGATAAGGTTATCCGGATTCAGACCAAGAAAACCGGCGAATCGGTGGTGATCCCATTCTTGCCAGAGTTGAAAAATGTCATAGAGAAGTACCAGGAAAAGGATCTTCCATCCTACGCGAACCAGCCGATGAACCGGTACCTTAAAGAAATCGGCAGAACCATGTCCCAAAAGGTTCAGGAACTAAATATGAATGGTGAGCTAAAGTTGAAGGATTATTCCCGGTTGACTACTCATGTCGGTCGGAGGTCTTTCGCATCAAATATGTATTTTCGGGGCATCGACATTGAGATGATCATGGCAATCACCGGCCACAGGACCGAAAAGCTATTCCGTCAATATATAAAGGTGTCAGGAGAGGATAAAGCCGCCAAGTTCCTGAAGCAAGCCCAAGAACACAAACCAGTTATCAACCTCAAAATCGCTCAATAATAATATGAAAGTGGGGACAATATCCCAGACCAGTGAAGTATTAATTACGCTGAAATGAACAAATCAAGAGGGTTTTATCTCGCCCAGGAACTGTGGCACTTTGTAGTCATGAATCTTCCCCCCTATGAAGCATTTAAACAGAAATATGCTTCTTATCTTCAAGAACTTAAAACAAAAGGGGAGAAAGAAACATACCATAATGCTTATATTGCACTCTGTGATAATCGCACTCGATATGTTGGATTTGATTTAGATTATCTCCAGACTATCTCTGAGATTCGTAGCTATATCTTGAGAGAAGTTACCAACATGAGAGAAAGAACTCCACCTCCTGAGGTGACGAATTTCAACTTCGATCTTGATAACGAAATGTATGCTGAATTATATGATATTCTTGCGAAGAAACTTGAGATTGTAGACCTAGAAAAAACTGATATTTCGACTTTTAGGAATGTACTGTCTCATGATTGGAATTCACATGAAGAGAAGATTTATTTGTGTAGCAAGACTAATGAATTTGCATTAGCAGCTTCTATCATTGAAAAACAATTCGAGAGATTCACACCTAAAAATATAGAAACTTCTAAAAAGTTCATTTCGAAAAGGGGAATCCCAATTACCTCGAATAATATTAGCAGTAGTAATTCGCAGACAAGGAAAGTCGGAGGACTCCCAAACAAGGAAAAAATAACATCCTTGATAACAAACCTATTCGCAAAACATTAAGTTTATTAAGCCATCTTAATGACTTAATCCCTTCTTATCCATTTTTTTTAGATTTTTGATTTATGCTTAACAATCAAGCATGATGTTGAGCATCTATTGTCAATATAAACCAGAGGATATGAAAAAGGATGTAACTCAAGAGGGGTGCAATCATGGGAATGATTTCAGCTTAACAAAACCGATTTTAACCTTTACTGAAGGATGTCAACTTACTGGAATCAGTAACAGTTACATGTACAAACTAACATCTCAAAGGAAAATTCCTCATTTCAAACCAAACGGAAAACTGATCTATTTTGACAGAGGTGAGTTAATTTCTTGGTTAAAGTCAAATCGTATTACCACTGTCAAGGAAGAGCTGGCTCAGTCCAAATCCAAAAACGGTGATAATAATAAAGGAGGATGAGAGATGGAAATATTAACTGCTGAATATAAAGCACACCTGGAAGAGGTAGCGCGCAAAGCTGGTGCCGAAGAGGCGATGAAGGTGCTAGAGGAGCAGATGGATGGGCAAACCCAGAAAAGAAAAAAACACCTGGTCCCTGTAAAGCAACTCTCCAAGGAAATCGGCGTATCCGTCCCCACCCTCATCCGACACCGTAACAATGGCTTAATTGAGGGATTTCGATTCGGAGGTCGCATTTTATATGATGTAGACCAGGTACTGGGGGAAATGCAAAGCACGCTGAGGATAAAAAAGAAAGGGCCGCACAATGACTAAATCATCGAACGGCCCGAATTATCTTTATAACGCACAGGATAAAGATAAGCAATTATTTCTACAGATATTCAGGAATCAAGTAGAAAATGAAACAGGAAAATCAATTTCCCAACTGAAAAGAGACAAAATTCTTGCCAGGGATAACTATCAGTGCTGTGCGTGTGGAAAAAAACATCTGCTCGGCATCTATCTTCTTAAGGATACACCCTCCTTCCTATCCAAAAAAGAAATACCTGCAGTGTATCATGTCACTCTTTGTCTTGTATGCAGAATCAGACTGTTTCTGATAGATTGTGGTCTGGTGATCAATGTGGATAAGGCTTGTGATTTCTGGTGTCGTATCTACCATTCAGGAATTTACAGAGCAGAGCAATACCTCAATAATCTGGCATTACCATGAATAAAAGCCCAGCATTCTTACTATATCCCAGGGACTTCCTTGAAGGAACAGAAGATATGACCTATGAAGAAACAGGAATGTATATCCGCCTTCTTTGCCATGAATGGGAGCGGGGATATTTACCTGCTGATAAAGGTAGGTTAAGCCGACTCTTAAGGGTACCCTTAAGCACCCTTGAGGTACCCTGGCAAATATTGAGCGAAAAATTTGAGGAAAAAGACGGAAAATTGTTCAATTCTCGCCTGGAGAATGAAAGAAAATCCAGAATTGAATACATAGAGGGGCAAAAACTTAAAGGAACTATTGGAGCCTTTCTCAAAATCCAGAAGCGGCAACTCCTTAAAAAAGAGTATGATAAGTTGAAGTCCTCCGTTTTAGAAATTGATACCAAGGGAATGGATAAGGGTACCCTAGAGGCAACCCTTAAGAGTACCCTTAAGGCTAGCTTAAGCACGCGCGTTGAAAATGAAGATGGTAATATTTGTATTGATAATAGTAGTATTAAGTATAGTAGTTACTATGATAAACAAATAGAGTTAGCTCAGGTAGAGAATAACCTTCAATATGAGGAAGTAGTAAAAATCCTATTCGGAAACAATTCTCTGAAACAAAAGCTATCTGCCGTCCTCTCCCTTCGTACACAGCTATCATTTGAGCAATCCAAAGAGCTAATGTTCTACAAAGCGAAACACAAAATCTCTTTCGGAGAGATCCTGGTTGAAATGGAAGGATGGAAGCCCCTCACCCAAAAACACACCACAGTATTTGGTTCCTTCAAAACCTTCATGAAAAACAAGTACCCCGAACTAAAGAAAACCTCATGATCGAAGCATTCAAGAAATATCAAGCTGCCGGATTCGCCACCCTTCCAACCAAACAGGACAAATCACCTGATGTGAAAGGAACCTGGAAAGGTGGTATACAGGATCCAGAGGCATACCGAACCGCTCATGGCATTGGAATCATTTGCGGGAAACTATCCGGAGGGTTTGAATGCGTGGATTTTGATAATCACTTCGGAGATGCAAAGGAAATCATTTCGGAATTTTCCCGGATCGAGGAGGTGAAGGAAATCTTCACAAAATATTCCTTTCCTATTGAATCAACCGTATCCGGTGGGTTTCACCTCATTTACCGGTGCAGCACTATTGCAGGGAACCAAAAGCTGGCACAAAGACCAAAAAAAGAGGGTGACCGGTGGCGCCCGGATACGATCATCGAGACCAGAGGCGAAGGCGGGTACTTTTGCGTGGATCCGACACCTGGTTACAAAGTGATCAGGAATGATATCACACAGGTACCGGAAATTACTCCGGAGGAAAGAGAGATCCTACTATCTGCTGCAAAGAGTTTCAATACCTGGAATGATACCCGGAAGAACGAGTTTGAAGAAACAGATCGGCCAGGAGATATTTTTAACACCAAGCCTGAAGCAGTTGAAGAGACGAGATCCGCCCTGATCGGTGCCGGGTGGAAGGAACTCACCCCCGAACTCTGGCAGCGGCCAGGGAAGAAGAAAGGAATAAGTGGCACATTGGGGAAAGTGGCTCCGGGCGTATTCTACAACTTCAGCAGCAATGGGCACCCATTCGATTCCGGAAAGGCATACACGCCCTTCCAGGTAATCGGACTTCTGAAATACAACGGTGATTTTAAAACCTTCGCGAAAGAGCTTGCCGAAAGATATGAACTGAGTAAACCTCCAAAAACCCGCTCCGGGAATTCCCCGACTGGATCTACTGGTAATAGCAAACCAAAGGAGACTGGTCCGGAACTCGAACAGATCCTCAACAAGGCATATATCGATCTTGAAATCCCGGTATCAAAACCACCAGTGATTATGCGAATACGCGATTATGAAGCCACCAGGTCAATTGATAGGCGACTGTTCACCCTGGGTAACTTCTCCGCCGTAATTGGTAAAAGTAAGAGTAAAAAAACCTTCCTTGGCACTCTCTTCCTGGCATCTGCAGCAGACAATGGATCTATCCAAAATAAAATCATTGCAGATTTTCCGGAAAACAAACAGGCGGTCCTGCTATTCGATACCGAGCAGAGCCGTTACGATTCATACCTGAGCAGCTCACGAATTCCAAAAATATTGGGATATATCCCGAAGAATTTTGGCGCTTTTGACCTGCGGGAGTACTCACCCCATGAAAGGTGCAATATCATCGAATTTGGCCTTGAAAAGTGGAAAAACAGCCTCGGATTCGTGGTGATTGACGGAATAGCCGACCTGGCCACCGCGATCAATGACGAGGTAGAAGCCAGCAGGGTAGTTTCACTTCTCATGCGGTGGACCAAGATTTATAACTGTCACATTCACGTTGTGATCCATGAGAACAAAGGTGACAACAATGCAACCGGTCACCTGGGTTCTGCAATTCAAAAAAAGGCCGAGGCCATCATTTCTGTAAAGAAGGACACCAAGAAATTCCGGAGAAGCTATGTTTCCTGCACCCTGATCAGGGGAACGGCCGATTTCAATGACTTCAGTTTCATTATTAACGAAGATGGACTGCCGGAGGTTGAGGAACTTAAAATGAGTGAAGTAATGAATTTCACTGAACCCGTTAGAGATGAATTCTGAAAAGACCACATACGAATTGAAGCCAAGCCATTATTGCATTAAATGATTGAGTATAAACTATAAATCAAATAGAGATGAAAGAAACAATTGCTTATGAATGTGAGTTTTGCGGAAAAATCTACAAGAATCTTGCTAGCTGCAAAAGCCACGAGTACAAATGCTATTTCAATCCTCGAACACGGAGCTGCGCAAGTTGCGCTTTAAACAGATATGAGGAGCAATCGGTCTCGGAGGGGGTAACCCGAATGACACGGATTTGCCTAATGAGTGTCCCCGTAGAAGTTGAAGGATTGAAAACAAAATGTCGGCTGTATCAAGAGAAAATGCATGTTGCCAATTCAGAAATATTGGAACCCATGATTGATCAATGAGTGAAGGACAATTCTATAGATCACGATTTGCTCAAATCATATCCTGGGAGTCGTTTCAACTACTTCAAGATAAGGTTTACAATGCTCAATCACTACCTGTGACCCCCATGGGTGTAAGTCAATACTTCGCAGGATCCAAGGGTGCAAATTTGATTACAAAACTGGTGCTGTTTTGGTTGAAGCGTGATGGTGTGTTTTGCTATCGTAATTCATCCCAAGGCACTGCCAGGAAACTGAAAGATGGCCGTGTGAAATTCACACCAGGGAGCAAGTATGCAAAAGGTCAGGGTGACATTTTCGCGGCGATCAACGGCAGAGCCACCTTCATAGAAATTAAGGCTGGCCGGGACTGGATGAGCGAAGCACAGAGGCGATTCAAAGCCAATATCGAGATGTCCGGAGGAGCCTATCTAGTGGTGCGGTCCTTTGATGACTTCCTTGAACAGTATAACAGATTAATAACAACACCATGAGATTTCTAAACGAAGATGACCAATACCAGTATTTCTCAGCCAATTTTCAAGACCAACCGGTACGATTTATGCAGGACAAAGTGACCGGAGAAATATTCATCGATTCTGAAGATGTTGCCAACGTTTTAGGCTTCGTGAATGTGGGTGATATGCTAAACTCAGATGAGAAACTAATGAATACTTACTTGGATGAATTCAAGAAGGGTAAGATTATCACTACTGAATGAATCAGAAAAGGGTATGATTAATATTCACACCCCTGGCGGACCCCAACAATTAGTGGCTCTTACTGAGCACAGACTGTATTGACATGGCATCTATTCTTGCAGGTGAATCGCAAGATTTTACAAAGAAGGTCAGTCTGAATTGAGGGTGGATTTATGGGGATTCTCTGGTTCATAACCTTGTTGTATTAATTGATTGTTGATTTGCTCGTAAATATTTATCACCGTTCCTTTTGGCTCCTCTTCTCCGTTCTTTTTGCTGGATCCATCTATCTCACACAATGTCTTGAGGGTTTTTTGAAGGTTGTCCAGGTTCCTCTCGTCCTTAACAAGCTCTAACATACGATTTATGGTCAGTACCTTTACCTTAAACACCGCATCAAAGAAATCTTTATTCCGCTTGGCCATATCATCAGTCACCTCCTCAGCCATCTCTTTGGCAATAGAGGCTTTATTCATCTCATCACCATACTGAGTATGCCACCTACGTATTGTGGTGTGGGATATCTTTATCTGCTTCCCGGTCTTGTAGTAGCTCAGATCATTCTCCTGCAATATTTCTAACACCTGCATTTTCTGCTTCAAGGTGTATTCGATATATCCCAATGAAGGCTTTTTCTTTGTGGTCTGCTTCTTTACCATTGGTAAAATGTTTGTGTCGCGAGCGGGACTCGAACCCGCGTTATTTGGGATATGAGCCCAAGCAGGTACCATCTCCAGTCCACTGCGCAATGTCTTTATTTACAAAAGTCGGGCATGTGTTTCTAAAAGAAGGTTATAACAGGGACGTTTCCAGCATTATAATAACCCACCAACACAAAGCAATCATTTAAATTTATTCGCGAATATAAATCGCAGCGAATGTGGAAAGAACAGGATGCGAACCAGGTCCATTTAACTATTATGAGATGGTGAAACGTATGAGGGAGTCAATCGCCAAACGTGATGCTTTGAACCAAAAGAGAGAACGAGACAAAAATATTACCGATGTGATCAACTTGCTTGTCTACGGTCCGGCGGGTCCAAATCAATCGGTTATTGGCGCGCCAAATGGTTACAGGGCATTGGACCGGTTCCGGATGTTGAGCATTGACGGCGAATCAAAAAATCTACAATTCAAACTTGCCCGTGAGGCCGAAGGTAGGCAGAGAGCGTTTACGAGGGAGCAAGCAGATATCCAGAGAGCCTTCACCGCAGGAAAAAGGTATCAAGACAAGGTGTATTCCGATAAAATAGGATATATCCTCAAAGGAGTGAGCATCACGCCTGATCTGCATATGAAAATGCTCATGCTGTTGCAGATGATGTACGATGGTTTTGTGAACAAACCAAGAGCGCTGAAGGATATTGACATGAATGAAAATGTCCAGGATGAGTCAATACGTGATTTAATTCTACAGCACTGGGATGATTTGAAGAAGGTTGTTCCAGAGCTATCCGCAGCGCAGAGCAGGGAGACGATGGTTGAAATATCACAAGCAACCAACCAATCACAAGATAATTCACAGGCATATGCAAATAGTATTGCAAATGTCATGGCTAATACAGAATACAGTTACCGAAAGAAGTTGAGACTCATTCGTGATGCAGCAATGAATCACAACGGGTGGGATAAGGATAAGGCCGAACAGTATGCCAAAGAATTGTTGAAGGATTAATAACCATTGATATAACAGCTATGTTTCCAGCATACGACGATCAGGATAAGCAGAGGATGCAAACGCTATTTAACACAATGAAGGACGTTGAGGTTGCTCCACAGGTAAGAGATGTAGGCCCATTCTCCTCACTGTTCAACTATGAGCAGGAGAAAGCGCGTCAGGATGAGTCATATGCCAAGCGGGAAGAGGTGAATCAGAAAATTGCACGGGGCAATTCTATCGTTGATGCATTCAGACTGATCACCCAAGGGCTTACCGGATCTGCAGGGGCCACTATTCCAAAGGAAGCACCCAACCAATCGGTGATCCGTGCGCTGAATGATTTCATGGTACTGGACAGCGAGAAAAAGGAAGCGTTAGACCGGTTTCGGATGCTAGGGTTGAATGCCTCGGCTCGTGACCTACAATACAAGCATGGGCTTGAAGCAGAGGGCAGGCAGAGGGAGTTCACAGGAGAACAGGCAGAGCTTGGCAGGACCTTTCAGGCAGGGGAAGCAGAGAAGGGAAGAGAATTCAAGGCAGGGGAAATGGATATTAGTCGTGAATTCTCAGCTACAGAGGCAGCGAAAAGGGATAAGGCCAGGGCAGATCAGATTCATCTTACACAGAAAGGCCAGAGAAACCTTGAAAAATACAGGGCTGACCAGGGCCATTACAGTTATCAGGACAGGGCATATTCCAATAGAAAATCCTACGACCTCAAAGGAGTAAGCATCACGCCTGATCTTCAAACAAAGATGATACGGGCATTGCAGATGATGTACGAAGGTGATCCTATGAAACCAAGAGCGCTGAAGGATATTGACAGGAATGAAAATGTCCAGGATGAATCTATCCGTGATTTGTTCCTGGGAAATTGGGATGAGCTGAAGAAGTTAGTTCCTGAGCTATCTACTGCCACAGGGGTAACACCAGGTCAATCAACCGCACAACCACAACAGCAACAGAAGCGTAATCCAGCCGAAGGTGATAGTGTGTTACTGGAAAAGAAGCTCAAGGATGCTGCTAGCAGATTCAGCAAGGAGGGCAAACCCCGTAAGCAGATCAAGGATAACAAACGACCAGGGGTTTCACTTGAAAAGCAAGCAAAGCAGAATGATCGCATTGGCATAATGATGAGGGCGTTTAAAGAATTCGATCCCGACATTACCTGGGAAGAAGCATATAATGATGCGATGGAATTCCTGTACGGGCATTATCAAAAACGGCAGAGCTTTAATGCGAGTGGTCAGGGGACCATCAATCAGTCAATGGCATATTATCCTCCTCAATAAAAGGCAGATACAATGATAAATGATCCTCCAAAAAAATCCGGTTTTCAAGAGAAGTATGGATTTGATGCTTTCAATTCATTACCCACCATTAACACGAATCCCGATCCTGTCCAAACAGGTGTGTTGGGAAGTGAATTTGTTGGTGAGTCGGAGGAGGATAAGCAGTTTTGGAGGGATTGGAATATAAAAAACCCCGGCGAACAAGCAAAACTGGCGTGGGAGGCTGGAACAAAAGAACTCAAGGGTGGTGTGAAGAACATGATTGCAGATGTTGCACCTTTGGTAATGTCAGCGGCCTCACCGGGCACTATTCCCGAAATCTATCAATATGAGGATTGGATACTTGGACTTCAGGAATCTGCGGCAAAAGACTTTGAAACAGCACCCGAAGGAGCTGGGCTGCTTTATGAAACAGTGAGGATGATGCCACAGATGGTTGGAACAATGGCTGCATTGACAACCACCCCGTTCACCGGAGGCACATCGATGGCAGCCCTCCCAGGTATACTTGGTATGGCGAATATCGGTATGCTCTCCTCATCGGTATATGGCCGGTCCCTGTATGACTATGACCAGTATGTTGCTGAGAAAGGTCTTGAAACCAACCAATTTACACGAAGGGGAGTTGCTGCGGCATCCGCAGCGATGGAGTTTATTGCTGAGAAGCTGCGATTGGACTTCATGTTGCCAAAAGGCATGGCCGGACGAATGGCATCGCAACTATTTAAATCCGATCCAAGCCTTGCAGACGATGTTATGCGCAAATGGGCGAAGAATGACCCAAAAGTATATCAGAAGTTTATGGGTTTGGGTAAAACAACCCTTGCAAACATGGGGCAGGAAGGTGCGGAGGAATTTCTTACCGAAGTGGGACAGTCCATTGCCCAAAATGTTTATTTGCTTGGCGAGGACCGACTTGGAGCGATGGATATTGTTATCAATGCTGGCGAGGCTGCAAAAGGCGGTGCGATGATGGGTGGGATGCTGGGTCCCGCTTCATACTCATCGAACCAGTTGTATCACAAGATGCGCAAAAACCGGAACGGAGCAACTATTATTGAAACAGAGGACGGCTCGGTTTACGAATACCTGGGAGTAGACAGTAAAGATCCGAACATGGCAACGGTGATGGATAACAGACTGAATATGACCTCAATCCACAAAGATCATATTAAGGATCATCGCACCATGACCGACCAGGAGTTGAGTGAATACCTGAATGTGTACAAAGATTCGCAGGAAAACTTACCACAGCTTGAAGATCAGATGCGCCGTAATACCACAAAGCAACACCTTAACAGTGTGGGCCAAAGTATTGTGAACACTGAGGATGGAACACCGCAGGTCAAGGTTGGAAAGAAGCGGAACGGTGGCTATGTGTTTATCAAAAGTCAATGGGAGGAGATGCCTGGTCAGACCAAGATGATTGTTGTGGATCCGGAAACCATGGAGCTGGACATGATGGATGCAAGTCAGATCGGTGAAATACGCACCCAAAGCTATGATTCATGGCTAGAAGTTCAGACCGATCAGATGGTTGGTGTGCAGGACCAGCAGCGAAGTGCGCAGATGGAACAAGCTGTTGTGGAGGAGCAGATCAAGGATGAGGCCGGGATCCCAGAGTTCAAGGAGGGCGAGAAGATCACATACCAGGACCGTGAGTGGATTGTTGATGAAGTTGATACGGATGGTACATTGAATGTATACGCCAATGAGGAAGACGGGACCCCTGGGGAAACGATTCCTATTAGTCCTGAAATGCTTTCAGAAGTAAATAGATACACACCCGAAGCACCTATTACAGAAACAGGGGAGCAGCAGGGCCAACAGAAGGAAAAGATCCTCAATGACGGTAAAAATGATTATCCGGTAGTTGATGGCAAGATCCAGCAACCATTCACAACTGAGAAAGCAGCGAATTCCCTGGTAAGCAAACTCAAGAATGAATACCCCGGATTGAACTTTACAGTTGATATTATGGATGATGGGGATCCATTCACTAAGAATGAGTACACAATCACTGTAGAGCCTATAAATATTACCAATGGTGAAGAAACGACCCCAGAGACATCCCAGGGAGTCGCCCCGTCGCAAACAGGCGAGGATGAGCTTAAAACCACTGAACCGAGATACTTTAAAGACGAAGAGGATGTTACAAAAGGATATATCCAGGGCCGTATCCTTGCAGCGAAATCAGATGGTGATCTCCACGGGTTATCATGGGAGAATGACCCGGAACTGGACGCGATGCGCAAAGAGAAGTTCCCGGAGGCAGTACCAACATACACATATAATGGCCAGGAGATTGAGCAGGACGTTGCCCGTGGAATTATCGACGGTGCAACAGAGGCCACGGATCTGGAACAATTGGTGGTTAAGAACGATGACGCAACCGGTCAGACATATTTGGATAAGATAAGCGAGTTGCAACCTGAGACCGAGGAAGCTCCAGGGGTAGAGCAGGAAGAAGTAAGTGCACCCATTGACCAATCACAGGAGGATGCTATCAGTGAAGCAGAGGGATTGACACAGGAGCCAGCTGCTGAAGAAACTACTCAGATTGAATCTACTCCCGTTCAGGAAACAGAAGTAGAGGCCACACCCGCAAAACCCGTAACCGAAACAGAGCAGAAATTAGCAGCAGCAGAGGCCGAAGTAGATCAGAACCCTTCAGAAGCAAAAATCGAGGCCGGCAACTACAAAAAAGGCCATGTTTCCATCCAGGGACTTGATATCACTATTGAGAACCCCAAGGGATCCACCAGGTCCGGGACTGATCAGGATGGTAAGAAGTGGAGCCAGATTATCAATAATACCTATGGATACTTCAAACGGTCCATGGGTAAAGACGGTGATCAGATAGATGTGTTCCTGGGCGAAAACATTGAGTCAGATAAGGTATTTGTGGTTGACCAAGTAGATACGAAAACCGGAGCCTTTGATGAGCATAAGACCATGGTCGGATTTGATAGTGTTGAGGAGGCCCGTGAAGCCTATCTATCTAACTATGAGGAAGGGTGGCAGGGACTTGGTGCTATCACCGAGATGTCAATGGTGGAGTTTAAAAAGTGGGTGGATAGTGGTACCCGAAAGCGCAAGCCGGTCAGCGAGATGAAGACTCTCAAGACCGAAACACCTGTCATTGACAAAGAAAAGGCTCACAACCGATTGATTGAATTGGTTCGCGCATACAACAAGATCCCGAAAAGCCATACTGTAAAACGATCCGGAGCAATACAGACCATCAATAACCTTACCGGACAGCTTGGATACTCCATAACAAGAAATGACAAAGGCAAGCTCGTACCGCTAAACGAGAACAGCAAGCAGATACGCACAATCTCAGATCAGGTTGATTATATCTCCCTGGTAGAGATCGAGGATGAAGCGTTTACATCCTTTGCACATGATTTCTTGGTGAATGAAACGATATTGCACAACTTGGATGTTCCTATTTATGGTAAAGCACTTTTCAAAGCAGCCAAAGATGCTATCAGTGGCAGAAAGAACGCTGAGAGTGACTTATTGATCCGAAACATTCAGGAGATGTACGATTCTGATAGTTTTAATTATAGAGCCGGGGAGGAAACAGGTGCGTTCAACGTAACAGTAACAGAGGTAAACGACCTGATCGCAGAGCCAAAATTGATTAAATTTGTAGAAGAGAATGGTGCTCTTGATATTACCAATATCGACAAAGCACTCGATGCTGGGCTTGTAACGCAGGATGAGTATGAAACAGTCAAAAAACAATTCGAAGATGAACTCAACCAACGAGAGCAAATCGAACGAGAATCCGATACCGAGCTTGGAGTCACAGAAGATGGTGACCGCGTTCAGGATACTCAGGGCCAGGAAAGCCAAGAAATAGATAACGAATCGACCCAGGCGCTCGAATCCGAGATTGCCACCTTAAAAGAATCCCTTTCCGAAACCCGGAAAGCCAGGGAGTCCAAGAAAAAAGAACTTTCCAAGAGATTGCACCAGCAGCAGAGCATGTTCGCCGGTGAGAAACTTGCACGGATGGATCAAAACCTGTTCGAAGTTAAGCAGGATGGATCCAGGGAGAATATCGATAAGATCCTGGGTGAGTTTGATAACACTATTGCCGGGATTGAGAACCAGATCGAGCAAAAGGAGAAGCAGCTGGCCACCGCGAAAAAAGAGTCTGCAGGGCAATTGGAGCTGGAACCCACCAAGAAAACTGAAAAAATTGAAGATTTCGGAGAGAAGATCGGTGGGGCGCGGAAGGATCAGTGGGCCCAAAGCCTTGCATCACTCAACAAGCTGACCGATGATGACCTCATTTCCCTTCCGCTTGTTAAAGCAATTCCCGTACCCGATTACAAAGAACTGGTTGCATCCGGTAAGATGAACAAAAAAGAGGTTGCCCTACTTCACTATTACCGGACCAACATGAGCCGCAAGCCGGCAGAAACAGCACAGAACTACAAAAAAGCACGATGGCTCAAAGAGGCTAACCTGTACAAGCAAGTCTATGCCTGGATGCTGGATAAGAAAGGGTTTGAAGAGACTCACGGCAAAGCGTTCGTTGATTTGATGGATGAGCGTATATCATTCCATGCAGCAAAGGAGATTAAGGAATTCACAAAAATGTTGGAAGCACTTGGTTTCCCGGAAACCTTTGATGGTAACTTGAAGAAATTCAAGATAATGAAGTTCGATAGCCGCGAGGACTTCACTATTATAAATGGTCGGAAGATTATCGCAGATTTCAAAACCTATGATGAGGCTATCGCTGCATTGAAACACATTCTGGAGGAAACCGGGAACCAGCGCAGCAGGGTGACATTCGATGCCTGGAGCTTGAGTGGTAAGAAAGGTGTGATGGTGGGTAAAAAGGTTGGTCCGAGGAAATTCATTACCCTGGCCGGGCCTTTTGAAACAGGTAAGGAAGCGTTCAATTATATTAAGGATAATCAGGAAACCCTTGAGCAACAGCTTGCTGAAGAAAAAGTAATTCCCGCAGAACGACCGGATGTTGCAGAGGAGCGATCAGGCAAGGATCACCGTAACGGGAAGGATGTTACGCCCGATATGTTCCAGGAAGCGTTTGGGTTCCGGGGTGTGGAGTTTGGCAACTGGGTGGAGAATGCAAAACGACAGGGTGATCTTAACCTTGCTTATGATGCGCTGATGGACCTGGCAGAGATAACAAACATCCCATCCCGTGCAATATCTCTTGGTGGTGAGCTGGGCCTTGCGTTCGGAGCAAGAGGTAAGGGAGGAAAAGACAGATCCAGCGCACATTATGAGCCTGATAAGATTGTGATAAACCTGACAAAAGTGTGGGGCGCAGGATCACTCGCACATGAATGGTGGCATGCCATTGATAATTATTTCTCCCGCCAAAGAGATAAGAAGCACGACTATCTGACCGAAAAACCTCGTTCGTTGCTTGTGAAGAAAGATGGTGAGTGGGTAGATGATGTTTCTGTTCGCCCGGAAGTTGTTGGCGTATTTTATGATGTGGCAAAAGCAATCAAGGATAGCGGGATGGTTGAAAGGGGCACCGAGTTAGACAGGCGCAAGACGAAAGATTACTGGTCACAGATGCGCGAGATGTCCGCACGGTCCTTTGAATCATATGTGAAGGATAAGCTGGATGAGCAGGGGATTAAAAACGATTACCTGGTCAGCTTCAAGGATATGGTGGATTATATCGTTCAGACAGGCGCCGCAGAGGATGTGTACCCCTACCCCACCAAAGGAGAGCAACCGACTATCAACAAGTCTTTTGAGAATCTGTTTGATGTGATTGAGACGGTTAACGATGAGGCTGGTAATACTGTTCTGTTCAAAGTCGAAGAGCAAGCTGGTTCCTCCCAAGAGGGGGCATTCCCAGGCACAGATGTACGCGATGTAGCTGAGCAGTTATCCAAACAGTTTAATACACCCATTGAGGTTGTCATAACCCGTCAAGAGCTGCCACCACATATTCAGAGAGCGATTAAGGATGACACACGCATCCCTGGCGTTTATGATGTGCAGAACGATAAGGTGTACCTGATCGCTCGTGAGGTCAAAAGCAAAGAGGAGGCACAGCAAACAGTATTCCATGAGATTGTTGGCCACAAAGGATTGAGGGAATTACTTGGGCATGAGTATGATCAGATGTTGACAGATGTGTACAACAGCATGTCGGAAGGTGACATATCCACCATGTCACGGGTGTACGGCACCACAGATCAGCTTGAGATAGCTGACGAGTATATTGCCCGGATAGCAGAGGATAATTCCAATCCGTCCATCATTGATAAGTTCGTTGCGAAGGTGCGCAGACTGATCCGCAAGGTATTTAAGATCAACTACACCAAAAAGGATATCATTGATCTGTTAAGTAAATCCAGGGAAGGATTGAAGAAAAAAGCAAGACCACAATTTGCTGGTGAATACCTGGATGTGCAGTTTAAGGCTGAAGAGGAAGGAGAAAAGAAGGACGGGCCGCCGATAAACATATTACAGAGCAAAGCCCAAAAGTTCAGGGAGAACTGGCAAGACAGGATGCTTTCTGTGCGAAATCTCCAGAAGCAAGTAGAAGAAAGAGGCGGGAAGATTACCGATTTTTCCAATGCCTACGAACGGGAGAACGCATCACACCAAATTGTCAGGGAGGCTATTGAAAGGTTCGATGATAAATATGAACTCCCATTATTGAAGGCTATCAGCGAAATTGAAAAAAGTGCAGATATGAACTTCAAAGAGGTCAATGAGTACATGAAGGCCAAACATGCTCTTGAGAGGAATCTGGTAATGGCAAAACGAAACCCGAAATCAAATAAAACAAACTGGTCCGGGATCGAAACCGTGGATGCAGCAAAAACAGTAAGGAAGTATGAATCGAGACTAACAAAGGATCAGATTAATGATTTTTGGAAAGCCGTCAATAACGCCACTCTATTTTCACTTGACAGGGCTATGGCAGATGGATTCATCTCGAAAGATTTGCATGATAAACTCACCAAAGGGGAAGATGCTTACAAGTTTTACGTTCCGTTAAGGGGCTGGGAGCCGTCAGAAACAGACGCGCTGATCGATTATATGGAAACAGACGTAGGTAGGATTATGAACCCGTATCGTTCAGCCAAAGGTCGCACAACAATGGCAGACGACCCATTGAAGTATATCACAAATATGGCCCACACAGCTATTATTATGGGCGAGAAAAACCGTGTCAAGCAATATGCATCAGCCCTTGTGAGAAACAACAAAGGAATGAACGATCTATTTTCATTCAAGAAAGTGTATTACGTGTGGGATGGCACATATGATGAGAATGGTAAAAAGAATCATAACGAAACGGTAATAAAACCTCCGCAGGAATTGTTTGATGAGGGTAAAGTAGAAATCAAATTCAACTCCGACTACATGATCCGCAGGCCGGTCTCACACGCAAAAGAGCATGAGGTGGATATGTGGCAGGGTGGTGAAAAATATGTTCTGATCCTGCCGGCAGATGTGGCCAATGCGCTGAATAAAACACCATCACCAATAGAGGAAATGACTCGAAATGCAATGCGGTCAAAATGGACAGCTTGGGCACCGATGTTTACAAGGTGGATAGCATCTGAATTCACCAGCAGGAATCCTGCTTTTATTCCGATCAACCAAATGCGTGATGTTGGATATGCGATGATGGCACACGCTATCAAGGGAGAAAGGGGTGATGCTGGAAAATTCATTATGAACATGGGGAAGGCCCGATCAGCTATTATAAGAGATTTAAAAGGGAAGCTCGATCATAATAGTGAAGTCGGTAAGATGTATCAGGATTTTGTCCGGTTAGGTGGTCCTACAGGATGGATTCACCTCAGAGATGTTGAACAGTTGGAGAAAGATATCCAGAAGAAACTAAAAAGGTTAGAAGGCGGGAAGCCTGGTGCAAAGCAAGTGAGAGATTTATACCTAAAAGCAGGTGAGCTCCTGGAGCATTGGGCTATTCGATCTGAGAACCTTTCACGTTTCGCAACATATATCACAGCCATTCAAAACGGGAAAGGATCCAAACAGGCAGTTCAGGCAGCGAAGGATATAACCGTTAACTTTAACCGGAAAGGACGAAACACATCGCTTGCCGGGGCATTGTTCGTATTCTTTAATGCAGGTGTCCAAGGTGGTCATAATTTCCTGAAACTAGGTAAAGATAATCCTGGTAAGTTTATTGGTGTGGGAGCTGGATTCATGGCATTAGGCTTCCTGACCGCACTATTCAATCACCTGTGGGCCGGTGATGATGACGATGATACGATGAACGATTACCAGGAGTTGAACGATTATCATAAGTTCAATAGTCTGGTCATACCTGTACCTGGGAAGGATCGATTCGTTAATATCCCCCTTCCCTTTGGTTTCAGGGCATTCAACGCATTAGGGGTACTTGCATATCAAAGCCTCGTATCGAAGGAGAAAGATATTGGAGAAGCGGTGAAGGATGGTCTGTCAAATATAGGTACGGCTCTTTCCCCGGTAAATCCTATTGAATTTATTAACGAGGATGGAACCTTGACGGCCAGGCCGATTATACCAACAATCGGGGTACCGATTTTTGATATAGCAACAAATGAGGATTTTGCCGGTAACACTATAACCAGAACACCATTTACAACAGCGCAAGAAGGGTACCTGGCTGACTCCGGACTAGGGAAGAAGCATGTGAATAAGCAACTGAAATGGCTCACAGACGAGTTATTCAAACTTGGTGGAGGTCATGTAGCCGAAGATGACGATAAGCGGAATAAATATTATATCGATGATGATGGCAAAAGTAAGCATGTTAGTGAAATATTTGATTGGAACCCGTCAAAAATCGAACATATGTTTGAGTATTTATTCGCAGGTCGAGGTAGGTTCTGGAATAATACACTCAAAACCAGTACCGGGATTCTAGAAGGTGCGCGTGATGTTATTGAGGGTGATAAGGGGATTGAGAAGATACTTTCCAATGTGAACCCCAACACGGTTCCTGTGTTCCGGAGGCTGTATGTACAATCCTGGCAGAACTCTGTTTACACAAGGTATTACGATTTACTGAATTATATGGATGAGTACGAGGCTGCCCTTAACACTGAATCCAGAAAAACCGGTATTGATAATGAGGATCTGATTGACCCATACCATCGGTTCGTTAAGGATGAAATCAAATATCTGAATAAAGACCTGAAATATATCGATGATCAACTTGACCTGTTGGATCCGGATAAAAACGAAAAGCTGAAAAAGCAGAGAGAATTATATATCAGGAACTTCAATGATATGATAATGCGCTTCCAAGAGAAATATGACATAGATATGAAATAGCCTGCAGGAATAAATTCTCACTCGGTCCTGAGATGAAACAGAAAAACCGCCTCCCGGTGAAGAGAGGCGGCCTATTTGATTGCTTTACGATTTTTAATTACTCCGGCATTCACCGGATAGGAAGATGGTGGACAATCTAAGAAGATAGTGAAATATGGCCACTATGTCCAGATCAATGGTCCTGCAAGGATTCACTCAACTTCATTTCAGCCTCTAATTTTGCTCTTTCTACCTCTGCCTCGATAGCCGTTAGGAGGTCCATCATCGCATTGAAGTGCGTGATCATAGTGCCCCTGACCTCCCGATCACTGGCAGATTCAGAGCATAACCATTGCTCATAAAACTCGGCAAGGGATTTCTTGATGTTTGAAACTTCATCGGTATTGGTAAGGTTGCTGATAGCATCCTCCAGTTGTTCATTGTTTTGTGTTTTCATAATGTTTAGTGTTTTAGAAATACAACAGTTTGTTAGATTATTACAGGACAAATGTAACTATATCAAATAACTAATACAACATTTACTATAATTATTTTACTAATATCACACAAAATGTTATATTTGTAGAAAGACTTACTCATGAATTACCTGCGTATAAAGGATCTACTGAAAGAGAAGGGATTAACCGCCAAGGACCTAGCCCTGGATCTCAATATCACTGAGAATGGGATCAGCATGATTGTGAACGGTAAAAGACAGCCCCGCTTCGAATTGCTTCAGCAAATCGCAGACCGGTTAGATCTTGAGATTTGGCAGCTGTTCAAAGGGTCAGACAAGGCCGTGAAGGGGTGTATCGAGTACCAAGGGATTCTTTACCACATACAGACGAAGCAGGGGCTGGAGAGGCTTCTGAAGTTAATTGAGTGATGGCCAGAAAGGATACCCTCTCGAAAGAATAAGTCCAGGCCCTTCTCCAAAACATATACGTCCCTCGCCTATCCCGCATTGCTGAGAATTGCTTAACTTGTGTTTGGCCGTGGAAGTGACATAAACTCCAACGTGGTAATTAAAACCTCTTAATCCGTTGCTATACAAGTATTACGTGACTGTAGAAGATAAAACCTGCTTTAAAGCGGGGTAACAAATCCGCACCCTTTCTGATTAAACCCTCAGAACAATAACCTGAAATCTCAATAATTGTGAAAGGAGTAATCATTGTTGCCGCAGTAATAATTGTTCTGGTGATCATTCTGTCGATTAATCCCAAATCAAAGACAAGTAATTCAAATTCTACAGGAACTCGACCTGATAGACAGGAGAGGATGAGGCGAGAAGCTCTTATACCGGTATTTCAGAGGCATAAGCAAATCTTAAACGAAAGCATAGGAATCATTGAATCATCTAAAAAGATCGATACTATAATAGGAAGGAAGCAGGTTGTCCTTGAGAAGCTAGATTGGTTTGACAAGAACTCTATTCCGGGTACTGAATTTGTTTTAATCCCCACCCCAAAAGATAGTCGACCAAAATTTATGAGCATCTATAATGCTAGGCTTGTTGATGTTGCTGAACATCTGGTGGTGGAAGCAGAGAGTAAAACGAAATCCTTAAAGACTAAATCTGGAAAGCAGAATCATATCAATAAAACTATCGATGCCATTCAGAAAATCACATCAGAGTTATATGCCGAAACGGAGAATTTCGAGGAGGCGGTTACTGAAATTCAAAAAGCATATAATAAATTGGAAAACCTAGATCTATCAGTATAACATCAAACTGAATCATGAAACACCTCCGATCAATCACAATCGCTCTCCTGGCTATTGAATCAGGGGCCTGTTCACATCATTATGGGGTGAGCTATTGGCTGTGTGTGGATTGATTGGCAAATCATCTATAATCGAATATGGTAGAACTAACTGATGACTATCCAAATGGCTTAAGTGATGAAAATTTGTTGGCCAAAATTCAGGAATTTTCAAGTCTGGGATCGGGCTTTGGCAAAAGATCCCCAACATTTCAAGAAAGAGGGTATTATCTTCAGATGGCTCAGGTTGGTCAAAGTGAATATACGAGTCGGATCCAGGTAAGATTCGCAGATGAGACAAAATCCTTGAAAGCTGAGATATCTGAATTAAGAAAAAGCAATCAGAAATTCAGCAGGAAGGCAACTAGATTAAGCAGAGTTACTATTGGCTTCGCGATTGGCATGATACTCTTAGCTGGGACAACTGTTTGGTATTCACAAAGGGATATGGAATCAGATCAGATCTGGAGAGATGATCAAATGACAGAATTGAAGAAAAATAATGAGTTTCTCCAGGAGCAGATCCGGATCAATGAGGAGTTGAATGGGAATATTCTCAGGTTGCTTGAACTGCAAGACCGAAGTGGTGAAATTGAATCAGAATAATGTTTTATGGATAAGCAGAAGAACATATTCATCAGCTACTCAAGCAATGATCAGGACAAAGTTGGTATTTTAAAAGAATTGATAAAGATAAAAAATGGGCTAAATCCCATTGTCATTGCTGATAAACGAGAAGCCCAAAAGCCTCTAACTGACAAAGTAATTGATGGGATAGAAAAATCTGAAATAGTCGTTCCCATTATAACGAGTAGATCAATTCATACACAATGGATGAACCAGGAGATCGGTTATTCCCTAGCGTTAAGTAGAAAGGTTACAGCTATTGTGGAAAGAGAACTACTCGATGATTTAAAAGGATTCATCCATAAACAGGTTGATCTTCCATATAATTTTTCAAGGAGTAATAATAGTGATGAAGAAAACAAAGGATTTGAATCTGCATGCATACTTCTGGTCAACGATATCCTATTTAGCAAAGAAAAATCAATGACGTTGCCAAATCTTGCTGACAAGCATATGAATAAAATTAAGGAGAAGGTTGAAAGAGAAAAACTGGAAAGTGAAAAGGAGAGAATGCTCAATAGCCAAGAAATAGTGACTATTGCAAATCAAGCCGTGGATAATGAGCTTCTTCCTTATGTGCATGAGCAAAAGGATAAATGGAATCAGATAATTGGGAAGAATGTGCCCTATGAAACTAGTCCTAATGATCCAAATGGCATAATACTTAATCTAAGAGGATTTGCTCTAAGTTTTGTTTGGAGGCAACCACATAGAAATTCAATTGAATCGGCCAAATTAACAGTAAGCCTTTGGGACGGTAGAATGTCTTTCATTCAGTTTAGATACCCGATTGAAGATCGTCCTGATATTATAAACGAAATGAAGTGTCAACCTTATTTAGACGATGAACTTCGTTTTAAGTGGAACAACTCAACGGAATTGATGGATTCAAAACAAGTCGTTGATGTTGTATTCGAGTGGTTAGCTGAAGTATTCTAATTTATATCTTTCGTGCAATGTACGCCCTCACCTTCAAACGATCCCGGTCAAAGCACATCTTGAAAGAACTCAACCATGTTGTGTCAATGGGCGAATCCTGGGATGCGACAACGGAAAAACTCATGATTACAGAGAAGGCCCTGTCCGTCTGTCGGTGGACCGTGGAGAAGCTGCAGAAAAAGATTTCTGTGCTCAGGCAGGAAATTATTGTGATTATTCCTGAGTGGAGGGAGTGGAAAAAGAATAGACAATACCAAATATAAGAGCACAATTGTATTGCATGTAAGTTAAAATGACCAACTTATGGAAGGAATGAAAATAAATTTAATAATTGCTATTATAGGAGCGATTGTTACCTCTACCATCTCTGGTGTAAGCACTTACGTATCTCAAGATAACAAGTTTGGGGAACAAATTGAAAATTTATCCAAAGAAAGCAACTCTAAAGGCCATCAAATTGAGATACTTACGGATGAAAATTCGACTTTGAAAAACGAAATCAATTCAAAAACGGAAAGTCATAATGCATTAATGGCAGAACACAATGATTTAAAAGTAAAATACGCTAGATGCATCTCATCAGAAGGATCAATTACTGCAGTTGGGACAATTGATACGCGGGTTTATCAGGGACAATTAAAGACTGGAGATGAACTTGAATTTAAATTAACATCTAGTTCATTATTTATAAAAATAATCCGAGTTTCTGATAGTGGACCGATAATTTCTATTGCTGGTTGTGAAAACTATGTTACCGTTAACGAAGTAAGAATGCCAATGAATAATGAAAATCACTATCTCATTAAACCTCAATCTCCTTTAAGAGTTAGATTTACTGTAGGTTCCTGTGAAGACAATGAGAATATTGAGCCATCTCAAGTTGAAGAAATAATACTATTACTCAGGCAATTTAATGTAGATGAGCAAACCATTCAATTAGAGTATAATAGAAAATTTTTATTCTGAATTCATGAAAAAAGCTACGTTAATATTTATCATTTTAGGTATTGTGGCGGCTAGTTGTGTCGCTCCAAAAAAATTTCAAGCAACAACTGTAAACCTAAATAATGAGATTGATGTTTTAAGAAGTGAGACCAGAGTTCTTCGAAATGATAATTCCTCATTAAAAACGGAAATAAATAGTATAAAGAATCAGATCTACAGACTTAACGCAGAAATTAAAAGCCTAGAGAATCAACTTCAATCCGATAAAAAAAAGCACAATGAGGATATTCAACAACTAAATCAGCAGATTGAAAATTTTGAAACAAGAGATAGGAATTTAAGAAATTTGATTACAACCCTCCGGATTGAAGTTGCCTCATTAATGGCAGAAGTGAATAACTAATTATCGGCAACCAGGATCGCGCCAGGGTGGAGTCGGGGGAGAGTGTTTGGAAGGCGCAATAAAAAACACCATACTGATATGAAAGACATCGATTACAAAGAGGAGGTACGGAAACTCATTGAGAGATTCCGGGAGATTGACCGGGAGCGGGACCAAGCTATAGGATCCAATCAGGAATAAATTCAGAAAACGAAATGAACACTGAAAGAGCCTCATTGCACTATTATACATGGATTGAACATGCTGAAACTATTTTCATTGCAGCGTCAGAGAATTTAAAGCTATACCGTTCAGTAGTACAAGGTAGAGAGGTTGATGCTCGTGAGAGACAACTAGCGTTTTTTAGAGCAGCAGGATTACTGTTTGGAATATCAATTGAGCTCATCATAAAGGCTCGGATATTATATGAGAAACGGGAAGCTATCGAATCCGAAGAGATAAAATCACATGAAAATATTTCAAGGGAATGGCATCATAACGGACATAATGTTCTATGGCTTATCAAACACTACAGCATTGAACTTAATACGGATGAAAAACACCTGGTGGAAATACTTCAACCCTTTATGATTTGGGCTGGAAGATTTCCATTTCCAAGAAAAGAGCATGACATACTCGATTACGAACAGGGAGAGAAGCAGCTTTCATACCCAAACAGCATTGACAAATATGTATTAAAGTTTATTGAAAGACAAAAGTTAATTATGAGCAATAAGCACACATAAATCCCATAAATTTGGGTTGAAGGAATTCTCAGATCCTTACGTTTTCTTAACTTGTGGTAATTCAACCCTGACCCGAGAAATCATGATAACATTTATTCTGAAAGTCAACCACAAGCAGGATGACAAAATTACCGCCTCCAGTTCTGAACAAAATGTGGAATTTCCTATTTATGACAGCATTACATCTACCCACAATAAAGGCCATATGCCCGAAATTAGTCTTCATTGGTATCACGGTTTGACATTCAATACGATGAAATATCAGAAGTATAGAAACTTATTGAATGACCAGCTTGAAAGGGAAGAATTAGTCAGATTCCTTCGTAAAGATGCAATTGAAATGTTGGTTTCTGATGGAGATCTCTACTTGAAGGCAAAAGAGTACCTCACCATAAGAGAGGATGTGGTTAAATTAGATCTGAAAATGTGGGGGATGGATGTCAACCGGATAGCACAAATTATTTTCTGATCCAATGAGTATCCATGACTTTAATGACCGGTTTGGCGTTTCCGAACCCACCCCTACAGAATTCGAGAAGGCTGTAATGAAGCTGTTCATGTCACTACCAGATGAACTAGTTAGTAAAAGCATCGAACATAATGTAAAAATACCCGGAATCGATGGTATTTATCAAATCGATATCAAGTTGACGTTTGAAGTTTTTGGCGCCAATTTTCTGGTATTGATTGAATGTAAACGATACTCCTCACCGGTGAAGCGAGAAGCAGTTCAAATTCTACATTCAAAGCTTTCAAGTCTAGGTGCACAAAAAGGAGTCCTTGTGTCTACATCAGGATTTCAAAGAGGTGCAATTCAATATGCAAAAGAACACGGAATAGCACTGCTCCGGATTGCTGCGGGTAGAATGACCTATGAAACTAAAAATATTTTCAGTGATGGAGAGTACCAGTATTTTAACGGAACGGAGGCCTTCCCAATATATCGAATTGAAGAATCCAGTCCTGGTTCAATTTCAATTACGATGCTAATTGATGATCATATTAACGAATTTGGAGTTTCCCTATTCAAATCAAGTGAAAATGAAAATAATTAAAACCGGCAGCTAGGGTCCAAATCACCCTAAGAGGTCAAAATAAATCCATGACCACCAAAGAAAAAATCCTCCAGCTAGAGAAGGACCTGGAGGAGCTTATGAAGAAAATGGAATGATTCTCTGGCTGATATTTCCATCTTCATCACATCAACTTATATGACCAATACCATACTGAAATGAATGACCAGGAAATTAAGGAAGAGGTTCAGGGGTTAATTGTACGGTTCCAGAAGGTTGACCAGGTGAATTTGATAATAATTAACTGCTATTTAACCGGTTTTTAACATTTTTATATTCAATACTTGCTTTTTTGTGCTCGATATCAGTATATTTAAGGTAACAAAAGTATTGGAGTTGCGTTAAAATATATAACCGATTTCAATATTTGTAGCCCATGAACGTAGCTAAAATTCAAAAACCTCAGCAAATCATGGCCCCGAATCCATCTGGATTGAGAGGAAAACACTATTTTAGCGCTTCTAACATTACACCACAATACATGCTAGAACTTATTCGTTATTTCGCTCGTGCCAAATCAAGTGGTACGATATCTGACGACCAATTTACTGCCTTGATTACACTAACTCTATCCAATTTTGTTGAAGCTCAAGTTGAAAGCAAGGTGAACAGGGTAGTAATCGATCGGGTTGAACATGTGTTTAAGGTTCTGTAGTATGTGTCCAAAAAAAACCACACAGCCTGCCGTCCAGGATAATTCGAAATCAGACGTGAAAAGCACCCAAGCTAAGATTCCTAAGGACGGAAATCCTGAGACTATTGATCCTGAAGTAATAGAAGGGCTCCCCCCGGAAATTAAAAAGGTGTTTGAATTCGGTATGCTTCAAATGCGAAGTGGCCCACATAATCCAATTATGGATAAATTGGAACCACAGCACATAGATAAGATCCTTAACATCGCAGAGAAGGACGAGGAACATTCTGACAAACAGACAACAAAACGTAGAAGATATAACCTGGTATATGTACTTCTGGGGATTTCCGTCTTTATATTTTTGATTGTTTATCTAATCGAAATCGATAAAGAACTACTTCTAAAGATATTAGCTGCAATTACCCTTTTCGGAGCTGGTTTCGGTGGTGGATATGGGTATAGGTATTTTCGTTCCGAATCTGAATAATCTCCTTCTTCACTATCTTCCTGCAATTGGTTAAGTCAATCTCCTGGTCAATCCTCTCCAGGTCCAGATCGATATAAATATCTGTCACTCCCTCCTTGCCGTGACCCGGTGACCCTCTTAACCCTCGATGCTATAAAAAAGGGCGGCCAGTTCCCCGGCCACCCTAATAGGTCAAATATCTCCGCTATGGCAGCGTAGATAAGACAAAGGTAAGGAATAAAGCTGACATAGGAATCCCGAAATAATGACCCCCATAGTGACCCCGGTAAAAAAGAAACCCCTGTAATCTTTTGAACTACAGGGGCTTTTTCTGTCTAATTGCGGTCTGGACGGGACTCGAACCCGCGACCTCCGGCGTGACAGGCCGGCATTCTAACCAAACTGAACTACCAGACCTTATATACTATTGGTGGTTATGGGTAATCTTCTTTAGAACGTGCATCATTCAAATGCGTGGCAAAAATAGATGATTTTTTCATTTCAACAAAACAAAATCCGCAATATTTTCTTCCGTGGAATAATGAGGACCGATTAATCCACAAGTTCCAGCATCTCACACCCGGTCAGAAGGAATGCACCGGTATCATTTACCTGCCACTTATACTTTAACCGTGCTATTCCGAGAGGTACTTAATCCATTGATATACCCGGTCGGGCCAGGTGGATAAATGACCCTGACCAATGCCCAGTGAGTATCCGTGTCCTCCAAAGGGATAAATATGCAGCTCCGCCGGAATCTGGTGTTCCAGCAGTGCCTCGTAATAGACGATGCTGTTTTCTACCGGAACGGTCTTATCATCTCCTGAATGGATCAAAATGGCAGGCGGGGTCTCTTCAGTTACCTGCAATTCATTGGAAAAATGCTTTACCAGCTCTTCATCCGCATCCTCACCGAGCAGGGCCTTCCGTGATCCGGCATGGGAAAAGTCAGCAGTGAAGGATATGACCGGGTATATGAGTATCGAAAAATCGGGTCTGCAACTCATTTGCTCCACAGGATCATCGCTGGAAGGGTTTCCCGGATCGAAATGGGTAGAAAGGGTGGATGCCAGGTGACCTCCTGCTGAGAAACCTATAATTCCAATTTTACTGACATCCACATTCCACCTTTCAGCATTGTAAACGGACCATACGCAAGGCCCTCTGGGCATCCATAAGTGGTGACTTATGAGGTACGATGTTGCTTTTTGATCCGGGCAGGCGGTATTTCAGAACAAAAGCAGCAATTCCACGTGAATTTAACCACCGGGCAATATCAATTCCCTCCCAGTCATAGGCCAGGATGTGGTAGCCTCCGCCCGGACAGATCACTACTGCTTCCCCGGTAGCATTCTTCTTGGAAGGAAGAAATACAGCAATATCAGGTTGCTGAACAAGCCTTACCCTTACAATATCGGAGGTATCCCAGATGGTGACTTCCCCGGTTTCCCTGTAGTTGGGAGGATCACCTTCCCACAGGGGGATGATCTTATTCTGTGCAAATCCTGATGTTGCAAGCATAACCAAAAACAGTGTAAGAAATAGATTTTTCATAGTTGGTTCAGGGATTAATATATTGTTGTATGGATCTTATAGTTTCCCGATCCGGCCTCTCCAATTACTTTGCCATCAGCAATCCTGTACTCCAGACCTGACTCATCCAGGCCAGCACCATTAATCAGGATATCCTCCGAACTCCCAGGAATATGAATGGTGGCCGAAGTGTTGGCAGGGATTTCAATCTCCATAAACAGTCGATCCCCATCCAGCTTCCAACCGGACACGATGGTGCCATACATGCTGTTGTGTGTGGCTTCTGCTGAAGTAAGGCCACCACCTGGTCGGGGATGGATAATGGTATGCTTATAACCCGGCCTGTCAGGATCAATCCCGATCCCGGCAACCACCTGGTACAACCATTTCCCGATGGCCCCGTAGGCATAATGATTAAAGGAGTTCATACCTGGAGTCTGGAATGTGGAATCGGGTTTTTGACCGTCCCACCTTTCCCATATGGTGGTAGCCCCCATGGTCACCGGGTAGAGCCATGAAGGATATTCTGTCCTGTTCAGCAATAAATAGGCCAGGTCGTTCATTCCGTGATCGGTCAATGTGAGCGATATGAGCGGGGTTCCGAGGAAACCGGTGGTGATGTGGCCAAAATCCTGCACATCCTTACCCAGATGAGAAGCACTTTTTACTGCTGTTTCCTCATCCAATAGATCAAATGCCAGTGCAAGGGTATAAGCAGTCTGGGTATGGGCCACCAGCCGGCCATTAGGGGTTACAAATTCATCCTGGAAGGCTTCCTTTACCTGATTCGAAAGATCTCCATAATACTTCTCATCATCTGCCTGTCCGAGAATGGAAGCCACTTTCGAAACCAGGCCGGATGAATAGGAATAGTATGCAGTGGCGATCAGGTCTTTGGTGGTATATGCACCCATATAGTCGGATCTGCTGGCATCAAACGACAGCCAGTCACCGAAATGCCCGTCCTCATCCCAGATCAGGTCATCACCAGCACGATCCTTCATATAACCGATCCATTTCTTCATACTCTCATATTGGGTCTCCAGGATAGAGATGTCCCCATAATCCAGGTAGAGTACCAAGGGGATTACCACACCTGCATCTGCCCAGCCGGTGGCTCCTCCCCCGCCAAGAATGTTGGGGATCACATGGGGAATGCTTCCATTTTCCGCCTGGTCGGCCATCAGGTCTTTCAACCATTTTGTATAGAAAGTGGCTGCGTTCATATTGAAGCAGGCTGTGGGCGCAAAAACCTGTGCATCTCCGGTCCATCCAAGCCTTTCATCCCGCTGTGGACAGTCGGTGGGTACATCCAGAAAATTCCCTTTCAACCCCCAGACGATGTTGTGCTGAAGCTGGTTGATCAGTGGATCAGAACAGGTAAAGCTGCCTGATGGTTCCATATCAGAATGGATCACCATCCCCCTGATATCTTCCTCATGTAATATTCCCGGGTAACCCGAGACCATCACATACCTGAATCCCTGGAAAGAAAAGTGGGGTTCAAAGACTTCCCGTTCGTCGCCTTTGAGAATATACGTATTGGTTTGTTGAGCCTTACGTAAATTATCATAGTACATATTCCCCTCTTTATCCAGGACCTCTGTATGCTTCAGCGTGATAATGTCTCCTTTTTTCCCGGTTGCCTTGATCCTGATCCAACCCACCATGTTCTGACCCATATCAACCTGCCACTGGTCATTCCCTGTCTTCTGAATGGAAACAGGTGCCAGTTCATCAATGATCCTGACGGGCGGACCTTCAGGAGCAATCAGCTTTTCTTTGGAAATATCCACGGTGACAGTTTTTTGCCACTCTGTATCATTGTAACCCGAACTGCTCCACCCATCCAGTTCCTTTGTGGCATCATAGGTTTCCCCGTTGTATATGTCAGATTTCAGGATGGGACCGGTGCCGGCTTTCCAGGAGTCATCCGAATAAATGATCTCCTCAGAACCATCAGTATATTGAATAATCAGCTGTGCAATGACGGACAACTGTGTCCCCCATTCATTCCTGTTATTACCCCATCCCAGGTTGCCCCGGTACCATCCATCACCAAGTATGATCCCAATGGCATTGGCCTCTTGCTGAAGGTTTTCCGTTACATCATAGGTCTGGTACTGGAGCCGTGTATCGTAGCTGGTCCACCCCGGTGTAAATTCCTGGTCACCTATCCTCTCACTGTTGATCTCCACCTGGTACAGACCATGACTGCTGATATACAACCTGGCCTTCCGGACCCCTTTATTGAGGTTAAACTCTTTCCTGAGGTAAGGGGAGGGCATGGAGATGGTAGAGTCCTCCTCCAGGAGGGGTGATATCCAGTCCGCCTTCCAATCAGCACTGCTCAGGATCCCCATTTCCCAGTATGCCACTTCACTCCATCCACTGGATTTACCATGATTATCCTTGATCTTCACCTGCCAGTAAACCCGTTGAAAGGACTCAAGTGGAGGACCTGCATATTTTACATGCAGACTCTGGGATGAGGGAACCTGTCCGGTTTTCCACAGCAGGTTCTTTCCTTTCTTCAGATCGGCCATACTCAGTGCAGCCCTGATCTCATAGGAGTCCTGCATGGTGTTCATCTGGTTGGAATGAATGATCCAGCTGAGCTTTGGAGCGGTATTATCAATGCCTGCCGGATTGGTTATGTAATCGGTTTTAAGTGATGTGATACTAAGCTCGGCCCTGAGGGTGGCAGTAACTGCAAGCAAAAGGCAGAGCGCAATGGTGCGGGTAATTTTCATCTTTTGAAGAAGCTTTTAGATACAGTTCTAAAGTTAAACTATTTTTGAATAGCCGTTTGCGAATGGATCCAAAAGCAATGTGAGAACTTGAAACAGCAACCGGCAAAACTAAAGTCCGGAGGGTGGTGTCCCATAGATGATGACCTCATGCATATGGATACCGTAACCCTTTTCAGGATCTTTCAGGACAACCCTGACTGTATGATCCCCGTCATCCAGGTTGTACTTCCAGGCAACTTCATGCTTCCGGGTCCTTTCGGATGTGGGCATAGCTGAAGTTTCGTACAGTGCTCCGTCGATGAAGACATCCAGTAGCAAATCTTTGTCTTCCAGGGCACCATCGTGCTTCACGCTCCTGCCTTTAATAACAAAACCTTTGCCTTTGAAATCAAAGCTTAAGTCAGTTTCACCATCCGCTTCAAGTAGCTTACCACCCCAGCCGAAATTGATCTTCCTCACCGGGTAATGCCCTTCGAATGCCCGCTCAAATTTTACGGGAGATGGCTCCTCAACTATAATCTTCACCTCTTCATCCTGCTCCTCACCTCCATTTCTGCGAATCATCTCAAGGGCATGCCTGTAACTCATCTCATAGGCGTCATTAAGCGAGATGGTGGTGTATTTGAAGTCCATATCCTCCACCCTGTCGAGCCCCTGTTTCCAGTAGTCCGGGATTCCGTCGTACCCAATAACAGTGCCAAGAATACCTCCGGCACTGGCCGGATTACAATCTGAATCCTGACCACACCTGGTACTGATATCCACCGTTTTCCCAAAATCACCTTCACCATACAGCAGTCCGATCACAATGTATGCTGCATTGATCTTGGCATCAATATTAAAGGCAGAGAATACTCCACTTGGGCAACCGATGTCGGAAGACCACTTTTTCTCAGCTTCGAACCAGGTACTCCTCCAGTCATCCGGATTCTGGCCATGCCACTGGATCACATCTTTTATACACTGGTGAAACTCGCTCTCTTCGGGGATGGCTTTCAGTGCTTCTGATACAATGAATCCAATATCATCTGAATAAAATGCCAGGGAATACATGGCTGCCACATACACCCCTCCATACCATCCATCACCATAATTCATAATATGCCCTACACGGTCACAGATCTCAGATGAAGAGTTCACCATCCCCGGGTTCATTAATCCGGCAAAATCCGCCTCGATCTGGAAATCGATGTCATCGGCATGGGGATTGTTTTCCCAATATCCTGAAGCAGGAGGCTCCATGCCTCTGAGAATGTTGTACCTGGCGGCCTGGTTGGCATGCCACAGTTTGTATTCAGCATTGGCAAAAGCGTGTGCATGGCAGGAGGCCGGAGCATCCACACCCTCCATTTCAATCACCTCAACGAAAGTCAGATCCATATATATATCATCGTAGAGTCCGGGTGCATTGCTGTACCACCATTCCATCATGTTCTCATCCCACTCGATGGGAGTATATTCCTGGATCATAGTACCGTTGAACTTGAACTCGGTGGGACCACCATAGGTACAACCGATTACCTGTCCGGCCCATCCTCCTTTGATCTTGTTCAGCAAATCACTCTTTGAAACAGTCAACTCAACAGGATAGTCCACTCCGGACGAAGCTGGAGCATTGTTGTCGTTTCCACAGGAAAAAGTGAACAACAGACCAAGGATGAATAGAAGATTTAAAACGGGATTTGTTAGCTGGATCTTCATGTTGTAAAGTTTATGGGTTATTTATTTTCTTCAAGGAAATAATCAGTTTCTTCCCTCCTGGGAATGGAGCTTTGAGCTCCTATCTTCTGAACAGACAGGGCAGCAGCAGCATGGGCAACACGTACTGATTCTTCGAGCGATTTTTCTTCAGAGAGTGCAACGGCCAATTGGCCGTTAAAAACATCACCCGCAGCTGTGGTATCTGCTGCCTCCACAGAAAATCCCGGTACCAGCAAGCGGGATCCTGATGCAGGATCCGATAGAAATGCCCCACCGGCACCCATGGTAATGATCACTGTGCTTACTCCTTTCTCATGCAACCTGTCAGCTGCATTCCCTGCATCATTTTCGTCCTTGATGAGGATACCTGTCAGGCGTTCCGCTTCCGTTTCATTGGGAGTGATGATGTCCGTCCCGGAAAGGATCTCCCCGGGTAAATCCATTGCAGGAGCTGGATTAAGAATGACCATGGTATTGAACTCCTTGCATAGCTCTATAGCTTTAGCAACAGTTTCCACAGGGGTTTCCAGTTGTACAAGCATAAAATTCGCCTCATGAAAAGCCTCTTCAGCCTCATCCAGGTCAGCAGGAGATAACCTGGCATTTGCTCCCGGAGCCACTGTGATGGCATTCTCACCTTTATCCGACACATTGATCATAGCGATCCCCGATGGAACATTTTTACAAATTTTTATGTTTTCGGTATTAATATTATCCAGTTTATAGCCCTTTACAGCCTCCTCTCCATAGGCATCATCCCCTACGGAAGCAATGAAAACCACATCTCCTCCCGCACGTGCAGCAGCCACTGCCTGGTTGGCACCTTTTCCTCCGGGGAAGGTTTGGAACTGACCACCCAGCAGCGTTTCACCCGGCCTGGGAATCTCAGGGACTTTAATAATCAGATCTGTATTCGAACTTCCAACGATAAGCATCTTCTTCATCATAGATTCGTTTTAATGAACAGGATGGATTATATAAGGCGGGAAAGAATGATCATGGAGAGCCCGGCCAGGTAGAACAGGAACATGGTAGTAAGTATACCTTTCAATCCTTCAGCTTTACCAAATTCTTTCCAGATAAAGACTCCCCACAGTGCTGCAATGAGGGTTGCTCCCTGACCCAGGCCATATGATATGGCAAATCCGGCCTGACCGGAAGCAATGATGTTGAAGGTCATTCCCAGGCTCCAGATGATCCCGCCAAATATCCCGATCATGTGAAGCCGTACATTGCCCTTTTTGAAATAATCTGAATAGGTCGCTCTTTCCCCCGAAATCGGTCTGTACATGAAGAAGGTATTCCAGACAAAATTTGACAACAGTAATCCCACCGCAAATACCACTGAAGCAGTATAGGGAGTCAACTTGCCTGGCTGAGGATCCACAAAATCCGTTGCCATGGATGCAGCCACAAACCTGTAAAAGAATCCCATTAATATACCCCCAAGGATAGAAATAATGATCCCTTTAGTGGTAGTGGATATCTTGCCAGCACTTGATTTCCGATATGCAACAGCATCCAGTATGATAGCAAGTGCCACCAGGATTACCCCGGCAAACAGAAAAACAGGATGACCGATGGGTGTTGCTACGTAATTGAGTATCACGCCGATAACCAATGCAAGCCCGATCCCGATGGGAAATGCCACCGCCATTCCTGCTATATTGATGGCCACCACAATCAAAATATTCGCCAGGTTGAAAACCACCCCTCCAAGGAATGCCGAACCCAGGGCTTTTCCGTCTGCCTGTGCGAGGTCAGAAAGAAAGCTTCTACCCTCCTCCCCCGCACTGCCCATCGTAAAAGCCAGGATAAGTGAAAGGATCAGAACACCCAGTGAATAGTCCCAGTAAAACAGCTGGAAGGCCCATTTTTTAGAAACCAGTTTCTGTGTATTGGCCCATGAGCCCCAGCAGAACATCGTGATGACGCACAACAGAACCGCTACGAAATAAGATTGAATAACTACCATGTTTATGGGTTTTTAGATATCACCCTGATTAGACTACTCATTCCATATTGAACTTTTTTCGGATCCACTCGTACTTCATCCGGTGATAATCACCGGGCAATCCATGACCCGCTTCCGGATAAACATAATACTCCCGGGGCACAGTCAGCTGGTTATAAGCTGCAAAATTGATGTGGGGCGGACATGTAACATCTTTTAGTCCGATTGACATCAACACCGGGGCTTTGACCCACGGTGCAAGGTTTTTAATATCAATATAACTCAGCGTTTTATAAATCTCATCCTGATGGATCTCCGGATGTTCTTCAAAATACGTGACAAACTCACCTGCAGGCCAGCCAGCCACCTTGAAATAGTCCCTGAAATCGGAAAGGAACGGGACATACGGAACACACAGATCGATCCGCTTATTGTCCAATGCAGCAGTGGCAAAGCTCAATGCACCTCCCTGGCTTCCTCCTTCCACTGCCACCCTTGTGGTATCCACCTCATCCCTGGAATAGAGGAAATCCACCGCACGGATACAATCCATGTATGCACCCCTGTATATATAGCGTTCCTTATCGTCCACATTATGCAGGATATAACCTGGGAAACCCGGGCTTACATGATCCTGGCTGAATCCGTGACCCCTGATATTTAATCCCAATGCGACCATATCATCCCCGGGATACATCCCCTCAGGCACCATAAAGCTGCTGTATCCCTGTACATGAAGGATGGCCGGATAGACTCCTTCTTTAACAGGTCTTATGTACCATCCCCGAACCAGGATATTGCCCAGCGACCTCATTTCCAGGATAAAAAGCTCCCGGGTTTCGGTGCACAATGAATCCTTCCGGATCAGCCTGAACTGGGGATCTACGGCATCCAGTTCCCTCCGGGCCCGCATCCAGTAATTGTCAAAATCTTCAGGGCGGTCCTGGGGGGAGATGATCGCTTCGGGCCTGACCCCAATAACAAAGTTTGCCCGCTTGTTGTCAGACTCACTCTGCAATACTGCAGATATTTTATAGAATCCGGGATCCAGATTACCCAGTTCTATGGCCAAATTTTTTGAACTTCCCGATTTGACCTTCACCTCCTGGCTCTCTTCCAGGATTTCTTCTCCGAAATCCGAAATTGCATTTATCTCTATGGCACCTTTGAGCGACCTGTCCATGTTGTTCTCAACCAGTAGATTAATTTTCACCGGGCCTTCTTCCAAAACGATATGATCCTCCCTTTCCATCACAGGCTTTATCACCACAAGCTCCTTCAGACCTATCACCGAGAGACCTACCGGATCAGCGTATATACCTCCACCACCCCCGCCATCATATACCCTGACAGCTACTGTGTTTTCTTCTCCCCATTTGATCTTATCCACAGAGATCTCATAGGCACGCTGATCTCCATAGCCCGTTTCATAATTGGGAGGTAATTTTCCGGTCTGCCCCAGGAATTCCCCGTTCCAGTATGTAACATCCACATCATCGATCTTACCTACGCAAAGAATAAAGCCGCCATTCTTTACCGCATCTTTTTTCAGGGTTGCAGGTACAACAACAGTCTGGCGGTACCAGGCATATCCGTCATACTCTCCAAATCCCTGGTCTTCCCACGGCGTACCTGCCTGGATCTTCATCCAGTCCGAATCATCGTAGCCTGTGGATGCCCAGGCCGGATCATCACCGGTGCTGAACTTCCATTCAAATTTCAAAAGGTTCTGGGCCTGTATGAGAGGGACCAGTCCAGCTAAGACCAATAAGGTGATCAGGTTCTTTTTCATGATTCTCAAGGTTTGATATACCTTTGTAAGGGTTATAACGAATGATTATTGCTATTCATGCTCCCATTTAAGGATCCAGGGATCGTTGGTCCTTTCCTGGAATGCATAGAGTTTTTTCTTCAACCCTTCCAGTTCCTCCTCATATGCAGGATTCTGAGCCAGGTTCCTTGTTTCATAGGGATCGATTTCAAGGTTGTACAGTTCAAACTCCGGCCGGTTTGTGAACTCGTTGATGCTCTTTCCGGCGTACATTCCACTTCCACTCTTCAGGGCCACCTGCCAGGTGGAAGAGCTCCACAGGTCCGATGCATGAGGATAGGGCAATTGCCAGGCTATGTTCCAGATCAGCTTGAATTTACGTGAAATAACTGACTTCATCGGATAATACATGGTAATCTCATGAAATGTATGTGAAGCATAGGTCTCATCCCATCCTTCTGCCTCCACATTTTCCAAGACAGATTTAAAGGAATGGCCCTGAAAGGACTCGTTGGCTGTGTTGTTCCAGTTCATGGCGGGATCCTCCAGCCGCTCCTGCATCATCTCATCTGCCCCTGACAGTACTCCAGCCAGGTCAAGGATGGTAGGTGTCAGATCGGCCCAGTTGATCATGGCATCAGTAACCAATCCTTTGTTCCCACCCTTTGCGTTTTTTATCAGGCAGGGCAGGTTGATACCCGGCTGGTAGATGGTGGTCTTGGCTCCGGCAAAGGCTATTCCATTGTCCGAGATATAGATGACCACCGTTTTATCCCACACTCCAGCCTGCTTCAGGTGATCGAATAACCTTCCCACACCCTGGTCAACACGGGCCACTGACTGGTAATACTGGGCCAGTTCCTCCTGGCATGCCCTGGAATCAGGAAGATAGGGAGGAACATTTACATCTTCTGTGGTAAAGTAAGTCTCCTCCACACCTTCATGCCCACCTTCAATATTCCCGAAACTGTCAGGAGCCAGCGGTTCATCACTAACCGGGCGTGCCCTGTGTGGATCTGAGGTACAGAAATAAAGGAAAAAGGGATGTTCCCGGTTGCTTTCTATGAATCCAATGCAGCTGTCGGCCATAGCCGCCGGGTTGCGAGCATTGGCTTGCATCACCTCCTGGAAATAAAACACCTCTTCCGGGGCCACATGGTATTTACCGATCCTTCCTGTATGGTAGCCAGCCAGTTCTTCCAGATAAACAGGAAGTGAATAAACATGGTCAAAGGCAGAAAAATGATGGTAATGGTGCATGTGGCCAAAGTGACCATTGGCATGGTTGTACAACCCTGTAAGGATCACCGAGCGGCTGGCACTGCATGAGGCTGATGTACAATAGGCCTGGGTAAACCTGATCCCCTCAGTGGCCAGGTAATCCAGGTTGGGTGTTTTAACGGCTATGTTGCCATAGCATCCCAGGTCATTGGTCCCGTGATCATCCGCAACGATCAACACAATGTTGGGGAGATCGGAATCCACACCCGTATCTGTGATTTTCTCCTTGTTTGTACAACCGGCAGAACCCAGCATCAGGGTCAGTATAACCAGATAAACAGCTTTATTGATTGATTCGTTCATAACCATAGATTGATTATTGACCGTACATATCAATAAACTGCTGATCAAGCTCTTCAGAGTCCAGGTATTTCACCCTCAATTCGGCCAGTTTCTCATGGAGCTCCGCAACAACTTCAGCATACCCGGGATTATCATACTCGTTTTTCAGTTCCATGGGATCCTTCATCCGGTCGTACAGCTCCCACTCATCCACATCATAATAGAAATGGGCCAGCTTATATTCCCTGGTCACAATCCCGTAGTGCCGCTTGACCATGTGTTCACTGGGATACTCATAGTAGTGGTAATAGACTGCATCCCGGTCCCATTGTGCATCATCTCCCTTTAAGAGGGGCACAATACTTTCCCCCTGCATATCTTCCGGAGCCTTTATTCCGGCTGCATCCAGAAAGGTCTGGGCAAAGTCCAGGTTCTGGACCATCTGGTCACTGGTGCTTCCAGCCTCTGTAACCCCTGGCCAGCGCACAAGCAATGGGGTTTTGAAAGATTCATCATAAATGAACCGCTTATCAAACCAGCCGTGTTCACCCAGGTAGAATCCCTGGTCGGAGGTATAGACAATAATGGTGTTTTCGTTGAGTCCCTCTTCATCCAGGTAATCAAGAAGGGTTCCTACGCCCTCATCCACTGAAGCGATACAACCCAGGTAATCCTGCATATACCGCTGGTATCGCCATCTCATTTTTTCTTTCTCTGTCATTGTAGGATAGATCTTTTTAAACTCCTCGTTCATTGGGCCATACACCTCGTTCCATGCTTCCCTCTGTTCATCGGTAAATCGTTTCAATGCATTTATCATGGCACCTTTATCCCAGCTGGATACAGGCTCTATCCCCAGCTCATCCATCACTTCCGGGTAGAGCTTTGAATCACCGGCCCAGTTCTGGTGCACCAGTATGTTCATCTCAGCCTCTTTTGCAGCTGAACCACGCCCTGAGTAATCATCAAACAGGGTGGCCGGCTCAGGGAATGTTTTGTTGATATACTCCCGGTAATGCCGCTCAGCGGGCAACCAATTGCGGTGAGGTGCCTTATGCAGGTAAAACAATAGGAATGGCTTCTCCGTATCCCTCCGGTTCTTCATCCAGTCCATGGTCAGTTCAGTGATCACATCGGTGGTATACCCTTCGATCCTGACTTTGCCGTCATTGGTGATAAAGTCGGGATTGTAGTATTGCCCCTGACCCGGAAGGATCTTGAACTCATCGATCCCTTTGGGATTATTTCCGAAATGCAGCTTCCCGAACATGGCCGTCTGGTATCCCGCCTCCTGGAACAACTGGGGGAAGGTAACCTGTGTAGTATCGAAGGGGAAATGATTATCGATCTTCCCGTGCAGATGGCAGTGCTTTCCTGTGAGGATGGTGGCCCTTGAAGGTGCACAGATCGAATTGGTAACACAGGCGTTGGAGAAGAGCATACCCTCACTGGCAATGCGGTCAATGTTGGGTGTCTGTATCAAATGATCACTGTAGGCACTGATGGCTTGGTAAGCGTGATCGTCCGACATGATAAAGATGATGTTTGGCGGTGACTTCTGGTTCTTTTTTCCGGAACTGCATCCCGAGAGAAGAAATGCTAAAACTACAAATGATAACAAAGCAATGGTTCGCATGGTGTTTCAGTTTATAATGTTATACCTATTAATGGTTGAATTTAAAAAATAAGACTATAATACTGAATTATCTGCGAACTGGCAGCATTTAGAAATGATATCCATAACTTTTTTTTGCTGCCCTTTCCGAAATATGCATCATTGTGGCCATCAAATCAAAAAAATGACCCGTGAAGTAACTTCTGTATTTTCACAGCAATTCCGCTTATAAAAATTAGTAATTCTGTAATAGTCTGAAAATTTTGAGAGAAATAATTTTCGCACTAACTTTACTTAACCCAACTTGCGCCTGAGTGAG
>JAGLOO010000038.1 GCA_023138875.1 Bacteroidales bacterium
CCACAAATTGGGATTGCACCCGATTCAGGTGAAACGGAAATATTGTGTACTTCCTTGATGGATACCAAGACATGTCCTCATGAACAATTTAAAGAGCTTTATCATTATAGGTGGAATGAAGAAGAAGCCTACAAACTACTGAAAAACCGCATTGAGCTATAGGATTTCTCGGGCAAGACCGCAAAGGCTGTGAGACAAGATTTCCATGCCAAAATATTTTTACTTACCCTGAGCGCTGCATATGCACACCCAATTGAAGAAAAAGTAAGAGAAGAATATAAAGCTGACAAACAAAGAAAGCACGATCAGAAGATAAACAGAACCAACTCCATATCAATGACAAAAGATATATTAGTGTCACTTTTTTTGAAGCGGAGAATTAATAATGCGCTTGAAGCTTTTGATGATATAGTTTATCAAACCAGAGAAATCATAAGGCCAAACAGAAAAAATGAACGAAAACATAGACAGAAAAAACCTTATTGCATGAATTACAAAAGGTTATGACGAAATGTTAACTAAACGACATTGATACATAAAGGGAAAGATTTACCCATACCTGTATTAGTAAATACGGCTTATGCCGAAGAATTGAATCTGATTAAAGAGTACTACGGTTTTGAGATGCTAAAGAAATTTAGTTGGAGCGGAACGCAATGGTCCTACATTTGTGATCTTAATGCACTGAAGATATTCTTTAAAACCAAGCCTTCCTCTGAGATCAAATCCATAGATTTTTCAGTAATTGACTTTTCATGCCGTGCACCAGTAAAAATGTTGGATATACATGCTTTTTTTAACGGTCCTGTCGAAAAATATTTTCATGACTACAGCACAGAATATAATATTGGTTGTGTAAAAAGTACATTTATTGTTAGTAATTATGAATCTGTTTTCACATCGCATGGAAGCACATTGGAACAAGCGATTTTAAACTTTGGTAGATATTCAGATTCGACAAATTGTACTTCAAATGAGTAATAATTCTCAATTACAAGTCACCATGCTTTTAGTGCTCACTTGTATTTAGCAATATTAGTGAAGGTCAATTATTGAAAATATTTTACTTGTTGGATAATTATATAAACTTTGCTCTTCCTTGTGGACAATTTGGTAACTTCAAAATATTTGGGCACATTAGCTGAGTTCGGACAGCAAGCTGTCCCTCTGTCAGATTACCTGAATCACTGCAATACAAAATTGATCGGGAAGACGTAGATCACATTTACCGTCCTGCCGCTTTGCACACCCGGGGACCACTTTGGAGATGACATAATCACCCTCAAAGCTTCCTGGTCAAGCGTCGGATGAACACTGCGAATTACTTCTGCCCTTTCGAGTGACCCTGTTCTGCTCACTACAAATTTGACAATCACACGGCCTTTAACCCCATTTTCCACTGCAGATTCAGGATACCTGAGGTTCTCAAGGATAAACTTACAAAACTCAATGCTTGGATCACCCCCATTGAATGTGGGCATGATTTCTACATTAAAATGATCCTCCTCCTTATCGATTTTTTCCGGGTCATCATCGGGGAAACTGGTAAAAATATACCTCGTGTCAGATGTGGCTTCAGTATCGAAAAGGTAGTCCTCATCCAATTCGATATCGTTATCAACCATTATAATAACCTTCTTGATTTTTGGTAATTCGGGTTTGGACTCCTGTTTTGGTTCTTCTCTTGGGGTAATCTGTATCATTTCCTCTTCAAACTGGATCTCCGTTGCCAAATAAACATGACTTAGCACTGTTGAAAGGGTAGTCCACTCAAAACTGATAAGGATGAGTGAAAGGGAGATAACTAATCCCAGGAAGATATTTACACCTATCTTTTTTTCAAGGTTTGCTGTTTTTGATTTTTTCAGGTCCATGGTGGCAGGTTTTAAGGATTACAACTACAAAACCTCAAGAATGGTACCATAGCTTGCGACCCAGCTCATTACATTTACTAACTTTAGGCAAGTCACCGAACCTAACAGGTGATATGGATATGAAAACTACCTTCGCAATAATCTACCTTATTTCCCTGTCTATTTACACTTTCGGTCAACCTTTTGGATCTGCTGCACCTGGATACCGGGTTGCTCACCAGGAGTATAAAAACAGCAGCGGGGAGATTGCTTCCACCAGTTTCAACTATGATTGTGCCGGCAGGTTGTCCAGGGGATACTGGACCCTTGAAGACAGAAGCAGAAGTTCGATCAATGATTATACCCATGATGAAAACGGCTGGCTGATATCAGCCTACAGGGAGTTTTCCGATGGGCTCACCTCATTGGAGACCTTCACATACGATTCAGCAGGCAACAAAACAGCCGAAAACTTTTTCAGGTCGGATGGAGTAAAAGGTTCTGCTATCTATCATTATGAGGATCAGCTCCTGACAAATGCTGAGTTTAAGAACCACAAAGGATGGTTAAAGGGAACCGTTACTTTCAAATATGACAGCCAGAGGAGAAGGATCGGGGCTAATATAATGCAAAGCGATCATTTGATCGGACAGATCAACTATAATTACGACGATTGCAACAACCTCATTAAGGAGTCATGGAATTTTGGGGAAACCTGGAGCCAGGTTTTTCATTACCGGTACTCAAAAGTGAACGGACAAAAACACTACTACTCCAGTCCGTTTCTGTCTCCCCTTGAAGGCTACCGGATAAAAGGGGAACATTTTACATTTAATGGGGAGACAGGTGGCCCCTCCTATTACCACTATGATAAAAACGGTCTGTTGTACAGGAAAGAATTTATCCGGTCTGATAGCGTTTTTACGAGCACCACCTATCAATACGATACAGATCGGAAACTGACCAGCTCAACACGTTATTACTCAAATGGTGACACGGCCCGGTTCTATTACACCTATGATAAATGCAAGCACCTGGTATTGAAAACTTGTCACCGGTCAGACTCCATTACCGGATTTGAATCCTATATGTACGCTCCGGAAGGAGTGTTGCAGAAAGCCTGTATGAAGAACTTTGATAACTGGCTAACTGGAACCATCACTTTTAAGTCTGATTTTCAGGGGGCCATTCAGGAAGGATCATTCAAAGGAGAAGATGGTTTTGATGCCCGGATTGGCTTTGAATACAATTCAGAAGGATTGCTTTCCGGTATTATATGGGAGTTTACTTTCGGCAAGTTCCAGCAATACTCTTTTGAATACGAACCGGAGTACCCAGAGTAAACTCCCGGGAACTTCAGAAGTATTATTCCCTCGAATACCTGATCTCAGGAATACCATCCTGCAATTCAACAGCATGATACATGGCAGCAAATGCTGAGGAAATCCACATGATGGAAATGAACACGCCTACAAAGAGACAGATCAGGCCCGCGATAACAATGAAAATAGCCAGTAAACCCATCACGAAGATCTGCAGGCCATACCCCCTGGTCATATCCCAGCTGACTCTTAGCGCATCCATCACATCCATGTTCCTGTCGACAACCAGGTAGGGCACGAAAGCCAGACGACATGCAAATATGATCCCTGGTACAATGAGCATCACAATTCCCAGGCCCACGATAACTCCAACAACAATATTTGCGATGACAGCATTCCAGTAATTCCTCTGAAATACCACGAACATATCCTTGATCTCGATCCTTTCTCCCCTGACCGCTTTCAGAAATACCAGGTTCACTCCGTACCCGATAGGACCCGCAACGAAAACTCCATATGCGATTGCAAAAATGACAAGTGGTGCAATGAACCATTCAAAATGATCCATCTTCCATTGGACAGCATTAAACGGACCAGTTAGTAGTGCATATACAATGGATATAACCAGCAGTTCCACAAAATAGACCCAGATCACCTTCCAGCCGATGCTGTAACTTCTTCCCGCATCGGGAAGGAAATCGTATTTTTCATTATTGAGTATTGTTACCATCGCTTTATGTTTTGATTTACTACCAAAACTACTGCCCTTTCATGCGATATCCTTCAGACTTAAGTAGTGTATTTATTTTTCCAACTTTAGTAGGAAGGATGCAGGTTTTCTACTAAAGTAGGATTTTTATTTATGGGCCACATTGAACCATGCAATTGTTGTATCTTAACAAAACCATCAGGGAAATATGGGAGAATCGTTGCGTCTTATATTGTTGTTTACCCCGCTCATTGCCGGTGCCATAGCCATTTTCTTTTCATTCCAGCTCATGAAGCGTTATGGGGTTCCGTTTGTAATCAGCTATTTTTATTACCTGGTCTTTCTGTACATATTTGGAGTTTACAGCCTGATCGGATCCGGGGTCCTGGAACACCTGTTTATAAGGATGGAGATTGAACAGGATATCATTCACTCTGCCCGGTTGTTCATGATCTTCCTGGGTATACCGTTCATGGCACTGTCTACATTTATGCTGCTCCGGAGCATGGTGGAATTCTTTCAGAGGAAGATCGCACATGCTTTTACCCTCTCCTATTTTATTACATCCATACTGGCCTTTATCCTGTATGGATTTTTCATTATTAAACTCACCCGGTTCGAGCAGGGTGACTACCAGTTTCTGATTACTGTTCAGCGATGGGTGTTTCTGGGATTTATGGTATTCATGTACCTGGTTGTTTACCTGAATATTGTTATATTAACAAGGAAACAGACGGACAGTTATGAAAAGAAGTTTATCAGGAGATTCGGATCCTGGTACCTCCTTTTTATGGTGTTAAGCTGTACATCATTTGCCCTGTCTCCCCTGCATGACATTGTGCCACATGTTTTTATTTTCATCTTTCTTTCCTGGCACCTGATCCCCATCCTATTTCTCAGTCTTTACCTGGAGAAATATCACGGTCAATCCTCATCTGTGCAGGAAGATTTTGCAATAAAACTGATGGCATTTGCAGAAAAATTTGAGATATCAAAACGGGAACGGGAAGTAATACAGCTCATCTGTAAAGGATTGGCAAACCAGGAAATCGGAGATTCACTATTTATTTCCCTTCAGACTGTGAAGGACCACATCCACCGTATCTTTGTGAAAACTGGAGTAAAAAACAGGGTTCAGTTAACCAACCTGATCCGTTCAATGTAGAAACATGATGACAAGCAGAAAAAAGGTATTGAATGTCCTTGAAGATCTGAACATCAAGTATGAGATCTTTGAACATCCCCCTGTTCCCACTGTAGAGGATGCGCTGCCCTACTGGAAAGAAATCGATGCCACCCACTGTAAAAACCTTTTCTTCAGAAACCACAAGGGCAACAGGCATTTCCTGGTCATCCTTAATCATGAACGGCAGTTAAAGATACGCGATTTGGAACAGCGCCTAAAGCAAGGTAAGATCTCATTTGCCTCGCCTCAAAGAATGGAGCGGTACCTCGGTTTGAGCGGAGGATCGGTTTCGGTATTTGGTCTGATCAATGATCTGGAAAATCATGTTCATCTTTTTCTGGATGCTGAATTACAATCTTCCAAAAAGATCAGCTTCCATCCCAATGAGAATACAGCGACAGTTGTGCTATCCTTCGATTCATTCCTGAAATTCCTGGATTGGAGCGGTAATTCTTATGAATTCATTGCCCTTTATGATCCCTGACCCTATCTTCGATTGGGTATCGTTATTGATACTGAATAATTTAAATATTTTAAACATCTTATTATGGAAAACAGAAATATGAAACAGCATGTCTCATTCGTTGGGGCACTTCACGTTGGATTTGGGATCCTGGGATTCCTGGTAGCCCTGGCAATTTACCTTTCTTTTCATTTTGCATTCGGATTTATAGAAGACGAACCCATTGCGCAAAAAGTGCTTTCACTCATTGGAAACACCCTTTCACTGATCATTATCTTTTTCAGCAGTCTTGGTGTTATTGGCGGAATCGGATTGTTCTCCTACAGACCCTGGGCCAGGATCCTTGTGATGATCGTTTCGGCCTTCAATTGCCTGAACGTACCCATCGGTACCGCCAAAGGTGTATATTCCATCTGGGTCCTCATGCAGAAAGAAACCATCGAACTCTTCGAACCTGCACCATAGATCACATCATTGATAGCCCTTTATTCCCTTCATACATAGGATGCAGCTAAATTCTTCAAGGTGTTTAAAAAAGGGACCTTAGCGAATGCGAAGCATGCGGTTCAGTCCCGTTAGAAATACCTTGAAGAATTTAGACCACGTTCCTAGTATCGTACCCGTTCAGTATAATGGGTATGAAGCAATTCATGGGATTTATGACCCAGAGGTTCTCCCAGGAACTCTTTATAGATCGCTACAATCTCCGGATTTTCATGAGATTTTCTGATCTCCATGGACATGTCTTCTGCATAAATGGCCTCGGTCCTTTTCTTACGGATCTCTTCATTGGTAGGAATGGGTTGTCCACCACCACCTAGGCAGCCTCCGGGACATGCCATTATCTCGATGAAATGTAATGCCAGTTCTCCGCTTTTCACACTATTCATCAATTCACGGGCATTTACCAGGCCATGTGCCACAGCACATTTCAACTCTACTCCCTCCAGAAAACTCCACTCTTCCTTGCAATTCTCAATCTTTATCGTTGCTAATCTCACGCCTTCCATACCACGTACAGGAATAATATTCAACCCTTCAAACGGTACTTCCCTGCCTGTAATGATTTCATAAGCCGTCCTCAATGCGGCTTCCATCACTCCACCTGTTGCACCAAATATGACACCTGCCCCCGTGGAAACACCCATGATGCTGTCATACTTATCTTCTTTCAACCTATTGAAATCCACACCGGCCTGCCTGATCATTCTGGCCAGCTCCCTGGTGGTTAAAACATAATCAACATCCTTATAACCACTGGAACGCATCTCCGGTCGGTTGGCCTCATACTTCTTGGCTGTACACGGCATGATGGATACGCTTACCACATCTTTGGGATCCAGCTTCCTGACCTGTGCATAGTAAGTCTTTGCCAGGGCTCCGAACATCTGCTGGGGCGATTTACAGGTAGAAACATTGGGAAGGTATTCCGGGAAGGTATGCTCAATGAACTTGACCCATCCCGGTGAACAGGAGGTGGTCATGGGCAATGCCACGGAAGGATCTTTGTCTACCAGGGCTTTCTTCAGCCTTGTAAGTAATTCTGTTCCCTCTTCCATGATAGTAAGATCGGCTGAAAAGTCTGTATCAAGTACCGAATCAAAACCGAGCCTCTTCAGAGCCGCCACCATCTGTCCGGTCACCCGGCTACCGGGTTCATAGCCGAGCTCTTCTCCAAGACCAACCCTAACAGCGGGTGCCGTCTGCACAACCACATGCTTCTGAGGATCAAGGATAGCATCCCATACTTCATCCAGGTAGGTCCGCTCAACCAGAGCCCCGGTCGGACAACGATTGATACACTGTCCGCAGTTGGTACAGATTACATCAGCCATGGAGAATTCCTCAAAGGTGCTGATCTTCTGCATATCTCCTTTATAAGCTACTGTAAGCGCATTGACTCCCTGTAATTGTTCGCAGGTTCTTACGCACCTCTGACAGCGGATGCACTTGCTGTCATCCTTCTGGATGGAAGGAGAAAACCTGTCAACGGTATAATCCTTAATATTGGTCAGGTCCAGAAAAATGTGGTCACCTACACTGAACTCGTTGGACAGGTTCTGCAATTCGCATATCCCATTCTTATAGCATTTGGTACAGTCGGCATTGTGCTCCGAAAGAAGCAATTCGATCACATGCTTCCTGGCTGCACGCACCTTCAGTGAATTGGTCAGGATCTGCATACCCTCACTTACAGGTACGGCACATGCTGCCAGCAGTGTCCGGCCCCCCAGTTGTTCAACCACACATACCCTGCAGTTTCCGGCCACACAAAGGTCATCATGATGACAGAGCGTCGGAATTTTGAAATTCAACTTTTTGGCAGCATCAAGAATGGTGGTTCCCTCGGGAACTTTTAACAGCATGCCATTGATAGATAAACTTACCATGATATCTTATGTTATCTGATTTTTCAATTAGTAAATAATCTCTTCTGTAAAATTCTCAACGATGGAACCAAAGGCATTTCCAACCGATTGTCCCAATCCACACTTGGATGCCCTTTTCATGGTTTTGGCCAGTTTGACCAGTTCATCCAGGTATTTGGAATTTTTCTCTCCGCGCTTCACTGCCTCAACACCTTTCAATAGTTGCTGGCATCCAACACGACATGGTGTGCACTGTCCGCATGATTCTTCAGTAAAGAAATCCAGGTAGTTGTGCAGCACATTGTACATGGAACGTGTGGAGTTAAACAATTTCATGGACCCCCCTGTGGGCACTCCTTCAAATCCAATGATGGTCTCTTCAAACCTTTTCCTGGGAACACAGAATCCGGAAGCGCCACCAACCTGTACGGCTTTTGTATCACCATCACCAAACTCTTCCACGAACTCATTCACAGACATTCCCAGTTCAAGTTCAAAAATACCGGCCTTTGGGGTATCTCCGGAAACGGAAAATACTTTCGATCCCCTTGAGTCCTTTGTACCAAGCTCCTTAAAGTGAGCTGCTCCATACTTCATGATCATGACAGAGTGCACCAGTGTTTCCACATTATTGATGACAGTTGGTTTTCCGAACAAACCTGAAGTTGTGGGATAAGGAGGTTTGTTGCGGGGTTCACCCCGCTTGCCCTCAATGGACTCAAACAAAGCACTCTCTTCACCACAGATATAGGCACCACTTCCCAGTCGAATCTCAATCCTGAAATTGTGATTGAATTCATCCATTATCTGGTGGAATTTAGCGAGTTCCTCATTGAGCATAGGGATCAGGAATTTATACTCCCCCCTAAGATAGACGTAACCGTATTTTGCCCCCACAGCTTTTGCTGCGATTGCCATACCACAGAATACCTTTCCCGGGACCTGATCCAGGATCTCCCGGTCCTTGAATGTTCCCGGTTCTCCTTCATCCGCATTACAAACAATATATTTTATGGGGTCTTTTTCCTGTGATGCGAACCTCCATTTCATCCCAGTTGGAAATCCGGCACCTCCCCTGCCTTTCAGGTCAGAGTCGAGCACTTCCTGACAGATGGCATCGGCCTCTATATTCATGATCTCTTTAAGTATATCCCTGCATTCGACTTTTTCGAAAATCAGATCTACCCTTTTTACATGCTTATCACTCATGTTATTGATATTTTCGGTTATTATTTCCTGATATAATCACGCAGCACTTCTGTTACTTTCTCCGGAGTCAATTCAGTGTACGGTGTATCATTGATCAACATGGCCGGCGCTTTATGACACCAGCCAATACAATTGGCTTCCAATAAACTGAATTTCCTGTCCGAGCTGGTTTCCCCCAGTTTTATCTTCAGGATATCCTCAATGGTGGAAAGAATGTCATTCTTACCCTTCATTGCGCATGAGATGGTTTTACAGATCCTGATGATGTATTTGCCCCTCACCTCGGTATCAAGAAATGTATAAAAGGTGGCTGTTCCAAATACATCGGCTGCTGATATGTCCAGTTCCCTGGCCACATCAACCATGTCCTGTTTTGACAAAAAGCGGTTACGTACAACCAGGTCCTGCAATATGGGAATCAGGCTTTCCCGTGTTCTGCCATGCTTATTGGCTAGATCCTTAACTAATTCGTTTTCAATAATCGTCTCCATGGGCTCACAAATAGGTTAATGTATTTAGCTAATTTAAAGAACGTTAAAGATTCTTTGTTATTTATTTCACAAAAAGAAGATGTAAAAGTAGTTTTTTGATGTGAATCATATAACAACAAATGTCATAATTTGTCATTCTGCTGAAAATACATATTCGATCTAAATAAGAATAGACTTGATCTCTCTATTATATATAGTATTACGATACACCATATATAAATAAGAAAGCCGATCGTTTCAGGCAGTAATTTGTGCGTTTTTTTGTTTTAATAACATATAACTAATGTTTTAGTTGTTTAACTAAATATTTAGTTTTACATTTGTAGTGTCACTAAATAGAAATTGTGAATATGACAACCTTAACCAAAGCAGAAGAGCAGGTGATGCAGATCCTCTGGAATGAAAAGGAAGGATTCGTCAAGGACCTGCTCCAGCACTTCCCTGAACCCAGGCCAGCATACAATACGGTTTCTACTATTGTCAGGATCCTGGAGAGAAAAGGATTTGTTGATCACCGGAGTTTTGGAAAATCACACCAGTACTATCCAGTCGTTAGCCGGGACCAATATCGCAATGAAAGGTTTTCCAATCTGATGAAGGACTATTTTAATAACTCCATGCAACAAGTCCTCTCCCATTTCGGGAAAAGCGGCAACCTTAACATGAAGGAAGCCGATGAGATCATCAGGATGATGGAAGAGATCAAACAAAAAGCCGGAAACAATGAATAACCTTTTTGCATATCTGTTTGAGCTGAATATAGCTCTTGTCATCCTGTTTGTGGCATACAAACTCTTTTTTGAGAGGGATAAGAATTTCACAGTACGGCGTATTTATCTGCTTGGAGTTACCGTGCTACCATTTATCCTTCCCCTTATGCCCGATGTTGCACGCATGTCTGTGAATAATATTGCCCCGGTATCAATTAATCTGGAAGGGATCACTGTGTTTGGCAAGGGTGGTCCACAGGAAGCATCGAGGTCTGTTTCCATGGGAGATGTGATGCTTTTCGGTTACCTGTTAATTCTATCATTAGGGCTTATAAAACTATTTATTCAGCTGTTGAGCATCTTCAGAGCCATCATTAAATCGGAACGGATGAAGGCACACGGGATCACCCTGCTGTCCAATCCAACCTTCCATGCCAGCTCCTTTTTTGGATACATTTTTATAGATCCCGAATCACTGAAACAGGAATCTTTCAATCATATTCTAGTACACGAGAGTATTCATAAAAGGGAGTGGCATTCCATTGACAGAATTCTTGTGGAGCTGTTTGTGATGATCAACTGGTTCAATCCTGTCGCCTGGATGTTCAGAAAATCGGTGATCGAAAACCTGGAGTACCTGGCCGATTCCGCTGTGGTGAGTGAAGGTACCGATCCCATGAAATATCAATTGTCTATATTAAATCAATATATAGGAAGCGCTTCAATTACCAATCAATTCAGTAGTCAAATTAAAAACCGTATCAACATGCTAAACAAAAATTATAGAATTGGGAGCAAATGGAAACTTTTCCTGATGCTTCCCCTTGTAACTATTGCTTTCTACCTTGTCTCCTGTACGGAAAATGGTGAAAGTGAAGTCAAAATGATCGAAGAGAGACCCTCTTTCAAAGAGCAAGACCCCTTCGCTCGTGGAGAGATTTTTTATATCGTTGAAGAGATGCCCACTTTCCAGGGTGGAGATCCCAAGACTGAATTCAGAAAACACATTGCTCAGAATCTGCGTTATCCCGAAGAAGCATACGAAAAAGGAGTAGAGGGCAGAGTAATCATCAGTTTTGTGGTAACCAGTGTGGGTAAGGTTGTCATTCCGGAACCTGAAGTACTGCATAAACCTAATCATGCCTTTCTGGATGAAGTAGTAGTGGTATCATTTCGCACCCTTGAGGAAGATCAGCCTGATCCCGAACAAAAATACATCGATATGCTCAAGGATGAGGTGATCCGGGTTATAACCGAATCGCCTGAATGGGAACCAGGAAAGCAACGGGGCATAGCCGTCAATGTAATGTATACTTTCCCTGTAAATTTTATCCTTCAATAAACGCTCTATTCTGTGACCGCCGGGATTTTCCGGCGGTCATTTTTTCACCACAATGAACCAACTCCGGAACTCCCTATTAACAGGAATTTTCTTACTGCTTTCAACTCACCATTCAACTGCCCAGGAGAACATTCTGGATCTGTACTATTCCGGCAGCTACGAAAAGGTGATCGGGCGTACCACCGAATACATTGTTTCGGGAGACACAGCTTTCAACACCTTCTATCTCAAAGCCCTTTCAGAAGTGCAGGTAGGGAGGACTGAAAATGCCATTCAAACGCTGGAAAGAGCTGCTGGGGTATATCTTGAAGATGACAGAATCACAAGAATACTGGCAGGCCAATACCACGAAGCAGGCGATTATGTGAAGGCATGGAACCGTTATTCGGCGCTGGATTCCAAAAATTTGAGCAGCCTGCTGATGCTGGGAGAAATCCTGAACAGGCTGAGCAACAGCGGGGCCATTGTCTATTATGAAAGAGCTTACGAAATCTATCCTGAGAACCAGAAAGTGGCTTATGCCATGGGAAACTAGTATATCCTGGAGAAAGATTCCACAAACATTAAGTTCCACAAACTTATGGGATATGCATACTACAAGATGGGAGATCCGGATCCGGCCGTTCATCATTTTGAATATGCCATTATATGAATGTCGATTTCCCGGGCGCCACTGAATCATTGCAGATGGCTTTGGAAAAGGATAGCCTGGATGCGGAGGTTCATTTCTTCCTGGGTGCCAGCCTTGCCAATACCACACAGAAGGCCAAGGCCATGGTTCACCTGGATAAATCGCTGGAACTAATGAACCCAGATCCTGCTGTGATCTCAAGGATCTATTCCGAACAGGGAAACATCATGGACAACAGCATGCATCGCTCAAAGGAGGCCTTGGTAGACTATCAAAGATTCATTGATCATCTGAATCGCCTTCCCGAATCTGACAGAAAAAATCAGCAGCTACCAACAATCAGGGGCATCGTGGAGGACCGGATAGAATCGCTGAAAGAAGAACTGTTTTTTCTGGATCAGCAATAAGGAGGTTCCGAATCCCTGCAGCCATCCAGGGCCAACGCATTTAAAACTCAGGAATTAGGCTTCTGTCAACATTTTCCAGATGATTATTAACAGGGTTTTCTCGCTTATTCGTGCTGTTGTAGCTGATATCTTTCTTAAAAATTCCCTTCTCCGTTTTTCAAGATCTGAATGTCACATCAGTGTAACATTTCAACCTGGGAAGCAGGATATAAGTGATCCCACAACCCTTTAAATATCAGTTGTATATAATCTTGATGGCAGCAAGACTATCAAATATGAATGTAACAACAGCGTGATATTAGTATCTTCTGAAATGAAGACTCCTTTTTCCTGCTTTGTACGATGGGACAATGAGTTCTAGCTAAAAATCCTCACAATTTAAATGCGTTGGCCCTGTGCAGCCATCTTGATAAATCCATATTAATTCACAACATTTGTAACTATAATTCTGTGATGTATGGAAACGCCAATTGTTCATCTAATCCAGGGAATGCTGGCACCCGGACTGATGATCTCAGCCTGTGGTTTGCTTTTACTGGGAATGAACAACAAATACAGCCTGGTTGTAAACCGCATCAGGTTGTTGAACGAGGAGAAACGGAAGATTTTTCACCAGGAAAAATTCGACGAAACCGACACCAGCAGGTTGAGCAATATTGAACTCCAGATCAGCCATTTGATCGGTCGTATTTCCCTGGTCCGCAACGCTGTATTCAGCTACTCCATGGCTGTGGCCCTTTTTATCGTTAGCTCTGTACTGATAGGGGTTACCATCCATGCACGCACCCCTGGATTTGACTGGTTGATCGTTGGGTTTTTCTATGCCGGTATGTTTGCAGTATTCGTAGGTATTATATTCGCGGCCATCGAGGTATGGAAAGGATACCGCATCGTTAAAATTGAAATCTCTGAAGTCTTCAAACACGTGGACTGACAACCCTACTGGATCACCATTTCTTTCACAACAAACTGGTTTCCTATTCCTATCCTGAGGAGGTACAATCCCTGTTGCCAATTGTCTACAGACAGAGAAATGTCATGCTCTGCCGGAGCCAGGTTCTGTCTTTGCTCAGTATAGACCTTCCTGCCGGAAGTATCAAAAACCTCCAGACTTACATCGCTTTCCCTGTTGAGCACGAAACGTATATGGGCCTCGACCGAAACCGGATTAGGGAATACCAGCAGATAATCGAATAACTTTTGTTCGATTCCGGGCATCGTACCTGTTCCTGTATACAGCGCTCCTTTTAACAACCTGCCTTCCGGGTATGAACTGCCTTTTTTATCAACCAGATAAGAGGATACCCAGTCGGGTCGATCGGGGTAGGATTCATATCCGTCCCAAAAACAGGCTTCCCATTCCTGGTCGGTGAGCCGTTTGAAATTGGTAGTTACTTCATTATGAAAAGATGAAACTGGTCCGGCATATGCCATATATTGTCCGGGATTACAGGGATTATCCGCTATGAATATCCCCATATTGATCATTCCATTCCCCACGTGCAGCACATTTCCCACCACCGCCCCATTATATTCCGTGGGTTGAGTATGCACATCGGCCACCGTGAAATCCATTCCAAGTCCCTTCTGGATATCAAAAAAGAGATCGGTATACCAGCCGCTGATGGATGGACCTGAAACCATGTATTGGTTGATCATGGTCTTCAGGAAAGTCACCTCATCATCAGAGAGACGGATTTGTTCCAGTTCTTTCTGTGCAATGAATTCCAGTCTCTCCATGATCTCTGCATAGCCATTGTAATAGTCAACAATCTGATTCTTGCTTGCAACCTGCTCACCGGCCAGAACATCACTGAAGAAGCCGGATGCATTCTCTGCAAATACTTTTAATTTACTGTACAGCCTGGGGTAGGGCTCTACATACGTGTATGGATAAGAACACCCGGTGCCTCCTGTATAGGATTGCTTGCCATAGAGGATGTTATCGTGCCGCAGCTGTGCCCATGAAGTAAGCTGGGTATTTAGCTTCTCATGATGCCATGCGGTGGTTTGCATAAAATAGGGCAATCCGCTGGACGACGGTAAAGGATTGAGGCTGCGGATGGCGTTGAGCCATGTATTGTAAAGCGACTGTTCCCAGAAGTCGTCATCGTAAGCATCAATCAGGTACTTTAGTCCGGCCATATTTGCAGCATATTTGAATTCATCCAGCTCACTCTCAAGAAGGGCCAGTGCATCTTCATTACCCAGGGCAGCCATGGCATCCAGCGGATCGGGTAAGGGCCTCCATATCTTCTGTCCGTTATAAACGATTCTGTCAAAAACCACTTCACTGAAAACATAGGAATCCACCAGAAATTTCTGACCCAGCAATTTGTAAGAAATCGGCAGGTTGCCCGGATCGGAGGAAAAAGGATCTACAAAGAAGAAATTGGACATGATCTTTTGCCCATAGTCATCCGATGCATTCAGGTTTTCCATGAATGTATCGAAGGTCCCCTGCTGGAACAGATCCTGACTTTCGGGCAGCAACCGGTCGCTCAGGTCTTTCAACTCACCCGGTGTCATGTTATCATCCGGACCAACCATAAAAGAGATGATCTCCTCATGTTTGGTCAGGTTCTCCAGTTTCCCGCAACCGTACAGAACCTCATTCAGCAACAATGCTCCCAGCTGCATCCGCCTTAACTCCTCATCTGTCCAATCCGGTTCCCAGGGATTCTCCGGAGGAGCGGTCAGAAGAAAATCGATCCTTCCCAACCACATCATAGTCCTGAAATATTTCTCCAGGGTAATTTTTCCATCGGAGGTGTAAATCTCCTTATTATAATGTCCCCTGGGAGTGAATTGACTGAAATCCAGCTTTCGCCGTTTGGTATCGGTAAACAGTGTCATGGAGATCATCTTCTCAGCATCAATAGCTACCATTAGCTCTTTGTACTTAACCGGTGTATCGTACTGTGGTAAATAATCCCCGTCTTCGGCAAGTGACAATGCCACAGATATAAAAAGGTCCACATCCTTCAGCACATCCACGAACCTGGTGTCGGCTGAATATGTATCAACCAGATCGGAAAAATGAGCATACATGGCATGCAGCAGTTCCAACAAATTGGGTTCCAGAAATTGCCACTCAATGGTCTGCAGGATGGCATCGTAGGAGTTGTGAAGGGTAGACAGTACAAAATCTGTGCTTATGAAGAGGGGCAGATCGCTGCTGTAAATACCGAGGAAGGCGCTGGGCCAATCATACGATCCCAGGCGTTCCGAAACCATGAAGAAATTCTGACTGAGCATATTGTTCTCATCCTCCGTAAACCGGAACCTGCTGTTCAGTGAATCATACCAGGGAATGGCCGACAGGTCAGCGGGATATTGCCTGCTGGAATAGTAAGTGGTTCTGGGAGGATGGTCCCCCAGCAACTCCTGCGCACTGTAATCTTTATGTTCTTCAAGGAATTGCATGTAAGTGTCTGGGGAAAAGGTGCCTTGTGCTTTTACCTGCAGGGTGCAAATCAGCATTAAGGCTATAACCGGAAAAAATTTGACTTGATTTTTCATCATGCGGGGATCAGGTTTACAAGATACTGAAAACATATTGTTAATCATTACAAAGATGCATTCAATCAAGAAAGGGTTGCGCACTGCGGTAATTCAGTAAAAAGCCTTAATTTTGGTGGTAACTGAACCGACCATGAAGGAACTCCGCAAATACTATCGCATCAAAGGCTCCCCGACCGAAATCTATGCCGCTCTAACCAATCCTTTTCCCATTACACTGTGGACCGGCAGTCAGGCCGAAATGAAAGAGGAGCCGGAATCAGAATTTTCCCTTTTTGATGGTGACATAGAAGGGAAAAACCTCTCCTTTGAAAAAGATAGTAAAATTGTCCAGGAGTGGTATTTCGGAGATCAGAAAGAGAAATCCATTGTAACCATCACCCTTCGTCCTGACAGGCTCTACACCAAGATTGAACTCCATCATTCAAACATTCCGGATGAGGCTTTTGAAGATATAGCCCATGGCTGGGATACTTATTACTTCGGAGGATTGAAGGAGTATTTTGAAAAGTAACCGATAATGCATGTAAGAAAACTCTCACTCTTCCTGTTCCTGTCCCTGCTTTTCACCGGAGTTTTAGGAAGAAGCATCGATGAAATCAAGCGCAGCGGAAAAATCTATATGGCCTTCACCAGTGATGATCTTAAAAACATCAATTACGACCTGGCGCTGGAATTTTCCCGGTACCTGAATGTGGAATTGATCGAAGTGGAGATTGACTGGGACGAAGCCTTCATGAAGAACGGTTCAATCCCTCCCGGTCTTGAGACCGATCCGGATCTCAGTTATACTCCCGATGCCCTGAAGAAAGCAGACATCATCTGCTCTACTTTTACCATCATCGAATGGCGAAAGAAATTGTTCGGTTTCGCCGAAACACTACAATCTGCCGAATTACTGATGATCAATAAAAGTGAGGATATCCCGGGTGGATTCGACGAGCTTGCGGGCAGGAAGATTGCATTCATGGGTGCTACAACTTTTGAACAGCACCTCAAAGAGATCAATGCATCCATCGGGGATGGGATCCGCCTGATTCCCACAAAAAGTAGTGTTGAGACTAAACGTCTGTTGCAAAATAAAGAGGTATATGGAATTGTTCTGGATGCCGATGAGGCATTAATTTTCAATGCAAACAGTGATCAGAAGTATAAAATTGCTTTCCCCATCAGTGATATTACCCGTACAGCCTGGGCGGTGGACAAGAACAATCCCCTTATACAGGAAGTGGAGAATTTCTTCGAAACCATTGCCAGTAACGGGGTGCTGGATGAAATTTTCTACCGGAGGTTCGGGATTACCTACTCCTCTTACCTGGACAGGCTCAACAAAAACCTGAAGCTTGAACGATACCAGCGTGACCTGGACGAGATCATGGCTTCCAGGAAAATTGTGATTGCCCTCAGGGACCGCAATTTCATTTATCGCGATGGTGGCCAGAAACAATTCATGCATGCCCTGGCTGAAGAATTTGCGGATTACCTGGGAGTCACCCTTGAATTTGTGGTCACTCCCTATTTCGGAAAATACTGGGAAAACAAAGACGGGGTAGTGTTCAGGGATTCTTCCTATACTCCCGATTGGTTCAACTATTTCGATCTTGCATGCGAGATTTTTGCTCCCCTGGACTGGCGCACCAACAAGGTAAACATGGTCCCGGTGTATCCTTCGGCCTACACGGTTGTTGCCAGGAAAGATACAGAGATCAACTCCCTGGAGGACCTGAAACAACTTAGGGGCGTGACTGGAAGTGAGACTGTATATGAAGACATTCTGTTTGAAAACAAGATCACCAACTATTATTACGAGCGAGTCAATAACTTTATTCCGGATGTGGCAGCAGGGAAGGCCGATTATACCATCATATACAATGCATTTTATGAATTATCAGCCTATCCCGACCTGGAAGTCAAAATGGAACTGGGCCAGCTGGATGTAAGCTGGGCTCTCTGTAAGGACCAGCCGAAACTGCAGAAGGAGGTCCAGCATTTCATCGCTCAGTCCCGCCAGAAAGGATTAATAAAGGTATTGCTGAAGGCGTTACGGGGAAACACCCTCCAGACGCCAGAAGCATTTATCAACAGCTATTATGAAAGTTTCCAGACCGGACACCTTCCCTATGTCAACTATGGAGCCGATAACGGCCTTCCACAGGAGGATATTTTCTCCATTTTCCAGGACAGGAAAGGATACCTGTGGTTTGGCACAAATTCAGGCGCTGTAAGGTACAATGGAAGGGAAATGATTGTATTCAATCATGAACAGGGACTGCCCAATAATTCGGTGAGGGATATCAAACAGGACAGCAGTGGTACCATGTATTTCGCAACAACCAACGGAATCGCAAAATTCAGCGGTGATACTGTGTCCGACATTCTTTTGGAAGGAATCTCATTTAACAAAGTATTCATAGATTCCAGGGACAACAGGTGGTTTATCGGAGACGACGGGGTTTATCTGGAAAAGCAGGACGGCAGTATCCGGTTCCTGAATGCCGAGTTTTCGGTGTTGCCTGAACTCATTTACCACATTTCCGAGGATCCGGGGACGGGTCATCTGCTATTTGCCACAATCCTGGGTGTGTTTATGTACGATCGGGAAAACGAAAGAATAATTCAGCTGAGCAATACAGATAGTTACTCGCTATTCATAGATACCAATGACAGCATCTGGATCTCAACACGGAAGGGCCTTTACATCACACATTTATCAGATCTTATTGAAAACCGGTTTGATGCGGTATCCCGGAACCTGAATAAGAGACTTCGTTTCCCTGTGAACATCATCTCCGATATTACAACCAATAAATTCGGTTCGGTCTGGCTGGTCACCGATTCCAGGATTCTCCAGGTCATCTCTACAGATCAGAAGCCCATCATCTATGAACAGGAAATAGGAATAAAAAACAATAAAATCCTGTCATTCCTGATCGACCAGGAAGACAATCTCTGGATCGGCTTTTCGGGTGGATTGCAGCGACTGACCAACCGAAGAGGCCTTCGGAATTTTTACCCAAGCACCATTGACAGTTACATCTATTCTGTATTCCAGGATAACCAGAACCGCATCTGGATCACCTCCGACAATGGAATCTTCTATTTCCGTAACGATCAGTTGGTGAATTTCACACCCCAGACCGGAACGAGCAACACCAAGTTTGCCGGCACACTGCTGCCTAACAACAACATCCTGCTGTCCAACAATGAAGGATTATATGAAGTAAGCAGCCGGACCCTGGAGATCGTCAGGCATACCTTGTTCCACCAGATTGCCCACAGCCTGGAAAGCATCTTTGTGACCAGTAATGGGGAGATATTCCTGCTGACCGGAATCAATGGGATCATCTACTATTTTCCTACATTCTATTCCCAGCCTCTGCAGTTGAAAAATAAATACACGTCCAATATTTTACAGCTCATTGAACTGGATGGCCGGGTGATCGGAGGCAACAGCACCGGTTTTGTGACCTTTAACGGTACTACCTTTGAATTACTCCAGGAAACAGATTGCAATGTATGGTCCCTTCACAAAGAAGAAGGGAACAATGTATGGGTAGGGACCGACTGCGGAATAGGCCTGGTTCGTGATGGCCGGTTCGACCAGGTAGAACTCTCTACCTTTAACAGGGAACTGGTAATCAAATCAATTATTCCCGCAAAAAACAGAAATCACCTCTGGCTGGGCACCAACAAAGGCTTCAGCTACTTTAATACAAATAGCCGGGAATTTGAATTTACCATCAATAGCAAGGATGGACTGAGTGGCGATGAGATCACCCCCGGTGGACTCTTTATAGATAAGAATGACCTGCTTTGGGTCGGGACCTATCATGGCATATCCAACTTCAACATCAGGGCCAAATCGACCCTCACCTATTCCCCTGTATGCTATATTGAGAAGATATTTCTGAATGGTGAACGTACCGATGCGAAGAACGGACATGCTTTTTCCCACAATGAGAACAATTTTATTTTTGAGATCAGTGCCCTCTCCTTCTCAGATGAAGCTTCGGTTGAATATGAATACTATTTGCGTGGTACCGGAAACAAATATTCTTCCTACCACCGTGGAAGGGAATATAAAGCCTATTATAACAACCTGCCCCCCGGAAAGTATGAGTTTATTTACAAGGCCAAGGGCAAGAATAACATCTGGGGATACGCAGAAAAATATGAATTTTCCATCAGTAAGGCGTGGTACAATACCTGGATATTCAGGATTTTGCTCTTTCTGGTTTTCATCTTTTTCACTTATCTCTTCTACATTATCAGGATCAGTGCCATCAAGGCACAGCGGAACAGGCTTGAACAACAGGTCAGGGAAAGGACCCATGAACTGGAGGTGGCCAATACAGAAATTGAAGCGCAAAGGGACTTTGCCCGCTACCAGAGGGACCAGATCGCCCAGGCGCAAAAATCGATCATGGACAGCATCACCTATGCACAGACGATCCAGAATTCATTGCTGCCCTCCACTCAAATACTGAAAAAACTGCTTCCGGAACACTTCATCCTGTTTAGACCCAGGGATATTGTCAGCGGTGATTTCTACTGGGTCAGTAATCAGCAGGATCACCTCTATTTTGCTGCCGCTGATTGTACCGGACATGGAGTGCCAGGTGCATTTATGAGCATGCTTGGAATGGCTCTGATGAACGAGATCGTCAACAAACAGCCTCAGATCGATCCGGATGAACTACTCAATAAACTTCGAAGCCAGATCATCGAAACCCTGCATCAAAAGGGCGACCCCGGTACAGCCAAGGACGGCATGGATATGGTGGTATGCAAATTCAGCCGCAAGGACCGGAAATTGTTATTTGCAGGAGCAAACAATCCACTTTACCTGGTACGGGATGGTGACCTTACCGAGTACAAAACGGATAAAATGCCAGTATCCATCCATCTGGTAATGACTCCTTTCAATGGCCAGGAGATACAGCTCAAACCCGGCGATGCCATCTACCTTTTCTCCGATGGATATGCAGATCAGTTCGGAGGTCCGCAGAACAAGAAATTCAAGTACCGTACCTTCAAAGAATTGCTCATCGCCAACTCCGAAAAGGAGATGAGCGACCAGGGACTTCTCCTGGACAAATCCTTCGAAAGGTGGAAAGGAGATTTGGAGCAAATTGATGATGTGGTGGTCATAGGGTTAAAATTCTGATCCGTCCGCTGTAACTTTTTCTACCTCCCTCCGTCCTACAACCGAAACAATTAAACCCAAAATTTTAAACAAATGAAACGTCTGTTTATACTACTGATAGTCTGCATAATGGTTTTCCCTGTTTATGCGCAGCAGAAGGATAGTGTTCCGGTGCCCGAAGTGCCCGAAGTACCCGAAGTGCCCGAAGTACCCGAAGTGCCCGAAACCCCCTCATCATATGCCGACACAATTAAGGTCCTGGATAAGTTGGAGGTGATTGAAACTCCCGACAAGACGAGGGTCACCCTCGGTGAAAATGAAGTGCTCATTATTGAAGAAAATGGCGATACGGTAAGAGTAGTACTGGGTTCCCGCGGCATCAGTATCGTTGAAGGGGAGGATGGCACCCAGATCAAGATCATTGAAATGGAGGAGAAAAAGACCTCCCACAATAAGAAGAAGAAGAAATTTAAACCTCATTATGCCGGACTTGAAATCGGCCTGAACAATTACCTGACGCCCGATAATGATATGCAGCTGCCTCCCGGTCAGGAATATATGGACCTGAATACAGGCAAATCCTGGAACTGGAACCTGAACATCATTGATTACGGCTTTGGACTTGGGACCGATAAAATAGGAATTGTCACGGGACTAGGATTCGAGTTTATTAATTACAATTTCGACGGACAGAACAGCATTCGGAAAGATCCGGTCACAGGTGAGATTGTAGAATATGTGCCAGATTATGCAGGCAATATCACCAAATCAAAAATGAACATCACCTACATAACTGCCCCCCTGTTGCTGGAATTCCAGATTCCTGCGGGTAAACATCGGATCCATATTTCCGGAGGAGTTATCGGAGGTGTGAAACTCTGGTCAAATACCAAAATGAAGTACACGATCAGTGGCGAAAAGTCCAAGGAGAAGGCCAAAGGTGATTATAACCTGTCTCCCTTGCGCTGGGGAATTACAGCAAGGGTTGGTTACAGGGCCATTAATTTTTACGCAAATTACTATATGATGCCACTGTTCAAAGAGAACAAAGGACCCGAATTGTATCCTTTCAGTATAGGGCTTGCATTGATACCGTTCTAAAGATTTTTCTCCACTACCGTGGGACCGGCCGGTTTCGGGATTTTCCCGGACTGGCCGGTTTTTTTATGGCTTCCCGAAAATATTAACTTTGTTGGTGAACTTTAAAAGCACATCTCATGAGACTACTCCTGATCAGCAATTCCACCAACGCAGGTGAACCATACCTGGATTATCCCAAATATAACATCCGGGACTTCCTTGGCGAACAATCCCTCAATTGTATTTTCCTGCCCTATGCAGGAGTAACCATCAGCTTTGACGATTATGAAGAAAGGGTCAAAGAACGTTTTGCCGAGGTGGGTCACCGCATTACATCCATTCATCATGCCTCCGATCCGGTTGCAGCAGTGAAAGAGGCTGATGCCATCGTAGTGGGTGGCGGAAATACATTTCAGCTTATCAAGATGATCCAGGAAAACGGGCTCATCGATCCTGTCAGGGAGAAGGTATTATCCGGTACCCCCTTTGTGGGATGGAGCGCCGGAAGCAATGTAACCTGTCCTTCCATACGTACAACCAATGACATGCCCATTCTGGAACCAGAAGGATTCCATGCCTTTAACCTGGTTCCCTTCCAGATCAATCCGCACTATACCGACCTGAATCCTCCCGGCCATGCCGGTGAAACCAGGGAAGACCGCATCATGGAATACCTGGCGGCCAACCCGGGTGACACCGTCCTTGGTTTAAGAGAAGGGTGCATGTTCAGGGTGGAAGGTTCAACGATGAACCTGATTGGTGAACGCCCTGTAAGGTTGTTCAGGCACAACGAAACTCCGGTAGAGCTGGACAATAAACATGATTTCAGTGAGTTTTTGAGGTAACCATGGGACGGCTGACCAGGATCATATTTGAATACCTGCTCGCATTTGTGTTGATCACATTGCTGCTTTTCGCCATTGCCAGTGTTGTGGTGGTGAAGTTTTACGGGGATGACCTCCAATCCTTTGTAATTGAAGAGGTAAACAGTAACCTTGACAGCAAAGTTTACGTGGCTGAAGTAGACATAAAAATATTCCACAAGTTTCCCAACACTTCCATTGTACTCAATGAGATCACGATCTGGTCCAGTCACAATTTTAACACATCTGGTTTTGAAGAGGCAGGTGCAGATACACTGCTAACGGCCGAGACTGTGAATGTAAGTTTCAACCTGTTCAGCCTGATCCGAAAAAAGTACAACATCCGTCAGTTAGAAATCAAGAACGGCGCCCTTCACCTGTTCACTGACCGGGCCGGGGAAGTAAACCATCATTTGCTGGTGAAAGATTCCCGGGAAGGGAAGGCTGAACAACAGATCAATATTACGCAGCTAAAGGTGAGTAACTTCCACATATTGCTGAACAATAAAGCCAAGCAACTGAAGGCATCAGGCATACTGGAACAGCTTGACCTGAACGGAAAGTTTTCCAAAAAAAACACCCAGATCAAAGGCTCTTTAAAAGGAGCCCTGGAGGAGATCTCCAACAAGGGGATTCTTTATGCGTCGGACAGGGAGATCAGGGCAAAGTTTAACTTTCATGTAAACGATTCTCTCTATACCATTAAGGCAGGACAGATGCAGATCGACAGGATCATTGCTGATGTGGACGGAACGTTCCGGATGAATCCAGGCAACGGAGTCCATATGGACCTTTATGCAGCAGCAAGGGATCTGAATATCCATGAGATCCTGGACCTTTTACCCAGTGAATTAAGCAACCCGTTGAAGAAAATCGAGGGGAACGGGATCCTCCAGCTTTATACCAGGGTGACCGGAATGGCCAGCTCAACACTTACCCCCAGGGTTGAAGCTGATTTTCAAACCTCCAATGCAAACCTGCGTTGGGACAGGGTTCCCTTTGCAGTGAAAAACCTCAACCTGACAGGCAGCTATTCCAACGGAGGTGAATTCAATCCGCAGACCACCTCCCTGAATATTGAATCCATCAGTGCAGTAATCGGCGATGATCATATATCAGGACGGGGACAAATCAGGAATTTCTATGAACCGGATTTTTCTTTCGAAGTAGAAGGCGATCTCCATCCTTCACAGTGGATCAAATGGTATGGATCGATTCCCATTGATGATGCAGAAGGAACTATTGTAAGTGATATCAAAGTGACAGGATCATATGACCGGTTGAAGTCCCCCGGAGATAAATTCATTTCATTTGATATTTCCGGGGATATTGGATTGAAGGATCTGATGATTCAGGTCACAGAAAAAAGTCTGCCTTTTTCAGAGCTGAATGGCACCGTCCATATAGACAATGATTTCTGGGAGCCAGCTATCTCAGGGAACTATGGAGCCAGTGATTTTACTATTTCCGGATCAGGCCTGAACCTGCTGTCGTTTCTCCTGGACCACAACGAAGACCTTGTGGCCTCAGCTACCTTTCGTTCCAACCGGTTGGATCTCCAGGAAGTGCTGGATAACCTGCCCCGGTCGAACGCCAACAGAAACGGGCAAATCCTTTTTCCTGAGAAGCTTAAACTGAAGCTGGATTTTGTGATCAATAAATTCTCCAAAGACCGGTTAACGGCCGAAAAAGTAAGGGGTATCGCCCAATACGATTCACCGTTCCTTTATGTTGATTCGCTTCATATGCAAACCATGGAGGGCACCCTGAAAGGTCGTTTCGGAATGACCCAGGATCATGAAGGCAATATCTCAACAAACGTCACAGCCAGCCTCTATAACCTGGACATCCATCAGCTTTTTTATGCATTCAACAATTTTGGCCAGGCACAGCTTACACATGAACACCTGAAAGGTTCTGTTTCAGGTTCCTCATCATTTTCGGCCAGTTTTGACAGCACTTTCACCATCCGGACGAAAACCATTCTGAGTGAAAATGAAGTGATCATACAGGACGGCGAGCTGATCGGATTCTCCCCCATCATGGCCCTTTCCAGGTTTATCGAGGTGGAAGAACTCCGGAATATACAGTTTGAAACCCTCGAAAACACCATCCTGATCAAAGAGAACCAGGTGATTATCCCGGTCATGGACATCCAGTCAAATGCCCTGAACCTTACGGCGTCGGGTTCACATGGATTTGACAACCACTATGATTACCGTATCAAGCTGCTTTTATCGGAGCTGCTCTATAATAAAGCCCGTAGATCAAGGAACCCGGAGTTTGATGTGGCAGCAGATGAATCCGATAAACGGACACTCTTTCTAAAAGTATATGATGAAGGAGCCGGTGCAAACGTGGAGGTTGACAGGGAAAAAACCGCAGAAAAAATCCGCAAGGAACTGAAGGATGAAAAAACTGAACTCAAAAGCATCCTGAATAGGGAGCTGGGCCTTTTTAAGCATGATGAAGAGGTCAATGAACATAAAAAACAGCAGGATATGGATGAGAAAATATTTAAATTCGAATTTTCTGATGAACCTGATAGTGCTGCCGTTCAGAACCGGGATAAAGAAAAAGTCGGGTGGTGGAAGAAACGGGCAAAAAAGGAGACCCTTCAGAATAAACCAGCAAGGGAATTCGTTATTGATGAATAACCATAATAAACCTTTATAAATTGGACATTTATAGGAAAAAACAACGCTGGAAACAGATCCTGTTAATGACAGCTATCCTGATCGGGGCTGGATCGCTCTTCTACACAAACAGACTGGTAAGCGATATCGAGACCACCGAAAGGCAGAAGGTGGAGATATGGGCTGAAGCCAATCGCATCGTGATTTCAGCAGGTTTTGAAACCGACCTGGCATTCCCCTTTTCCGTCATTGAAAGCAATACGCATATCCCGGTTATCCTTACAGATTCTGAAGGTGGCATCTTATACCATAAGAACCTGGATTCATTGAAAGTGGATGATCCGGCCTATCTTAAAAAACAACTTGAACACGCCAGGGTTGAAAATGACTCGCTTGTCATAACCCTGGGCAATGATGAATTCCAGTATATCTTTTACCGGGATTCCATCCTTCTCAGGACATTAATTTTCTTTCCATATGTACAACTGGGAGTGATCGTGCTGTTCATTTTGGTCTCCTACATCGCCTTCAGTGTTTCCAGGAAGGCGGAACAAAATGAAGTGTGGACTGGTATGTCCAAAGAAACCGCACATCAACTGGGCACTCCCATTTCATCCTTAATGGGCTGGATGGAGTTGCTCAAACAATCGAAGCTGGATCCCGGCATGGTCAGGGAAATGCAAAAAGATGCCTCCAGGCTTGAAAAGATCACCGACCGGTTCTCCAAGATCGGATCGAAACCCACACTGAAAAAAGCGGACCTGACCAGCATACTCTCCAGCAGCCTTGAATATATTCAGAACAGGAGTCCGAAAAGTATAGAATATCTGCTGGATATACCAGAAAATCCGATCCATGCCAGGTTGAATGAAACCCTTTTTGAATGGGTGATTGAGAACCTTTGCAAAAACGCCATCGATGCTATAAAAGGCAACGGAAGAATTATACTTCATGCTGTGGAGACTGAAAACAACATCATCATCGATGTAGAGGACTCGGGAAAAGGGATCTCCAAATCCCGCTTCAGAACCATATTCAAACCAGGGTACACCACCAAAAAGAGGGGCTGGGGGCTGGGCCTTTCGTTATCCAAACGGATCATTGAATCTTACCATCATGGAAAGATCTTTGTGTTCTCCTCCGATCAGCGAGTATCCACTATAATCCGAATCATTCTGAAGAAATAGGGGATTCTCCCAGGAATATCATGAACGGGGTACCAGCTTAAACACTTTATCGGACCGTCGGACTACCTGGTCCACCGGGAAAGAACACCTTTCACCTTTACTGGCAGTATTGCAGTTTAATTCATTTACCCTCAGCTCCTTAACTGATATTTCAATTACCCCGGTAGTGGGTCCGATGATCAGGATCTCATCTCCCACATCCAGGCTTCCGGTTTCGATGAGGACCTCTGCTACCCCGATGCGGTCAAAATAATTGGTTCCTTTTCCCACGTACATCTTTTTCCGGGTAGCCTTTGAGCCATATGCTTCGCTCCACTCGCCGAGTCTCTGTCCAAGGTAATAACCATCCCAGAAACCACGGTTAAAAACAGTGCTTAAACGGTCACCCCAATCCTCGATCCTTTCTCTTGTAAAAGTTCCATCCACCCAGGCATGGATCGCTTCATCGTAGCAGGTGGTGACAGTCTTTACATACTCGGCCGATCTTGCCCTGCCTTCAATTTTCAGGACCCTTACCCCGGCATCCAGCAGCTTATTCAGAAAATGAATGGTTTTCAAGTCTTTGGGCGACATGATATATTCATTGTCAATGTCAAGCTCTACTTCCCGCTCTTTATCTGTAACCGTATATCCGCGACGGCAGACCTGGAAACAGTCGCCCCTGTTTGCCGAATGGTTATGTTCGTGAAGACTCAGGTAACACTTGCCAGAAATGGCCATGCAGAGTGCCCCGTGGACAAACATCTCAATCTTGATCAGCTCACCTGATGGGCCCCTGATCTCTTCCAGGGCAATACCGCCGGCAATCTCCCTGACCTGTTGAAGATCCAGCTCCCTGGCCAGGACAACCACATCCGCGAAATTTGCATAAAACTTCAGCGTGTCAATGTTGCTGATATTCAATTGTGTGGACAGGTGTACCCTGACACCTACGCTGTTACAGTACTGCAGTACCGATTGGTCCGATGCGATAATGGCCGATACACCATGCTTTGCAGCAAGATCCACGATCTTTCTCATCTGGATAAGCTCGTGGTTATAGACTACCGTATTAACTGTGAGGTAGGCATTCATTCCCTGTTCAGCTGCCCGGGACACAATCTGCGGTAGGTCCTCCGCAGTGAAATTTGCTGAAGACCGGGAACGCATGTTGAGCTGTTCGATGCCAAAATAGATAGCATCGGCACCTCCCTGGGCAGCAGCGGCCAATGATTCATAGCTTCCGGCAGGCGCCAACAGTTCATAATCCTTTCTCTTTCTCATTTTTGAAAATACTTCCGAAGGAGTCCGGCATTGGTCGCCGGATCAACATAATCGGAATGGATAACAATATGTTGCTTATGATTCTTTTCCAGGGAATACATGTAAGCCTTATCATAATAATGGAGGGTAATCATGGCCGTATTGAAAAAGTCCTCCCTGTCAATGGACTCAAGGGCATCCCTGGTCCGGTCACCTCCAAGTTTTTTCTCGATCCTCAACACACATCCTTTTAATGCTTCGCTGTCATACTCAGCATAATGTTTTACCAGGTGATGTGCCCTCTTCTCCCTGGGAATATCAAGAAAAATAATATCGCTTTCCCGCAGCCTGGAATAGAAACCACCCGGAATCACGCATCTTCCTACGTTTCTGCTCTCATCCTCGATCCAGATCTTCCTGCTCCGGTCCAGGTCCGATAACTCCCTGTACAGATCATTCTCAAATTGTTCCGTAGTGGGCTGTTGGGATTCTCCCAGTGCTCCAAATGCAGAACCCTTATGATGGGCAAGCCCTTCCAGGTCAATCACCTGTTCTCCGGCCTGTTCCAGGTAATGCAAAATATCGGTCTTCCCACTGCCGGTTCGTCCGCCAATCACATTCAGATGCACCGGGAGGGACAGTTCACTGTGTACGTAATGCCTGTAAGACTTATAACCACCTTCAAGCAAATAACAGGTCAGGCCCAGGGTTTCAAAAAGCCAGACCATGCTTTTGCTGCGCATTCCCCCCCTCCAGCAATGTACCAGCAGGGTCCTGTTCTTTCCAGCCATTTTCTCTCCTTCTTTGGCCAGTTCAACCAGTTTTTTCCCTGCAAACTCCAGTCCGGTGTACATGGCGGCTTCTTTATTGATCTGCTTGTAGGTAGTGCCAACTACTTTCCTCTCCTGATCATCAAAAAGGGGAATGTTCATGGCGCCCGGAATATGTCCCTGGATAAACTCCGAGGGAGAACGGACGTCAATAACAGGATGAGAGGCTGACAGCGTAATAAATTGTTCTATCTGTATCAAATCAGCCATCCTGGTGCTTTAATGGTCTGTTACCGTTCAAAGAAGTTGCCAAGGAGAGAACTGCCCTCTTTCCTTATATTTCTGCCATAGGGAGAAATGGCCTGGATCAGTTTCCGGATGGGCATGGATTGGAGCCAAACGGTACCGGTTCCACGGAGTGTGGCCAGGAATATACCTTCACCTCCAAATATCATGGACCGGAGATTGCCCGAGGTTTCAATATTGAAGTCTATACCCGGGGTATATGCCACCACGCAACCTGTATCGATCTTCAGGGTCTCGTTGTTCAGTTTTCTTTCAATAACCGTTCCTCCCGCATGCATAAAAGTTTTGCCATCACCTTCCAGCTTTTGAAGGATAAAACCCTCTCCTCCTACCAGCCCGCTACCGATTCTCCGGTTGAGTGTGATTGAGATCTTTGTTCCTTTGGCGGCACACAGGAATCCATCTTTCTGCACAATGATGGATCCGCCAAGGTGCGCAAGGTCCACTGCAATAATTTTCCCCGGATAGGGAGCTGCAAAAGCTACCTTTTGCTTTTCCGGTCCATGATTGGTAAAGTGTGTAACAAATAACGATTCGCCTGTTAGTACCCGGGTCCCTGCAGAAAGAAGCTTTCCCATCAGGCCCTGGTTGGGATCCGAACCATCACCCATTTTTGTGTCAAAACGGATCTCGTTGTCCATATACATCATCGATCCTGCTTCGGCAATAACCGTTTCCATCGGATCAAGCCCAATTTCTACAAGCTGGATATCGTCTCCAAGGATCTTGTAGTCCAATTCGTGTGATCGCATTGTTCTAAATGTTTGTTGAAAATAGTTTGATGAGCAGCTGCTTAATGTTTTCCACCCTGGCCGGTTTCATCACATAATCATTCATGCCGGCTTTAAAGGCCGCTGCCCTGGTTACACCATCCTCATCGGCCGACATGGCAATAATGGGAAGGGTGTGGCCTGCTTTACGGATCTCTTCAGTGGCCTGGTAACCATCTGTTTCCGGCATCAGAAGGTCCATGAAAACCACATCATATTTGCTCTTTTCCACGAACTCCACAGCTTCACGGCCATTCTTGGCAATATCAATTTCGTATCCAATGTTCTTGAAGATTGATTGGGCCACCTTTTGATTGATCAGATTATCCTCAGCAATCAGGATTGAAAGCTCCGAAGGCAAGGCATTGAGCATTGGTTCCAGGCTCTTACGATCCTCTATACCCGGATAATTATCTGATAAAATATCAAATACTTCTTTGGTTTCAAAGGGTTCAATGAGATAATAATCGATTCCCAGTTTCCGGCAGATTTTATAATTCCCCGACTTATCATTGGAACTCACCAGTACAATGGGAAAGTGATTGGTCAGGTTTCTATTCTGCATTTCCTGGGCAATGGCAAATCCATCAAGCTGGTTCTTATCCACCAATACAATCAGATGGTAATTGTCCTTTTTCACTTGCAGGTGATGGATCACACTGTCGACCGAACTGTCCTGATATATTTTAGTCACCACATTCAGTCCAAAGTTACCCAGCATCCTGGCCATGGTATTCTTGGAGGGATTCGATTCTTTGGTAAGGATCAGGGCGCTGATCTCACCTAACCTGGAAATATGTTCGAAGTTGAAAGTTTTTGGGATACGTTCGTTGGAATAAGCATCAATTGTGAAGCTGAATTTTGAACCTGGAAATTTCTCCTCCATGGAGATGGTTGATGGACTTTCCACCCAGATCTCTCCATGCATAAGTTCAACAAGCTGTTTCGCAATGGTTGTGCCCAGTCCGGTTCCTCCAAATTTACGGGTAACCGATCCCCTGGCCTGTGTATAGCTTCCAAAGATCTCTTTGATCCGGTCCTGGGGTATCCCGATACCTGTATCCTCCACGCTGAATAGAATATTGACCTGACTTTTATAGGAATCCATGAGGGCTGCCCCGATCACAATACTGCCTTTCTCGGTAAACTTGATTGCGTTACTCACCAGGTTTGTAATGACCTGACGTAACCTGAACGGATCTCCAATAAGCTTGTTCGGAACATCCTCTTTAAGATCAATGGTCAGTTCCAGCTCCTTTTCCTCGGCAAGCGGTCTGAACAATTCACCCACCAGTTCCAGCTCATCGAAAAGGATGAACGGGATCTCTTCAAGCATCATGCGGCCAGCTTCAATTTTTGAAAAGTCCAGAATGTCATTGATAATGGTCATTAAAAGGTCTGCAGAACGTTTGATTACCTCGATTTTACCCTTCAGTTCTTTACTTGTTTTCTGTTCAAGCACGTTGTTGACCATTCCCAATATCCCGTTCATGGGTGTACGGATCTCATGGCTCATGGCTGCCAGGAAATCCGATTTTGCTTTGTTGGCGGCTACCTCAACCTTTCTTGATTTCTCCAGAGAGGAAACATCGATCAATGCAATCAGTTTCAATTCTTCTCCTCCGATGGAGGTGACTTTCTCCGATCTGTAAATGACCGTTTCAATCCCGTCTTTCTCATAATAGAGGTAATGAGAATCATCCCGAAAAGGACTGGGCCCGTCACTGAGCAAGTACCTGTTTGAAATGAGGAATTGCTTACTGAAATCTTTCCCCACCAGGTTATCCGTTTTTCCCAGAAACAACATCTTCTGTGCCGCACTGTTGATGTTGCGGATGATGTTCATTTCATCAATGATCATGATCCCCATGGGGAAGTGTTCGATGATCTGTCTGAACACGATCTCTGAGAGCTTCAAACGTCGTTCTTTCTTCTTCTGTATACTCAGCGAAATAAGCAGATAGATCACCAATCCCGTTACCAGCAGCTGTGAGAAAATCGCTACCAGCAGACTCCGGTGAAGGATGAAATTGGAAAATTCGTTTCGACTCACAGAAAACATGATCCCCATTTTCCTGGAGTAAATACTCAATGGATAATAGGCGGTATAAACCTTATGTCTTGTGCCTTTCCCATTAATACAGGTATGCGTCAGGATACCTGTAGCTTCAGCACCAACACTGTCAACCAGTATTTCCAGGTGCTCGATATGAAATGAATCGTTGGGGAAATTATGAAGGATGATGGTTCCATCGACACCAAGAATCCACTGCCAGTGTACCGTCTTCCCAACAGGATATAAGTGAAAAATCTCTTTTGCAAATCGCTCGATATCCACTTCGACCATTACATTGCCTTTGACCACATCCTGACCGAAGTAAGGATAATAATACTTCAGGATGCTGCCCTGTTGCTCCACCCTGTTGCGTGGGTAGAGTCTTTTCTGGGTTTTCGTTGGAAAACTATCCACAACAAACCGGTCCGATTTTCTAAAATTATCTTCCGCCTCAAGGTATAGTGCATAGAAATTCTTCTTGTTATCGTACACCGAAATGTTGGTAATCAAATCGCGGTATTTCGTATAGAAAAGGCGTAGACTTTGGGTAGCTTCCCGGAACTTTGCAGGGTCTCCGAAAATCTCGGAGTAATTGTACATGTTCAGTTCATAGTTGATGTCGCTGGAAAACTGTAACAACGTGGTCTCCATATACTCACCACAGCGTTGGGATTGTGACAGGATCGTTTCATTGAGAAAAATAATATTGCGTTTGTTGATGTTGAAGATGGTTATTCCATTCAGCGCAAGCATGATGAATAGTATAAGTCCGGATATGAAGTTGCTTCTGCTCATCAACAGGCCAGATTGTCAGATTATAAACTTATGAACTATTTTCCACTTGCTTGCAAAAAACTATCGATATTTACCACCTTCCTCATCCATCATCATTAGATAGTTCAGATACCTGGATTCGCTGATGATACCCTTTCCAACCTCATACTTCACGCCACAGTCCGGCTCGTTCAGATGCATACAGTTGTGATACCTGCACTGCTTACTGGCCCTGAAGATCTCCGGGAAAAAATGGAACAATTCGGATTTGTCGATATCTATGGTTCCGAACCCTCGTATGCCAGGCGTATCAATGACCTGAATTCCGGAAGCAAGCTCAAACATTTCTGAAAAAGTGGTGGTGTGCTTTCCTGTCTGATGAAAATCAGAAATGGTGTCAATCTTCAATCGAATGGTTGGATCGAGAACGGTAATCAAGGTGGACTTCCCCACCCCGGAATTGCCTGCAATGACGTTCACCTTACCCTTCATCTCATGCCTCACCTCTTCAATACCATCCTTTGTTTGAAGAGAGAGTTTCATGCACTTGTAACCGATCTTTGTGTATACAGACCATAAGTCCTGCATCTCTAATACTTCATTATCGCCATAAAGATCTGTCTTATTGAACAATATGATCACAGGTATCCTGTATGCTTCAGTAGAAACCAGGAAACGGTCGATAAATGCAGTAAGTGTTCTGGGAAGGATCATGCTAACCATGAGCCAGGCCACATCCACATTGCAGGCCAACAGTTGGTACTCCTTCGACAGTTTCGAGGATTTACGAATGATGTAGTTTGTGCGTTCCCCGATGGAGGTGATGATCCCTGTTTTTTTGTCTTCCGACCATTCAAACTCTACATGATCACCCACGGCTACCGGGTTGGTGGCCCTGATCCCTTTTATCCTGAATTTCCCTTTGATGCTGCAACGCACTGTAAGGTTGTCCTGAATCCTGACCGTATACCAGCTCCCGGTGGATTTTATGACCGTCCCTTTTTCCAACAATTTCAAGTTTCATCCAAATGTAATCAATTTTCAAAGGCCGCCACTTAATGGACGGCCTTCAAAAATAATTCCCGAAGATGGGAGGAAAATATGTAGGAACCTGTTAAAACCAGCCAAACTTAAAACTGAGGAAACCACCAGGGCCTGACAGATCACCGGACTTATAACCATGCAGGTGCTCATCAACACCTGTAAAAAGGTTATAGGAAGCACCTGCCCCGATCCTGAAATACCTGGTCAGGTTCAACTCCACCTCAACGGTTGGAGCCAGTGTAAAAATTTTATCCCGGATAAATGGATAATATCCTTCGTATTGCGTGATCCCGAATTCACCCCAACCGATCAATGTGGAAATACTGACATGAATGGGCTTCTCCCCGAAAAGGGTATATCCTAGCCAGAAACCTCCATGACCGAGGCTCAGCCGATTATTGGTATTGTTGTTTACATAATCCGGAATCGCATTGGTGAGCCCAAGCCCGTAACCACCAAAGAAAAAATCATTCAGCAGGACACCACCACCACCACCCATCATATGAGCAAATTCTCCCGCAACCCCTGTAAATTGCATAAACGGACCTCCCATACCGGAGATTCGAAGTTCCTTATTGTCAAAAATCGTCTGGTACTCCTTATCCTGGGAAAATGCAGCAAATGTGACAGTCAGGATAACCAGTAAGAAAGTCGCTTTTTTCATGATATTGTATTTAAATTTCCTCTATAAAGACAACATCATTTTGGAGAGGTTGCATGCTGGCAGATTATTCCGATCCTTCAATGGGAGTTGACAATGAAAATCTCCTGGATTTAAACCGGATTCCCGATACGTCACCCTCTTCATTCCTGGAGGCCAGGAGAGACAAATCGGCCCCGGTTACCCTGTTGATGCCCCTGATTCCAGCATTGGCAATGTTCCAGATGGAAATTTCATTTTCTTCGGTGTAATCATCAAACAATTCCTGCAGGTCCAAGTCTGCCAGCTGAGAAAAAGAAAAACTGGACATGTGTATGGAAGCCGGTGGAATTTCAATGGGCCTGATCTGATCATACCTGCCGCTATTTATGAACCCTGTGGCGCTGTGAGCAGTGCCGGCTATCCGCACCGGCCGGGGCTGAGTATGCTGCTGACGCACCTGGCTGACTGTATCAGCCTTCTCTGAGGTTTCTCCGGCGCCATTTTTTATCCCCGTCAATTCCGGAGGATCGGGATTTTTCTTAATTGAAAGATAAACCGGGTAATCTGCCAGTATCACTTTTTCCTCCAATACGGATTGGTCCGTTTCGGCAGGCTGAATGGTTGATGCCTTCTCAACCAGGGCCGGTTCCTGGACAGCTGTATCGATCCTTAACAGGGTGACGAGCAGAGTGATAACAGCAGCTGATGAAACAACACTCAGCCATATCACCCTTCTGTTGAGACCTTTCTTTTTCTTTAACTGATCTTTTCCGGTGAAGGCAACGGGGGCAGCCATTAGCTTTGTCTTCTGCCAGTCCATCCATTCCCGGTTTTTATCTCCATCCTTCGTCACCATGGATTCATGGTCTTTTTCCTGCCTGCCGGTCAGGTCGCCCTCAAGCCTGGCAACGGAAAAAAGATCAAAATTTGTTTCCGTGAGCATCGACGCAGCATTTGGAAATTCCTTTTTTAACTGTTCCCTGCCTGGAAAGGGTATCTTATATTTTTCCAGTATCCAGGGTTCCATTGCAGCCAATCCCTCCGTACAATCCGGATTCAATAACAGAAAATCACCGACCGCCTGCTGATCTTCAACGGTTAACCTGCCTTCAAGCAGGTCAAGGAGATACGCCTCGTAGTTATTTCTGTTAATATCCATGCTTATATTACCTGTTCCATGCTTCCGATGAAGTTCTTCAAATAGACCCTGGCCCTGTAGATGTATACCTTCACCTGGGATTCTGATAAACCTGATATTTCCGCTATTTCTCTGTATGAATATCCTTCATAATCCCTTAACATCACCACAGCCTTCTGGTCATCCGGCAGGTTTTCAACTGCCCTCTCCAACACCTCTCCAAGATCCGAATACTGCCTGGTATGAGACGGTTCATTCACCGAAACCAGATCCACATCTGAATATCTTTTTTCTTTCCTGATATAGTCGATCATGGCATGATAGGCTGAGGTAAAGAGGTACGATTTCACTTTTAATGCCGATACATCTTCGAGTTTCACCCACAGTTTTTCATAGGTGTCCTGGATGATGTCCCGAGCCATATGCTCATCCTTCAGGTTTTTCAAAACAAACCTGTACAGATTGTCGGCATATGTATCTACTGCCTTGTTGTACTCCTCTACCGTCATTGAACCAGAATGGTTAGCGCTTATAGGACGATGATTTTGATTGAAAGTTACACTGAAAAACAAAATAAATTAAAAAAGACTTGACTTTTTGATTTCGAATCATTTATCTTTGACTAAACGTTCAGTCATTAATTATGTCACCAAGAACACAGAAGCAATTTGAAGAGATGCGTGAATCCCGCAGGCAACAGATCATGGAAGCCGCGCTAAAGATGTTTGCTACAGAAGGGTATGGACACTGTTCAATATCAAAATTAGCGAGCCATGCAGGGATCTCAAAAGGGCTGATGTACAACTACTTTGAAAGCAAGGAAGCGTTGCTTGCCGCGATCATTGAACATGGGATGAACGATATCATGGATCTGTTCGATCCCGATCACGATGGGATTCTGGAATCTGATGAACTGGTCGTTTTCATCAGGAAAGTGTTTGCTGCAATGCGTAACCACCAGGAATACTGGATCCTCTTCATCAGTGTGATACTTCAGCCCGGTGTAAGAGAGTTGCTGATAGATAAGCCGGTCTTCAAATATATGGAGCAGTTCACCACCATGCTTTTGGAGTATTTCGAGAAGAAAGGATTTGAAGACCCGTACCTGGAAGTCCTTACACTTTCAGCACTAATTGAAGGGTTTGGAGTCCTGTTGATTTATGCATACCCGACCATGCAAATCCCCGATGAAATGCTTCAGAAATATGAAAACAGGATCATCGATATGTACAAATAGTAACTAAATCAATTATGAATCAAATAATGAAACCAACGATGGCCACGCTATGTACCCTTTTTTTCACAGGGATTTTCACTTTGGGTATGGGCCAGGAGATAACGCCAAAGGATATTATCAGGAAAGCCGACGATAGATTCAATGGAGAAAAAACCAGCAATAGCCTGATGGCCATGACCATCGTAAGGCCTACCTGGGAACGTACCGTTGAATTCAAGAGCTGGACCAGTGGCAGGGACTATTCGCTCACCCTGATCACTGCCCCTGCCAGGGATAAAGGCCAAACTTTCCTGAAGCGTAAAAATGAAATGTGGAACTGGAATCCAACCATCAGCAGGTTGATCAAGCTTCCGCCTTCCATGATGTCACAGGGCTGGATGGGATCGGACTATACCAATGACGATATCCTGAAGGAATCTTCCGTTGTAAATGATTATGATCATGAGATTAGCGGGGAAGAGATGGTGGATGGACGAACCTGTTATAAGATAAAGATGGTTGCAAAAGAGGAGGCTGCCGTGATCTGGGGCCACCAGATCCGGTGGATCGATAAGAAAGACTTCCTCTTCCTGAAATCTGAACTGTATGACGAAGATGGTTATCTCATACGAACCGAACTTGGTCTGGATATAAAAAGCATGGATGGCCGTTTAATACCCACCCGGCTGGAGCTGATCCCCGCCGAAGAAGAGGGCCATAAAACCATCGTGGAAATCAAGGAAATAATATTCAATAAACCCATCAACGACAGCTTCTTTTCACAACAGAATATGAAAAGGGTCCGCTAATACTTTTGCTATGAGGAATTTAATGATTGCCTGGCGAAACCTATGGAGGAACAGACGACGTACACTGATTACCTCGGCATCTATCTTTTTCGCCGTTATCTTCGCCCTCTTTTTCAGGTCCCTTCAGCTGGGTTCCTACGATAAGATGTTCCGGAATGCCATTGAATCCTACACCGGATATGTCCAGGTGCAACATCAGGACTTCTGGGATGAGAAGATTGTTGACAATACCTTTCATTTTGATCCTGTCCTGGATCAGCAAATCCGTGAAGATGAAAATGTGTTGGCCACTGTTCCCCGCTTTGAATCATTTGCCCTTGCTTCCAACGGTCCGCAAACCAAGGGAGTCCTTGTGATGGGTATTGATCCAGAAAAGGAGAACTATCTTTCAAAGATCACCGACAAAATGGTGAAATACAGGCTGACCCCGGAAACCATCGACAGGATCCAGGGAGATCCGAACATCCCCCAAAAGGTAAAGGAGCTCACCGGTCTCTTAGAGAACAATTCCTATACCAGCGCCTCCAGGCTTCAACTGGACCTGGGGATCCCCGACAAAGAAGCTCATGACGTTATGCCTGCTATTGAACGACATTCTAAATTCGAAAACGGGCATATCCTGGCCGGAGAGCCGGGTGTCTGGTTGGGAGACCGATTGTCCAAATACCTCCAGCTGGGGATCGGCGATACGATTGTACTGATCAGTCAGGGATACCATGCCACCACGGCTGTGGGGAAATATGAGATCAAAGGTATTGTCAAACTGCCATTGCCGAACATTGATAACAAGATCGTTTACCTTCCCCTGGATATCTGCCAGGATTTGTTCAATGCAGAAGGTAACCTCACATCACTAGCACTTCATGTGAATAATAACGAGGATAAGGCCATTATGGAGACCGTTGAAAGGATCAGTGAGATCATTCCTGAAAATCAACGGGT
>JAGLOO010000039.1 GCA_023138875.1 Bacteroidales bacterium
CGGGAATTTGGTGTATTGGTGGCCATCGGAATGCAGAAACGGAAGCTGGCATCCATCATTACCATTGAGATGCTTTATGTAGGATTCCTGGGTATCCTGGCCGGTTGTGCGGTAGCCATACCAGCCATCCTATATGGCGTTGCCCATCCCATCATTTTTAAAGGAGAGTTCGCCAAGATGTTTGATGACTATGGAATGGAACCCATGATGGTATTTCAGGGCATTGATCTCTATTTTCTCTGGCAGATGTTCATCGTAGCCCTGATGGTAATGATTGCCATTGGCTATCCGGTGAGTAAAATATTTGGATTAAAAGTGGTTAACGCTCTTAAAGCATAATAATACTATAGACATGATCTGGAAAACAGCCTGGAAAAACGTATGGCGAAACAAGGTCCGCAGCCTGGTGGTGATCATTTCCGTGACCATTGGCATATTCGGTGGTATATTTTCAGTGGCCGTTATGAACGGCGCCATTGAACAGCGGGTGGATGCGGCAATCAATGAAGAAATTGCCCACATACACATCAACGATCCTGCATTCCGTGACAACTATGACGTGCAGCTTACCATCCCTGATATTAACAGGGTACTGCAAGCGGTGAATAAAACACCCGGTGTTAAAGCAATAGCGCCGCGGGTGGTCATCACCGGAATGGCCAACACTGCCACCAAAAGCACAGGAGTACAGATCATGGGCATTGATCCGGCCGCAGAGAAAGAGGTATTCAGGCTTTATGAAACCACCCTTCCGGAAACTGGTGATTTCTTCGATACAGAAAGCAGGCATAACCTGGTTTACATCGGGCAGGACCTGGCCAAGGAGCTTAACATCATCCGTTATCGCGTCGATGAATCCGTGATCGAAAGTCTGGCCGGAAAAGAATTACCTGAAACTGTCCTGGAAAAACTGACTCCCTATATGGGATACAGGTTCAAGAGCGAGAAGGCTTTCAAGAAAGAGATGAAAAGCGTGTTGACCCTTAAAGAGCAGCATGAGTATGGAAAAAGGATCAGGGAAACGGCCTGGTCCTTCAGGGAACGTTCAAAAATGACCCTTACCTTCCTTGACAGGGACCAGATACAAACCGGAGCAGTTTTCAGAATTGCCGGAATCTTCGATGTGAAAAACAACATGTACGAAATGGGACAGGTTTTTGTCAGGAACCAGGACCTGATGAATCTTACCGGTTTTGTCGAAAACGAGATCCATCAGCTGGTCATCAAATTAGAAGACATTGAAAATACCGGACCTGTCACCGAAGCCCTGTCCAATTCCCTCCCCGGCCTTGAGGTGATGAACTGGAAGGAGATCCAGCCCGACCTGGCTATGATGACCGATATGGTCCAGAAGTTTTATGCCATATTAATGGTCATCATCCTGGCAGCACTGGCCTTTGGCATTGTCAACACCATGCTGATGGTGGTACTGGAAAGGACCAAGGAGCTGGGTATGCTTACAGCCATCGGTATGAATAAGAAAAGGGTCTTTAGCATGATTATGCTGGAATCTATCTTCCTTTCCCTGTTTGGAGGAGTGGTGGGAATGGTGGTAAGCCGTCTTTTGATCACTTTTACTGCCACCAAAGGAATAAATTTTCAAAGTTATGAGGAAGGATTTGAAGCCATGGGATATTCGGCCCACATCTATCCGGTGATCACACCGGCCTTTTTCATCATGGTAACCATCTTGATTATTATCACAGGCATCCTGTCCTCCATTTACCCTGCACTAAAAGCACTAAAGCTGGACCCCGCAGAAGCATTAAGAACTGAATAACAACCTTACATTGATAAATAAATTAACAGCCATGAAAGTATTAGAGATCAACAACGTACATAAGATATATAACAGCTCTGAGGTTAGGGTTCATGCGGTAAATGGAATCACGCTTGATTTTGAAAAAGGAGAATTTGCAGCCATTGTGGGTCCTTCAGGATCCGGTAAAACCACCCTTCTGAATATGATCGGGGGACTGGACAAACCTACAGAAGGAAAGATCATGGTAGACAGTACCAACCTGGCCGAACTCAAATCCTCAAGCCTCATCGATTTCAGGATGCGTAACATCGGCTTCGTGTTCCAGTCATACAACCTGATCCCGGTGCTCACAGCCAAAGAAAATGTGGAATTTATCATGAATCTGCAGAAATGGAACAAAAAGGAGCGGGACGAGCGTACCTTCGAACTGCTAAAGGCAGTAGGTCTTGAAGACCGGGTGAACAGCAGGCCTTCCAAGCTTTCCGGAGGACAACAACAGCGCGTTGCTGTGGCCAGGGCACTGGCATCCAAACCCAAATTTGTACTGGCGGATGAGCCCACCGCCAACCTGGATTCCAAATCCACCGAAACATTGCTGGATATTATGGAACAGCTGAACAAAGAGGAGGGCATTACTTTCATTTTCTCTACCCACGATGCCAGGGTGGTTAAGAAAGCCAGGAGGGTGATCACCATTGAAGACGGTAAGGTTATTTCAGACGAAAGGAAAAAAGTATAGGACCATGGGTAAACGTTTTCTCACCCTCATATGCTTATTCTTTCTGTGGCTGAATGGCATTCACTCCCAAGAGAAAGTAACCCTGAACGGATATATTTCTGATATGCAAACCGTGTACAACATCCCCGACCAGTGGCTCTGGGAAAACAGCCTGCACAACCGCCTCAACCTCCAGGTTTATCCTTTCGATTGGTTATCGGGGAGCCTCCAGGTAAGGAGCAGGGTCATCATGGGGAATACCATCCGAAAGTTTCCCGGATATGCGGAAGGGCTTGATAGCGATCAGGGATGGCTTGACCTCGCTTTTGCCACAGACGGAACCCTGGGGGACAGTGCCGGATATGTACTCACTTCTGCAGTGGACAGGTTATGGCTGCAATTTTCCTTTGGAAACCTTGAGATAAAGGCCGGCAGACAACGGATCAACTGGGGACAGACCTTTGTGTGGAATCCAAATGATATTTTCAATACCTATTCCTATTTTGAAGTGGACTACCCTGAACGACCAGGAAGTGATGCATTGCGTATTCAATACTATACCGGCCATGCATCCGCCATTGAACTGGCTGCGAAAATAGACAGTGCGGATCGCATCACAGCTGCAGGGTACTTCAGGTTCAATACGTATGGATTTGATGTGCAGTTGCTTGGTGGAATTTACCAGGAGGAGGATCTCTTCCTGGGCACCGGATGGAGCGGGAACCTGGGCCCGACCGCTTTCAGGGGAGAAATGAGCTATTTCAGGGACCTGGACCACTTCAAGGATACCACCGGTTATTTCATGGCATCGGTAGGGTTTGATTATACTTTTTCGAATTCACTCTGGATTCAGGTTGAAGGATTGTATTCGGCCTTTGCAAAGGACCTTGATGTATATAGTTTCCTACAGTTTTATTCCGGGACCCTGGATGTAAAAAACCTTGCGTTTACCGAATGGTCGCTTTTCACAAACCTCTCTTACCCATTTACTCCACTGTTCAACGGTGGATTCGCTTCCATCTACTATCCCGCCTGGAAAGGGTTCTACCTGGGACCCTCCATCGATCTGTCACTAAATAACAATTTTGATCTTTCCCTGATCGTTCAGCACTTCACGGCCGAGTTCAAAAACCCCAATGGAAGTAGTTTCAGGGAAAAAAATACATTCGGATTTCTCCGGTTCAAATGGAGTTTTTAGAGATTGATGTCTGCTGAACATCCGTTTACCAAATTGTTAAAAACTATGCGTCACCCTCATTGATTTTTACGGTTATTTAGTAGGGTTCAATACGTTAGATTAAAAACCGGCGCTATGGAAAAACCTGATTCCACCACCTTGTCTTCAACCATAGAGAACGATCCATATCAATGGGACAACCGGGTACTTCTGATCACAGAAGATGAAGAGGTGTGTTTCTTCTACCTGAAAACAATATTTAAAAAAACTGCAGCCCGAATCATTCGCGCAAAGAATGGAAAGGAAGCAGTTGATATCATTGCCGAACACCGGGGGGAGATCGACCTGGTCCTTATGGATCTCAACATGCCTGTGATGGATGGTTACCAGGCCATGCGGATTATTAAAACCCGCTACCCGGAAATACCCATCATTGCCCAGACAGCCTATACCCTGAATAACGACCGTCACAAATGCCTGAAAGCTGGTTTTAATGATTATATTTCAAAACCCATCAACAGGGTGGCATTGTTCAGGCTGGTAAACGATAATCTTTCATGAGGGCCATTATTCAAAGGGTATCGGATGCACAATTAACTATTAACCGGGAGACAATAAAACAAATTGGGATGGGCCTTGTGATACTCCTCGGAATTGAAGAGTGTGATGGGAACCAGGACATTGAATGGCTGAGCGGGAAGATCTGCAGGTTAAGGATTTTTACTGACCCAGACCAGGTGATGAACCTTTCGGTGTTGGATATGCAGGGAGAGGTAATGATCGTCAGTCAGTTTACCCTCCATGCCAGTACAAAGAAAGGCAACCGGCCCTCCTACATCAAAGCTGCTCAGCCCGAAATTGCCATTCCCATCTATGAGAACTTTATTAAACAGATGGAGAAAGACCTGGATCAACATGTGGTTACAGGCCAGTTCGGGGCTTATATGCAGATCAACCTTACCAATGATGGCCCGGTTACCATTATGATTGACACAAAAAACAGGGAATAATGACCAGACCGGGACCGGCCGGGAAGCTGACCTTGAAAAATAAATCGAGAAAAAACCTCCGGGGATTTTGATCGTCATCAACAAAATGATAAATTGAGGTATCCAACTTCCGGACCATGAAAATCCTATCCGATTTTAACCTGACCGTAGATGCGGAAGAGGTTGAAAAGCAATTAGGACAGATCAAAGAGGGTCTGCCCTCAACAGAAGATAAAGAACTGTTGAAAAAGATCTTCAGCCTGATCGACCTTACCACACTCAGTGAACGGGACAATATTGAAAATATTTCTCGGCTGTGTGAAAGGGTGAATATGCTCGGTGAAGCTTATCCTTCCATGCCGGGGGTAGCCGCTGTCTGCGTATACCCCGAGATGGTTTCTGTGGTCAAAGAAAAACTTGATAATCCGCTTGTAAGCATTGCATCGGTGGGTGGAGGTTTTCCCTCATCCCAGACCTATACAAATATCAAAGTAATGGAAATTGAGCAGGCCATCGGACTGGGAGCCGAAGAGATCGATATTGTGTTGCCCGTGGGTAAGTTCCTGATGGATGATCTGGAGTATGTGGAATATGAGATCCAGATTATCAAACAACGGATTGGTCCGGTTCATCTCAAAGTGATCCTTGAAACCGGAAGCCTCCGTGATTATTCACTCATTCGGAAAGCCTCTCTGCTGGCCATAGGTGCTGGAGCTGATTTCATTAAAACATCTACGGGCAAGGTTTCTCCCGGAGCAACTCCGGAGGCAATGCTGATTATGTGTGGGGCCATTCGGGACTATTACAATCGTACCGGCAGGAAAATTGGGATCAAACCGGCCGGAGGAATTTCCGATACCCAAACAGCACTATTGTATTATGCCATTGTAAAAGAGATGCTGGGTGAAGGCTGGTTGAATTCTGAGAGGTTCAGAATTGGTGCAAGCCGCCTTGCAAACAACCTTTTGGCCGATATTTTTGACAAAGGGCCTGATTTTGGTTA